>NZ_RCYU01000001.1 GCF_004166885.1 Streptococcus sp. bf_0095 | reverse complement strand
CCGAACACAGAAGTTAAGCCCTAGAACGCCGGAAGTAGTTGGGGGTTGCCCCCTGTGAGATATGGTAGTCGCTTAGCAAGATAGGAAGTTAAAAGACTTCCTTTTTTGGGAGTTTAGCTCAGCTAAGGAGAACGTAAGTTCGACTTTGTCGAAACTGACGTAAGTCAGTGCACGACAGGGGTCCAGTGAGTTAAACGACCATTTGGGAGTTTAGCTCAGCTGGGAGAGCATCTGCCTTACAAGCAGAGGGTCAGCGGTTCGATCCCGTTAACTCCCATAGGTCCCGTAGTGTAGCGGTTATCACGTCGCCCTGTCACGGCGAAGATCGCGGGTTCGATTCCCGTCGGGACCGTAGGAACTTAGTTTCTAGCAGATAATGATACGACTCGTTAGCTCAGTTGGTAGAGCAATTGACTTTTAATCAATGGGTCACTGGTTCGAGCCCAGTACGGGTCATTATAGCGGGTTTGGCGGAATTGGCAGACGCACCAGATTTAGGATCTGGCGCTTTACGGCGTGGGGGTTCAAGTCCCTTAACCCGCATAAAAGAATAATAATGAGCCGGCTTAGCTCAGTTGGTAGAGCATCTGATTTGTAATCAGAGGGTCGCGTGTTCAAGTCATGTAGCCGGCATTTTTTTATATAAAGAAACAGATGCGAACGTAGTTCAGTGGTAGAACACCACCTTGCCAAGGTGGGGGTCGCGGGTTCGAATCCCGTCGTTCGCTTGAGGAGGCCGGGGTGGCGGAACTGGCAGACGCACAGGACTTAAAATCCTGCGATTGGTAACGATCGTACCGGTTCGATTCCGGTCCTCGGCATAGACTTAGGTTGGAGAAGAAGCACCCTTAGCTCAACTGGATAGAGTACCTGACTACGAATCAGGCGGTTAGAGGTTCGACTCCTCTAGGGTGCATGGTCGCAAGACTATGTAAGAATTGAATAAGAACGAGCACCCTTAGCTCAACTGGATAGAGTACCTGACTACGAATCAGGCGGTTAGAGGTTCGACTCCTCTAGGGTGCATAAAGCGTAAGCTTTAGTTCGGGAAGTAGCTCAGCTTGGTAGAGTACTTGGTTTGGGACCAAGGTGTCGCAGGTTCGAATCCTGTCTTCCCGATAGTGTAGAAAGGTCAGATGACCTTTTTTATTTTGCAATGAAAAAAAGGCCAAGTGGCCTTTTTCTTTTATAAGAGTTGGTACTCGTCAATCAGCATGATGGTTTCTCGCCCCTTATTATCGACAATTCTGACTTGTCTTGGATAATAGGGGTCGAAGGGAATTAGGAAATCAACTGCAATTTCTAAGGGGAAGTCTTTTTGACTGAATCGTAAAGTTGTTTTTCCTTTTCGATTGATGAGTTCAAATTTTAGAACAGAGTTTAAGGGATAGACATGTTTGAGGTAGTTGTCAATGACATACCAGAAACTATCAATAATATCATCTGGTAAACTGGTCATTACACCAAAACTAGCATAGCGACCTCGAGTATTCGTAAACGCCATAGTATCTCCCTTCCTCTTTTTGTTAAGTACATAGTACTTGTTTTAAGTGTATATTGCAAGTATTAAGTTCGAAAAAAAGAGCTTTCGCTCTTTTCAACTTTATTTATTTCGCAGTTCAACATAACGGTTGTACCAAATTTTGATGTATTCCTCAGAGAAAGGACCTAATTGATTGTTGATCCAATCTACAAGGATTTTGACATTTTCTTTTAGGATAAAGTCAATGTCATCTGAATAGTTCATTTTACGTTTGTGCTGTTCGTATTCTTCTACGTCCAGCAGTTTCTTATCACCACCAGGAAAAACTTTGACATCAAGATCATAATCAATATACTTTAGTGCCTCTTGATCCATATAAAATGGACTGGCTAGATTACAATAGTAGGACACTTCATTTTCTCGTATCATAGCGATGATATTGAACCAATACTTCTTATGAAAGTAAACGATTGCTGGCTCTCTGGTAATCCATCTTCTACCATCGCTCTCTGTAACGAGAGTATGATCATTGACGCCGATCAGTGCGTTTTCCGTAGTTTTTAGTACCATGGTGTCCCGCCACGTTCGGTGGAGACTTCCATCATGTTTATAACTTTGAATTGTAATAAAGTCGCCTTCTTTAGGTAGTTTCATAACTTACCAACTTTCTACAATCTAAGTACATCCTCTATATTGTATCATATTTTCATGAAAATAAGGGATTTTCATGTGAATTTTTATTTAAAGGAATTCGCGAAGAGCTGTAGAAATGTCAGAGTAGTCGTAGCCTTTGCGCGCTAGTGCTTGAGTGAGGCGTTGTTTGAGCTCATAGCCTTCATATTTTCTAGAATATTTTTGATGTTGCTTTTCCAGTTCCTTCATAATCAGGTCGAGTGTTTGTTCTTCATCTAGCTCAATATCCAACTGGTGATAGGCTTGCTTGGCAACTTCATAACTGAAGCCTTTATTGATAAGATTTTGTGTGATTTTATCTTTTAAGGCTCGTGGTGGAAGTCTTTTAGCGTATTGTTTGGCTAATTTTTGGGCAGTTCGTTGAGCTACCTCGGGAAAATCAAATTCTGAGGTGATCTGATCTATATAGTGGGAAGAGACTCCTTTTTGAATGAGCTTTTGCTTGAGGAGATAGGGCCCCTTGTCACCCGAGAGATGATTGGATTGAAAGATAGCCCGAGTATAGGCTAAGTCATCGATCCATTTGTCCTCTTTTAGGGTGTTAATGACAGTTTCAATAGTGGATTCGTCGATTTCATGCTTGGCTAAGTAGTCGCGAACTTCACGAGCTGTACGGGCTTTAAAAGAAAGGTGATAAAGGGCTAAATTCTTAGCGTGGGAAAGCTGAGCAAAGGCTTGGATTTCCTTGAGTTCTTCCTGGCTAATTTCCTTTTCTCGTGAGAGCATGAAGCGGACGATGGTGTCTTCTGTAATGTAGAGGGATTCGGCTTGATCCAGCTCTAGAAGGTAGAGACGTTTTTTCTTTTCTAATTTGGTAATTTTCATAAGATTCCTGTTTCGTTTGAGTTTTATGATGGTAAATGATCGGTCTTTCTCTTTTATTATTCGTAGTATTTTTGAGAAATGGTCCATGATTCCTTGTTTTTCTTTTCAATTCTATCATATTCTAAACGAATGAGAAACTACATGGTATAATAGACATATGGATTTAAAAGTTAAACAAAGAATTCCTTTGAAAATCAAGCGAATGGGAATTAACGGAGAAGGGATTGGCTTTTACAAGAAGACCTTGGTCTTCGTGCCTGGGGCTTTAAAGGGTGAAGATGTCTTTTGCCAAATTACGGCGATTCGGAAGAATTTTGCAGAAGCCAAGCTATTGTCCGTCAACAAGGCTTCCAAGTATCGGGTAACGCCAACCTGTGATATTTATGAGACCTGTGGGGGCTGCCAAATCATGCATCTGAAGTACAGCAAGCAGTTGGAGTTCAAAACAGACTTATTGCAGCAGGCCTTGAAAAAATATGCTCCTACAGGCTATGAAAATTATCTGATCCATCCGACGCTTGGGATGGAAAAACCTCAGTATTATCGGGCTAAGCTCCAATTTCAGACGCGTAAATTTAAGGGGCAGGTCAAGGCTGGTTTATACGCTCAAAATTCCCATTATTTGGTGGAATTAAGGGACTGTCTGGTCCAGGATCCGGTCATTCAGGAAATTGCTAATCATGTAGCGGAGTTATTAACCTACTACCAGATTCCAATTTCAGATGATCGGAAGCAATTGGGGGTTCGAACCATCATGGTGCGTCGGGCTCGCAAGACTGGACAGGTCCAAATGATCGTGGTGACGAGTCGACAAATCAATTTAACAGACTTGGTTGCGGATTTGGTAGAAAAATACCCTGAAATTGTGACGGTGGCAGTCAATCTGAACACTTCTAAATCCAGCGAGATTTATGGGGAGAAGACGCAGATTATTTGGGGACAGGAGACCATTCGAGAAGGGGTCTTGGATTATGAATTTTCCTTGTCTCCTCGGGCCTTTTACCAGTTAAATCCTGAACAAACCGAAGTCCTCTATAGTGAGGCTGTGAAGGCCTTAGATGTATCACCAGAGGACCATTTGATTGATGCCTACTGCGGGGTTGGGACCATTGGTTTCGCCTTTGCGGACAAGGTCAAGAGTGTACGGGGGATGGATATTATCCCTGAAGCGATTGAAGATGCCAAATACAATGCGAAGCAGATGGGCTTTGATAACACCCACTATGAAGCTGGGACGGCTGAGGAAATCATCCCTCGCTGGTACAAAGAAGGCTATCGAGCAGATGCAGTCATTGTGGATCCACCTCGAACAGGGTTGGGAGTTCAATTGATTGATACCTTGTTGCGCTATGCTCCTCAAAAGATGGTCTACGTTTCTTGTAATGTTTCGACCTTGGCACGAGATCTTGTAGACTTGACCAAGGTATATGATGTTGTCTACATCCAGTCAGTAGATATGTTTCCCCATACAGCTCGGACAGAGGCTGTGGTGAAGTTAGTCAAGAAAGCTTAATAGAACAGGAATCAACAATGGATATTTGGGAAATCATGTATGAAAAGGCCAAGGCCCTCTACCGTCCCCATGAAGTATCTGATTTTGTCTATGCACAACACGTGGTTGCGGCTATTGAGGCAGAGGACGGACAAATTTTTACAGGCTTTTGTATGGAAGGGACTTGTGGAGTCTTCCATTTGTGTGCGGAACGAGCGGCTCTCTTTAATATGTACCAAGCATCTGGTCAAACCAAGGTAAAACGAATTTTAGCCTTCCGAGATCGACCACCTTATGGCGGTGGCTCTGGAATGCCTTGTGGGGCTTGTCGAGAGTTCTTAATGGAACTTGATTCAGCCAATAGCCAGTTGGAGTTTATGGTCGATTATGAGAGTCGGAAGACTATTACTCTGGGAGAGTTGATGCCCTTTTGGTGGGGAGAAGAACGGGCCAATCAGAGAGCCGAAGAGCTTTCCCAGGAGGAGTCTTAGTTTCCCAAGAGCTTAGATGAGAGAAGAAATGTGAGAGTGAGAGATGGACAATAAAATTGATGTATCGATTCCAGTTGCTCAAGTCATTGATCAACATCCGGAAGTGTTAGATTTGTTGGTGGAGTTGGGCTTTAAACCCTTAGCCAATCCGATCATGCGCAATACAGTTGGGCGCAAGGTTTCCTTGAAACAAGGATCAAAATTAGAAGGTACTCCTATGGAGAAGATTGTACGAACACTAGAGGCCAATGGCTATGAAGTAGTGGGGCTAGACTAATGAGTGATGAACGAATTCATGTCTTAAGAGATATCTTATTAGACCTGCATCATGGAGCTTCTCCTGAGTCGGTCCAAGAGCGCTTTGATGCGACCTTTAGCGGGGTGTCTGCGATTGAGATTTCCCTCATGGAGCATGAACTGATGAACTCCGATGCAGGCATCACCTTTGAGGATGTTATGGAGCTGTGCGATGTCCATGCCAATCTCTTTAAGAATGCTGTACAAGGGGTCGAAGTGGCAGATACAGACCATCCAGGTCACCCGGTTCAGATTTTTAAACAGGAGAATCTAGCCCTTCGGGCCGCTATGATGCGGGTCCGCCGCTTGCTGGATAATTATGAGACGACGGAGGATCCTGAGATGATCCAAGAGATTCAGAAAGGCCTCTTGCGTCAGCTAGGCTTGGTGGGTCAATTTGATCGCCATTACCGTCGGAAGGAAGAGTTGATGTTTCCTATTATGGAGCGCTATGGGCATGATTCCCCTCCCAAAGTCATGTGGGGAGTAGATGACCAGATTCGAGAACTTTTTGCGAAAGCTTTGGACCTGGCCAAAGGCCTGCCTGATTCTCCTATCTCAGAAGTCAAGGAACACTTTGAAGCCTTTGCGCAAGAGTTTGAGGCTATGATCTTCAAGGAAGAATCGATCCTCTTGATGATTTTGCTGGAGGCCTTTACTCAGGATGATTGGCTCTCCATCGCGGAAGAAAGCGAGGCTTATGGTTATGCTATTATCATTCCGAGTGAGAAATGGGTGCCGAAACGCGTGGACTTCAAGGAAGAAGGAGCAAGAGAGTCAGAAGGTTCAGGGGAGGCCCTTCCTTCTTCAGAAGGAGGCGAGCAGCGTCAGGTCATTGAGACTCCTGAGGGACAATTGACCATTACCTTCACGCCTAAGAAAAAGGAAGAGAGTTTCGATCGCCAACAGCAACAAGCTTTTGGGCATGGCTTTCTCTCTGTGGAGCAGGCTAACTTGATCTTGAATCATTTACCGATGGAGATCACCTTTGTCAATAAGGATGATATTTTCCAATATTACAATGATGCAGCGCCTTTTGAGGAAATGATCTTCAAACGGACGCCGTCGCAGGTAGGACGCAATGTCGAACTGTGTCACCCTCCGAAATACTTGGAGAAGGTCAAAGCCATCATGCAGGGGCTTCGCGAAGGGAAAAAAGACAAGTACGAAATGTGGTTTAAATCAGAATCACGTGGGAAATTTGTCCATGTGACCTATGCAGCAGTGCGCGATGAAGCTGGAGAATTTCAAGGTGTCTTGGAATATGTCCAGGATATCCAACCCTATCGGGAGATCGATAGTGAATTTTATAGAGGATTGGAGTAAGAATGAGTTACGAAAAAGAATTTATGAAAGAATTTGAGGCTTGGATCAAGACCCAGGTCATGATCAATGAGATGGCCCTGACAGAAAGCAAGAAGGTCTATGAAGAGGATCAGGACGAGCGGGCCAAGGAAGCCATGATCCGCTACGAGAGTCGCTTGGATGCCTATCAATTCTTGCAAGGGAAGTTTGCCAACTACCACGAAGGGAAAGGTTTCCACGATCTTCCAGATGGCTTGTTTGGAGAGAGAACCTATTAAAGGCTCTCTGTGAAGGCCTTTGACTAGCTGGATTTGGCTGAAAATAGTGCAATGACTTGATTTTTCGAGGGATTGTGTTACAATAAAAAAGTTGAGCAGACGTCAACGAATTATCGAAAGTAATATTGGTGATGAAACCTTGTTGCCTTAGGGATTGATCACTGGATACGTAGGAGGAAAAATGGCAAAGAAGAACGTTAACCGTGCGAAACAATACAAACATCAAAATAGACACCTTTTGAAAAAAGCTGTCGCAACTGTAGAAGCAGCTGTTAAAGAGGCACCTAAGAAAGTTGAGAAAGCAGCAAAAGCAGTAGCGAAAGAAGTGAAACAAGCAGCTTCTTCAGTGGAAGAATTCGCTGCAAGCTTGGAAGGTGTAGCCCTTGATCGTGCGCAAACATTCTATGATGAAGGTATTCGCTCTGTTGCGGACTTCGCAAACTGGACAGAAAAAGAGTTGTTGGCCCTTAAAGGAATCGGCCCAGCAACCATCAAAAAATTGCAAGAGCTTGGAGTCAAATTCAAATAATTGCTTTTGTGATTTCTTGCTATTTCCAGGAAAACTTGATAAAATGAAGCTGTTAGAGGTGTTTTGAATCCCACATTTTACAGAAAGTGGCGGTGCTGAGAAGTCCACAAATGTGTCAAAACTGGTTGCTAATGGATGAAAATGAAATAAACAAAGTTGCGGGCCTTGCCCGAAATTGGGTGGTACCGCGGATTAAACACATTCGTCCCTGTCAGATTGATGACAGGGGCGATTTTTTGTAGAAAGCGAGGGAAGAAGATGACAAGAGTAGAGTTACCAGGACAAATAGAGACCGAGCGACTGGTCTTGCGAGTCCGTACCGTAGCGGATGCCGAGGATATCTATGCCTACGCTAGTCTCCCAGAAGTTTCTTACCCAGCAGGCTTTCCACCCGTCAAAACCTTGGAAGATGAGATTTATTACCTAGAGCATATCCTTCCTGAGCGTAACCAAAAGGATAATCTCCCAGCGGGTTACGGCATTGTAGTCAAAGGGACGGATAAAATCATAGGCTCAGTCGATTTCAATCACCGCCACGAAGACGATGTGTTGGAGATTGGCTATACCTTGCACCCAGACTATTGGGGACGAGGTTATGTGCCCGAAGCGGCGCGTGCTTTGATTGATCTAGCTTTCAAAGAACTGGATCTTCACAAGATAGAACTGGTCTGCTTTGGTTACAATGTCCAAAGTCAACGAGTTGCCGAGAAGCTTGGCTTTACCCTTGAAGCTTGTATCCGAGACCGCAAAGATGCTCAGGGCAATCGCTGTGATGATTTGAGGTATGGCTTGCTGAAGAGTGAGTGGGAGAGTTTAAACTGTTAGTTGAACTGTTTGAGAAAATCGAACAGTTGAGGAAAAAAGAGAGAGAATGAATTATCTATTTATGGACGAAAAAGGTCCACAAAATTCTTTTAAAATTACACAGCCATTTGATAAACAAAATAAATTATCTTATGCTAACGATAATATGCATTCCTATGTTGCTAATGTGATTCAAATTGATAAAGTAGTCTATGAATTAATTGAACAGGAGTATAATCAAATTGTTGAAACTTATTTATCAAGCAGAAAACAACTTTGGCAATCATTAAAAAATAAGAATAAAGAACTTAAAGGTTTAGATTTGTTGAAATCAAACTTTGAGTATGGAATTGCTTCTATGAAAAATAATGAAGTTCAGTTTTATTTAGCCATCTTTAAGATGCTAAATAAATTCGAAGTTGATAATTTATTGTTTATGATTAGCAAAATGTCAATTATTACCTCATCAAGATTAACTAACTTCTTTTATTTTTTAGATGAAGAGACAGATTTTTCACCGTTTATTGCTAAATATGTTTTAACCAAATATGCTGAAATTGAGGCTTCAAGAAAAGTTATTGAAGCTTTATTGGATAAAACATTGCCAACAAGACCTTTGTTGAAACTAATAAAGCAGGATTTGAATAGGATAATTAATAATAATCAAGGAAATATGAGGATGGCTCGGCAATTAGTTATTTACCAACAACTCATTATTTCAATGGATAGGGTAATTAATGACCATAAAATTAAGTTGTTTGAACCGGACTTAAAACTATCTTTCGATTGGAATAAGGTAAAGTGGGCATTTGATTTGTGGGTGACCGAGCAAAGATATCCTGATGATAACATTGAATGGATCCTTTTCTTAGATGAAGGAATACCTAGTGACATATTTAGTCGTTTAAAAATTAATAAAATTGAAGAGTCTTGTAATTCTAGAGACTATGTCGGATTACAAATAACAGATATGATTGTTGTTTTGATTGGAAAGTTGGTTTCACAAATAACAGCAAACACTAGGTATGATTTTAATAAACCTGATAAGAGGGTATTATTAAATGAGAAATATTTTGATTTAAATGAACAACAATATAACTTAATTACAGAGTTGAATAAATTTCTTTTAGATAAAAAAACAAATTATCATTTTGTTAATGATGCTTATTTTGACGAATCTTTGTTAATTCAAGTTTATATTGGTTACATTGCTTCGTTTGATAATTTTGAGCAGTATAAATCAGTTTATTTAAGTGACCATGTTGAGAGGTATTTTCGTAATTTTGCTAAGAAATCTGAAGAAAAATATTCTGAAGGAATGGAATCTGAAGCAATGACAAGAGTTTGTTTTAGCAGTTTAAAAAAAGGAATAGAAGAAGGTCTAGTTAGGCCGTTATAAAAAGATAGGAGAACACACATGTCTAAAGAACTTTCACCTAAATACAATCCAGCCGAGGTTGAGGCTGGTCGTTACCAAAAATGGCTTGATGCGGATGTTTTCAAGCCTTCAGGCGATCAAAAGGCTAAGCCTTATTCAATCGTGATTCCACCTCCAAACGTTACAGGTAAACTCCACCTTGGTCACGCTTGGGATACGACTTTACAGGATATCATCATCCGTCAAAAACGCATGCAAGGTTTTGATACGCTTTGGCTTCCAGGGATGGACCACGCGGGGATTGCGACTCAGGCTAAGGTTGAGGAGCGCTTGCGTGGTGAGGGCATTACCCGTTACGACCTGGGTCGTGAGAAATTCCTCGACAAAGTTTGGGAATGGAAAGACGAATATGCCACTACTATCAAGGAACAATGGGGCAAGATGGGGCTCTCTGTAGACTACTCTCGTGAGCGTTTCACTCTTGACGAAGGTTTGTCAAAAGCCGTTCGTAAGGTCTTTGTCGACCTTTACAAGAAAGGTTGGATCTACCGTGGTGAGTTTATCATCAACTGGGATCCAGCAGCTCGCACAGCCCTTTCTGATATCGAGGTGATTCACAAGGATGTCGAAGGTGCCTTCTACCACATGAACTACATGCTGGAAGATGGCTCACGCGCCCTTGAAGTGGCAACCACTCGTCCTGAGACTATGTTTGGAGACGTGGCCGTTGCGGTCAATCCAGAAGATCCACGCTACAAGGATTTGATTGGTAAACATGTCGTTCTTCCAATCGCTAACAAACTCATCCCAATCGTTGGAGACGAGCACGCAGATCCTGAATTTGGTACGGGTGTTGTGAAAATCACACCTGCCCACGATCCAAACGACTTCTTGGTTGGTCAACGTCACAATTTGCCACAAGTCAACGTTATGAACGACGATGGAACCATGAATGACTTGGCCTTTGAATTTGCAGGCATGGACCGTTTTGAAGCTCGTAAGGCAGTCGTTGCCAAGTTGGAAGAAATCGGTGTCCTTGTTAAAATCGAAAAACGTGTCCACAGTGTTGGTCACTCAGAGCGTACAGGTGTAGTGGTTGAGCCACGCTTGTCAACGCAATGGTTCGTTAAGATGGACCAATTGGCTCAAAATGCTATTGCCAACCAAGACACAGAGGACAAGGTCGAATTCTACCCACCTCGTTTCAACGATACCTTCCTTCAATGGATGGAAAACGTCCACGACTGGGTCATCTCTCGTCAGCTCTGGTGGGGTCACCAAATCCCAGCTTGGTACAATGCTGAGGGTGAAATGTACGTCGGTGAAGAAGCTCCAGAAGGCGACGGATGGACTCAGGACGAAGACGTCTTGGATACTTGGTTCAGTTCTGCCCTTTGGCCATTCTCAACTATGGGCTGGCCGGATGTGGACTCAGAAGACTTCAAACGGTACTTCCCAACTTCAACCTTGGTAACAGGTTACGACATCATCTTTTTCTGGGTGTCTCGTATGATCTTCCAATCTTTGGAATTCACGGGTCGTCAGCCATTCCAAAACGTCCTGATTCACGGTCTTATTCGTGACGAGCAAGGACGCAAGATGTCTAAATCTCTCGGGAACGGGATTGACCCAATGGATGTTATTGAGAAATACGGTGCTGATGCCCTTCGTTGGTTCCTGTCAAACGGTTCTGCGCCAGGGCAAGACGTGCGCTTCTCTTACGAGAAAATGGATGCGTCTTGGAACTTCATTAACAAGATCTGGAACATCTCTCGCTACATCCTCATGAACAATGAAGGCTTGACCCTTGAGCAAGCAACGGCCAATGTCGAAAAAGTTGTCAACAAAGAAGCTGGAAACGTCACAGACCGCTGGATTCTCCACAATCTCAATGAAACGATCGGCAAAGCAACGGCCAACTTTGATAAGTTTGAATTTGGTGTTGCTGGACACATCCTCTATAACTTCATCTGGGACGAGTTTGCGGATTGGTACGTTGAGTTGACTAAGGAAGTCCTTTATAGCGATAACGAAGAAGAGAAAGTTATCACACGTTCTGTTCTCCTTTACACATTGGACAAGATCCTTCGTCTTCTTCACCCAATCATGCCATTCGTGACAGAGGAAATCTTTGGGCAAATCTCAGAAGGTTCGATCGTTACAGCAGAATACCCAACTGTCAACCCAGCCTTTGAAGATCTTGCTGCTCACACAGGTGTGGAAAGCCTCAAAGACTTGATCCGTGCTGTTCGGAATGCGCGTGCGGAAGTAAACGTTGCTCCAAGCAAGTCTATCACGATTCTTGTTAAGACAAGCGACAGCGACTTGGAAGCCTTCTTTAACAGCAATGTCAACTACATCAAACGCTTCACAAATCCAGAACACTTGGAAATCGCATCAAACATCCCTGCACCTGAACTCGCTATGTCAAGTGTCATCACAGGAGCAGAAATCTACTTGCCACTAGCAGACCTCCTCAATGTCGAAGAAGAACTCGCTCGTCTCGACAAGGAACTCGCTAAATGGCAAAAAGAACTGGACATGGTCGGTAAGAAGCTTTCTAACGAACGCTTCGTAGCCAATGCCAAACCAGAAGTCGTCCAAAAAGAACGCGATAAACAAGCCGACTACCAAGCGAAATACGATGCGACCGTCGCACGTATTGATGAGATGAAGAAGTTAGTTAAATAAAAAAAACTTTAAGCAGATTCTGAAAATTAATATCAGCATCTGCTTTTTTAGTTGATTTATGGTAGAATGAAAGGTAAAAACGAAAAGTAATAGGAGGCCGGTATGAAAATAAATGCAGTTGATTTATTTTGTGGTGTAGGCGGTCTAACGTACGGTATTCAGCAGGCGGGTATCAATGTTGTAGCTGGGTATGATATTGATGAAAAAAGTAAATTTGCCTACGAGTACAATAATGATGCTAAATTTATTTTAAAAGATATAAAGGAAATTGAAGATGACGAAATTTTGGGATTGTATCCGTCAGATACTGATATAAAAGTATTGATTGGTTGTGCTCCTTGTCAACCATTTTCAACGTACAGCCATAAATATCAGAATAATGAAAACACAAAAAAGAAGATAGACCTTTTGGATTGTTTTGGTAGACAAGTTGAACTTGTAAAACCAGATATTGTATCAATGGAAAATGTTCCTCAGATGCAAAAAAGAGAAGTATTTCATCGTTTTCTTACTTTATTAGAAAAGAATGGCTACAAGGTCACTTACAAGGTGGTATATGCTCCGGATTACGGAGTGCCTCAAACAAGAAAACGGCTACTTTTACTTGCGTCAAAATTCGAAGATATTTCGTTAATTGAACCAGAGTTCAATTCAGATACTCACCCTACTCTTAGAGATGCTATAGGGAAACTACCTAAAATAAGAGCGGGAGAAATTTATGAAAATGATCCACTACATAGAAGTAGAAATTTATCAGACTTAAACTTAAAAAGAATAAGACAATCTAAACCAGGAGGGACTTGGAGAGATTGGGATGACGACCTTCTTTTGGAAGCATATAAAAAAGACAGTGGGAAATCGTTTGGGTCAGTTTATGGTCGATTGGAATGGGACAAGCCTGCTAATACTATTACAACTCAGTTCCCTGGAATCGGTAATGGTAGGTTTGGTCATCCAGAACAAGATAGAGCTTTAAGTCTACGTGAAGGGGCACTTTTGCAGACATTTCCATTAAATTATGAGTTTGTTGACCCTAAACAGAGTAGGAATTACCCAATATCCCAAGTAGCGTTACAAATTGGAAATGCAGTGCCACCTAAATTAGGTGAGATCATTGGTAAAAGTATTATAAACCATTTGGAGGAACTTGATGAATTCTAGCAAAGAGTACCCTATACATATTAGTCCTGAAATCTTGGAGCTTTTAGGACCCAGTCTTTATACTAATATTTATTATGTATTAGCAGAACTTATTGCAAACAGTTATGATGCTGATGCAGAAAATGTATGGCTTGATCTATCTGGAGACTCTATTATTATAGAAGATGATGGACATGGTATGACTTATGAAGAGACAGTTAATAAATATCTTGAAGTCGCAAAATCAACAAGAAATACAGAAGCTGAATCAAAAAGTAGAAAATTCAAGAGACCTAAAATGGGCAGAAAAGGAATTGGAAAGTTGGCGGCCCTAGCAATTTCAAGTGAAGTTAGAGTAATGACAAAATCTAATGGAGAGCTGTCTGGTTTTACGTTAACGAGAAGTGTTCCAAAAGATGGTAAGTTATTACCAATTAAGGATACTGATATACATTTTAATAATATATCAGTATCTGGAACTAGAATTGAAATGCTAAAATCAGAATTTCAAATCCCAGCAACTTCTATAACTGTGAAAAAAAACTTATCTAAATTTTTCCCACAATTGAGTTCAGATAAGAAAAATCCTTTTATTATCCACATTAAGGGAAAAGATAAGAGAACATTAGTTGCTGATAGTTTTGTTGATTCGCTAGCAACAAGTTTGGATTCCCTTTTGATCATCGGCAATGATACATACAATATTATAGATAAATTTAAAGAAGATGCTCCCAAATATGCAAAAGAAAATCTCCGGGAAGAAAAAGAGAGAGAAATCGCCTATTCAATAATAAATAAAGATGGGGAAGAAGTTGATAGAGTTTTAAAAATCAAAGGATGGATTGGGACGTATCATACAACACGTGGTTTAAAAGCTAAAGAGTCAACAGATTTCCCCGACAACTTTTTAGCAATATATTCTCACGAGAAGTTAGGTCAATTTAATGTTTTAAATGAAATTGGACAGAATCGATTGAATGAAGTATATGTTGTTGGTCAATTATATGTTGATGAGTTTGAGGAAACTTCGTTACCGGATATGGCTTTGAGTAATAGGCAAGGATACAAAAGTGATGATATTCGCTATCAAAAGTTCATAGAAGAATCCGGAAAAATACTTACCCAAGTACTTCGATTGAAAGAAAAAGCTATCAAAGCAAAGAAAAAAAACAGTGACGAAAGTAAAAGAAAGAAAAAAATTGATGCGGAAAAACAACTTAAAGAAAGTGTAGAATCCACCATTGCTTACATAGATTCTGTTAAACAGAGTGGTAATTTAGATATAAACGTTGCTAATAAAGTTTTAACAGAGATGGGTATTAAAAAAATTGCAACAGATCAAGATACAAGGAAAATATTATTAAGTCATACTAGAAGTGACCAAAAATTAAATAATATCATATATGGTTTACTTTTATTAAATGGTTTCAAAAATAATGAGATTATATACACAAGTGATCCAGAGAATAGATCAGGCGTACCATATGGGTCAAATGTTTTTGATTATCTTAGAGAATTCTTTATTCAAAGCTACTCACAGAAACAAATATACGTATTATATATTTACTCAAATAAAACATGTAAAAGTCCTGGTGTTTTACAAGAAATTGGTGCTGGTTGGATTGTCAGAACCGAACATGGGATTATTAAAGCTGGAACTGAAAAACCAGAAGCGCCTTTAAATATAGATCAAGTATATCCAACTGTCTATATTTCTCCGAATCAAGATGAAGTTTATACAACTGAAAATCATTTCCATGTATTGTTTGGATTAATTAGAACAGTATGTGAATTGTATGATAAGGAGAGCAAAACTTATGAAGCAAATAAAGCATATTTTGAAGATTTAGGTGGCCAGATTATTTCTGAAAGTAAATTAAGTATTTTATTAGAGGAAAAATAAAATGAAAGAATCAAAATTAAAGCATATAGATATAGTTCAGTCAACTATTTCTCGTATGGCTCAAAATTCATTTGCCATTAAAGGATGGACTATCACAATATTAGTCGGCTTATTTGTTTTTTTACAAAATGATGAGTTTAGAAATAATATATTTATTTATCTAATTCCAATCATATTTTTTTGGCTATTAGATTCGTATTATTTATGGCAGGAACGTCTTTTTAGAAAACTGTATAACGACATAATTGATAATGTAACGGAAGAATCTGATTTATCAATGAATGTTACACAGTATAAAAATATTGTTAAATTTTATAGTTCATTATTCTCGGTATCAGAAATAGTGATTTATTTACCCCTATTATTAATTGTATTATTACTTTCATGTAATGGAAGCTGATATTTTGGAATAGAAAGCAGGTTACTACATGACAAATTCTGTAAGTTCGAACCGACCTGAGAAGTACAATATTGCAGCTTTCTTCTCAGGTGTTGGGGGAATTGAGTTGGGATTTGAACAGACCAACGAGTTCAGAGTGGTGTATGCCAATGAGTTTGATAAGTATGCGCGTCAGACTTATCAGTTAAACTATCCAGATACCTATTTGGATGGTCGTGATATTCACGCTGTTCAGCCAGAGGATATTCCGGCTGAGCGCGTGGATGTGATTATGGGAGGATTCCCTTGCCAGGCCTTTAGTATTGCGGGTTATCGCAAGGGCTTTGATGATGATCGTGGCGATCTTTTCTTCGAATTGCTTCGCATGATTGAGGGATGTAAACCTCGTGCGATTTTCATCGAAAATGTCAAGAACATGGTCGGTCATGACCATGGGAATACCTTTAAGGTTATTCGTGAAGCCTTGACCGAGAACAACTACTTCATCAAATGGAAGGTTCTCAACGGGAAAGACTACGGAAATATCCCACAAAACCGTGAGCGGATCTACATTGTTGGTTTTGATACCAAAGAAGCCTACGACTTGTTTAACTTCCCAGAGGAAATCAAGCTGACAACGACTTTGAGTGATGTTATTGATTTTGGTGCTAAGCCAGATGAGGCCTACTATTATCGAGAAGGGAAGCAAAATTTCTACGACCAGTTGAAGTTTGAAGTGACTAGTCAAGATACAGTTTACCAATGGCGTCGTCAATATGTTCGGGAGAATAAAAACGGTGTTGTTCCTACTTTAACTGCTAATATGGGAACTGGCGGGCACAATGTCCCTCTGATCCTGACAGACAGTGGGGAGATTCGGAAGTTAACACCAAAGGAAACTTTCAATGTCCAAGGCTATCCTAAATCCTTTAAAATCCCAGAAGGTGTTTCAAATGGCCAACTTTATAAACAGGCTGGAAATAGTGTGGTCGTTCCCGTAATTAAACGCATCGCAGAGCGGATTGCTTTTGCCCTTAATGAGAGCAATGGGCCGTCTCAACTGGATCGTTCAGGAAAATTCGCCATTATCTATACCAAGATGAATGGCCAGTTTGAAGGCCAGTCTTATGTGAAAGATTTTGTCTCCACTTATGAGGAAGCAGAGAAGAAGATTGCCTCCTATGAGGATGGTCTTGCCATTTTATCTGATGAAGATTATTTCAGATTGGTAAAAAAACGTGGAAATTTAGAGTTTTATAGCATTATTTAACGAATTATATAAGTAAGGGGACTAGTGAAAAACTAGTCTTCTTTTGATATACTTAAATAAGAAGTGAGGATTGATTTATGTGGGAACACCTAAAACAAGAACAAAAAGAGAAATATAAGACTCTCATTACCAACTTTGCCAGTCTGAGTGAGGCCTTTTCTCAGAAAGCAGAAGGTGAAGATTCTGATGATCGAGAGAGCTATGTCGCTCCTATCGTCAACTCTAAATTTCAGGAAACTGTTTTTCAGAAGGCTTTTCATGCTGTTGGTGAGGATATTGCCAATACTTCTTATGATGCTTCGCTTGTCGTTGATGAGCAACATAAGTATTTGGTTGGGATTAAATCCTTTGGTTTGGACTCAGGGGATCAAAAGATTGCGCAGTTCAAGAAAGATTCACAGTCTTGGAATGAGCTGTTGAGTGAAATCCGATTTCATGCTGAGATTTCACCGGACAAGGAGACAGCTGATAAAGAAAATCGTGCTCGCTATGAAAAACTGGCCCGTGAGATTGTGACCTTGCGAAATCAACGGATTGAATCGTCTAAGGCTCTCATAAAGGGATTTCATTCTGATTCTAGTCATGTAGAAGCCGTCTATCATGTCTTGATGCCGACTTCGAAAGGACACAAGCCTCAGATCCATGTAGGAGAGACAACTTATCTGCCGGTTGATCTAGACAATCTCAAAATTTTAGGATCAACGACCAAGAACAATCCGACAAATTTCCGTTTTACAGATGGCCAGCATGATTACAAATACACGGCAGCAGATAGTCAGCTCCATATGACCTTTAGGAATAAGGAGATTGTAGTTGACACCTGGGATGTGGATTATGTCGAAGATCCCTTTTATCTTTTTGAACACCTTCATTTATTGACTTCGGAAAAAAGTGATTCGGAGATTTTTGAGACGGTGTCGTGGGTGATTACAGACAAACATGGAAATGTAGAAGAAAATTCTGGTTTTAATGCCTTTAATGGTGGATCTAAACTAGCTAAGAAAGATCGCTTGCCACGAATTTTAAAGATTCAGGACAAATTTAAAGACAGTCTGGCTCCAGAAGAACTTGCTTTTGTAACCTTCTCTTTGGAAGAAATCCTCTTGAAAAAATGGTCTACCAAGGAAGAAAAAGCTCAGATGAAGTCCATTCGTGAGGACTTGATTCGCTTTGTACACGAGACAGGTAATGAAAAACTCATTAAAGAAATTGAACAGCTGGTGTATCGTCCGGTTAGTGAAGTGTATATCCCTCTTCCGGACTCCAAACATTTCCATGAGGAGCGTCCAGACTTTTTTGGTAAAGGGATAGGTAGGTTTGAGCCAGGTACTAGTAAGCTTGCGCTTCCAAAAGAAGAACGGACCTTTAAACTACGATTTTTATCATCAGGTGATGTGATTACTGCCTATATCAATCAAGAAGCTGGGAAGGCCATTCAATCAACTGATAAGCAAGAAATCCTTGGCAATTGGATTCTTCGTGGTGTCTTTCAGTTAAAAGATAGAGAGATCTTAACGGGTAAGAAACTATCTCAACTAGAAATCAATGGTATCCGTCTTTCCAAATTCAAAAACGGTGAAATTGGGATTGACTTCATCTGGATTGATGTGGACAATCCACCTGCAGACGCGATTGGTTGGGTTGCGAAATCCTCTTCATCAACATGATAAAAGAACCTCCTAGTTTTCTAGGAGGTTGCTTTGTATTCTGTGGTGGGGCTGTGGCCTAGGTAGGTATAAATCCGTGTCAGTGGAGATTGGGGATGGGTGGAGACGCGAAAGTGAAAGTAGTGGTCACGATGATCGCGACTCTGGGTATGGTGGAGTCTGAAATAGTTGCGCTGGCCTGTTGACATGGAACGGAGCAGGTCATCTTCTAAAAAGACCAAGGGGGTCGCAGTCGTTGCCAAGCGGTAAAAATCATGCTCGAACTGCTGGTAATTGTCTGAAAAATAATCGAATTGGAGTTCGTGTTTATTCAGGGCTGGTTTCATAGCTAGAATCTCCTGGTTCAATAGAAAAAATAGTCGAAAGAAGGAGAGAGTGGTAGTGCTGGCCATTTTTAATAAGGACCTCGGAAGGGCTTAAGGTATAGACCTGGCCGTAGTAGACGGTGACTTGATTGTCCTGGAGGCTAGAGAGGGAGAGGTAGGTCTTTTGCTGGTAAGCCTGCTCGAGGAGGTGACGGATTTCTTCGTTTGAGAGGAGGCGAAGCTCTTCTAGGGAGAGGTGGTTTGTTTGTAAGGCCGTCGAATGCTCAGAAAGGAAGAAGCCAGCCCACTTGGCCATGCCCCGGTCTTGGAAGTCCCGTGCCGACTGATAGGGGAGATAAGAACGATCGATCATGCTAAGCCATCTAAACCTCCTGCAGAGTGGCCTCCGGTCAATTTGCTTCGAGCCAGAGCGCGCGAATTTTCTAATAGGGCAGAGCCCTTCTGTAGAGAAGCAAAGCCAAATCGGTCACGGATGTGGTCAATGGTCTCTTGGAGGGCTTCTTCTTTTTGAGTTTGCTCAGGATCATCAAATAAGGAGATCAGCTGGAAGCTCTCCTCTACGAGCTTCCCATAAAAGACTCCAATCTGCCGGATGGCTCCTCCCTGGTAGTGGGAACGAAAGAGCTGGATGACTTCCTTGGCTAATTGAGCGGTAGAGTTGGTCGGTTCAATCTTTCGCTGGCAGTGAATGGAGGGGAGCTGTTCCTGTTTGGAGTAGCTAGCATGGATGGAGACCAATTGGGTCTTTTTCTTTTCCCGACGCAAGCGGATAGCGACCTGCTCGGCCATCTCCCGAAAGACTAATTCAATATCGCTTTGGCAGTGGTAGTCACGGGGAAGGATTTGCGAATTTCCTAGACCGTGAGACTTTGGCCGATAGGGGCGATGGACATTGCTTTCATCGATCCCATGGGCATGAAACCAGAGCTGGACGCCCATGACTCCAAATTCTTTTTTGAGCTGGTCTGGATTGGCTTGGGCCAGCTCATAGATGGAGTGAATGCCTAGTTTGTTCAGGCGTTTTTCTGTTCGATGGCCAATCCCCCAGAAATCAGTTAGTTTTTTTATCTGCCAGACACGGCTGGGGACCTCTTCGTAAGACCAGTTAGCTCGCATGGTTTTCTGGTGCTTGGCTTCGTTGTCTAGAGCCAGTTTGGCCAGGAGCGGATTGGCATTGCTCATCCCGACAGTAGCATAGATCCCAGTTTGCTGCCAAATGCGCTTTTGGATCCGAGCAGAAAGAAGATCTAGCTTGGAGCGTCGGTCTAGCTGAGGATCAGGAATAAAGTAGTTGAGAGAGCTGGTTAAATCGATAAAACCCTCATCAATGGAATAGGGGTAGATGTCATCTGGAGCAGCAAATTCTTGAAAGACTTGCTGGATTTCCATGTTGACCTGGATATAGGCATTCATGCGAGGAGGAACGATAAAGGTGCGCTTGGCCCAACTTTCGATATAGTGGACAAAGGCTGGATCTGTAGGTAGACCTTGCTTACGGGCCAGGTAGTAATTGAATTTCCTAGTCTTGAGATCAAAGGGCAGATCGTAGCTGCGCCCGACATTTTTCTTCCCAAAGACCTGCTTAAAAACGGGGGAACTGGCCAAGATGAGGCCAGCAGAATTGTCGCTCCGACTCATGACACAAAGAGACGTCGTCAAGGGATTGAGGCCGAGGCGGACGCACTCACAACTGGCATAGAAACTTTTCATATCCACAAAAGCAATATCAGACTTTGGCTCACGTGAATAATCAAAAAGCATGTCTAGACCTCCAGAGGGAGGAAGTGGCCAACCACGATACCGACGATTTTTGGTTCATCTTCGTAGGGAGCAAAAAGGTCATCATAGGCTGGGTTGATAGACTCTAGGCGGAGGCCCTCCTCTTCCCGATAGACTTTTTTGATATAGGTCTTCCCGTTCCACATGAGGGCGTAGACCGCTCCATCATAGTCAAATCCGGTTTGTTTCATCAAGGCAACGGAACCGTTTGGATAGCTTGGCTCCATCGAATCTCCAGAGACCCAAGAGGCAAAGTCGTGTTGGATCTCTTGGTCAAAATAAACGGTCTCGTAGTCGGTCTCATTGTCATAAAAGGTATGACCATGTCCAGCTGCCAAGTCGATAGAGAGGACACGGTAAGGG
The DNA here is from genome assembly GCF_004166885.1 of Streptococcus sp. bf_0095. GTDB lineage: Bacteria > Bacillota > Bacilli > Lactobacillales > Streptococcaceae > Streptococcus. The sequence goes on along the minus strand of NZ_RCYU01000001.1, from coordinate 881,839 downwards.
ACCAAAGAGACCACCTTTTCTTGCTCTGCTAAGAGTTGGCTGGCCAAGAGATCGACCTTTTTCTGATGAGGTGGGGTTAGTAAAGGGTAGGTGAAAAGCGCTGAGCTCTTGTCGACAAAGTAGTCCTCTTTAACGGAGAGGCGCTTGGCCAACCTCCTGAGGTTTTTATCGTGTGGCTCTGCTAAGCCATTCTCCCAACTAGAGTAGGTCTTGCGACTAATCTCTAAGGATTCGTAGACCTGGGCTTGGGTTAGGCCGAGATCAAGTCGCCGGTCTTTTAATTTTTTTGCATCAAACATCTGCATTCTCCTATGTAACGTTTTAAAAGTTACATACAGTATAGCAAAAATAAATTCGGACTTCAAGAGAAAAGTGATAGGATTTTTCTTTGATAGCGAAAGGGATTTGGTTGAGCAGATATCAGATTGGGGAGGGTGGGTGTTTTTGTATCTTTTATCCAAATTTTGATATAATAATCTCTATGAAGATTGTATCAGGTACCTATGGAGGGCGTCCTCTTAAGACGCTCGAAGGAAAGACAACGAGGCCCACTTCAGATAAGGTGAGAGGGGCTATGTTTAATATGATCGGTCCTTATTTTGATGGGGGGCGGGTCTTGGATTTATATGCTGGCTCAGGAGGCTTGTCCATCGAAGCGGTATCGCGGGGGATGGAGCAGGCTGTCTTGGTCGAGAAAGATCGCAGAGCCCAAGCAATTATTGCCAGCAATATCCAAATGACCAAGGAAAGCCACAAGTTTCAATTGTTGAAGATGGAGGCTCACCAAGCTCTCAGCCAATTGCAGGGGACCTTTGACCTTGTCTTCCTGGATCCCCCCTATGCCAAGGAGCAGATCGTAGCCGATATTGAAACCTTGGCTGAACGAGACTTGCTGGGAGAAGAGGTCATGGTCGTCTGTGAGACAGACAAGGCAGTGGACTTGCCTGAGGAGATTGCTTGTCTAGGAATCTGGAAAGAAAAAATCTACGGAATTAGTAAGGTGACGGTTTATGTCAGATAAAATCGGATTATTTACAGGTTCATTTGACCCAATGACCTTGGGACACTTGGATTTGATAGAGCGAGCTAGTCGCTTGTTTGATCACTTGTATGTAGGCATCTTCTTTAATCATGAGAAGAAGGGCTATTTTACCATTGAGCAAAGAGAGGCCATAGTGACAGAGGCTGTGGCTCATTTGTCCAATGTAAGAGTCATCACCTCAGAGGCAGAGTTGGCAGTAGAGGTGGCTAGACGGTATGGGGTGACGAGCTTGGTTCGAGGCTTGCGCAATAGCCAAGACTTCCTCTATGAAAGTAACATGGACTACTTCAATCACCAGCTGGCTCCAGAGCTTGAGACTATCTATCTCTGTGCCCAGCCCCAGTACCAGGCCTTGAGCTCGACGAGAATTCGCGAGTTGCTGACCTTTCAGCAAGATGTCAGTGCCTATGTCCCAGAGAGTGTTATAAAGGAGATGAAATAAAAGGAATGAATGAATTTGAGAAACAAAGGGCTCAGCTAGCAGAAAGCCCATTTGAACCTGTACGCAAAAAAGATAGTGTGTGGAGAACCTATCGTTGGCCGATTATTGGGACCTTGCTTCTGATTTTGGCCTTGCTAGCTTTCTTTGTTCCCCTACCCTACTATCTGGAAATGCCAGGGAGTTCAGAAGATATTCGCCAAGTGATGCGCGTCAACCAGAAAAATGATGAAGCATCCGGTTCGTATGATTTTGTCACTGTTGCCGTCAAGCAAGCGACCTTCTCGGATATAGTCTATGCCTGGGTGACTCCTTTTACAGATATCCACTCTGAAAAAGAAATGACGGGCGGTAGTTCCAGTGAGGAATTTTTCCGGATCAATCAATTTTATATGGAAACCTCTCAAAATACTGCCAAATACCAAGGATTGAAAACGGCCGGAAAAGAGACAGAGATGGAATTCCTAGGTGTCTATGTCATGCAAGTAGCAGAAGACTCTACCTTTAAGGGTGTTCTAAATATTGCGGACACGGTTACGGCTGTGAATGACAAAACTTTCAAGAGCTCAAAAGAACTCATCGAGTATGTTGGTTCCCAAAAAATTGGGGACAAGGTCACAGTAACCTACACAGAAGATGGCCAGACCAAGACAGCTGAAGGAAAGATTATTAAGTTGGTCAATGGCAAGAATGGGATTGGGATCAGCTTGATCGACCGGACAGAAGTGAAGAGCGACGTGCCAATTGAGTTTGCGACAGCTGGCATCGGTGGGCCAAGTGCAGGGATGATGTTTAGTCTGTCCATCTATACCCAAGTAGCGGATCCAGACCTTCGTCAGGGACGCCACATCGCGGGGACAGGGACCATTAACCATGATGGGACTGTCGGAGACATCGGTGGAGTGGATAAGAAAGTCGTGGCAGCTGATCGCGCTGGTGCTGAAATCTTCTTTGCCCCTGATAATCCGGTGACAGAGGAAGTTAAAAAGAACAATCCTAATGCTAAGAGCAACTACGACGAAGCGGTAGAAACAGCTAAGAAAATTAAGACCAAGATGAAAATTGTCCCTGTCAAAACCTTGCAGGATGCTATTGATTATTTGAAAAAGAATTAAAGTAGCTTGCTCGACATAGTTTGTACTTGAAAGTATGAGCTGATGTTGGTAGATCGGAATATTCATCTCCCAATCAAATTCAAGTTTTTGCATATCAATCTCTCTATTTTTAGAGAGATTTTTTCTTTATACTAGTGTCAGAAAGTAAGGGAGGTAGTTGAAATGATTCAAACCAGTTTGTTTTCCATTTCAGTATTCTTAGCGGGAGTTCTATCATTTTTCTCCCCGTGTATTTTACCACTGATGCCAGTCTATGTAGGGATTTTATTGGATTCTGAGCATGAAAAAACGGTGCATATTTTTGGAAGAGATATTTCTTGGTATGGTTTGGTCAAGACCCTCTGTTTTATTGCTGGTCTATCAACCGTATTTCTCATCCTAGGTTATGGTGCGGGTGCCCTGGGTCAGGTACTCTATGCTCCCTGGTTCCGTTACCTACTAGGAGGGATTGTCATCTTATTGGGAATCCATCAGATGGGCCTCATTAATCTTCAGCAACTCCAAAAACAAAAGAGTATCCAACTGAAGAAGGACGAAAAACGCAACGAATTTTTCAATGCCTTTCTAATTGGAGTGACCTTTAGTTTTGGGTGGACTCCTTGTGTCGGACCTGTATTGAGCTCTGTTTTAGCCATTGTCGCTTCTGGAGGAGATGGGGCTTTACAAGGCGCTCTCCTGATGCTGGTCTATACATTAGGCTTGGCGCTACCCTTCTTAGTCTTGGCTCTAGCTTCTAGCTGGGGTCTACAACATTTTGCAAAACTCAAGCCCCATATGGGGACCTTGAAAAAAATCGGTGGTGCTCTCATCGTCTTGATGGGCATCTTGCTCATGCTGGGCAATCTCAACAGCCTAGCATCCCTGTTTCACTAATCTTGAATGATTAAAGGAGAAAAATCATGAAAAAAATTCTTGCACTTACCATTGCTACACTTAGCATCGTCACTTTAGCAGCTTGTTCTGGACAAAAATCTGATTCAGATATGAAAAAAACGGACGATAGTAGTATGATGAAGAAGGACGATATGAAGGATTCATCCATGTCCGATGATAAAATGAAAAAAGAAGATATGAAAGATTCATCTATGATGTCTGACAGCAGTTCTGAAATGAAGGACGATATGAAAAAAGATGAGATGAAATCGAGCGATTCAGAGATGAAGGACGACATGAGTGACTCATCTGACATGAAATCAGACCAATAAAGGACAATAGGAAGAGGAAGTCGTCTGCTTGGGCGACTTTCTCCCTATTTGAAGAGGAGGAAGACATGAAAAAAATAGCCTTAATAGCGACAGGACTTTTCTGTGTAGGATTGTTAGGGGCCTGCTCCGGCCAGGGGATGGAGTCATCCAATAAAAGCGAGACTAAGCAGACAGCCAAAACGGGAGGTTCAGAGCAAGTTGGCAAGAAGGTTCAGGATTTTAGCCTGCAAGGAGTAGACGGCAAGACCTACCGCTTATCAGATTACAAAGGGAAGAAAGTCTATCTCAAGTTTTGGGCTTCCTGGTGCTCAATCTGTCTTTCAACATTAGGTGACACAAATGATTTAGCAAAGGCAGAGGAGGGGAAAGATTATGTGGTCTTATCCGTTGTAGCTCCAACCTTTAATGGTGAAAAATCGGAAGCAGATTTCAAAAACTGGTACCAGTCTTTGGATTACAAGGATTTCCCAGTCTTGATGGATAGTAAGGGCGACTTACTCAAAGAGTATGGGATTCGCTCTTATCCATCTGCTCTCTTTATTGCGAGCGATGGAACTCTCGCCAAGACCCATATCGGCTATATGAGTAAGGAAGACATCGTCCAGACTCTAAAAGAAATGAAGTAAGGAGGACATAAAATGGAAACAAAATGGAAACTCATTTCCGTTCTTTTAGTGGGCCTGCTTTGTTTTGGACTCTTTTTCCTTATCAAAGGATCCATGACTTTGGATACATCAGATGCGACGACTGAGCAGATCAAAAAAGCATCCATGAGTCAGACACCAGTAGCAAACAAAAAGAAGGAAGAAAAAGTCAATCCAGAAGACCAACGAGAAATCTATCTAGCTGGTGGTTGCTTCTGGGGTGTGGAAGAGTATTTTTCCCGTGTTCCAGGCGTCATTGATGCCGAATCAGGTTATGCCAATGGAAAAGGGGATACCACCAAGTATGAACTGGTCAACCAAACAGGGCATGCTGAAACGGTACACATCACCTATAATGTCAAGAAGGTTTCTCTGAAAGAATTGCTTCTACACTATTTCCGGATTATTGATCCAACATCAAAAAACCGTCAGGGAAATGATCAGGGTAGTCAATATCGGACAGGAGTTTATTACACCGATCAAGCAGATTTGCCAACCATAAACCAAGTATTTGAAGAGGTGGCGAAGAAATATGATAAGACTTTAGCTGTAGAAAAAGAAGAACTTGCTAATTATATCAAGGCAGAAGACTACCATCAGGACTATCTACAGAAACATCCGAATGGCTATTGTCACATTGATGTGAATCAAGCTTCTTATCCGGTTATTGACGCTAGTCGCTATCCAAAACCAAACGATGAAGAAATCAAGAAGAAGTTATCGCCCGAAGAATATGCAGTGACGCAAGAGAATGATACAGAGCGTGCTTTTTCTAACCGCTATTGGGATAAGTTTGAAGCGGGCATCTATGTGGATGTCGTAACAGGAGAGCCCCTCTTCTCCTCAAAAGATAAATTTGATTCTGGTTGTGGTTGGACAAGCTTTAGCAGGCCGATCAGTCCCGATGTGGCAACCTACAAGGAAGATAAAAGTTTCAATATGACTCGGACAGAGGTTCGGAGTCGAGTAGGAAATTCCCATCTAGGCCACGTCTTTACTGATGGACCTAAGGAAAAAGGTGGGCTTCGCTACTGCATCAATAGTTTGTCAATCAAATTCATTCCTAAAGCAGAGATGGCAGAAAAGGGCTACGGCTATTTGTTGGACTATGTCTGAGACTTTTTGCGACCTACTTTGATATAATGAGTATAATAAGGGGAAGTAGGTGAAACACATGTATTCAATCATGATTGTAGAAGACGAAGAGCTGGTTCGGCAGGGACTTACTTCTCTAGTGAATTATGAACAGTTTGGGATGAAAGTCATTGACCAAGCGGAGAATGGGCGAATAGCTTGGGAAAAATTTCAAGCACAACCGGCTGATCTTCTCTTGACGGATATCAATATGCCACAGATGAATGGCTTAGATTTGGCCCAACTGGTCCGAGAGAAAGCTCCGTCCTGCCATATCATCTTTCTAACAGGCTATGATGATTTTGAGTTTGCTCGGAAAGCCATTAGACTCGGAGCAGATGACTATCTCCTCAAGCCCTTTTCAAAAGCGGATATTGAAGAGATGCTGGGGAAAGTCAAGAATAAGCTAGACGAGGAACGAAAGAAAGCCCAGGTTGAAACCTTGGTGGATCAGAGGCCTTCGACAGAGTTGGAAGAGGCTATTCATTCCCGCTTATCGGATTCCCAATTGACCCTCAAGGACTTGGCTTCTCAACTGGGTTTTAGTCCCTCTTATCTGAGTGTCTTAATCAAGAAAAAATTGGGCCTCCCTTTTCAAGAATACTTGATCCAAGAACGGATGAAAAAGGCCAAACTTTTACTCTTGACGACCGATCTCAAGATTTATGAGATTGCAGATCAGGTTGGCTTTGAGGATATGAACTATTTTTCTCAACGCTTTAAACAAGTAGTCGGTGTAACCCCAAGACAATACAAAAAAGGAGAGCATGAATGAAACGATACCCTTTGCTGATTCAGCTGATTGTCTATGTATTTGTCTTCATTCTCTTACTCTTGGGTTTGGTCGGTAGTCTATACTATCAAACTAGCTCAGCAACCATTGGCCAACTGACAGAGCGGACAACCCGCAATAGTATCGACCAGAGTAGTCAGTTTATCACCTCCTATCTGAAAAAATTGAAGCAGACCACCTCGGTCCTTAGTAAAGAAGAGACCGTTCGTCAGTTTGCTCAAGACAAGGAGGTGAGCCCAGAAGCCGTTCAAAGTCTGATGCAAACCATTATTGAGACAGACCCAGATCTGGTTTCGGCTGTCTTGGTGACCAAGGATGGACGCCTTGTTGCTACGGATTCTCAAATTAGCATGAAGACCTCATCGGATATGATGAACGAAAGCTGGTATCAGGAAGCTATCAAGGAGAGGGCCATTCCTGTCTTGACGCCGGCCCGGAAGGAATCCTTGTCTTCAGAGAAGGACAAGTGGGTGATTTCTATCACTCAGGAAGTGGTGGATGCTTCTGGTCAAAATCTAGGAGTTTTGCGCCTAGATATTGGTTATCAAAGTCTAGAGGCTTATCTGGATCATCTCCAACTAGGAAAAAAAGGCTTTAGTTTCATCGTCAATCAGAAGCATGAATTTGTCTACCATCCTAAAAAGACAGTCTATTCTTCCAGTCGGGAAATGCAGGCCATGCAACCCTATATTGCTGTCAAGGATGGCTATGCCCAAAAGGGGCAGAACTTTGTCTACCAAATTGCTATACCAGAGAGTGATTGGACCTTAATTGGAGTGGCTTCTCTGGAAGGTCTCCAGATGCTTCAGTCACAGATGCTCTATTCCTTTATAGGCTTAGGAGCTCTCGTCCTCATCATGTGCTGGCTGGGAATCTGGTTCATTCTGCGCTTGTGGATTAAACCCCTACAAGACTTGCAGGCAGTCATTCTGAAAATAGGAGCTGGTGATTCCCACTTGCGGGCGACTACCAAGGGATCGCCCGAACTGGTAGATCTTGCTCAAGCCTTTAATCGTATGTTGGATCAAATTGAAAACCTTATGCAATTGGTTAAAGAAGAGGAACAAAACGCAAGACGTTATGAACTGCGAGCTCTTTCAGCTCAGATCAATCCACATTTCCTCTATAACACCTTGGATACCATTGTCTGGATGGCTGAGTTTAATGATGGTCAGCGCGTGGTTGACCTGACTAAGTCCCTAGCCAAATATTTCCGCCTTGCTCTCAATCAAGGACAAGAACAAATTAGGCTTCAGGACGAAATAGACCATGTGCGCCAGTATCTCTTTATTCAGAAACAACGCTATGGGGATAAGTTGAATTATGAAATTTTAGAAGAGGGAAGGTTGGGAGACTATCAGCTTCCTAAACTGGTCCTACAACCCTTAGTGGAGAATGCCATCTATCATGGCATCAAGGAGATGGATCGGCCGGGCATGATACGAGTCACTTCGGAAATCAGAGAAGAACAAGTGGTCCTGACGATTTACGATAATGGACGAGGCTTTGCCTTGTCTGAGTCGACAGACCAAACCCTTCTTAGGCTAGGAGGCGTTGGTTTGCAAAATGTGGATCAACGCTTGCGGTTACAGTTTGGGGCTAGCTATCATATGGAGATTGATTCTAAGCCTAATAGCTATACGAAAATCACTCTTCATTTACCCCTTTCATCTGGCGATGAACATTCATGGGAGTGAAAAAGAACTTCATAAAATAAAAAAGTTGAAAAGGTTACCCAAATCTTTTCAATTTTCCCACCCCCGCACAGTTGAGTAGGGCTGTAAAAGCTGATGAAATCAGCGTAGTAGAGCCCACTCAACAACTGCGTCTTGCTCGACAATCCAAAGACAATTGAGAGGCTAGGACCTTTGTCCCAGCCTCCTTTTTACGTTCAAAATGAAAATAGAGTCTTCTAAAAAACTTTCCTTAGGTGAGTACGGAGGTTAGGTGAAATTAACCAGGTGGGACAGGAAGAAAAGGTAAATTAAATCGTCAGACTTTTTACAGAATCTCTCTTTTCCGTTGAAATTCTATCTAAAGTTAGGGATTTATGATAAAATAAAGTGTTACAACTAAAGGTATGAATAAAGGAAGACTATGCGCAAAGAAATATCCCCTGAATTATTTAATTATAATAAATATCCTGGACCGGAATTTCGTCTGGTTGGCAATCAAGTGCTAGCAGAACAATTGACATTTGAGCTAGTTGAGAACCAAAATGATGCCTTTGATGCGACGGTCTTTGGTCAGCGTTTTTCAGAGATTTTAACCAAATTTGATTACATTGTCGGTGATTGGAGCAATGAGCAGTTGCGTCTACGTGGCTTCTATAAAGAGGAACGTCCAGTCACAGATGCAGAGAAAATCAGTCGCCTGGAAGATTATTTACTAGAATACTGTAGCTATGGCTGTGCTTATTTTGTCCTAGAAAATACAGAACCCCGTCGAGCATCCTTTGACAAAAAATCTTCTCCAAAACAACAAGAAGAGGGCAACCGTTCTGCTAAGCGTGGCGGTCGTCAAAATCGCCGAAATCGTTCTAAAAATCAGCCACGAGAACGTGAACAAGAGCAAAAACAAAAGACTTCTCAGCCAAAGAAAAAGAACCGTCAGCGGTCTAGAAAAAAAGATGCACAAGGTGAGCAAGACCGTCACTTTGTCATCCGTCAAAAGTAAAGAGAGAAAAGAGATAAGATGAAACCTTCAATTTATGGCCTGACTCGACAAGAGCTAATCGAGTGGGCAGAAGAAAATGGTGAAAAGAAATTCCGAGCGACCCAAATCTGGGAATGGCTCTATCGCAAACGCGTCCAGTCATTTGAAGAAATGACCAACCTATCGAAGGACTTGATTGAAACCTTGAACGACCAGTTCGTGATTAATCCTTTGAAACAACGAATCGTGCAAGAGTCGGCAGATGGGACTGTCAAATACCTCTTTGAATTGCCAGATGGCATGTTGATCGAGACAGTATTGATGCGTCAACACTACGGCTTGTCAGTCTGTGTCACCACTCAGGTAGGGTGCAACATCGGCTGTACCTTCTGTGCATCTGGTTTGATCAAGAAGCAACGCGATTTGAACAGTGGGGAAATCGTTGCCCAAATCATGTTGGTTCAAAAATACTTTGACGAACGTGGACAAGATGAACGCGTCAGCCACATCGTTGTGATGGGAATTGGTGAGCCGTTTGACAACTACAAGAATGTCTTGAGCTTTGTCCGTACGGTCAATGATGACAAGGGGTTGGCTATCGGTGCCCGCCACATTACCGTTTCAACGTCTGGCTTGGCTCATAAGATTCGTGATTTTGCCAATGAAGGGGTTCAGGTCAATTTGGCAGTATCCCTGCATGCTCCAAACAATGACTTGCGTTCTAGCATCATGAAAATCAACCGGGCCTTCCCGATTGAGAAATTATTTGCGGCCATTGAGTACTATATCGAAACGACCAACCGTCGGGTGACCTTCGAGTATATCATGCTCAACGAAGTCAATGATGGTGTTGAGCAAGCCTTGGAATTGGCAGAACTCCTCAAAAAGATCAAGAAGCTATCTTATGTCAACTTGATCCCTTACAACCCAGTTAGTGAGCATGATCAATATAGCCGGAGTCCAAGAGAGCGCGTGATGGCCTTCTATGACACCTTGAAGAAAAACGGAGTCAACTGCGTGGTTCGTCAAGAGCATGGTACGGATATCGATGCCGCTTGTGGACAATTGCGTTCTAATACGATGAAGAGAGACCGGGAGAAAGCCATTGTTGAAGAAGCTCAACCGTAACAACAGGCTGATAGAACAAGGGCAATTAACAAAAAAAGGAAGACAACTGCTACTAGGTGGCAGTTTCTTCTATTTTGTCCTGCTCTGCCTCATGTGTTTTCTTCCCCAGCAGCCTGAACCAGGGATGGAAACACCTGGGATTCAACATTTTGGTCGCGTAGTCGTATTACTGATTCCCTTTAATTCTCTCATCAACCTAGGTCAAGTGACCAGTCTGCTCCAGCTGATCAAGGTGTTTGTACAGAATATAGCCAATATTTTTCTCTTATCTCCTTTGGTCTTTCAACTGCTGTGGCTCTGGCCTTGGCTAGGCACTCGGAAACGCGTCCTTTGCTTTAGTCTAGGGATGAGTTTGTGGATTGAGCTCAGTCAGATTGTCCTAGACCTTTTATTTGATTTCAATCGGGTGTTTGAGATAGATGATCTGTGGACCAATACCCTGGGAGGCTACCTAGCCTATCTGTGTTTTAAATGGCTGCAAGCTTCTATAAGTAAGGACAACCTATCTTAGTTTGGTACAAAATCCGAACGATTGAAGACGGTTTCAAATTTTGGGTTGACAAATTGTAGGCAGGAAGCTATAATAGCTTCAAGACATCAGAAAAGTAGGGATTTTTCTCACTTCCAGGGAGCTTGTGGTGATTGCGAACAAGCAGTGGTGAATCTTGAAATGGGCTGATGCGTTTATGATGATGAATTTGAAACAATAAAAATTCGGTGAGCACACCTTATCGTGCACCCTGTTGTTAGACAGGTCAGAGATGTAGGAGAAAGAATAGCTTCCTACAATAGAGGTGGCACCGCGGTATCGAATCGTCCTCACACAGATTTTTCTGTGTGAGGTTTTTTGTATCTCAAAGGAATCCAGTGAGACTGCAGCTCAAAGGGCCAGCGAGAGAAAAAATCATAAACAGGATTGAAAATATAGAAAAGAGGACACAATCATGACAGAAACAAAAGGCTATTTCGGACAATTTGGTGGATCTTTCGTACCAGAACCCATTCAAAACTTGCTGGATCAATTAGAGGCAACTTTTGAACAGTACAAAAATGACCCAGAATTTATCGCAGAATACAAACATTATTTGAAAGATTACTCTGGTCGGGAAACACCACTCTACTTTGCGGAAAGTTTGACAGAGCATTTAGGTGGGGCAAAAATTTATTTGAAGCGCGAAGATTTGAATCACCTAGGTTCGCATAAATTGAATAACGTCTTGGGGCAAATCCTCTTGGCCAAACGCATGGGCAAAACGCGCGTGATTGCCGAAACAGGAGCCGGTCAACACGGTGTGGCTACAGCGGCTGCAGCAGCTAAGTTCGGCATGGCCTGTGATGTCTACATGGGAGCAGAAGACGTGGAACGCCAACGTCTCAATGTCTTCCGCATGGAAATGATGGGGGCAACCGTCCATGCGGTTGAAACAGGTACAAAGACCTTGAAAGACGCTGTTGATGCTGCGTTTGGAGCATGGATGGCGGATCTGGATGCTTTTTATGTCTTGGGTTCTGCCGTTGGACCTCACCCCTACCCAACCATTGTGCATGAATTCCAAAAGGTGATCAGTGAAGAATCTAAACGCCAAATCTTGGAAAAAGAAGGGCGTTTGCCGGATTATGTCATTGCCTGTGTTGGTGGGGGATCCAATGCCATTGGTGCCTTCTCCCAATATGTAGGTGATGAAGAGGTCAAATTGGTCGGAGTTGAAGCGGCAGGCCATGGTTTGGATACTGATCAGCACGCAGCGACCATGACCAAGGGGACTGTTGGAGTTGTCGATGGCATGAAGACCTATGCTGTCTTTGGCGAAGATGGGAAAGTAGCACCAGTGTACTCAATCTCTGCTGGTTTGGACTACCCAGGGGTTGGTCCAGAGCATGCCTTCTTTAAAGACTCTGGTCGTGTCGAATATGTAGCAGCGACAGATGATGAAGCAGTTCAAGCGCTTCTTCTTCTCAGTAAGACAGAAGGGATCCTCCCAGCCATCGAAAGTTCACACGCGATTGCAGAAGCGGTCAAACGTGCTCCACAATTGGACAAAGACAAGATCATCATCATCAATGTTTCTGGACGTGGAGACAAGGACGTAGCTGCTATTGCAGATTATCTAGAAGCGAAAGCAACAAACTAAACAATCTTATCTGCTAAAAATTGTAAAAAAGAGTAAAGCATGATAACTCAGAAAAAGACAGGGAACGAAAGGAATCCGGTCTTTTTCTTTTTTAAAGAGAAAGACCAGGAGACCAATGAGGGAAGCCCCTTGCATGACTAGGAGGACTTGGGTAGCTGAGAGGGTCAAAGAAAAAGTAGCCAGTAAGAGAAAGTCCCCTGCTCCAATGCCAATGGAGTAAAGACAAGATAGAATTCCTAAGAAGAGAAAGACTCCCATTAAGAGGGTAGGACCGGTGCAAAGTAGGCAAAGAGTGTGGAGTATTAGCCAGAGAAGGAGAGGGTACTCCATGGAGCGCAAATCATAGATAGCCAAAATACAACTGCCAAGCAGAAGCAGGAGATGAGGAATGGGAAGAAAGCCCTGATAGCATAGCAAAAAAAGGAGGCCACTCCAGCCTTCAAAAAGGGCATACCAATAAGGAAGAGGACTCTGGCAGTAGCGACAACGGAATCGAAAAAGTACTTGTGAGAGAATGGGAATCAGGTCCAGAGGTCTTAAGGTCTGTTGGCAACGATCGCAGTGGCTTCTCGGACAGATGATGGAGCTTTCTGGAAAGCGGTCAATGACGAGCCCTAAAAAGGAGGCGATGCAGGCACCGACTGTAAAAAAATAAAAGTTAATCATACTTATATAATTCGTAAAAAAGATGACGAATAACGATTAGAACTGAAACAATTTTCTAACTTTTCTTATTTAAGCATTTTCTCTTGCATTTCTTAATTAGAAGGATTATAATATAACTAAATTAGAATAATTCTAAAAAAGGAGAATTTAGTTATGACAACAATTAAAAAAGAAGCAGCAAAAGACGTAGCAACATTTGCAACAATCAGTGAAGTAAGCAAGAGTTTAACTGATACAAAAGCGGTTCTCAACCAAGTGGTGGCAGATCTTTATGTCGCTCATATTGCCTTGCACCAAGTGCACTGGTATATGCGTGGCCGTGGTTTCCTCGTATGGCATCCAAAAATGGATGAGTACATGGAAAGCTTGGATGCGACTCTTGATGAAGTGAGTGAACGCTTGATTACCTTGGGTGGTGCCCCATACGCTAGCATGGTTGAGTTCTTGGAACACAGCAACATCCAAGAAGAAAAAGGTTCATTCGAACGCTCTATGGAAGAAAATTTGGGACGTGTTCTTTCTATCTTCCGCTACTTGGTAAGTCTTTATCAAAAAGCCTTGGATATCACAGATGCTGAAGGAGATGACGTGACCAACGATATCTTTGTTGGTGCAAAAGCTGAATTGGAAAAACATATCTGGATGATTGCCGCTGAATTAGGTCAAGCACCAGGTTTGTAATCTGAAAATAAACAAACGAGCCTTCCTTGCTTGGGAGGCTCATTTTTGTTTGGATGAGATGTTTCCTGTAAATAAAATAGGAGCCATCTTGAAAATACTTGAAAGATTTGATAGAATAAGCACATGAAAACCCTGTACGATGTTCAACAATTTCTGAAAAAATTTGGAATCATTATTTATGTCGGAAAACGACTTTACGACATCGAATTAATGAAGATTGAATTGAAAAGGATCTATGACGCTGGGCTGATGGAAAAATTGGATTATCTAGAAGCAGAAGCCGTCTTACGTAGAGAACACGCACAGGAATTACGCTATTTAGAAGAGGAAAAAGAAAAGTGAGTTTAACAAATATTTTAGTATGGTTGATTGTTTTAGGGATGTTTGGCTGGATGGGCTACAATTACTTCCGTATCCGTCGTGCTGCAAAAATTGTGGACAATGCAGAGTTTGAAGAATTGATCCGCAAAGGCCAATTAGTGGACTTGCGTGATCCAAATGAGTTCCACGCTAAGCATATTTTGGGAGCTCGGAATATTCCTTCCAACCAGTTAAAAGTGAGTCTGTCTGCTCTTCGCAAAGATAAACCAGTCTTGCTCTATGAGAACAGTCGTGGGTCCCGTGTGACCAATGCGGCTCTCTTCTTGAAAAAACAGGGCTATAAAGATATCTATATCTTGTCCTATGGTTTGGATTCATGGGATGGGAAAGTCAAGACTAATTAAAATCAAGGAACATTTTGCTAAAGACGCTTGATGCGCCATCATAAAATGATATTAATTTTAAGGAGTTTCTAGAAATTGCAAGAAAAGAATAACGCCTCACTTGTTATGGGGATCCTATCTATCATCCTTGCTTTTGTATTCCCATTATTAGGTCCGATTTTGGGTATCCTAGGATTGGTCTTGGCTAGTTCAAATCAAAGAGAATCCGGACTAGACTATACCACAGAAAAAATTCTCTCTATTTTAGGAATTGTGCTTTCTGTAGTTATGTTTATCGTAATTATCTCACAACTTTCAGGGATTAACTAAAACAAAAAAGCTTTAAAACTAAAGCTTTTTTTGTTTTATCAATTGTTTTCTAAATAGTTTTTAATAATCTGTAATTCATCTTGGTTCAAGGGGCGGTAATCACCTGTTGTTAGGTCGGGGTCTAATGAAAAATCTCCAAATTTGATTCGCTTGAGGCTAGTTACCTTGACACCGACAGATAAAAACATCTTTTTCACCTGATGAAATTTCCCTTCAGACAGGGTGACCAGGGCCTGGCTTTCTTTGGGACTGGAGTTAAGGATTTTTAGTTTGGCGGGCTTGCATGTTTTCCCATCTAAGAAGGTGATTCCTTCTTGAAATTCTTCTATATGAGCGGGTTCGAGAGGGCCGTTGACTGTTACCTCGTATTTTTTTTCGATATGGTATTGGGGATGAAGGAGTTGGAAACCTAGAGGTCCATTGTCTGTGAGTAGGAGGAGTACGGTCGTATCCCGATCCAGTCGACCGATAGGATAGGTCTTGGGGGTCCGGTCTTCTGCTCGGAGGAGGTCCAACACTGTAGGATGTTGGGCATCCTTGGTAGCCGTCACTAGTCCTTGAGGTTTATGAAGAAGAAAATAGTGATGGGAACAGTCGGTAAGGACCTGATCCTTCCAGCGAACTTCTTGGAGACCTGTATCCACATTTTGGGATAATTTTGTTGCAGCAAGTCCGTCGACTAGGATCTGCTTTTTGGCTAGGCTCTGTTTGATTTCTTTGCGGGGAATTTGGTAGTGGGCCAGTAATTGATCTAATCTCATAAAAGACAGGATAGCATGAAATGGAGAGAAGCACAAGTATTCGGAAAAAGGATGAAGAAAAGGGATAAAGAGGTGAAAGATTTTCATGAATAGAGTGGTTAGGAGTGGGAATGAGAAAGAAGGTTTTCGAAAGAAAGCATGAAAACATTTACACTTGTCTGAGTTATGCCATTTGCTTAAAATTGTGGTATAATCGTTCAGTTAGAAAATAAATTTTTGAATACAATAGAGGAAATCATGACAAAATTAAGAGAAGATATCCGTAATATCGCGATTATCGCCCACGTCGACCATGGGAAAACAACCCTCGTTGACGAATTGTTGAAACAATCTGAAACTCTTGACGCACGTACAGAGTTGGCAGAGCGTGCTATGGACTCAAACGATATCGAAAAAGAGCGTGGAATCACCATCCTTGCGAAAAATACAGCAGTTGCCTACAATGGAACTCGTATCAACATCATGGACACACCAGGACACGCGGACTTCGGTGGAGAAGTTGAGCGGATCATGAAAATGGTTGACGGTGTTGTTTTGGTCGTAGATGCCTACGAAGGAACCATGCCACAGACTCGTTTCGTATTGAAAAAAGCCTTGGAACAAGACCTTGTGCCGATCGTTGTAGTTAACAAAATCGATAAGCCATCTGCTCGTCCAGCAGAAGTAGTAGACGAAGTCTTGGAACTCTTCATCGAGCTTGGTGCGGATGATGACCAACTTGACTTCCCAGTCGTTTATGCGTCAGCGATCAACGGAACATCTTCCTTGTCAGATGATCCAGCAGATCAAGAAAAGACCATGGCGCCAATCTTTGACACTATTATCGACCACATTCCAGCTCCAGTTGATAACTCAGATGAGCCCCTTCAATTCCAAGTGTCTCTTCTTGACTACAATGACTTCGTAGGACGTATCGGTATCGGACGTATCTTCCGTGGTACAGTAAAAGTTGGGGACCAAGTAACCCTTTCTAAACTAGACGGCACAACGAAGAACTTCCGTGTTACGAAACTCTTTGGTTTCTTTGGTTTGGAACGTCGTGAAATCCAAGAAGCTAAAGCAGGTGACTTGATTGCCGTATCAGGTATGGAAGATATCTTCGTTGGGGAAACCATTACTCCAACAGATGCAGTTGAAGCTCTTCCAGTTCTTCATATCGATGAGCCAACCCTTCAAATGACCTTCTTGGTCAACAACTCACCTTTTGCAGGTCGTGAAGGAAAATGGGTGACATCTCGTAAGGTTGAAGAGCGCCTTCAAGCAGAATTGCAAACAGACGTTTCTCTTCGTGTAGAACCAACAGACTCACCAGATAAATGGACCGTTTCAGGACGTGGGGAATTGCACTTGTCTATCTTGATCGAAACCATGCGTCGTGAAGGATACGAGCTTCAAGTATCTCGTCCAGAGGTTATCATTAAAGAAATCGATGGTGTGAAATGTGAGCCGTTTGAACGTGTGCAAATCGACACACCAGAAGAATACCAAGGGTCTGTCATCCAAAGCCTTTCTGAACGTAAGGGTGAAATGTTGGATATGGTTGCAACAGGTAACGGTCAAACTCGTTTGGTCTTCCTTGTTCCTGCGCGTGGTTTGATTGGATACTCAACTGAATTCTTGTCAATGACTCGTGGTTACGGGATCATGAACCATACCTTTGACCAATACTTGCCATTGATTCCAGGGGAAATCGGTGGTCGTCACCGTGGTGCCCTTGTTTCTATCGATACTGGTAAGGCAACAACCTACTCTATCATGTCTATCGAAGAACGTGGTACGATCTTTGTCAACCCAGGTACTGAGGTTTACGAAGGAATGATTATCGGTGAAAACTCTCGTGAAAATGACTTGACCGTTAACATCACCAAGGCTAAACAAATGACCAATGTCCGTTCAGCTACTAAGGACCAAACAGCGGTTATCAAGACTCCTCGTATCTTGACTCTTGAAGAATCACTTGAGTTCTTGAATGACGATGAGTACATGGAAGTAACGCCAGAATCTATTCGTTTGCGTAAGCAAATCCTCAACAAAGCAGAGCGCGAAAAAGCAAACAAAAAGAAAAAATCAGCTGCAGCTGAATAAGAAATAAGAAAGGAGTGACAAAATGGTTTATTTAATTATAGGTATTTTGATCCTCCTTTTTTATCTTTTTGCAGCTCCAAAGAGTATTAGAGGAACTCTGAATGTAGTAACCCTGGTCGTATTATTGGTCTCTTTGGTGATTCTGCTTTGCTTAGCAATTTTCCAAATCTTCCAATTACCTTCAGAATTTTTTGTTGGTGCCTTCCTTGCTTTTGTAGGCTACCTGGCCCTTGTTGATATCTCGCGGTTGCCAACCAAGTCTTCTAAACGCTTGGATAAATCAGAATAAACTGGAGATTTTTACTCCAGAAATAGAGTCGTTGTGATGTAAAATCATGGCGACTTTTTTATGAAAGAAGGGGAAGAGGTCATTTTTGTAAGGTGTTGCTTCTTTTGCTGTCTTAAGGCTTTTTAAATTGTCTAAAAAAGGGTAAAATAGAAGGTGAACAAATTGGAGTAAAAAAGCTATGAACATCATTGAAACATTTAAAAATAAAAAAGTCCTTGTTTTAGGATTGGCGAAATCCGGAGAATCTGCAGCACGTTTACTAGATCGCTTAGGAGCCATCGTAACGGTGAATGATGGAAAAGCCTTTGAAGAAAATCCTGCAGCCCAGAGTTTGCTGGAAGAAGGAATCAAAGTCGTGACAGGAGGACATCCTCTGGAACTCTTGGATGAAGACTTTGCGGTGATGGTGAAGAATCCTGGAATTCCATACACGAATCCCATGGTCCAACGGGCCCTTGAAAAAGGCATCCCTGTTTTGACTGAGGTTGAATTGGCTTACCTCATTTCAGAAGCGCCGATCATCGGCATCACTGGTTCAAATGGAAAGACAACCACCACTACCATGATTGGGGAAGTGTTAACTGCCGCTGGACAAAATGGTCTTTTGTCTGGGAATATTGGTTTTCCAGCTAGTCAAGTCGCTCAAACAGCGACAGCTAAAGACACATTGGTGATGGAATTATCTTCTTTCCAATTGATGGGAATTGAAGCCTTCCATCCAGAAATCGCAGTGATTACTAATCTCATGCCAACCCACTTGGATTATCATGGATCCTTCGAAGGTTATGTAGCTGCAAAATGGGCTATTCAAAAGAATATGACTGCCAAGGATTTTGTGGTACTGAACTTTAACCAAGATCTCGCTAAAGATTTGGCTAAGCAAACGCAGGCTACTGTGGTGCCATTTTCAACTCAAAAAAAGGTGGACGGAGCTTATTTAGAGGATGGTGTCCTTTACTTCCGAGGTGAAGCCGTTATGCGAGCAGATCAAATCGGAGTACCAGGTAGTCACAATGTAGAAAATGCTTTAGCTACCATTGCAGTGGCCAAACTTCGTGGCATTGACAATCAAACGATCCAAGAAACCTTATCAGCCTTTGGCGGGGTGAAGCACCGCTTGCAGTATGTGGCTGAAATTGAAGGGGTGAAATTCTACAATGATAGTAAGTCTACCAATATCTTAGCAACCCAAAAAGCCTTGTCTGGATTTGATAACGCTCATGTCATCTTAATCGCTGGTGGCTTGGACCGAGGCAATGAATTTGATGAATTGGTGCCAGATATTACCGGTCTTAAAAAAATGGTCATCCTTGGAGAGTCTGCTGAACGGGTGAAACGGGCAGCGGATCAAGCAGGTGTGGCCTATCTAGATGCGACGGATGTGGCAGACGCAACGCGCAAAGCCTTTGAATTCGCTGATGCAGGCGATATTGTCTTGCTTAGTCCAGCCAATGCCAGCTGGGACATGTATGCGAATTTTGAAGTGCGGGGCGATGAATTCCTTAAAACAGTAGAAGAGTTGAAAAAATAATATGAAAAAAATAGTATTCACAGGGGGAGGTACAGTTGGCCACGTCACCTTGAACCTTCTCCTTATCCCTCGCTTTATCGAGGACGGTTGGGAAGTTCATTATATTGGAGACAAGAAAGGGATTGAACACCAAGAGATTTTGAAATCTGGCTTGGACATTCAATTCCACTCGATTGCGACGGGTAAGCTGCGCCGTTATTTCTCTTGGCAAAACATGTTGGATATCTTCAAGGTCTTCTGGGGGATTCTCCAATCGATTTGGATCATGCTGTGTGTACGGCCACAGGTCTTGTTTTCTAAAGGAGGCTTCGTTTCGGTTCCTCCGGTAGTGGCTGCACGACTTTGTTTCGTTCCTGTATTGGTACACGAATCAGACCGTTCCATGGGCTTGGCCAATAAAATTGCTTATAAGTTTGCGACGAAAATGTTCACGACCTTTGAGCAACCGAAAAGCCTAGTCAAAGCCCAACATGTAGGAGCTGTGACCAAGGTTCATCAGGGGCAAGTTCCAACCCCAGTAGAATTAGAAGCAGTATTTGCTCAATTTGATCCACAGTTGCCAACCCTTCTCTTTGTGGGGGGCTCTGCTGGTGCACGAGTGTTCAATGAGTTTGTTACAAATAATCGAGAAGCCTTGTTGGCAAGCTACAATGTCATTAATTTGACAGGGGACTTCTCTTTAAATGAGCAAGCTCCTCATCTTTATCGCGTGGATTACGTGACGGATCACTATCTTCCATTGCTCCAAAAGGCAGACCTAGTGGTGACTCGTGGCGGTGCCAATACGATTTTTGAACTCTTAGCCATGAATAAGCTACATATCATCGTTCCTCTAGGAAAAGAAGCTAGTCGGGGAGATCAGATCGAAAACGCTCAATATTTCGTTGAGAAAGGTTATGCAGAAACCATCGCTGAACCAGAATTGAGCATGGATCGTTTGCAAAATACGATGGATAAAATGTTCCAAGGGGCAGAAAGCTATCATCAAGCGATGAAGTCTTCGAATGAGCTGCTTTCCTTGGATGAATTTTACAGTCTGGTCCATCAAGAAATTAATAAAAGGAAAAAATGACGGATAAGAAGAACCAAAAAACTCCTAAGGAAGTCACTAAGCTCTCTGAGTGGCAGAGACGAAACCAGGAGTATCAAAAGAAAAAACAATTAGAAGAGCAAGAAGAAAAAGAAAAGAAAGCACAAGAAGAGAAGGAAAGACAGGAACTTCTGAATCAAAAAACTCCCTCTGAAGATCTAGATGCCGTAGAGCAAGATGCCGAGACTATAGATGAAGAGGAAGATGAGAATGTGGCCAATGTAGCTGAGGAGGAATTGCAAGAAACTCTTCCTGAAGAAATAGAAGAAGAGTCTGAAGAAGAAAAAATCATCTACCTAACAGAAGCTTCAGAAGCTATGTTCGAAGAAGAGGTACTAGCGAAGGAGGCTAAAAAGGAAGGCCAAATTGCGAGACGTCACATCTACAGAGCTATTCCAGTTTTGGTTATCAGTACCCTGATTGCTCTCTTTTCTACCTATCTTTTAACGCCCCTAGCGAAGCAAAAAGTGATCGAATTTTCAGGGAATAAAAATACGGATCAGACCCTGTTGTTCGAAAAAAGTCGTATCCAAGATCGGGATTATACCTTGACAACTTTCTTAAATCGGGATCGTTATCTTGCTAATATGAAGGCGGCGAGTCCCTGGGTCAAGGATATATCAATGACCTATGCTTTCCCTACGACTTTTAAGGTTCAGGTTGAGGAATACCAGGTTTTTGGTTACTATGTGAATGAGGAAGACCACTATCCCATTTTAGAGAATGGAGAAGTCGTGGAGACACCGGTTGCTACGGATCAGCTTCCCAAGTCTTACCTAAGCGTTCGTTTTTCTGATCGAGAATTGGTCCGACAATTTGTCAAACAACTGGGGAAAATACCATCTACTGTACGAGATAAAATTGAGTCAGTGGACTTGACACCGAGCAAGGTGACTAAGGATTTGGTGACGCTAACCATGAAGGATGGCACCAAGGTTTTAGTGCCTGTATCTCAGATCAAGCGTAAATTGCCTTATTACGATAAGATTCGTAAACTGATTGAAGATGACAGTGTCATTGACATGGAAGCGGGTATATACAGTTATAATGCAGAAACAATGGCTACTTTAGCTCAGGAAAAGAAAGAAGAAGAGCAAGGGGAAGGGAACAAAACGGAGGAAGCGGACGCCAACTCGACAGATTCTGATGAGAGTGCAGTCGTAACCGAGCAACACGAAGAAGTTCCCGCTGAGTAAGCCCTCATAAATTATCTGAAATAAATGAAGAAAATATGCCCACTATGGGCATATTTGTGTTATAATAAAATTTGGATAGTTCTAACTAAATGGAGCTATTAACTGACGTATAGGAAAACAAAAGAGAGAGGACTGGTGTAATGGCTAGAAACGGCTTTTTTACAGGTTTAGATATCGGTACTAGTTCAATAAAAGTATTGGTGGCAGAACATGTCAATGGAGAAATGAATGTAATTGGAGTCAGCAATGCGAAAAGTGCTGGCGTCAAAGATGGAATTATTGTTGATATTGAGGCTGCTTCGAATGCGATTAAAAATGCAGTAAGTCAGGCAGAAGAAAAAGCAGGAATTTCAATCAATCTTGTCAACGTTGGATTGCCAGCGAACCTTCTTCAAATTGAAGCAACTCAAGGAATGATTCCTGTAACCAGTGATTCAAAAGAAATTACGGATGCAGACGTGGAAAATGTTGTACGGTCTGCTTTGACGAAGAGTATGACGCCTGACCGTGAAGTCATTACCTTTATTCCAGAAGAATTCACAGTCGATGGTTTCCAAGGAATTCGTGACCCACGTGGTATGATGGGGATTCGTTTGGAAATGCGTGGACTCTTGTATACTGGTCCAAGAACTGTCCTCCATAATTTACGGAAAACAGTTGAACGTGCTGGTTTACAAGTTGAAAACATCATTATTTCACCGCTTGCAATGATTAAGTCTGTATTAAACGAAGGAGAACGTGAGTTTGGTGCGACTGTCATTGATTTAGGTGGAGGACAAACGACAGTAGCTTCTGTTCGTAATCAAGAACTTCAATTTACAAATATCTATCAAGAAGGTGGCGACTACGTTACTAAGGATATTTCTAAAGTATTGAAAACTTCTCAAAAATTAGCAGAAAGTTTGAAGTTCAACTATGGAGCAGCTTATGTTCCTGCAGTTGGTGATGAAGTCTTCCATGTTGAAGTGATTGGTGAAGTAGAACCTGTTCAAGTATCTGAAAAATATTTGGCAGAAATTATTTCAGCTCGGATTAAACACATCTTCGACCAAATCAAACAAGATCTTGAAAGAAGACATTTGCTTGATTTGCCTGGAGGAATTGTCATCATCGGTGGTGGCGCTATTCTCCCTGGTATTGAAGAGTTGGCACAAGAAGTCTTTGGTGTAAATGTGAAATTGTACGTTCCAAATCAAATTGGTATCCGCAATCCAGCTTTTGCCCACGTGATTAGCTTGTCTGAATATGCAGGAAATCTAACAGATGTAGATATTCTTGCTCAGGCTGCTGTACATGGGGACCAACGTCTTCGTCAGCAACCAATTCAGTTCGAACGCCCAACACAGCAACCAGTAGTTCCAGCTTATGTACCGGACGAAATTGAACCTGTAGTAAACGTCGAGCAACAACATCCAGTTGAAGAACAAAAACAAGAAGAAAAAACTACCTTTACAGACCGAATGAAGAATTTAATCGGTAATATGTTTGATTAAGGAGTGTAAGTATTTATGACATTTTCATTTGACACAGCAGCGGCACAAGGTGCAGTTATTAAAGTAATCGGTGTCGGTGGCGGTGGCGGTAATGCCATCAACCGTATGATTGACGAAGGAGTTGCTGGTGTAGAATTCATCGCAGCAAACACAGACGTACAAGCACTTTCAAGTGCAAAAGCAGAAACAGTTATCCAATTGGGTCCTAAGTTGACTCGTGGTTTGGGTGCTGGAGGTCAACCTGAGGTTGGTCGTAAAGCCGCAGAAGAAAGTGAAGAAGTATTGACGGAAGCTTTGCAAGGTGCAGACATGGTCTTCATCACAGCGGGAATGGGTGGAGGATCTGGTACAGGTGCTGCACCAGTTATCGCTCGTATTGCTAAAGCTGTTGGTGCTTTGACAGTAGCCGTTGTGACTCGTCCTTTCGGATTTGAAGGAACCAAACGTAGCAACTATGCAATCGAAGGGATCAATGAACTTCGCGAGCATGTGGATACCTTGTTGATCATTTCTAACAACAACTTGTTAGAAATTGTTGATAAGAAAACACCACTTCTTGAAGCATTGAGTGAAGCAGATAATGTCCTTCGCCAAGGGGTTCAAGGGATCACTGACTTGATCACAAGCCCAGGATTGATTAACCTTGACTTCGCTGACGTGAAGACTGTTATGGAAAACAAAGGAAATGCCTTGATGGGTATCGGTGTTGGTAATGGTGAAGAGCGTGTGATTGAAGCAGCTCGTAAAGCCATCTACTCACCACTCCTTGAAACAACCATTGACGGTGCTGAAGATGTGATCGTCAACGTTACTGGTGGTTTGAATATGACCTTGATTGAAGCAGAAGAAGCTTCTGAAATTGTTAACCAAGCAGCTGGTCATGGCGTAAACATTTGGCTCGGTACATCTATTGATGAATCAATGAAAGATGAGATTCGTGTAACGGTTGTCGCAACTGGTGTTCGTCAGGACAAAGTTGAAAAAGTTAGTGGAATTGCATCTCATGCACCAAGTTCAGCACGTTATTATCAAACTGGACCACGTGAACAACGTCCACAAACTCCACAATTTGATCGCGAATTCGATTTGAAGGAAGAAATCGACATGCCTACTCCTCAATCACGTGCTAAACAAGAAAAACCTCGTGGATCTGCGTTTGGAGATTGGGACATTCGTCGTGAAAACATTGTACGTCAGTCTGATACTAGCACTGGTCGTCAAGTTGAGCGCTATGTGGATTCTTCTTCAGAAGATGATGAGTTGGAAACACCACCATTTTTCCGTAACCGTTAAGAATGAATCTGATTGAAAATAAAGAGCGTATATTCTCGCAGGTTGCACAAGCAATGGAAACAGCAAACCGCACTGATCAGGTGAATGTAATTGCTGTTACTAAGTATGTCGGTATCGACCAAGCTAAGGCTCTGGTAGATACAGGAGTCCGTCATATCGGTGAAAACCGTGTTGATAAATTTCTAGAAAAATACCAAGCTCTAAAAGGTGAGGGACTTACCTGGCATTTGATCGGTAGTCTCCAACGTCGTAAAGTAAAAGAAGTTATCAATTATGTAGATTACTTCCATGCTTTAGATTCTATGAAGCTTGCCCAAGAAATTCAAAAAAGGGCGAGTCACCCAATTAAATGTTTTATACAAGTTAATATTTCTGGAGAAGAAAGCAAGCATGGATTTGCTCCGGAAGAGCTCGATGCTCTTCTTCCAGAAATGGAAAACTTGGATAACTTACAAATTGTTGGCTTAATGACGATGGCTCCTTTTGAGGCAAGTCAGGACGAGTTGCAAGCCATATTTGCAGCAACTCACCAACTTCAAAAAGAATTACAAAAGAAACAGTTGAAAAATATGCCCTTTACAGAGTTAAGCATGGGAATGAGTCGTGATTATGATGTAGCAATTGCTAACGGTGCGACTTTTGTGCGAATTGGGACCTCATTTTTCAAATAGGAAAGAATTATGTCATTTAAAGATAGATTTGATCGATTGATTGATTATTTTACTGAAGATGGAGATGAGTACGATGTGCAAGAAGCGCCTGCTCAAGCAGTCGGTGCTAGCCAACCTGTATCATCCCCTAAACCAGTACAACCATCATCAAAACCACGTCCAAAAGCTGTGGGAGCTGCCAAGGAGCAGAAACCTACTCCTGTTGCAGCAAGTCGTCCACAAGTAGCTTCTACAGCAGTGGTTGAATCAGCTTCATCTCAAAAATCATCTTCTGAAAATATTACTCGACTTCATCAACGTCAACAAGAGTTGGCAAGAAATCGTTCTGCTGCAGATGAAAAGATTACAATTGATGTCCGCTATCCTCGTAAATACGAAGAAGCAACTGAAATTGTTGACTTGTTGTTGGCAAACGAAAGTATTCTCATTGACTTCCAATACATGACTGAAGTTCAGGCGAGAAGATGTTTGGATTATTTGGATGGTGCTCGCTATGTATTAGCCGGGAATCTACGTCGTGTTGCAAGTACTATGTACTTACTAACACCAATCAATGTTGTTGTGAATATTGAAGATATTCGCCTTCCAAATGATGTCGAAATTGCTGAATATGACTTTGATATGAAACGAAATCGTTAATATGTTTGTCCTACAATTAGTTAGAAATTTCTTTCAGGTTTTTGAGCTAGTATTAATCATCTATGCGTTGCTTAGTTGGTTTCCAAATGCATCAGAATCGGCTTTAGCTAAAATGGTTCAACGGATCGTCGAACCATTTTTGAGCCTATTTAGAAAGATTCCTTTGCAATTTGGTGGGTTAGACTTTACGGTCATGTTTGCCTTGCTCGCTCTGTCCGTAGTGGAACGATTTGTCCTTCAATTTTTGGTACAATTTATATGACCAAGGGATTTTATCAACACTATAGTCAAGAAGATCACGTATTTATCGATCGAGTCCTAGAATTAGTGGCTCGGGTGGAGCAACAGTATAGTTTTGAACTGACCTCTTTTTTAAATCCACATCAGGTTGATATTTTACAACAAATTGGTGCCCACCACGGTTTGCAGGTATTCTCAAGTTCAGAAATTTATCCAACAGAATATGCACGGGTGATTCTTGCTCCTAGCTACTATGTGTTGGATGCATCTGATTTTGAGATTGCCTTATTAGAAGTTCTCTATCCGGATAAATTCTATCGATTAAGTCATTCTCAAGTTTTGGGCTCGCTTCTCCATCAGCTAGGCTTGGAAAGAAAGTCTTTTGGAGATATCGTGGTTGGACAGGGGAAAATTCATATTTATGTGGATGCACGTTTCTCTTCCTACTTCAAAGATAATCTTAGAAAAATTGCAAAAGCCTCTGTGAAGATTCGTGAGATCGACTGTCGAGACAGGATTTTTGTAGAAGAACCATCCAAGATCAAAGACCTATTGGTTACTAGTGTACGGCTTGATAAGCTAGTAGCCTCGACTTTTAAGCTTGCTCGGTCTGTTGCTGTTCAATTGATTCAGTCTGGCCAAGTAAAGGTAAACTATGCGCCAATTGATAATCCTAGTCGGATGATTCAAGTAGCAGATTTAATTAGTGTTCGAAAATATGGCCGCTTTAAATTTCTATCAGAAAACGGCCAATCAAAAAGCGGGAAATACAAAATAACAGTTGAAGTATTTTCCAGTAGAAAATAAGGAGTAACTATGGCACTTACAGCTTTAGAAATCAAAGATAAACGCTTTTATGTAAAATTTAGAGGCTACGATGCTAAAGAAGTTGAAGAGTTTCAAGACATGGTCTACCGAGACTATGAAAAATTAGTTCGTGAAAAACATGAATTGGAAACAAAAATTAGTGCGTTGGAAGAACGCTTGAATTACTTTGATGAAATGAAAGACTCTTTGAGTCAATCAGTATTGATCGCTCAAGATACTGCGGAACGTGTGAAGCACGCGGCAAATGAGCGTTCAGAAACGATTATTCGTCAAGCTGAGCAAGATGCTCACCACTTAGTCGAAGAAGCAAAAGCGAAAGCGAATGAGATTCTCCGTCATGCTACAGACAATGCCAAGAAAGTTGCAGTAGAAACGGAAGAATTGAAGAATAAGACACGTGTCTTCCACCAACGTTTGAAATCAACTATTGAAAGTCAATTGAGCATCATTGATACACCAGAATGGGATGAAATTCTTCGCCCAACTGCTATGTATATTCAAACAAGTGATGAGGCTTTCCGTGAAGTAGTCGAAAAAGCTTTGGAAGAAACGGTTCATCATAACTACGATGATGAAGCAATTGATTTAACTCGTCAATTCTCACGTGCTGAAATTGAAGAATTGCAAAAACATATTGAAGCTGTAAACCGTGAATTGTCTGCGACTCAAGCTTTTGAAGGATTGAATGAAAAAGTTCAAGTAGCTTTGGAAGAAGCAGAAAAAAATCAAGTAGTTCAAGATTCTATTGAAGAAATTGTTGTAGAAACTCCTGAAGTTGATGATATCGACGCTCCAGAAGGGGAAGAACAACGGGAAACTGTTTCAATTTTATAATCTGTAAAAACAGTGACCTTATCAAATAGTTTTAGCGAGCAGGTGATGGTGGAAGACCTGTACTCCCTTTGTTAAGGTAGATCCTTTTACAAATCTTAGTGGTGAAATGAGTAACCACTAACGCTGGTCAGCGTTAGCGACAAAAGAGGAGAAAGAGACTACTCTCTTTCTTGAATGAAGGTGGTACCACGACTTGTCGTCCTTTTTGGCGAGGTCGTGGTCTTTTATTTTGTATCATAATTTTTTATAGGAGACTCCATGAAACTCAAAGAGACACTAAATTTAGGTAAGACAGAGTTCCCGATGCGGGCAGGTCTTCCCACAAAAGAACCAGTATGGCAAAAAGAATGGGATGAGGCAAAGCTTTATCAACGCCGTCAAGAATTGAACCAAGGGAAACCTCATTTCACTTTGCATGATGGCCCTCCGTATGCTAACGGGAATATCCACGTAGGACATGCCATGAACAAGATTTCAAAAGATATCATTGTTCGTTCGAAATCTATGTCAGGATTCTACGCACCATACATCCCAGGTTGGGATACACACGGATTGCCAATCGAGCAAGTTTTGGCAAAACAAGGTGTCAAACGCAAAGAGATGGACTTGGTTGAGTACTTAAAACTTTGCCGTGAATATGCTCTTTCTCAAGTAGATAAACAACGCGAAGATTTCAAGCGTTTGGGTGTTTCAGGTGACTGGGAAAATCCGTATGTAACATTGACACCTGACTATGAAGCAGCGCAAATCCGTGTCTTCGGTGAAATGGCTAATAAAGGCTATATCTACCGTGGAGCGAAGCCTGTTTACTGGTCTTGGTCATCTGAGTCAGCTCTTGCTGAAGCGGAAATTGAATACCATGACTTAGTTTCAACTTCCCTTTACTATGCCAACAAGGTTAAAGATGGTAAAGGTGTCCTAGATACAGACACATACATCGTTGTCTGGACAACAACACCATTCACCATCACAGCTTCTCGTGGTTTGACTGTTGGTGCGGATATTGATTACGTCTTGGTGCAACCAGCTGGTGAAACCCGTAAGTTTGTGGTAGCTGCAGAATTGTTGAACAGTTTGTCTGAGAAGTTTGGTTGGGCTGATGTTCAAGTTTTGGCAACTTACCGTGGACAAGACCTCAACAACATCGTGACAGAACACCCATGGGATACAGCAGTAGATGAACTCGTGATACTTGGTGATCACGTTACAACAGACTCAGGTACTGGTATCGTCCATACAGCCCCTGGTTTTGGTGAGGATGACTACAATGTCGGTGTTGCTAATGGTCTAGAAGTTGCCGTGACTGTTAACGAACGCGGGATCATGATGGCCAATGCTGGTCCTGAGTTTGAAGGTCAATTCTATGACAAGGTTGTGCCAACGGTTATTGAAAAACTTGGTGATTTGCTTCTTGCTCAAGAAGAAATCTCTCACTCCTACCCATTTGACTGGCGTACGAAGAAGCCAATCATCTGGCGTGCAGTTCCACAATGGTTTGCCTCAGTTTCAAAATTCCGTCAAGAAATCTTGGATGAAATTGAAAAAGTGAAATTCCACTCAGAGTGGGGTAAAGTCCGTCTTTACAATATGATTCGTGACCGTGGTGACTGGGTTATCTCTCGTCAACGTGCTTGGGGTGTCCCACTTCCAATCTTCTATGCTGAAGATGGCACACCAATCATGACAGCTGAAACGATTGAGCATGTGGCTCAACTCTTTGAAGAGCATGGCTCTCTCATCTGGTGGGAACGTGATGCCAAAGACCTCTTGCCAGAAGGATTTACGCATCCAGGTTCTCCAAATGGAGAGTTCAAGAAAGAAACAGATATCATGGACGTATGGTTCGACTCCGGTTCATCATGGAATGGAGTAGTTGTCAACCGTCCAGAACTCAAATACCCAGCTGATCTTTACCTAGAAGGTTCTGACCAGTACCGTGGTTGGTTCAACTCCTCGCTCATTACATCTGTGGCAAACCATGGCGTAGCACCTTACAAACAAATCTTGTCACAAGGTTTTGCCTTGGATGGTAAAGGTGAAAAGATGTCCAAATCTCTTGGAAACACGATTGCTCCAAGTGATGTTGAAAAACAATTTGGTGCTGAAATCTTGCGTCTCTGGGTAACCAGTGTGGATTCAAGCAACGACGTACGTATCTCTATGGATATCTTGAGCCAAGTTTCTGAGACTTACCGTAAGATCCGTAACACCCTTCGTTTCTTGATTGCGAACACATCTGACTTTAACCCAGCTGAGGATGCAGTAGCTTATGAAGAGCTTCGTTCCGTTGATAAGTACATGACTATCCGCTTTAACCAACTTGTCAAGACCATTCGTGATGCCTACGCAAACTTCGAATTCTTGACCATCTACAAGGCTTTGGTGAACTTTATCAATGTTGATTTGTCTGCCTTCTACCTAGATTTTGCCAAAGATGTTGTCTACATCGAAGGTGCGAAATCACTTGAACGCCGTCAAATGCAAACAGTCTTCTATGACATTCTTGTGAAAATCACCAAACTTTTGACACCAATTCTTCCTCACACTGCAGAGGAAATCTGGTCTTATCTTGAGTTTGAAGCGGAAGACTTCGTTCAATTGTCAGAATTACCAGAAGCTCAAACATTTGCTAACCAAGAAGAAATCTTGGATGCCTGGTCAGCCTTCATGGACTTCCGTGGCCAAGCTCAAAAAGCTTTAGAAGAAGCACGGAACGAAAAAGTGATCGGTAAATCTCTTGAAGCTCACTTGACGGTTTATCCAAACGAAGTAGTGAAGACTCTTCTTGGGGCAGTAGATAGCAATGTTGCACAACTCTTGATTGTTTCAGAGTTGACCATTGCAGAAGGTCCAGCTCCAGAAGGCGCAGTGGCCTTCGAGGATGTTGCTTTCACTGTTGAACGTGCAGCTGGCGAGGTTTGTGACCGCTGCCGCCGCATCGATCCAAGTACAGCAGAACGTAGCTACAACGCAACCATCTGTGACCACTGTGCAAGCATCGTAGAAGAAAACTTTGCAGACGCAGTAGCAGAAGGATTTGAAGCCAAATAATAAGAAGTGAAAAAATAGAGAGTGGGACAGAAATCGGTCATTCGTTAGAATTCGATTTCGTCGTCCCACCTCCGCACAGTTGAGTAGGGCTATAAAAGCTGATGTAATCAGCGTAGTAGAGCCCACTCAACCACTGCGTCTTGCTCGACAATCCAAAGACAAAAAAGAGGCTAGGACTTTTGTCCCAGCCTCGACTTTTTCAATAAAGAGGAACTGATGTGGTACCGGAAAGAATTTAAAGAACTAGAACTAAAAGAGTTTTACGAGATCGTTCAATTGCGTTTGGAAACCTTTGTCGTGGAACAGACAAGAATCTACAATGATCTTGATGCTATTGATCTTAGAGCTCTTCACCTTTTTCATCAAGACGAAAAGGGAAATGTAGATGCCTATGCACGGATCTTTGAGACGGGGACTACGATTCATTTTGGCCGAGTTGCTGTAGCCAAAGACAGTCGTGGCCAAGGACTGGGAAGGGCTATGGTGGAGCAGATTTTGGATCTGTGTGAACAGAGCTTTCCTGGGCGGACCATTGAAATTGAGGCCCAAGAACAGGTAGTTGGCTTGTATGAAAAGCTAGGTTTTCAAAGGGTGAGCGAGCCTTTTATCTTGGCTTCTACCCCTCACGTAAAAATGATCTATCAGAAATAAAACATCCGTTCATCTCATTATCGAGGTGAACGGATGTTTTTTGAAAAAGATAGCAAAGAAAAAAGTAAGGTAGAAATACCTTACTTAGCAATTGGGAAAGAAATTTCGATCAGTTTATCAGAGTAGAGGGTCTTTATAGCAGATTGGTCAATGATTTGAAGATCAATCTTGCGTTTTAAAAAGAACTCACGAATTTTTTCAACTTCTGTTTCACGAATGGCACGGTGTTTGTTACTAATCAGCAATTCGTAATGTGTAGGAGCTTTGGTAAAGATAACGTCGGTGTTACCAGCTGAATAGACCTCAACAAG
Organism: Streptococcus sp. bf_0095; assembly: GCF_004166885.1. GTDB lineage: Bacteria > Bacillota > Bacilli > Lactobacillales > Streptococcaceae > Streptococcus. The sequence continues at coordinate 850,208 of NZ_RCYU01000001.1, read as the reverse complement.
GGTAGCATCGGTACTTTCTAATTGACTTTTGACCAGAGTAGCATGACTATTTGTTGTGTTCATAAGCTTCATGTGAGATCCTCCTAAGCTCTTTCTCCATTTATTATAGCACTTTTTTTTATTTTGTGAAAGAAGTCGCTTACAATTTTTGGGCAGATTTCCACATTTTGATGCCCCACTTATGACTTCCTCTTTTTAATCTGTCAATGGCTTCATCGATGGGGAACCAGGCAATGTTATTGAAATCCTCTAGCGGTTTTTGAGCTTCTACAAAGTCAGTTACTTCATAGATATAGGCAGGATTATAGTAGTGGGTGTCGCGGTGACTAGAATAGAAGTACTCGTCTGCTTGGCCATAATACTCGCCGATGGTCGCAGTGAAACCCAACTCTTCGATCAGTTCGCGCTCGAGTGCCAAAAAATGATCTTCTCCTGCCTCGATTTCACCACCTGGTAGGAACCAAGCTCCATTTGGTGCTTGGACTAGGATGATTTTATCCTTGGCTGGATTTGGAATCACCGCATAGACTCCATAACGATTGACATAGTCAACATTTTCTTCTTTTGTCCCAAAAGTTGCAACAGTCATATTAAAACTCGCTTCTTATTTTTTTATCATTATAACATAGAAGGACATAAAAAGCAGTAGGAGATAAAAATAAGAGAGTGGGACAGAAATCGGTCATTCGTTAGAATTCGATTTCGTCGTCCCACCTCCGCACAGTTGAGTAGGGCTGTAAAAGCTGATGAAATCAGCGTAGTAGAGCCCACTCAACCACTGCGTCTTGCTCGACAATCCAAAGACAATTGAGAGGCTAGGACTTCTGTCCTAGCCTCTTTTAAATGCAATTATTCAGTTACTTTTTCTGTCGCATTAGCTGGTTTGTTCTTTCCTTTAATGCAAATCTTTCCATTGCTGGTCATGACAGCCTTCAGATCTTTTTCACTAGGATTTTCTAGGTAGTAATCTGTAATGGCATCTTCGATATAGTCTTGAATGGTGCGTCGAAGAGGACGAGCTCCCATTTTCGGATCGTAGCCCAAATCAACCAATTTTTCCTTGACCTTATCGGTAACATCGAGGTGGATATCATTGTGGGCCAGGCGTTGATTGACATCATCGAGCATGAGAGTGACGATTTGAAGGAGGTTTTCCTTAGACAAGGCTTTGAATTCAATGATGCCGTCAAAGCGGTTCATGAATTCTGGACTAAAGAAGTTCCCCAGTTCACCTAGGATCGAATTGGTACGACCTTCACGAGCTGCCCCAAAACCGACGTTAGCCTCCGCTTTTCCAGTTCCCGCATTGGAAGTCATGATGATAATGGTATCCTTGAAACTCACCGTTCTGCCTTGTCCATCTGTCAAGCGACCATCATCTAAGACTTGGAGGAACATATGCATGACTTCAGGATGGGCCTTTTCTACCTCGTCCAAGAGAATGAGAGAGTATGGGTTGCGACGTACCTTTTCAGTCAGCTGGCCAGCTTCTTCATAGCCGACATAACCCGGAGGGGCACCGACCAATTTGGCAACGGCGTGTTTCTCCATGTATTCGCTCATATCAAAGCGAATCATACTATCAGCAGAACCGAAGAGTTCGATGGCCAATTGCTTGGACAACTCGGTCTTCCCGACACCAGTTGGTCCAACAAAGAGGAAGCTACCGATTGGACGGTTTGGCGTTCCAAGTCCTACCCGATTACGACGGATAGCCTTAGCAATTTTTTCAACAGCCTCATCTTGGCCGATGACATGAGCTTTTAAATCAGCAGCCAAATTAATCAATTGAGACTGTTCTTTTTCTTTCAAATCTCCAACTGGAATATTGGTCTTTTGTTCAACGATGTGCTCAATGGTCTTTTCGCTAATGACGGGCGTATCTTGGTCGGTGACCTGTTGCCCTTGCATTTCTTTGTACTTAGCGATTTGGTCACGGAAGTAGGCTGCTTTTTCGAAGTCTTCATCCCGCGTCGCTTGGGCTTTGAGATTTTCGGCTTCAATTAAGCGCTGGTCAATGACTTTGGGATCAACAAAATTGAGAGTCAAATTCATCTTAGAGCCTGCTTCGTCCAAGAGGTCAATGGCTTTGTCGGGCAAGAAGCGGTCTTGGATATAGCGATTGGAGAGGAGAGCTGCAGCTTCAATAGCACCATCTGTGTAGTGGACGTGGTGGTAGTCTTCGTATTTCTTTTGAATGCCTTTAAGGATGGTAATGGTTTCTTCAACCGTTGGTTCATCCACCTTGACGGGTTGCATCCGGCGTTCAAGAGCAGCATCTTTTTCGATAATACGATACTCATTGAGTGTTGTGGCACCAACTAATTGCAATTCACCACGAGCGAGAGCCGGTTTGAGGATATTTCCTGCATCCATGTTGCCATCACCTGCAGATCCTGCTCCTACAATTTCATGGATTTCATCGATAAACAAAATGACATCTTCACGGCGACGGATTTCTTCCATTAATTGTTGCATCCGTTCTTCAAATTGTCCACGAATCCCAGTCCCTTGAACCAGGCTAACAACGTCTAACCGAATAACTTCCTTGTCTTGTAATTTATAAGGGACATCGCCATCGACAATCTTCTGGGCCAGGCCCTCTACGACAGCTGTTTTTCCGACACCAGGTTCTCCAATCAGAACAGGGTTGTTTTTGGTTCGGCGGTTTAAAATTTCAATCACTCGGAGAATTTCGTCGTCACGGCCAATGACTGGATCAATGTCCCCACGGCGAGCGATTTCAGTAACATTAATTCCAAACTCTTCTAGGAGTCCTTTCGGTTGTTGTTTGGCTTGAGGTCTATTTGGTCCAGTAGCTCGACCGTTCTGATTTGAACCGTAGCCATTTCCACCCCCGTAGCCTCCTCCTGATTGGGTCGGTGGCGTTTGAGGTTCTTGGGGAGCTTGGAAGTTGCCCAGTTGATTGAAGAAATCTTCAAAAGGATCCCGCCCTCCGCGATTTTGTTGGTTTAATCCCGCTAGGAGACTATTGTTAGGATCGGTTTTCATAATTTGATAGCAGTTCTGGCAAAGGTCTACTTGTTGTTGGTGACCATTCACATTCGTATAAAGATGAATGGTTGAATCGTTGATTTTACAGTTTTGACAAAGCATTCTCTTACCTCTTTCTCTAGGGTAAAAAGTGTAGAAACTATTGGTCAGAAATAGTCAAACTTTTATAGTTTCATTATAACAGTATTCTAAAAGTTTGCAAGAATTTAGTATGGAGTTCGGTTTTAGGCATGGAATAAAGAGGAAAAAAGCGGAAAAGTTGATTTTTATTGGAATTTCCTCCTTCTTTTATGATAAAATAGGAGAGTAGAAAGTAAATAGGAGAATCAAAATGGAATCACATTTGGTACGAATTATCAGCCGTTTGGAAGCGATGACGAAAGACGGTGGAAACTTAAAACGTAATTTTGAACGTGAAGGGGTTGTAGTTGCTGAAGTAGCTTACAACTATGATGAAGAAAATGGATCAGTATTTACTCTTCGTGATGTAGAAGCTCGTGAGACCTATACATTCGATAGCATTGACTTAATCGCAATGGAAATCTACGAATTGTTGTACTAAGAAGTATCAATCAAGAGGCTGGGACAAAAGTCCTAGCCTCTAAATTGTCTTTGGATTGTCGAGCAAGACGCAGTGGTTGAGTGGGCTCTACTACGCTAATTTCATCAGCTTTTATAGCCCTACTCAACTGTGCGGAGGTGGGACGACGAAATCGAATTCTAACGAATGACCGATTTCTGTCCCACTCTCTTTTTTGTTGGAATAAAACTGTTATAGTTTCTTCCTATAACCTTGTCTAATCAAGAAGTGTTAGGAGCAGGTTCACAAATCTGATATAATAGAGAAGATATTGAATAGAAAAGAGATTGAGATGACACATGTGATTGATGGGAAGGCCTTGGCAGTAAAATTACAGGGAGAATTAGCTGAAAAGACAGCACGTTTAAAAGAGGAAACAGGGGAGGTACCTGGTTTAGTTGTGATTTTAGTGGGAGAAAACCCAGCTAGTCAGGTCTACGTACGAAATAAAGAACGCTCTGCTCTTGCTGCTGGTTTTCGTAGCGAGGTGGTCCGCTTACCAGAGGCTACTACACAAGAGGAACTCTTGGCACTTATTGACCGCTACAATCAGGAACCGCTCTGGCATGGAATTTTGGTCCAGTTGCCTCTACCAGCACATATCGACGATGAGGCTGTCTTGCTAGCCATTGATCCCAATAAGGATGTCGACGGCTTCCACCCCCTTAATATGGGCCATCTTTGGGCGGGAAATCCAGTCATGGTTCCCTCAACTCCTGCGGGGATTATGGAAATGTTCCGGGAATACGATATCGATGTTGAGGGAAAAAGTGCAGTCGTTATTGGTCGCTCCAATATTGTTGGAAAACCCATGGCCCAGCTTCTATTAGCTAAGAATGCTACGGTAACCTTGACCCATTCACGGACCCATCATCTAGCAAAGATTGCAAGAAAGGCAGATATCCTGGTGGTGGCTATCGGCCGTGCCAAATTTGTCACAGCTGACTTTGTCAAAGAGGGAGCTGTCGTCATTGATGTTGGTATGAATCGCGATGAAAATGGGAAGCTCTGTGGAGATGTCGACTACGATACCGTGGCACCACTTGCTAGCCATATTACGCCTGTTCCTGGTGGAGTGGGTCCTATGACCATTACCATGCTTATGACTCAGACCTATGAAGCAGCTGTTCGGGCTTTGAAAAAATAAACCAGCTTGGATGAAGTCGGGACAGTGTTTGGAGCGATAGACAGATTAGAAAAAATTTTGAAGGTTGGAACTTACTTTCCTGCCTTTTTTTAGTCTAAACGTGATAAAATAGAGGAAGAAAGAAGGAAAGCTTATGTTAAGAGTTGACCAAACATTGCTGCAACAAGTTATTGTTAGTCGTCAGTCAGACTCCTACAAGGGTGACTATGGTCGTCTTCTCTTGATTGGAGGAACCTACCCATATGGGGGAGCGATTATGATGTCTGCTTTGGCAGCTGTGGAGAGTGGAGCGGGTCTGGTAACGGTTGCGACAGATCAGGAGAACATCTATGCACTCCATAGTCAGCTACCCGAAGCCATGGCATTTGCTGTGACTGACCAAGAATTATTGGCTGATCAAATCGCAAAAGCAGGCGTTATTTTATTGGGGCCAGGCCTCAAGGACAATGATCTAGGGACACACCTTGTACAGTTAGTTTTTGACAGGGTTCAGTCTCACCAAGTGTTGATTCTAGATGGCGGAGCAATTAGTATCTATACTCGCTTAGCGTTGCCTCTTCCTCAAGCTCAGTTGGTTTTTACTCCTCATCAGAAAGAATGGGAGGCGATGTCAGGTCTAGCAATTGGGGAACAAGGAGAAGATAGGACACAAATGGCTGTGGGAAAACTTCCAGAAGGATCTATCTTAGTTCAAAAGGGACCTCAGACCAAGATTTGGCAACAAGGACAACCAGACTATTACCAACTAACAGTTGGGGGACCTTACCAGGCAACTGGAGGTATGGGCGATACCTTGGCAGGCATGATTGCAGGATTTGCAGGCCAATTTCCACAGGTTGGACTCTATGAGCGCGTGGTGGTGGCTACTCACCTTCATTCGGCTATTTCTGAAGACTTGAGCGAGGAAGTCTACGTGGTTTTGCCGACAGCGATTAGTAAAGAAATTCCCAAATGGATGAAAAAAATTAGCCAATAGGAAAAGTCGATAGAATAGGAGCTTCAGATCATGAAATCTGGGGCTTTTTCCGTAGGTAGAATCAGCTTTTTCCGCTTATTTTTGGTATAATTTATACTAGAATTTTCCGTATGAAAGGGGAACCATGTCAGAGTATTTATCGGTATCCAGTCTGACCAAATACCTCAAGTTAAAATTTGATAAGGACCCCTATTTGGAGCGGGTCTATTTGACGGGCCAAGTTTCTAACTTCCGTAAGCGCCCAAACCATCAGTATTTCTCTCTAAAGGATGAAAAGGCTGTGATTCAGGCGACTGTTTGGGCGGGGATCTATAAGAGTTTTGGTTTTGAGCTAGAAGAAGGCATGAAGATCAATGTTATTGGTCGAATCCAACTTTATGAGCCAAGTGGTAGTTATTCCATTGTCATCGAAAAGGCGGAGCCAGATGGTGTGGGCGCTTTAGCCATTCAGTTCGAGCAGTTGAAAAAGAAACTTCAGGAAGAAGGTCTCTTTCAAGAGAAGTTCAAACAGGCCATTCCCCAGTTCTCCAATAAAATTGGGGTCATTACCAGTCAGAGTGGGGCTGTTATTCGCGATATTATTACGACTGTCACTCGGCGTTTTCCTGGCGTGGAGATTCTCCTTTTTCCAACCAAGGTACAAGGAGAGGGGGCAGCTCAAGAAATTGTTGCCAATATCCAGAAGGCCAATGCTCGGATGGACCTAGATGTCTTGATCATCGGTCGTGGTGGTGGGTCCATCGAGGACCTATGGGCCTTTAATGAAGAGCCAGTTGTGCGGGCTATTTTTGAGTCTAGAATTCCCATTATTTCCAGTGTGGGACATGAGACAGACACCACTCTGGCAGACTTTGTAGCAGATCGGCGGGCAGCCACTCCTACAGCTGCGGCTGAGCTAGCGACGCCTGTGACCAAGTTGGACCTACTCAATCATTTGCAGAAGCAGGAAGGGCGGATGGCAACTGCTATGCGCAACCGCCTAGTATATAATCGGGAGCGACTGCAAAAACTAAGCCAATCGGTCATCTTCCGTCAACCAGAGCGGCTGTATGATTCTTATCTGCAAAAAATAGATCAGATTCAGTTGCGACTGAAACAGGCTGTGTCAGAGTCAGTTACCAGAAATAGCCACCAGTTACAAGAACTCCGCCATCGATTGGCTTCTCAAGCGCCCCAGCATCAACTTGAGCGCTATCGAGACCAGATTCTCCAAATGGAGCGATTGATGACCTTGAAAATCAAGGAGCTCTACCAGACAAAAGCAGCAGATGCCAAGCGCCTATCAGAGGCTCTCTTGATGTTAGATACCAGTCGCATCGTGGCTAGAGGCTACGCCTTGGTGCAGGTTGGAGATCATGTTCTGGATAGTGTAGATACAATCAAAGAAAAGGATGCCTTGACGCTAGTCATGCGGGATGGGCAAGTAGAAGTAGAGGTAAAGCATGTCGAAAGAAAAGAAATTTGAAGAAAATTTAGCTGATTTGGAAGCTATTGTCCAAAAATTGGAAAGTGGGCAAGTGCCCCTCGAAGAGGCCATCTCAGAGTTTCAGAAAGGAATGAAGCTATCAAAAGAGTTGCAAGAAACGCTAGATCAGGCTGAAAAGACCTTGGTCAAGGTGATGCAAGCAGATGGTTCAGAAACGGAACTGGTATGATTCTAGAAGAAAAACTGCAAGGGGTTGAAAAAGCGATTGAAGGCTTCTATGAGGCCAAACAAATCGCTCCCCGCTTGGTAGAATCCATCCTTTATTCAGTCCATGCAGGGGGCAAACGGATTCGTCCTTTGCTCTTATTGGAGTTGCTGGAGGCCTTTCATGCTCCAATCCTTGAGGCTCATTTTCAGGTGGCAGCCGCTCTTGAAATGATTCATACAGGAAGCTTGATTCATGATGATCTGCCAGCGATGGATAATGATGATTACCGTCGTGGTCAATTGACCAACCACAAAAAATTTGGGGAAGACCTAGCCATCTTAGCAGGAGACTCGCTTTTCTTGGATGCCTTTGGCTGTGTGGCAGAAGCGGACCTTCCAGCTTCTATTCGGGTGCAACTGATTGCCTTATTATCGGATGCTTCAGGGACAGCTGGGATGGTGGCAGGCCAAGTCTTGGATATGGAAGGGGAAGGAGCGAGCCTGAACTTGGACCAGTTGCAAGTCATCCATGCCAATAAGACGGGACGACTGCTAGCATATCCTTTCCAAGCTACGGGGATCCTCTTAGAGCTTGAGCCAGCTGTTGCGACTCTCTTAGAGGAAATTGGCCTCCATTTAGGCTTGGCCTTTCAGATTCGGGATGATATTTTGGATGTGACAGCCGATTTTGCCTCTTTAGGAAAAACCCCTCAGAAGGACCTGCAGGCAGAAAAGTCGACCTATCCTGCGCTACTTGGTCTAGATGGAGCTCAGGCTTATTTGGATCGAGAGTTGGATGCCTGTGAGGACTTGCTCGATCGCATTTCTAATCAAGTTTCCTTCGAAGGGACTGGAATCAAGAACATAATAGAAAGACTGAGAATTCATGGTCAAGGAAAGAGTTGACGTACTGGCCTACAAGCAGGGACTATTTGAAACCCGGGAGCAGGCCAAACGCGGTGTGATGGCTGGTTTGGTCGTTGCGGTCCATAATGGCGAGCGCTTCGATAAACCAGGTGAAAAAATTGATGAAGCGACTGAATTAAAACTCAAGGGTGAAAAACTCAAATATGTCAGTCGCGGTGGTCTCAAGTTAGAAAAGGCCTTGGCCCTTTTTGAGATTGACTTGCAGGACAAGATCACGCTAGATATTGGTGCCTCAACAGGGGGCTTTACGGATGTCATGCTCCAAAATGGAGCTGCCTTGGTCTATGCAGTGGATGTAGGGACCAATCAGTTGGCTTGGAAACTCCGTCAGGATCCTCGTGTCATCTCGATGGAGCAGTTCAACTTTCGTTATGCGACGTCTGAAGATTTTGAGCAAAGACCAAGTTTTGCTAGTATTGATGTTAGTTTTATTTCCCTCAACCTTATCTTGCCTGCTCTTCATGGGATTTTGCAAGAAGGAGGCCAGGTGGTCGCTCTAGTCAAACCCCAGTTTGAAGCTGGTCGGGAGCAGATTGGAAAAAATGGGATTATCAAGGATGCCAAGGTCCATCTGTCCGTCTTGGAACAGGTTCAAGGCTTTGCGATAGAACATGGCTTCTCCGTCTTGGGAGTGGATTATTCTCCGATTCAAGGGGGCCATGGCAATATTGAATTTTTACTTTATTTAGAAAAAAATACCGGGCAAAATCGTCTCGATCAGCAAGAGTTTGTAGCTGTCGTCGACAAAGCCCACACTGATTTTAAACATGAATAGTAAACAAAACCGATTAGAAAAAATACGACGCTTTATCCGAGAAAATAAAGTCGGCACTCAGGATGCAATTGTCGAACATCTGAGGGAAGCGGGAATTTCTGCGACACAAGCGACTGTTTCCCGTGATATTAAAGAGTTGGGCATTATTAAAACGCCATTAAAAGGTTCAGCCTATGTCTATGAATTGCCACGTGTCCAACATAGTGGAAAATTAGCAGAAAATAATCTTCAATCTTTTGAACGCATGGGGAGTTTTCTGACCCTCAAGCTTGTCCCAGGGACAGCCTATTTAGTCAAGCGCCATCTACAGGAAGATTTCGATGACATCATCTTTAGTATGATTTCAGACGACAATAGTATTTTCATTGTGGCCCGCTCGGAAGAAAAGGCACAGTTTATCGAACAACGATTGATGGAATGGTAGGAGAGAGATGCTATTAGAAATTTCAATTAAAAACTTTGCCATCATTGAAGAAATCGCTCTGAATTTTGAGACGGGGATGACGGTTTTAACCGGTGAAACTGGTGCAGGAAAATCCATCATTATCGATGCTATGAATATGATGCTGGGGAGCCGGGCGACGACTGATGTCATCCGCCACGGTGCTCCTAAGGCTGAGATTGAAGGCCTCTTTGCGATTGATGAAAACCGTGCTCTTCAGCAGTTATTTGAGGAGCAGGGCTTAGAATGGGCAGAGGAGTTGATTATTCGCAGAGAAATTTTCCAGAATGGCCGGAGTGTCAGTCGGATCAATGGGCAGATGGTCAACCTCTCTGTCCTCAAGGCCGTTGGTCAGCATTTGGTAGATATTCATGGTCAGCACGATCAGGAAGAACTGATGCGGGCTCCATTGCATATCGCTATGCTGGATAGCTTTGGGGAGGATGCTTTTTTTGCAACCAAGAAGGCCTACAGAGAGACCTTTGAGAATTATAAGTCCTTGCGCAAGCAGGTCTTGCAGATCCAAAAAAACAACCAGGAAAACCAAGCTCGAATCGAAATGCTGGAATACCAAATTTCGGAAATCGAGGCAGCTGCCTTGTCCCTGGATGAAGATGTCCAGTTAGAGCAGGAACGGCAACGCCTACTCAATCATAAGATGATTGCGGATACCCTAAGCAATGCCTACGCTATGCTGGATGCAGAAGACTTCTCCAGTCTTAGCAATGTTCGATCGGCCATGAATGATCTGCAAAGCATCGAGGAGTATGATCCGGACTACAAGATCTTGTCTGATCAAATGGCTGAGACCTACTATACTCTGGAAGATCTGACCAAACGCTTGGAGGATCTGGTAGATGGCTTGGACTTTGACGGCAACCGTTTGATGCAGGTAGAAGCTCGATTAGACCTGATCCACTCAATTACGCGTAAGTACGGCGGTCAGGTAAAAGATGTCCTTGATTATTTGGAGCAAATCAGTAAGGAATATAGCCTGTTAACAGGAGCTGGAACCTCTTCTGAAGACTTAGAGAAGGAACTCAAGTCTATGGAAGGCCAGCTGGTTGCCTTGGCCAAGGAACTGAGTCAAGGGCGCCATGCCTTAGCTCAAGAGCTGGAAGCAGAAATTCAGCAGGAATTGGCGGATCTCTACATGGAAAAAGCCCGTTTCCAAGTGCGTTTTACTCCATCTAAGTTTAATCGGGAAGGAAACGAAACAGTTGAATTTTATATTTCGACCAACCCTGGAGAGGACTTTAAGCCTTTGGTAAAAGTAGCCTCAGGTGGTGAATTGTCCCGTCTTATGTTGGCCATCAAGTCCGCCTTTTCTCGAAAAGAAGGCAAGACCAGTATCGTCTTTGACGAGGTGGATACAGGGGTATCTGGTCGGGTCGCTCAAGCCATTGCTTCTAAGATCTATAAAATTGGACGTTTTGGTCAGGTGCTAGCCATCTCTCATTTGCCTCAGGTAATTGCAGTAGCCGATTACCAATTCTTTATCGAAAAGGTGAGTGATGAATTTTCAACAGTTTCGACTGTTCGCTTGCTCAGTCATGAAGAGCGGGTAGAAGAAGTAGCCAAGATGCTTGCTGGTGAAGATGTGACAGAAGCAGCCCGCCTGCAGGCGGAGCAATTGCTAAAACGGCCAACCTAAGAAGAAAGGAACCGATATGGGAAGCTATTTCGTAGTGGGAGATATTCATGGAAAAGCAGGCATGTTGGAGGAACTGATGACCCATTGGGATGGTCAGTCCCGGCTGGTTTTTCTCGGAGATTTGATAGACCGTGGGGAAGATAGTCGTAGAGTTATCGAACTGGTCAAAGATTTTGTCGACCATCAAGGGGCAATCTGCCTCTCTGGTAACCACGAATACATGTTTTTAGCCTGGATCGATAACCCGATTGAACGCTATGACCATTACCGACGAAATGGTGGTGATACCACGATCAACTCTCTGCTTGGTCGTCCCCTCACGGCTCCAGTAGATGGAGTAGAGGATGCTCGGCGCGTGCAAGAGACTTGTGGGGACCTCGTCACTTTCATCCGTTCGCTTCCTTTTGTTTATGAAACAGAACACTATATTTTCGTTCATGCTGGGATTGACTTGACTCTAACTGATTGGCATGAAACGACAGATTACCAAAAGGTCTGGATTCGCCAGCCCTTCCATGAAGCAAGCAATCAGACAGGAAAGACCATTGTTTTTGGCCATACCCCTGTCCACTATCTCTTGGATCAAAAGATTGGAACCAAAGAACTCTGGGTGACCGAAGATGGGAAGATTGGCATGGATGGTGGAGCTGTTTATGGTGGTGTCCTCCATGGTATTCTCTTTGATGAAAATGGAATGAGGGCCGATGTTGCTTTGGTTAATGATGGATTTGCAGCCATCGATGATTAAGCAAAAAGGACTTTGTCCCACAAAAGCCTAGAAAATTTGATATAATAGAATGGATATATCTAAGAAAAGATTGTAGGAATGTTATGTCACAAGTAAAAATTGTTACAGACTCATCCGTAACGATTGAGCCTGAAGTTGTTGAAAAATACGGAATTACCATCGTTCCCCTCTCTGTTATGGTGGACGGTGTTCTCTACTCAGATGCGGAATTAACCGAAGGTGAGTTCCTTCAGTTGATGAAATCCAGTAAAAACCTTCCAAAGACTAGCCAACCTCCAGTAGGTGTGTTTGCGGAAATCTTCGAAGGATTGGCTCAAGAAGGGGCGCAAATTATTGCAATCCATATGTCTCATGCCTTATCTGGTACAGTGGAAGCTGCACGTCAAGGAGCTACCTTAGCCAATGCAGATGTAACAGTTATCGATAGTAGCTTTACGGACCAAGCCATGAAATTCCAAGTGGTCGAAGCGGCGAAACTGGCTCAAGAAGGTGCTAGCGTAGAGGAAATTGTAGCTCGCATTGAAGAGGTCAAGCAAAATACTAGACTCTATATTGGGGTTTCTACTTTGGAAAACCTGGTTAAAGGAGGCCGGATTGGACGCGTAACTGGTTTATTGAGTTCACTTTTGAATATTCGGGTCGTCATGGAAATGAAGAACGATGAACTGCAACCGATTGTCAAAGGACGCGGACAGAAAACCTTTAAAAAATGGTTGGACGAGTTGATGCAAGACTTATCCGGTAAAGAAATCGCTGAGATAGGAATTTCCTATGCTGGTGGACCTGACTTTGCTAACGAAATGAAGGCGCAATTACAGCCTTTGGTTGCAACTCCAATCTCTGTTTTGGAAACAGGTTCGATCATTCAAACCCACACTGGTGAAGATGCTTGGGCAGTTCTTGTCCGATTTGCATAGAAGCCCGTCAATAAAGGAATTTATTCCTACATAAAAGTTTATAAAAACAGGTTTAGTACTTGACCTAAAAGCATTTTTTAGATATGATAGAGATGTTAAGGGTAAAACCTAAAAAAATTTGGAGGATTTGTTAAATGGCTAACAAACAAGATTTGATCGCAAAAGTGGCAGAAGCTACAGAATTGACTAAAAAAGACTCAGCAGCAGCAGTTGACGCTGTATTTGCAGCTGTTTCAGAATACCTTTCAAAAGGTGAAAAAGTTCAATTGATCGGTTTCGGTAACTTCGAAGTTCGTGAACGTGCAGCTCGTAAAGGTCGCAACCCACAAACTGGTAAAGAAATCAAAATCGCTGCTTCTAAAGTTCCAGCATTCAAAGCTGGTAAAGCTCTTAAAGACGCAGTTAAATAATTGTGATTACGAAAGTTCCTTCTAGCTTGCTAGAGGGAACTTTTTGTATTGGAGTCCTTTCTAGACAGGGCCTATAAATAGGAGTATAATAGAAAAAAGTGAGAAATGGAGGGTGGGCCATGAGATGGATTTTTGGAATCTTTGTTCTACTCATGATTAAACCAATTATTTATCTATTGAAAGGTCTCTGGTTTATTGTGGAACTCTTCTTTATGTTCCTCTTTGTTAAATTTTTACTAGGAACCATGAGATGGATCCTTAATTGGGGAAGTTAAGAATAGAATACAAAAGAGAGTGGGACAGAAATCGGTCATTCGTTAGAATTCGATTTCGTCGTCCCACCTCCGCACAGTTGAGTAGGGCTGTAAAAGCTGATGAAATCAGCGTAGTAGAGCCCGCTCAACCACTGCGTCTTGCTCGACAATCTAAAGATAATTGAGAGGCTAGGACTTTTGTCCAAGCCTCTTTTCTTATTTACAAACATTCTAATTAGGCAAAATTTGGCATTCGTGATATAATAGTTTTAAAGAAGAGACAGAAAGGGGGAAGACCATGCTAGCTTGTTTAACACTTGATTCCGTTCAACAACAAAAAGTAGAAGATGTATTGCAACACTTGCGTGAAAAATCTGTACGGATTACAGAGACGCGTCGAGCGGTCCTTTCCTATCTTGTCAAAAGCCAGGAACATCCAAGTGCGGATGCCATCTACCAAGATTTAAAACCAGCCTTTCCCAATATGAGCCTGGCAACCGTTTATAACAATCTCAAGGTCCTCATTGATGAAGGCTTTGTCTCTGAGATAAAAGTACGCAATGATACCACGACCTACTTTGATTTTATGGGACACGATCATTTGAATCTGATTTGCGAGTCTTGTGGGAAGATTGACGATGTTGACATCGAAGTTCCAGACGTGAGAGCAGAAGCGAGAGAAAAAAGTGGCTACATCATTACCAAGTGCCAAACCACCGTTTATGGAATCTGTCCAGAGTGTCAGAAGAAGCAATTATAAGCAAACCTCTTGTTAGAGGTTTTTTTGTTTGGTATGGTTTGCGGAAAAAGATAGAGAGGAAAGATTTAGAAGCTGATGAGTGAAAAATGTAAATGTCCATGAAAAAGAATTGATATAATTTCACTAAATCTCCGTTCAGACTTTTTTTGTGAGAAATTGCACTTTTCTATGGTCGCCACTAGATTTTTTACTGAAAATCTAGTAGAATAAAATAGATAAACGGGGGGAAACCTCGGAGAATAAAAAGGAGATCCATCTAATGGTAAAATTGGTTTTTGCTCGCCACGGTGAGTCTGAATGGAATAAAGCTAACCTTTTCACTGGTTGGGCTGATGTTGATTTGTCTGAAAAAGGTACACAACAAGCGATCGACGCTGGTAAATTGATCAAAGAAGCTGGTATCGAATTTGACCAAGCTTATACTTCAGTATTGAAACGTGCGATTAAAACAACTAACTTGGCTCTTGAAGCTTCTGACCAATTGTGGGTTCCAGTTGAAAAATCATGGCGCTTGAACGAACGTCACTACGGTGGATTGACTGGTAAAAACAAAGCTGAAGCTGCTGAACAATTTGGTGATGAGCAAGTTCACATCTGGCGTCGTTCATACGATGTATTGCCTCCTGCAATGGATCGCGATGATGAGCACTCAGCTCACACTGACCGTCGTTACGCTTCACTTGACGATTCAGTGATTCCAGATGCTGAAAACTTGAAAGTGACTTTGGAACGTGCCCTTCCATTCTGGGAAGATAAAATCGCTCCAGCTCTTAAAGATGGTAAAAACGTATTCGTAGGAGCACACGGTAACTCAATTCGTGCCCTTGTAAAACACATCAAACAATTGTCAGACGACGAAATCATGGATGTGGAAATTCCTAACTTCCCACCATTGGTATTCGAATTTGACGAAAAATTGAACGTAGTAAAAGAATACTATCTTGGAAAATAAAAATATCCAGTGGATATTTTTATCCCGAGCCTGAAAACGAAAAAGCGAGGCTTATCCAGTGGATATTTTTATCCCGAGCCTAGAAATGCCAAAGCGAGGCAAGTCTAGCAGGATTCGTTATCAACAATAGAAAGCTGACTTCGGTCAGCTTTTTTGTTTATCTTGTCTAGTCCTCTAGCTGATTTTTGGTTTTCAGGCCCTCCTAAAAATGATATAATGAAGTGTTAGTACATAAGGTTTCATTAGCCTTGAAAGGAAAAGAAAATGACAAAATCATTCTACATCACAACCCCTATCTATTACCCATCTGGTAAATTGCATATTGGTTCAGCTTATACAACCATTGCCTGTGACGTCTTGGCGCGTTACAAACGCATGATGAACTACGATGTTTTCTACCTGACTGGTCTCGATGAGCACGGGCAAAAGATCCAGCAAAAAGCAGAAGAAGCTGGGATTACGCCACAAGCTTATGTAGATGGGATGGCGGTTGGAGTGAAAGAACTCTGGCAATTACTCGATATCTCATACGATAAATTCATCCGTACGACTGACGATTACCATGAAAAAGTGGTGGCCCAAGTCTTCGAACGCTTACTGGCTCAAGATGACATCTACCTGGGTGAATACTCTGGTTGGTATTCAGTCTCTGATGAAGAGTTCTTTACAGAAAGCCAATTGGCTGAGGTTTACCGTGATGAGAATGGTAAGGTCGTCGGTGGGGTAGCCCCGTCAGGCCATGAAGTAGAATGGGTTTCTGAAGAATCTTATTTCCTTCGCCTCAGCAAATACCAAGACCGCTTGGTCGAATTTTTTAAATCCCAACCTGATTTCATCACTCCAGATGGCCGTCTGAACGAAATGTTGAAAAACTTCATCGAGCCAGGTTTGGAAGACTTGGCGGTATCTCGGACAACCTTTACCTGGGGAGTCCCAGTTCCATCCAATCCAAAACACGTGGTCTATGTATGGATTGACGCCCTTCTCAACTATGTGACGGCACTTGGTTATGGCCAAGATGAGCATGGCAACTTTGACAAGTTCTGGAACGGAACGGTCTTCCACATGGTTGGAAAAGACATTCTTCGTTTCCACTCTATCTACTGGCCAATCCTTCTCATGATGCTCGATATCAAATTGCCAGACCGCTTGATTGCCCATGGTTGGTTTGTCATGAAAGACGGTAAGATGTCTAAGTCTAAAGGAAATGTCATCTACCCAGAAATGTTGGTAGAACGCTTTGGCTTGGATCCGCTCCGTTACTACCTCATGCGTAGTCTGCCAGTTGGTTCAGATGGTACCTTCACACCAGAAGACTATGTAGCCCGCATCAACTATGAATTGGCCAATGACCTTGGTAACCTCCTTAACCGGACGGTAGCGATGATCAACAAGTACTTTGGTGGTCAAGTTCCAGCCTATGTCGAAAATGTCACTGCGTTTGATGCAGATTTGGCTAAGGTAGTTGAAGAAAACATTGCTGAATACCATAAGCAAATGAATGCGGTTGATTACCCACGCGCTTTGGAAGCAGTGTGGAATATCATCTCTCGCACCAATAAATACATCGACGAGACAGCTCCATGGGTCCTTGCTAAAGAAGATGGTGACAAGGAACAATTGGCAGCGGTCATGGCTCACTTGGCAGCTAGCCTTCGTGTCGTAGCTCACCTCATCCAACCATTCATGATGAACACCTCAAATGCCATTATGGAACAACTTGGCTTGGGCTTGGACTTCGATCTTGAGAACTTGACCCTAGCAGGCTTCCCTGAAAATGTCACAGTAGTTGCCAAAGGAACTCCAATCTTCCCTCGCCTGGATATGGATGAAGAAATTGCCTACATCCAATTTCAAATGACTGCTGGTAAAACAGAAGAAAAAGAATGGATTCCAGAAGAAGTGGAACTCAAGTCTGAAAAAGATGAGATCAAATTTGAAGACTTTGACAAGGTCGAAATCCGTGTAGCAGAGGTCAAAGAAGTTGAACGCGTCGAAGGATCTGACAAATTGCTTCGCTTCCGCCTAGATGCAGGAGATGGCGAAGACCGTCAAATCCTCTCTGGTATCGCTCAATTCTATCCAAATGAACAAGAATTGGTCGGCAAAAAACTTCAAATCGTGGCTAACCTCAAACCACGCAAGATGATGAAAAAATATGTCAGCCAAGGCATGATTCTTTCCGCAGAACACGGGGATCAATTAACGGTCTTGACCGTTGATCCATCTGTACCAAATGGAAGCATCATTGGCTAAACTGATGATTGTATACTAAAAGCACTCCCCGTGGGAGTGCTTTTGTTGTATCGCTATAGTTTTCATCAGTGAGAAAAGAGCCTGAAAGATTTCATTTCAGACTCTCGGAAGTTTTGAGACAGTAGGCTCAAATTTTAGGTATGGAATCCCAGAGGGATTCGCTACCGTCCGTCCTCACCTAAGGAAAGTCTCCAATTACTTTTCTTAAGATATTTCCTATTCATCTGGCCTGTATTCCAGAATATCTCCTGGTTGGCAGTCCAGTTCTTTGCAGATGGCTTCAAGGGTGGTGAAGCGGATGGCTTTGGCCTTGCCTGTCTTGAGGATGGAGAGGTTGGCGGTAGTGATGCCGATTTTGTCAGCTAGTTCGTTGGATTTCATCTTTCGCTTGGCTAGCATGACATCTAGATTGACGATAATCATGGTACCCTCCTTAAATAGTCAGCTCGTTTTCTTCGGCGATCGCAATCCCTCTCTCTAAAATCTTGCCAAGCACCCAGACAATTGGGACAGCGAGGAGGAGTCCCGTATTAAAGGTCAATTGGAAGGTAAAGGGAAGGAGATAAACGTCGCCACTGGTTTCAAGTGTACCAGACATAAAGGACAAGACCAATAAGATCTTCCAAGCTCGGTTGCAAAGATCAATGTTGGAGTGAGAAAAGATCTTTTCTTGGTAGAGATTTTGGAGGAAGCTACGAATGGTGATGAGAAGAAGAATATAAATAGCACTTGAGGCTAGTGGGAAGAGCAACTGCCATAGGGGTTGCAGATGTTTTGGGAAAAGCTGGATGCCATTCACCTCAAAGGACAAGCGCCCAGATTGAACGAGATCCTTAAACACACCCATCCGTGAAAGAAGGTGGATGACCAGTGCTACCACGGTCATAAAGCCACAGAAGTAAATGAAAGCCGTTAAGACTTCAATGATATTTTTTAGGGTTTTCGAGTTTTTCATCGCAAGCCTCCTGAAAGTTTATTTATTATTTACTTATAGTATACTCCTTATAAAAAAATAGTCAATAAAAAAGTATCGAAAAACGATAAAAAGTTTATGAAATTCGGTCAAAGTTTGCTTTAAATAGAATTTGAGGTATACTAATAGGTAACTACCATTCCAAGGAGGTATTGAAATGATCAAAAAGTTAGATAAGAAATATCTTTGGATGATCATCGCTTTTGTGAGTGCAGTGGTTCTAATTGGTGGAGTCTATCTCTACTCTAGCTCCAATATCCAACTGGATCATCAAAAAGAGTTCAACCAGACCTCGAAGACCTCGTCCTCATCTAAGGAAAAAGCCATCGATTTGTCTGGTGAATATGTCTCTAGCGCGCGTGATAAGGCCAAGATTCAAAAAGATGGGAAATCTTGGAAGATTGATTATGAGACAGAAGATGGTCCTGTATCAGCAACTTTCTCAACGAATTTCAAAGTAGAAGGAGCCAATAAAGTTTCTACTAGTCAGATGAAAAAGTCTGATGGGAATACTGATTTTACCGTCACTGTGCGTATCTTTAAATACCAATCAGATAAGGATCCCCTCATTACGGTCACCATGTCAGACAAAGATCCGGATCACGAAATGGTCTTTGCCAATCGGAAGGATTTCTTCAAGTCGACGAATCCAGATGACGCAGTACTGGATGGAGATTTGACAACCTTCTCAGGAAGTTATTCTAATGAATCTATTGAACAACAGATTGCAGATTCAGGCTTTAAGTTGTATGGATATAGTCCAGAAGATTATTACAATCACCGGACTACTGTCTTTCCTTCTATCTACTCTGATAAGGACAATGGATGGAGCTTCTGGAGTGGAGCCACCAATGTCCAATTTGTCCTCAATAAAGATAAGAAACCTAAGAAAGCAGGCGCGACCTATCAGGTTTACTTTGTCCAAGCTGGGACAACCGGAGCAAGTCCTGGTCAAGAATTGGTTATCACCTTGATTCCTGAAAATGTTCAAGGTCCTGATGGCGTCGTTTCACCGTTGAGACGTATCTTCTACCATCAAGCCTCCTTCCAAGCCTACCAGGACAAGTGGTGGGAAGCCTACCCAGAGCCTAAGAAGGAAGCAGACCTCGATATTGCGGCTATCAATAGTGGAGACTTCTCAAGTCTGGCAGGGACATGGCGCAATGCCAAAGGCCAAGAGATGGTCATCCAAGAAGATGGAACTGTGAAAGGCCAAGGAAGATTAAAAGCAGTCCCGAACTCTGATAAGACAAGTAAAGTCCCTTATGTAGACCTACGTGTGGGAGAAACAGGAGTAGCTGTTGGCCTCTTTAAGATTGGTTTTGAAAATCCTGATGGAGACCAGTCAGATAAGAGCAAACCTCGCTTAGTTGTTACCCAATCAGCTGGAAACTATCCAGCGGATCAATACTTCTATCGTCAATAAGAAGCGAAAAACCCAGGAAATATGTTTTCCTGGGTTTAAGATTGAAGAAAAAGCTTCTTTAAAACTTTCCTTAGGTGAGTACGGACGTCAGCGAACTTCTTCGAAGTTCCATGACTAATTATTGAGCCTAAGGTCTCAATAATTCCGAGTGCCTGAAACAACTGTGTTTCAGGCACTTTTCTCACTGCGGAAAGTTTTAATTCTACTTAAATAAATTTAAAAATAGAAGTCATTCTTTTGAAGAATCATTTAGCTATTTTATGTAAAAAGCAGTTTGGTCTACATTCAAAACCCAGGAAATATGCTTTCCTGGGCTTTGTTTTGCTTTAATTCATTCTCTTTCTATAAAAAATTCGTTTACACCATTCGATGTAAACGATATTGTTCCATTTCATAAAATAGAGTTGAAATTGTCAATCTTTGTGCTCAAGAAGCAGAGGTGAGGAGGACTCGACTGCTTGTTTTCGCTTGAAAAATGCAGCCATTTGAACCAGGATACGGGGAACTGTTTGCCATTTTTTCCAAGCTTGGACACGGGTGTCGATGAGTTGCTTGGCTAGACGTTCCAGCATTTCCCTTTCTGTAGGATCTAGGTCTTGAGCACTTTGAAAGATGTCTTTGATCTTGGAGAAATTTTTCAAGTTCCTCAAATCATTAATTGAAGTGATGCCTGCGTCCAGAAAAATGCCAAAAAAGGTATCAAAGAACTTCTTGCGCTCATCCGCCGATGTTTCGCGAACCCACTGTTTTAGGGTCTCGACGGTCTGCTGGCTATCGGGATTGGTTTGATCTAGTGTCACAAATCCATCCTTTTCAACCATCCAAGTAAAGGCGTCATGCTGGGCAAAGCCACCAAAGGCTCGACTTTTAACAATCGTAGTAGGCTCTGGGACTTCCAGCATCATGCCGACGATGGATCCTTGTGGGACAAAGCGATGAATGAGGTGTGCGATTCGTTGGTATCCCTCTGTTTTGATAATGGACTTGTTGAGACCTGGAGCGTCGTAACAGTAAATGGCATGGACTTGTTCGGACAGCTGATCAGGAAGGTAGGAGCAGGCATAGGTTGCGAGATTGCCCCCTTTGGAGTGACCGGCTACTAAGAAGCGCCCTTTAGGAAATTCCTTCATGACGTTTTGTAGGTAGCTGGCTGCGCGCCTCTGAGCTGGGACATGGTCCATATAGGTCATATGGAAGTCTTCCTTCCAGCCGATCAAGGTGTCATCCGTCCCTCTGAAGACAACTAAATAAACATCCATGGTAAGACGATAGGTCATAGCCGCAAACTGCTTCTGAACATCGGGGTCATATTCGTTGACATAGTTGAGGAGTTTGATGTTTTTAAAACGCTTTGAACTAGCTAAGTCATCGACTAATTGCAGGTGTTGGTCTGTCACGATGAAATCTGTGGTTCGATCGACTAGCTCTACTGCATCAGATAAGCGGACTTCAATATTGGTCGTATCCCCTTGGGGCACGATCCGATCAAAAGGAAGATAGGTCAGCTCTGTCAGTGCCAGAACATCGAGTTCCTTAAAAGGGCGATCGTAGATGGAATCATAGGCGACATAGTCTAGATAATCAAAAATCGTGGACATGAGATTCTCCTTTGTATCTGTATGTTCAGTATAGCATAAAATACCTGAAAGGCCCCTCCATAAAAATAGGAAATTGACGAAAGGAGTTACCTGTAAGTTGAGATGGCGAAAAATATGTATGCTCCTTGGATAATTTGATATAATGAAAGGGTAATACTCTAGTAAGAAAGAGCAGGAAAGAGCATGCATAAAATTCTTCTTGTCGAAGATGATGAAACCATTCGCCAACAAGTGAAGAAAATCATGGAGCAGTGGGGCTTTGAAGTTATTGCAGTTGATGACTTTATGGATGTATTGGGCACCTTCGTCCAGACCAATCCTCATCTGATTCTGATGGATATTGGCCTTCCTCTTTATAATGGCTACCATTGGTGCCAGGAGATTCGTAAGGTATCTAAGGTCCCTATCATGTTTTTATCCTCACGAGATCAAGCTATGGACATCGTCATGGCTATCAATATGGGAGGAGATGACTATGTGACCAAGCCATTTGATCCCAATGTCCTTCTGGCAAAAATTCAGGGTCTCCTTCGCCGCTCTTATGAGTTTGGAACTGATCAAGATTTGTTAGAACACCGGGGCGCCATCCTCAATCTCAAATCCATGGATCTGGTCTACGAGGGAGAGGTGGTTAATTTGACCAAAAATGAATTTCAAATTCTTCGCATCCTTTTTGAAAAAGCTGGAAGTGTAGTGGCTCGGGATGATTTAATGAAGGAATTGTGGAACAGTGATTTCTTTATTGATGATAACACCCTCTCGGTCAATGTAGCTAGACTTCGGAAGAAACTCGAAGAAGCAGGACTGGAACATTTTATCGAAACGAAAAAAGGGATAGGATACGGGTTGAGCAATGGATAATCGATTCTTATTTGTCAAACACTATCTGATTTCTCACCGTCGCTATCTCTATTTGATTGGTTTACTCCTTTCATCCCTGGTCTTGTTTGCCTATATATTCGAAGGCTACCGCAATTTTCTCCTTTACCTGACAGGAATTTTGGCTTTTTTGAGTCTTCTTCTGGTCATTTGGGATGCAGTGGCTGGATATCAGGCCTGTCGTAAGGAAGTGCTCTATGGGGAGGGACCACCTGAGACCCCTCTAGAACTGGTCTTGAGTCAGAAACTAGCAACCAGTCAGCAAGCCCAACGTGAGCAGACAACGGTGAGTCTAGAGACCTACAATGATCTGATGGATTACTATACCCTCTGGGTTCACCAGATTAAGACGCCCATTGCGGCCAGTCAACTCTTGGTTAAAAATATAGAAGACAGCGACCTGAGACAACAAATGGAGCAGGAGCTC
Organism: Streptococcus sp. bf_0095; assembly: GCF_004166885.1. Classification (GTDB taxonomy): domain Bacteria; phylum Bacillota; class Bacilli; order Lactobacillales; family Streptococcaceae; genus Streptococcus. The sequence goes on along the minus strand of NZ_RCYU01000001.1, from coordinate 827,459 downwards.
TTTAAGATTGATTCCTATGCTAATGTGGTCCTCCAGTATCTGAGACTCGAAAGTTTTCACGATGATTTGGTGCTTAAGCGTGTTCCACTCGAAGAGCTGATCAAAGAAGTCGTGCGAAAGTATGCCATCTTCTTTATTCAAAAGGGCTTGACGGTGGATCTGCATGACTTAGATGTCGCCGTCATTACCGATCGCAAGTGGCTCTTGGTCATCATCGAGCAATTGCTGTCTAATAGCCTTAAGTATACCAGCACTGGCGGGATTGAGATCTATTTCAAAGACCAGACCCTTTATATGAAAGATAGTGGGATTGGAATTAAGGATAGCGATATACTCCGTGTCTTTGAGCGGGGATTCTCCGGCTACAATGGGCATTTGACCCAGCAATCTTCGGGACTAGGCCTCTATCTGTCTAAAAAGATTGCCGATCAGCTAGGACACCAACTCCAGATGACGTCTCAAGTCGGCCAAGGGACGACTGTTGCTATACGTTTTGAAGAGAAGAAGTTGGTCATGGATTAGGGGAATTCGTCGGTAATAATGATTCTCTCCCTAAGCTTCTCTTTTATTTGAAAATGACAAAAATGTAAGATTTAATTTTAAAAATGAAAGGTTAGGTTATGGTGACCACCTTTTATTTTTTATACAATAGTCTCATCAAATGAAGGAGGTCAAGAAAATGAAACTCTTGAAATGGATGAAAGAACCCAAAAAGATTAAAAAACCAAATAAGAAAACCGATTTGGAAAAGGTGGAATTTGGTCGCCAAGTCCTACAACAAACCCAAGAATTTTTCTTGATCTACTAGTTAAAGGAGAAAAGCATGTCATTACTAGACGTTCAACATATCAAAAAAATTTACAAAACCCGCTTTCAAGGGACGCAGGTTGAAGCCCTAAAGGATATTCACTTCACTGTTGAAAAAGGGGAGTACGTCGCCATCATGGGGGAATCAGGATCCGGGAAATCGACCCTTCTCAATATCCTAGCCATGCTGGATCAGCCGACGGAAGGGCGGGTCTACCTAAATAATATAGACACCTCAACCATCAAGAACAAGGACGCTTCGAGCTTCCGTCGCGAAAAACTAGGCTTTGTCTTTCAAGACTTCAATCTGCTCGACACCTTGTCAGTTAAGGACAATATCCTTCTGCCCTTGGTCCTTTCTCGCAGACCAGTCAAGGAAATGATGACTAAGGTCGATAGCGTCAGTCGAGAGTTGGGCATTCACCAGCTCTTAGAAAAATACCCTTACGAAATCTCTGGTGGTCAAAAACAACGGGTGGCTGTAGCACGGGCCGTCATCACCTCACCTGAAATCCTCCTTGCCGATGAGCCAACAGGGGCGCTGGATTCCAAGTCCTCGGCTGCTTTGCTAGATGTCTTTGAAGATATCAACACCATGGGGCAAACCATTCTCATGGTGACCCACTCAACCGCAGCGGCAGCTCGGGCCAAGCGCGTGCTTTTTATCAAGGATGGAATTCTCTACAACCAGATCTTCCGCGGAGAAAAGACAGAGCGTCAGATGTTCCAAGAAATCTCGGATACCCTGACGGTCATGGCAAGTGAGGTGGAGTAGATGTTTCGATTAACCACTAAATTAGCTTGCTCCAATCTGATCAAGAACCGCAAGCTCTATTATCCCTTTGCGATTGCAGTCATTCTCGCAGTGACAATCGCCTACCTCTTTGACTCCCTGACCTTTAATCCCCATATTCACGAGCTTCGTGGGGGCTCTTCTATACTCTTCACCCTAGGCTTGGGACTGTTTGTGGTCAACGCTGCGGGGGCCATCATTGTGCTCTATGCCAATAGCTTCGTCATGAAAAACCGCTCCAAGGAGCTGGGGATCTACAGCATGCTTGGCCTTGAAAAACGCCATCTCATCAGCATGATCTTCAAGGAACTCTTGATGTTTGGCTTTGTGACTATCTCAGCTGGTGTCTTGATTGGGGCTCTCTTTGACAAGCTGATCTTTGCCTTTCTCTTGAAACTCATGAAGATGAAGGTCCAGCTAGTATCCACCTTCCAACCTGGGATTGTGGTCTTGGTCTTTGTCACCTTTGGTCTCATCTTTGCCCTCTTGGTCTTTCTCAACGCTTGGCGGATTCTCCGTTTGAATGCCCTGCAGTTGACGCGTGAGAAGGCCAGTGGTGAAAAGAAATCCCGCTTCTTGTGGCCCCAAACCATCCTGGGTTTAGTTTCTCTTGGTTTTGGCTACTACCTGGCTTTGTCAGTCAAAGACCCATTGTCTGCGATTGTGATTTTCTTTCTAGCGGTTGTCTTGGTCATGATCGGAACCTACCTGCTCTTTAATGCTGGGATCACCGTCTTCTTGCACCTGCTTAAGAAAAAGAAGGGCTATTATTACCAACCCAACAATATGATCTCGGTCTCTAATCTCATCTATCGCATGAAGAAAAATGCAGTGGGACTTGCGACTATTGCCATCCTCTCGACCATGGTGCTAGTGACCATCTCTGCTGCGACCAACATCTATGTTGGTGGCGAAATGGTCAAGAAAATTATGGCTCCTCATGATTTCTCTGTCCAAGGAAAAGGGGTAGACCTGGAGCAAATCAATCAGAAATTTGATGAATTTGCTTCTGAGCACCAGCTTGAGATCAAGAATCGTGACCTGATGACCTATGCCAACTTTGGAATCAAATCCCAAAAGGGCACAGACTTTACGGTCTATCCAGCTGACGAACGCAGCGTCACTCCCAAAACCGTCTTTATGGTCTTTGACGCAGCTAGCTATGAGCAGATGACAGGAGAAGAGGCCGATCTGACTGGCAACCAAGTTATCCTCTTTGCTCATAACGAGGCTCTCAAAGGCCAAAAGCAGTTTACTATCAATGGCCAAGACTTCCAAGTAAAGGAAGAAGTGACCAAGGATTTTATCACGGATCACTTGCCCAACATGTATAACATGCTGACGGAGGATTTCAATTACCTAATCGTGCCAGATCTCTCAGCCTTTATCGCCCAATTTCCAAATCTTGCCATCTATACCAATATCTATGGTGGATTCAATGTCAATGTCGGTGAAGACCAGCAACTCAAGCTGGCAGCTAGTTATGACAAGATGATCGATGAATTGAGTAGCCAACAGGGCCAAGGAACATTTGTCTATGGGGGGAACCGGGCCAATGATGTGGCAGAATTGAATAGCCTCTTTGGTGGTATCTTCTTTATCGGTATTTTCTTGTCATTGATCTTTATGGTCGGAACGGTCATCGTCATCTACTACAAGCAAATTTCTGAAGGCTATGAAGACCGTGACCGCTTCGTCATTCTCCAACAGGTGGGACTCGATGAACACGAGGTCAAACGGACCATCAACCGTCAAGTGCGGACCGTCTTCTTCCTTCCCCTCATCTTTGCCTTTGTCCACCTGGCCTTTGCCTACCATATGATTCGCCTCATTCTCAAAGTGCTCGGTGTCATCAATAGTGGCCAAGTCCTCGTCGTCACCTTCAGCGTCTGTGCTGTCTTTCTCATCACCTACCTAATCGTCTTTTGGATCACCTCTCGGAGTTATCGTAAGATTGTGCAGATTTAGGAAAAGAAACTCAAATTAAATTAGAAACTTTCCTTAGGTGAGTACGGACGTCAGCGAACTTCGAAGAAGTTCCATGACTAATTATTGAGCCTAAAGTCTCAATAATTCCGAGTGCCTGAAACATGATTATTTCAGGCACTTTTCTCACAGCGGAAAGTTTCAATATACTCTAATAATAATCAGATATTATTTGGATATTTTTGCACAATAATCCAGCATAGGTTATTCAAAGAAAAGAATTGTCAATTTTTTTAGCTTGCTCATAGCGGGCTTTTTTGTACGAAAACCGACTGCGATTGTTTTTGTTTTTCAAAGGGATACACAAAAAAGACTGAACCCGTAGAGTTCAGTCTTTGTTCGCTTTCTATTAAAGTGATGTAAGGAAAGTCAATCCCCCTAGGATGACACCTGCCGAATTCGGAATAATCAAAATCCAGTCTTTTTTAGGTTCCTTTGTCCAACCATAAATAACCCAGATCAAGCAAGAAATAGCAGCTGACAAGGGTTGGAAAGGTTGGGCCTTATTTCCCTGTAAATTAGCAATAATTTGTGGGATGTAGGCAATGAAAACGATAATCCCAATAAAGGCACCGATCGAGCCAACGATTTGGTTGATTTTTTGTTTATTCATAAAATTTTACCTCTGTGTATCAAAATAGCATAAGTAGGAAGAAAATGCAATTAATTTGCATGCTACGCAAAATGAAAACGATCACATTTGCAAAAAAATTAGACAAAGTGTCTAAAATAATTACTAGAGAGAAGACTCTCTCGAAGAGAAATCCATCTTCCTGCAAAATCACAAGATTGTGACACTTTACAGTTCGGTAACATTTGAAAAAAGCACTTGAATTTTAAGAGGGCAAGCGCTAGAATAGTGCATACTTTAAAAAAGAAAAGGAAATGGTAGTTTCAAAATGAATGATAAACAAATGAAAATTCTTGGTTGGGTTGCGACCTTTATGTCTGTCATGATGTATGTATCTTACTTCCCACAAATCATGGATAACCTCTCAGGTCACAAAGGAAACTTTGTTCAACCTTTAGTTGCCGCTATCAACTGTAGCCTTTGGGTCTATTACGGACTCTTTAAAAAAGAACGTGATATCCCACTTGCTGCAGCCAATGCACCAGGGATCATCTTTGGTTTGATCACAGCCATCACAGCTTTATAAGAAGGAACTAGCTCCCGCAAGGAAGCTAGTTTTTTTATACCTTACAGAAATGTAAGAAATCAGGCTCAAAATGAAAGGTTAGCTTATTGTAGATCTCTCTCCAAATCGTTACAATAGAGGTGTAAAAAAGTTTTATGGATGTCAATCATATAACCGGATAGAAATGGAGAATGAAAATGGCCTTATTAGATGTACAACATGTGAAAAAAATTTACAAAACCCGCTTTCAAGGAACTCAGGTTGAAGCCTTAAAGGATATCCATTTTACCGTGGAGAAGGGGGAGTATGTCGCTATCATGGGGGAATCAGGATCCGGTAAATCGACCCTTCTCAATATCCTAGCCATGCTGGATCAGCCGACCGAAGGACGGGTCTACCTCAATGGCATGGACACCTCGACCATCAAGAACAAGGACGCGTCGAGCTTCCGTAGGGAAAAACTAGGCTTTGTCTTTCAAGATTTCAATTTGCTTGATACCTTGTCTGTCAAGGACAATATCCTTCTCCCTCTGGTCCTTTCTCGCAGACCGGTCAAGGAAATGATGAGTAAGGTCGATAGCGTCAGTCGGGAATTGGGCATCCACCAACTGCTTGAAAAATATCCCTACGAAATCTCTGGTGGGCAAAAACAACGGGTAGCCGTAGCACGGGCTATCATCACCTCGCCAGAAATCCTCCTTGCGGATGAGCCAACAGGGGCGCTAGATTCCAAATCATCTGCTGCGTTGCTCGACGTCTTTGAAGACATCAATAGCATGGGGCAAACTATTCTCATGGTGACCCACTCAACCGCAGCAGCAGCTCGGGCCAAGCGCGTGCTCTTTATCAAGGACGGGATTCTTTACAACCAGATTTTCCGTGGGGAAAAAACAGAGCGTCAGATGTTCCAAGAAATCTCGGATACCTTGACGATCATGGCGGGAAAGGAGGATCGTGATGTTTAAATTAACAAGTAAATTAGCTCTTTCCAACCTCAAACAAAATCGCAAACTCTATTACCCCTTTGCCCTGGCTGTCATTTTAACGACCATGATCCTTTATAGTTTTATCGCCTTGTCATCTACCCCTCATTTAGAGGATTCTTACGGAGGGGGGGCGGCGAGAACTGTTCTTGGTTTTGGTAGTTTCGTCGTCCAGCTGGTCGTCATCATTTTGGTGGCTTATGCCAATGGCTTTGTCATGAAAAATCGTTCCAAAGAACTGGGCTTGTACAGTGTTCTGGGAATGGAGAAGAAGCATCTCCTCATCATGACCTTATGGGAATTGCTCTTCTTCTATGTTCTCACAGTTGGAGTAGGACTGGGTTTGGGGCTCTTATTTGATCGCCTGATTTTTGCCTTGCTCCTAAAATGTATGGGGCTACCAGTCGTCATTCAATCAACCTTCCAGATAGGGGCTGTTCTTAACACTTTACTTGGGTTAGCCTTAGCTTTTGGCCTCATTCTCTTGTTGAATTCTTTCCGCCTCTTGCGCTACAGTTCCCTCCACCTCATGCAACAGAAAAAAGCAGGAGAGAAGAAGGGACGCTTCTTGCTGGTCCAAACTCTTTTAGGACTTGGGCTCTTAGGAATTGCGTTTTATATAGCGCTAACCGTTGAGCGTCCAGTTGCAGCGGTTCAAGGATTCTTTATTGCTGTCATCTTAGTCATTCTGGCGACTTATCTTTTATTCAACGCAGGATCTATTACCTTCTTAAGATTTCTCAAAGGTCGGAAATCCTACTATTACAAGCCAGAGAATTTTATATCTGTCTCCAACTTGATAGCACGGATGCGAAAAAATGCAGCGGGTCTTGCGACCATTAGTATTCTTTCCACCATGGTCTTGGTCACCTTAACCGGGTCCCTCAATATCTTTATTGGAGGACAGAACTACCTAGATACTGTTTACCCTTCTGATTACATGATTAGTGTGGGGCATATGCCTTCAGATGCTGAGACAGAACCAGTTATCAAGGATGTTCAAGCTCAAATTAAGAAAACAGCCGATGCGACAAATCTATCAGATTATCAGGTGGCACAGACAACATACTGGTCGGCTGAAATTCGAAAGATTGATGGAAGGAGCTTAGAGGTTTATGAACAGTCCTATCAAGAAGCTGGTCAGGAGATGGAGATGAAGACAGAGGGAACAGTCTACTTTTTTGATCAGGCGACTTACGAGCAACTGACGGGTCAAAAAGTTGAGCTTGGGGAAAATGAAATCCTAGCCTATGGGTATCAGTATCCAGGAAAATTAGATTCGCAATTAGAAATCAATGGGAAGACCTTCACGATTAAACAAAAACTAGACTCCAATTTTATCCAAGGAAAACTCCCTCAATCCGACCTGTTTCAACATCAAATGGGTTTGTACCTTGTCCTCCCTGACTTGAACCAACTGGGACTAAAAGTTGATAAAAATTTGGAATTCGCTATTACTGCAAAAGATAAAGAGAATCAAGATTTCATCAGTGGCTTGATCAAAGACCTTTATTCGACAGACAAAATGAGTCAATATGGTGCGACTTTCTTTGGTGGATTTGAACGATACAGCATAGAGAAGGAGTGGCGTGAAACAGCAGGGACTCTCCTCTTTATTGGGATTTTCCTATCGGTCATCTTTCTATTAGCTACAGTACTCGTCATTTACTACAAACAGATTTCAGAGGGTCATGAGGATCGGGATAATTTTGTGATCTTGCAACAAGTAGGATTGGACCAAAAGCAAACCGGCACCACCATTCGCAAACAGATTCTCACTGTCTTCTTCCTTCCATTATTCTTCTCCTTCCTATACCTAGGAGTGGCCTACAAGATGATTGCAAAGATCGTTGCCATCTTAGGAGCGACCAATGCGGGACTGGTCCTTCAAACAACTCTTTCCATCTGCGCTGTCTTTTTCATCTCTTATGTCCTCGTCTTTCTTCTGACTTCTAGAAGTTATCGGAAGATTGTTGTGCGGTAGCGTTCGATACGATGGAAGCTTAGGAAAATAGGTGTAGATAAAGCTCACCTTGAAACTTTCTTTAGGTGAGTACGGACATCAGCGAACTTCTAGGAAGTTCCATGACTTAGTTTTGAACCTAACGTTTCAAAACTCCCGAGTGCTAGAAACAAGAATGTTTCTAGCACTTTTCTCACGGCGGAAAGTTTCAGTGTATGCTTGAATGAGCTAATTGGATGTATTATCTTAATTATTTATGTGTTCCTAACTTGTTCTATATAAAGGAACAAGTTGTCTACATTTTAAAACACCGAGGATTACATCCCCGGTGTTTTTATCGTGATTATTTCACGTGTTTTGCAAGTTCTTCTTGTGCTTTTTTGTTTGATTCTTCTTTTTCTTTCAACCAATTCTTATAAGCTTTGTCGTAATCGGCAGTTGTGACTGTATCACTTTGTAGTTCCATGTACTTGTAGTAGCTAGAACCGTCTTTGATACCGATCAAGGAGAAGGCTTTTGTAAATGGTTTAATCTTCGTGATAGAAGGAACAGCACCTTTAGAGTAGACAGGAAGTGCAAAGGCATTGTCTGTCAACCAAGCTTGAGCAACAGCATATTTTTCATAACGAGTTTTGGTATCCAATTGTTCTGCATTGGCATCATCCAATAGTTGTTTGTACTCGTTCAAACCTAGTTTTTCAATTAGGGCTTGGTCAGTTGCCGGATTGATTCCCATACCTGCTAAGGCTGAACCATCGACTGGATTGAAGATATCCAAGTAAGTTGATGGATCTTGGAAGTCAGGTCCCCAACCAGCGATATCCATATCAAAGTCTTTTTGATCAGGACTTTGAGCGAAGTAGGTTGCATTGTCCGCATCTTCCGTAGACAATTTCTGAACATCCACGACAACATTTTCTTTTCCTAATGTTTTTTCGATGGAGTCTTTCATTGAATCAGCTTGTTGCACAATGCTAGCAGAAGACTGGTCAACCACGTAGTCGATGTGGATTGGGAATTGAACACCTTGCGCTTGGAGCTCTTCTTTGGCTTTAGCAAATTGTGCTTTAGCCTTGTCCGTATTGAACATGCTATCTTGCGCATCAGCTAGGCTGACATCCTTCCAATCATCTCCTGTTGCAGCAAGTTTTTCTTCAACAACAGTACCGAAGTCTTTGTTGTCTACTTGCACAAATGTTGGAGGTACAAGAAGCGTACGAAGGGTTTTGCTAGCCCCATCTTTCCCGTTTGATTGGGCACTTAGAGAAGTACGATCAAGGGCAAAGTTGATGGCTTGACGGAAGTTTTTGTTTTGAAGAGCTGTTTTGGTTTGGTTCTTCTGGTCGTCTGTTGTCTTCTCAGTATGACCGTAGTTTTGACGGTTTACGTTGAAGTAGACATAGTAGACAGTCGCATCTTGCGGTGAATAAACGATATTGTCCTTGAATTTTTTCTCAATGGTACTGAAGGTTGAGCTCGTTGGGAAGAGACGCGCAGTGGTCAAGTTTCCATCAGAAAAGTTACGAGCTAGGTAGTCTTGGTCAGAACCATCGAAGTAGGTCAATTTGATATCATCGATCTTCACATTGTCTTTGTCGTAGTAGTTCTCGTTCTTAGTGAACTCCATTAACGATTTTGAAGTGAAGGATTTCAAGTAGTAAGGACCGTTGTAGAGGATTCCAGAAGGTTTGACGCTACCAAAGTCTTTACCTGCAGACTTGAGGAATTTTTCATTGACGGGCATCATGGTCGAAGTTGTCAATTTAGAATTCCAGAAAGACTCAGGTTGAGCCAAGGTGTATTGAAGGGTATGGTCGTCAACGGCTTTTACTCCAACTTTAGAGAAGTCCGTATTTTTACCAGTGACATAGTCATCCAGGCCGGCTACTGAGTTTTGAACCAAGTAGAGGGCATCTGACTTGTTGTCCGCTACGTATTTCAGAGAAGTGACGAAGTCCTGTGCAGTGACGTCTGCATATTCGTTCCCTTCTGAGTCATACCATTTTGCATCTTTACGAAGTTTGTAAGTATAAGTCAATCCATCCTTAGAAACAGACCAATCTTCTGCTAAAGCAGGGACCAAGTTACCGTATTGGTCGTTTTCAAAAAGTCCATCTACTAAGTTAGTTGTGACATCACTTGTTGTTGAACGGTTTGAAAGGAGGTAGTTCAAAGAGTCTGGATCAGTGCTATACACGTATGAAAAAGTGTTTGTCTGAGAAGACTTTGCAGATGATCCACAAGAAGCAAGGAACAGGGCTGAAGCAACCGTGACACCTGCAAGGAAAGCTAGTTTAGATTTTTTCATCACTTATCTCCTTTAATAAAGATTTTGTATTATTATACACCTTTTCCGGTAAAAAGCAAATTTTTTTTGAAATTAATTGTATATTTAGTCATAATGCTCGGATTTATCAAGTTTCATGCAGTATTTTTAACTATTATGCTTTACAAACTAGTTAAGGAGGAGTATACTAATAGTGAAAGGACTAGTATGTAAAACAAACTAGCCAAAAAGAGGCGGTATAGAAAGGGGGAGCAGGATGAAAGAGTCGCAATTGCTCAAGGGTGTCCTGGAAGGTTGTGTTTTAGAAATTATTTCAAAAAAATCTATTTATGGCTATGAATTGATCCAAAGTCTCAAGGAAACCGGCTTCGATAAGATCGTTGCGGGGACCATTTATCCCTTGCTTCAGAAACTAGAGAAGCAGGGAGTCATCGTAGGAGAGATGAGGCCCTCTCCGGATGGACCTGATCGCAAATATTTCTCTCTAACCATGGAAGGAAGAGAGCGCTTAGAGGAATTTTGGAACCAGTGGCAGGATCTGGTCATTAAAGTAGAACGCGTGAAAAAGGAGGGGGAAGCATGATCGAAGATTATACAGAAAAAATGTCAGCCGAATTGATGCACCTAAATAAGGACAATCAAGCTTATATGAAAAAAATGATAGCTTATATTGGAGTGAAGTCCTATTTTTATGATGATGAGCTACTGGGTGAACAGCTCTACAATATGGTTTGCGATTTAAAGGTTGCTGAGCGAGACGGGATTGGTGCAATGGATTATTACGGAAAGGACCCAAGGGCCATGATGGACCAAGTTCTCTCGGAGTTACCTAGACGCAGGCTAGGTTCTTATGTGGGGTTATTCTTGATTCTTGGAACGATTTTCGTTGGCATGCGGTTTGTAATGGATTTTGCCTGGATGCTGCCACTGGTGATTGCTCCTTTAACATATTTGCTAGATCTATTCATTTTCTTTGTGTACAGTCAATTTATGATGTGGCTTTGGTCCAAACAGAGCTATGGGGAAATCAAGTGGCCTTGGGCTCTTGTTATCAGTGTGATTAGTTTGATCCTGTCTCCTAGGATAGAGCGCGTGTTTTCTGACCATTTGAGTCTGAATCGAAGTATCCTTTTGCCAGATGGTTGGGCGATTGTTCTGGCTTTTCTGGTTCTTCTTGGATTTACGATCATGACCTATAGAAATCAGGGACGGCTTGCTGTTAGCCTACTGGTCATGGGAGTGACTTTCTTTGTAACTGGATGCTGTGTTCGCTTTGTGAATCCAGGAACTGCTAATTTATTACGCTGGCTACTCCCTCTAATAGGACTAGTCTTGTCCTTCATTGTATTTCGTCTCCAAAGGAAGGGGAAACATCATGACATCAGCTATTTATTATGAAGAAACGCAGTCTTTGGTTCAAACCTTTAGCCAGGAGGACCAAGCTTATTTCCAAGATCTCTGGGATTATTTCAATTTTGCCGGCTTCTTATATGAAGAGAAAGCTTTAAGAGAGCAGATCTATAATCTGGCGCTAGACTTTTCACAAGCAAGCGGTAATGGATTGACAGCCAAGGACTATTTTGGACAGGATCCCAAGGGAATGTCAGACCAAATCATAGAAAATATGCCTAAAGAATCTACGCGGTCTGTTCTGAAGTATGGGGCGATTGTCTCGGGAATTGTGATTTTTTATCGCCTCTTAAGTGATTTTGCTTCGCAAGCAGTCCTGGTTCTCAAGCCCCTCGTCTATCTAACGGATAGTATTTTGGGTATTTTAGCCGTTGGGTTACTATTCTATCTCCTTCGTCGCCTCATTTTTGCAGAAGAGAAGTCAAAAAAAGCAATCTATGTAGCAGTCGTTCTCGTTCTGGGGATCTATTTTATCAGTGAAATAGTTGGGGTCCGTTTCTTGCCAGCTTTTGCCTGGTTGACGGTACCGAATCCATGGGATACTCTCCTGATAACAGGGGCTAGTGGCGTCCTCATTCTGTGGCAATGGAAAGAAGAAATTGGCCGAGCTTTTGTCTTTCCTATTTTAGCCTTTTTAGTAGTGGGATTCTTGCATCGCTGGACTTTGGCACAAGGGATTCAGAATTCTACCATGACTATGATCCTACCTACAGTAATCATTGTTATAGGATTGATGATTTACTATTGGTTCACGATTCGCACCTTGAAAAAGAACAAGACAGAAAATGGTGAATAGAGTGAAAAGGGGGAGGAAACTCCCCTTTTGCTGTTGGAAAACAACGGGCAAGCATGATTTTTGTTATAATGAAAGGGAGTATGGATCAAAGGAGAAGATGATGACATTTGAAGAAATCTTGCCTGGACTAAAGGCAAAAAAGAAATATGTGCGAACTGGTTGGGGCGGTGCTGAGAACTATGTCCAGCTTTTCGATACCATCGAGCAAAACGGGGTTGCCCTTGAAGTGACGCCTTATTTTCTCATTAACGTATCTGGTGAAGGCGAAGGATTTTCCATGTGGAGTCCAACCCCTTGTGATGTCTTAGCGACAGACTGGGTGGAAGTTCATGACTAAAGGGGTCTTGATTACAGGCGTTAGCTCCGGGATTGGTCTGGCTCAAGCTCGTCTCTTTTTAGAAAAGGGCTACCAGGTTTATGGGGTAGACCAGGGTGCTGATCCCCAGTTGCCAGGTGAGTTTCACTTCTTGCAGCGGGATTTGACCTTGGATTTGACGCCGATTTTTGACTGGTGTCCTAAGGTCGACATCTTGTGCAATACGGCAGGGGTATTGGATGACTACAAACCCCTTCTTGAGCAAAGCGCTCAGGAGATTCAGGAGATCTTTGAGATCAACTATGTGACTCCGGTAGAGCTGACACGGCATTATCTGACTCAGATGTTGGAGAAGAAGCAAGGGACCGTCATCAACATGTGCTCCATTGCTTCTAGCCTAGCTGGTGGAGGCGGTCACGCTTATACCTCCTCCAAGCATGCCCTAGCGGGCTTTACCAAGCAGTTGGCCCTGGATTATGCAGAATCTGGCATTCAAGTCTTTGGCATTGCTCCTGGAGCCGTCAAAACAGGCATGACTGCAGCGGACTTTGAACCAGGAGGCCTAGCAGACTGGGTAGCCAGTGAGACGCCCATCAAGCGCTGGATTGAGCCAGAGGAAGTGGCAGAAGTCAGCCTCTTTTTGGCCAGTGGGAAGGCATCTGCCATGCAAGGACAGATCCTCACGATTGATGGTGGTTGGAGTTTGAAGTAAGGGCTGAAATAAGCAAAAAAGATAAGAATGAAATGAGTCTAGTAGAACCGCTGGGCTCATTTTCTATTTTAGCTTTATGGAAAGGGAATCTTATGGTATGATAGCCTAAAAGGGACCTGTAATATGGAGGTCAAATAAAAAAAAGCCTTTGGGAAGAGATACTCAAAAGGAGACGGAATGCTAGTATTGACAGACACAAATCCAGCGATTTCAAGCGAAGATTTTTTACAATTTGAGGAGATTCTTGGAAAGAAATTGCCGGAAGCCATGAAGGATTTTTATCTCAAGTACAATGGTGGCCAGCCCCAAGTAAGGGGTGTCCACGATGACCGTCACCTCTTTCCTTTTAATTCCTTTGATTCACTGGAGGAGATGAGGAAGTCTCTTACCTGGTTTGACGATGAGGTGGTTCCTGCGGGATTTAAGGCGGCAGACCTTCTTCATTTCGCCTATGATCCTGGTTCTGGCAACTATGCTCTTTCTCTAAGGGCAGAGGATTATGGCAAGGTTTATTTCTATGTCTTAGAAGAAACAGCTGAGATCTACGGTCAATGGGCTTCTTTTGAGGAATTTTTGAACTCTTTTGTTGAAGAGTGAGATTAAAAAGGAGAAGGGATGCGAAAATACCAAGAACTTTCACTAGAGCAGATAATCGAGCAGGTCATAGCGGACCAATTATCTTCAGATGATTTTTGCCTCTATGGCAAGGATGATGGAGAACTGGAACTAGCTAGACTCTACTGGGTATCCGATTATCCGGATGTCGTGGAAGACTCTGATGTTTACCCGACGGATGTAGCGGAGCAAGATCTGCAACTAGTCTACTATGGAGAGCAGTTGATTGATGTTCTTGCAGTCGCACTTGAGGAAAAACCAAATGCAAGTCCCCAAGACTTGGTCAAGGCTTTAAATTATTATCAGCAGCATGATAGCTTTATGCCTTTTGATGCTGAGTAGATCTACTAGATTTATGGAGTCCTGTTACCAATAAACGCGTTCCATAAGGAGTTAAAAAATGATGGATTACGAAAAAATAAATGAAATAATTGCCCCTTTTACCTTACTAGTCTTTGACGAGGATCCTCAAAAGGTCCGAGGATCACTCATTTATTACCCTGATGGAAAATACAGACAGGAAGTGTTTGATACTCGAGAAGACGAAGGGTCCGAAGGGAATGGCTACGATTGGGCATCCCTAGCTTTGGTATTTCGGGAGGAAAAAATGCCTGAATTAAGCAAAGATATCGACTTTGATCCAGAAGGAAGTATGTTTTGTGCCTATTCTTCCAAGGTGGACGCCTTGGCTAAATTCGCTTTAGGATTTAAAGAATTTTGCGATGATATCGAAGCTATGAAAGACTTGTTCAGTCGAGCAGAGTTGGATTAACCTAAAAAACTCTCCAAATTTTAGGAGTTATAAAAGAGACAACCGATTAAAGAGAACATTTAAAAGATGGAGCAGGATATGGTTGAGAAAGATGGGATTATCATAAGGGATGGCCAGATCATCCTAAACAGCAGTGAGAAGCTATCGATTGAAAATCTAATAAAGGAAGCAAGCAGAACTCGTTTTATTCGTAATCAGCACTTTAAGGATACAAGTATCGGAATACTAGAAAGTTCACGAGTCATATTTGAAAATTGTATCTTTGAGAATGTCGTTTTTGAAAACTGTGATTTGAGGGATATCGGCTTTAAAAATCATACAGTTATTCGAAACTGTACTTTCAAAAGCTGCAATTTAAATGGAACTTTATTTTATGACAGTCACATTCTATCGTCTACCTTCCTTTCTTGTCAGATGAAGCGTCCTCTTTTGGTGAATGTCAGCGAGATGAGAGATTGTCTCTTTAAAAAGTGTAGGATGCACGATATTTTCTTTCCCCTACCAGAATTTCAGCAGAATAAAATTGTTGGAAAACTGTCTGAATGTACCTTTGGGTCGAAAACAAAGAAAGTAGAAAAGTTGTATGCAGATCTATCAGAGGCTCAGCTCAGTTTTGTTGAGTTTACAAGGTGTGATTTGACGGAGACCATTCGTCCTTCGGATCCAGATATTCTCTATATAAAAAACCTGAGTGAACGATCAAAGAAGGTTCAGGAAAAAATAGCAACAATCCAAGATGATAGAAAAAGGCGAGCCCTTTCTATCCATACAGAGAGTTGGATG
Source organism: Streptococcus sp. bf_0095 (assembly GCF_004166885.1). Classification (GTDB taxonomy): domain Bacteria; phylum Bacillota; class Bacilli; order Lactobacillales; family Streptococcaceae; genus Streptococcus. The sequence goes on along the minus strand of NZ_RCYU01000001.1, from coordinate 812,100 downwards.
AATGAAAAGTATGTGGATTACTTGATGAGTCGCAAAGATTACAAATGGGCCTGGGATGATTATTTTGAGGATGTGTCTAGGTGCTTGGGTCTTGAATGGGATAACCACTAGGAAGGCTTTGGTACCAAAGTGGATAATGGTAATCCTCTTTTATATGACTGAGAATTTATGGAATTGAAAAGTCTGATTGTCGAAACATGTGATGATAGTGGAATAGCCCAGCTTATTTCTTATCTGAAGTGAAAATAGATTTAGTTAGCTCGTTCATTAAGAGATAATACATGCTGAAAGAATGACATGATTTCCCCTAGTCTAAAGCTAGGCGATTGAGAAAGAAAAAGTCTAGTTTTATACAAGAAGAATGGATATGGAAACTAGTACTGAGAAAATCTGAGAGAGGAACCTTTGATGAAAGAAAGAATCAAATTAACTGAAGGAGAGGTTTTCCTATTAACACCTCCTTATCAATCGGATCCATGTTTTGCTTGTCATTTAATCTATTTAAGTTACGAAACTAAAGGATTGTGCGCTTATGTGTTATCAAAGGAAGCAATAAATCTTGAAGATATAGATATAGATAGTATTGAATTTGACACAAAAAAAGCGATTTATTCAAGTACTTATTTTATGAAATGGGGATTATGGGAAAAATTAGGTTATAGGCCTATCCTTGAGGAAGAGGATCAGTTACTACTTCGAAATGTTGGAAACTATAACCTAATGTATCGAGATGAGAATTGCAGACAAATGCCAAGCAAGAAGTATAAGGAGGAATATCCTCTACAGCCAGTTTATGATTCGCTAGAAGTTTTTGCTCTTATCTATGGAAAAAAATATAAAGAGTCCGATCCTAGAGTATTAGATTGGATAGAGGCAAATGTAAATACACGTTTGGATGATTGATTTCTATTGTAATGATAATCTGATTGTGGAAATCAATTCAATAGAAAAGCAGTATAGAGGTATTAAGATTATTGAGAAGTCTTAGCTGAAATTCAAGGAAAATAAAAATGGCAAAATACGGAATATCCCCTTTTGATAATGATAGTGCAACGTTTGCTCATAATTGTATTTACTCAAGAGCATTGAAAACCATAAGTAAACAAATGGAAGAATTGGCTCTAACAAATCTGCTAGAGGAAGAGATGTTGGGACATATGTTTATTCTGGCTATTGATTTAGCACGTTTCCCCACAGAGCAACATAAATTTACGCAAGAAATGAATGATGAGTGGCAAGAACTATTAAGAAACTATGTTGATGGTCATACTATTCAGTCAGAAACACTTGCAAAAACTTTAGATGTTATTTTGAAGTATTTCTTTTTTAGAAATACTCCGAAGGGTTATGAGATAGGTTTTAAACAGCTAGCTTATTTAGATTTCCCAGAAAGAAAAATCTATATTGCACTAGCAATCGATGTATATTTTGAAGCTTTGCTAGAATACATTGAAATCGCTTTTGAAGATGAGGCAGGATTGAGTGATTGGCAACCAGATAGAATGACAATACCAGCTTATCTTGATCTCTATGTGTCTTGGGCAATGGAAGTGCCAGAAAAGGCTAAAGGCCGTGTTGCAATGGAACAGTTTACTAGATGGAAAAATGCTTATTTTGAATGGTTTGAGACAAACTGTAAAAAAATTCCGAAGAAGTATCGAACAATAGAGAAAATAAATATGCTTGAGTTGTTTGAGGAGTTTGAATATTATGCTACATGAGGAATTCAATAAGAACAGTTTTTTCTATTTTATGATATTCTCGATCATCTACTGGATCAATCATCAGTATGGTATTCCACAACTTTGGCAAAAATTCAGGAGGAATTTCCAGGTCTATTACACGCTAGACTCCTTTCCATTTTTATCTTGTCTGAACAAAGAGATGGAGACCAAATTTTCGGATTGGAATTTGGATTGAGAGAGGATTCGGAGCATGGTAGAGGACTTAAATTCTCCCTCAATAGTCTTGAAATTTTAGAATATGGTTTAGGGGAAGTCGCGTACTACTAAGTGTAGTCGATAACAAGAGAAGCACTAGAAGATGGAGCAGGATATGGTTGAGAAAGAATGGCGTTTTTGTTCATCAGAGGATGATGGGGATTGGGTGATCCTATCGGACAGTGATAGGGCTGAAACAAAAGAGGATATCCACTCTATCAATCAGAAAGAATCCGTTATGCGGATGTATCGAAGACCGGGAGACTTTGTCTCAGTTTCTTTGCTATCTGCTTCTTATGAAATAGATGACGTAACAGGGAAGCTTGGACAAGAACGAGATTTCTATTTAAAAATTGAATGCCTGCAAGATGGATGGGCCAGTATCAGCTCTCAGGTCTATAAAAAAGAGGAAGCAGTAACCTTAGCAAGCCTCTTTATAGGACTCCGAAAAGATGCGGCTATTAAGCTTTGGAAGATAAAAAAATTGGGTGAAAAGAACCTAGGAGATCGGATAGAAAAATGACAGTTACTATTGATGAATTAGTGAAGGAGCACGGCTTTTGTCTGGTATCTACAGAAGAGAAACCATTTCGTCTGGATGAGGTCCGTTTCAACCTTTTGGCATATTTAGAGGATTATTCTAAAATGGGATTTTCTTTTGTTAAATCAGGTGACGAACTAGTCGAACTAAGGAAAAATCAAGAGAGTTATAGGCTTTTTGGCCAGTGTTTTTTAGGATTTTTTGTGATTGGAGGAGAGGAGCAAATCTTTTTACTTTGCAATCAAGAAGGAGGGGAAGTTTTTCAAGAAGCGAGGGTTTATGTCAATTCTTCCTTACATACTTTTGTTTCCTCTTATTCGCTCTTTCTATCAAGTATCTTTCTTTTGAAAGTAAAGTTTTATGAGATTGAGCAAGATGAAGTCGAAGAGATTGCAGCAAACTTGAAGGCTCAAGTACTTGCCTTGGAAAAGTCCCTTGAACAAGAATTGCCCTTCTGGGAGCACATGGCCTATTTGATAGAAGATGATGGAATCGTTCTAAGAGATGATCTCTTTCATATCTTAAATAAAGAGCAGTAGGAATTAATTATGGAGAAAAGATTGCCCCAGATAAAGATTCGAGAGTGGAATGAAAAGCCACGAACAAAACTTCGATTTATTAAAATTGGTGATATTTTTTGCTATCAATTTTCGGAGGAAATGTTTGTATTTGGTCAAATCCTTGGAAAAGTGAACGTTGGTCATGTCATTCAATTTTTCGATATCTTTCAAGCAAGGCCTACTATAACAGTTGAGGAGCTAATTCGTGCTCAATTTATGGGTAAGCCCATCATTGCAGATTCCTACACCTTGTTTGATCGAAGTCCAGTATGGTCTTGGCAGATAATTGGTCACCAAGCGGATTTTGATCCAAGCCCTTTTAAAGATTTAGCCTTTAAGTGGGGAGACCCAAATGGTCTTCACTTTGGGAAGGTCTGGCTAGATGGTAGGCGGGAACCTAAGATTTTTTCTAGGGAAGAAGTTGAGGAGCTGGACTGGGAAGCCTGTGTCGGAAGTATAGTTTATAACAGAATCTTGGAAGAAGAACTGGCAAGCAGAGGAAATAAAGGAGTTTGAGATGGACTATGTAGATGAGTTGACTTCAGGACGAACGCCCTTGGTAAAAAAGGCAGCGAAAAAAATTTTAAAGGGCAGACTAAAAGGATATGGACCATTCTTGCATCAGGCCTTGGAAGGGGAGATGGAAAAGACTAGATCGTGGGAATCACAAATGTACTTGCTCTACGCCATGGCTGCAACGGATTGCACAGAAGAAGTCCCCTATCTGAAGTCATTACTGCTGAGAGACATTCCAACCCCTGTAACCTATCGCTCTCTAGCAGTAGCGATTGCTTATCTAGAAAATTTAGAAACAGAGAACTTATCTTTTGTCTATGAGTCTTTGGAATCGAATAACTCATCTCAAGCTGCAGGAGCTTGTGCAGCGATATATCAGAGAAAGATTGTTCTGAAAGATGACGATTTTAACAAAATTATGTCTCATGTGACTCAGCCTAAATACCTTGAGCATATTGGTCAAGTCACAAATCCATTTTTATTTATTTTGGCTGCATCATATCTTTATCCAGAACAGAATCGTCAGAAAATTGTTGACTTTTCTCGTCAGTTCGATATATCTATCGTCAAGGACTTAATCAATGACGTTACAAAAGGAAAGGACGGCAGAAGAGTTAGTCTATTCTAAAATCTACTTAAAGAGAGAAACTGTCACTTCCTTAAAGAGGGAAACAATGAATCTTAAAAAGAAGACTTATATTCATTTTTAAAAAGGAGTTCATACTGTGAAATGGTTTGAAAAAGTAGTGGGGAAGGAAAAGATTATTCATTTGTTTGATGGTGATTTGGACTTGAATAATGTATTTCTTGATACTGTATTATGTTACGATTACAAATTAGATCTTGTCCTTTATGTATATGATTTACCAACTGACTTCCCTGAAAAGTGGCAGAAAAGTGCATTTAATGCCATAAAAATTAATTTAGAGTTTTTTTATTTAGATGAAATCCATTTTTATTCTAAGGGGATTCATAAGGTTAAGGGACAACTGGAACTGCTCTTTTTAGAGAATAAGGTTGAATTCAATTTTATAAACCAAAATGATGTGATGTTATCGGGTTCTTCTGACCTAGTTAGAATTGCTGAGATTGGTCCTGTGAAGATTGATACTTAAAGATGTATTCTTAGCTTATTTGCGGAGATTCTGGATGATCAAACAATCCTCCATTGCTAGGAGGGACACCACGACTATGGGAAAAAGTGAAGGAAGAGCACAAATATTAGACCTTGACCTAAGGCTAGACCTTTCTACAAGAAAAAAACTACGAGACCACGAATATGAAGTTACAGTATTTTGAATTAGATAAGCCCTATGTGGAAAATCAACAGAGGATTGAGGAGCTGATGGACTCAGCTGGGCTAACTTACGAGGAAGCTAGAATTAAGGACTATCGACAGAATTGGAAAGACCTTCGAAGAGCGTTCGTATATGAATCCAAATGTATGACCTCTATGGTAGAACGGCTTTTCAAACCAGTTATAACCCAGGATTGTTGGAAAATCATCGTAGAATGTGTAGATACGATTAGCAATCCAGCTATCATGAACCTACTTGGCGTCTATACTGTTCAGGTCTTATTTGATTTTTCTAGCTATGAAAGCTCGAGTCCATTGGAACAGAAAAAGCTGCTCTTAGAGGCCTTGTTAAAAGGGGTAAAGCGCGTGTTTCAGGAGCTCTCTATTCCATACTCCTTGATAGATGATGTAGTCAATGAAATAGAGAAAAACGATTATGAAAATAGCTGGGAGTGGAAAAGGAAGAAGATCCAATCCACGATCTTTTCCATTCAAGTGGAGCATCAGCTGGATAAGGTGGATTTGTTTTGGAAGATAGAGCAAAAGGATAAGAGAATCCGTCAGTTGATTCAATCCTGCGCTGCTCATGAGATGGATTATGGGGCTAAGCTTGGTAAACTGGAAGCAAAAAGTAACTTCCTGTATCTGCTGGATAAAGAGAATGAGGTTGTGAGCAAAATTTCTGTTTCAGAATGATGGAGCACAAACAATGAGTGACTTAAAAAAGAAATTATCCTTGTTAAAAGTGAAAAGACGAATCAAGAGTTTGAAGGGGATAAAGGATGTCCATTTTCTGACCGATAAACCTAAAGAAATTGCTTGGTATGCTGGGGAGTTGAATCCTATAGACTCTCCACTTCCTTGCCTTTATGAGTTTCCTGTTGCCCACACTACTCAAGATTTAAGTAGGTTAATTCAAAGTCTAGTTGGCAATAGCAGGCAGTTTATCCTAGTTTTTTGGGAATTTTCACCGATTTATGTCTTGTTTCAAATGGAGTCTCTGGATGAATTTTTGCCCTCTTATTTTAGTGAAATTTCTACCAGAGACTTGACGCTATTCTTTAAAGACCAGGAAAAAGTATTGGATCTCCATTTAGCGGAGGATAAAGTAGAAGTGAGAGTCTTGGAGAATAAGGCTAAGAACCGGTAAATTCTATAAATTGAAAATGAACATAGAATTAGTCGATGAAAGAGACAGAGAGGAAAGAATGCCATTCTTGGAGAGACAAATGGTAAAGGAAGATTCTAATGTGTGAAAAAGAATATTATTATTATGGCAATAGTGAGTTTATGTCGGGTCTAGGAGTTATTTATACAGAGTTTACTGGTCAGCGTGCAAGTCGACAAATTAACGTTTTGAATGGGCACTCTTATGCTTCCTCTTGCCTACAGGATTATGTTCCAGAAGTAGGGTTTCTACTCTATGATGGTCGGAAAGATGAGTTGGATCTATCAGACTCCATCAAGATTAGTCAAGAGGAATTTGAACGAATATGGGCTCAGGCTGTCGCTAGCGGTCAGAATGATACGTAATCGTCAGTTGAAAATAGCCAAATATAATCCCAAAAATGTGAGAGGAGTCCAATAATGATACTCAATTTGTTAAAGGAATTCGTAGAAGTCTATCATAGAAACAAGGGCTTAGGAGAGCTTGTATTTACTAGTGACTGTCTCCATGTCGAAAAGCCAGATTTGTCTGGTCAATTGAAAGAGTTCTACCAACATTTGAGCTTTGAGGAAGAAGCTTATTTTAGAGGAGCTCCCTATGATCTTGCTCTAATTCCTCTCCCTCTATGTGAAGCTGCATCAGAAGGATGGCAGGATGCTAGCTGGAAAGAGAGTTATGTGGTTTTTGCTCACATGATGGGGGATGAGCCAATTTTTTGTGATCTAACTAGCGAGCTTAGTCCTGTATTTGGCAAGATTCCTGGGAATTCCAAGCTCTATTGCTTAAGCCCCTCTTTATCTACTTTCTTGTCTACTTATAGTCAGATGAAAAAGCTAGAAATCACCAAGTTTGAGAATGACATCTACATTGATGAGGACTTGTCGGACTATAAAGAAGGTTTTTTAACAGGAATCATGGCTATTATCGAGGAGCAACTTCCTGAAGCCTATCGAAAAGACTTTATTGAATTTATGCTTGGCTAAAGCCAAAGATGAAGAGATGAGAAGCAAATGAAAATGAAGAATTTTTTAAAATGTTGTGAGGATCTGGTCATACAAGAAAGTGGGGCCTCAGCTTTTGAACTAGAAAAACTCAAAGCCAGACAGTTTCCTCAAGCTCACCTGGATTTGCTCTCCATGACCAATGGCTTGGAGTTTTATGGTGGCTATTATCGCTTGTTTGGGACGGATTCTACTCAAGCTATTACGCTAGATTCCTGGAATTCGGATGAGGTATGGAAAGACGTCTGGAGAGATTATGTATCAGACTACTATCTTTTTGGTATGTCTGCAATTGGAGATCAATTCGCTTATAGATTGAAGGATGGGAACATTCAAAGTCATCAAGTTTATTATTTAGATGGGATTACTATGGATGTTATCGAGATCTACGACAGTTTTGAAGCGTTTTTTGAGAGGGAATTTGTTCTGAAAGCCCAAGGTGGGATGGAATCTATTTTTGTTTCTGCTAGGGAACGATTTGGAAATCTAGACCTCTCCAGAAGCTGTATTTATTCCCCTTCCTTAATGATAGTGAATGATCCAAGTGTTGAAAATCTCATGCTTTTACCGACAAAGGATGTCATGACCATCAATGGGGATTTGTTTGTTCAATTGTCTGATTCAGAGGAGTCTATTACGAAACTAGAGCAATATCTAGACGCTTCGGGTAGAGCCAGAGTCAAGGTCATTTTTGATCGAGATTGAGCAAGCAGGATATAGTTTATTTAGAAAAAATACTCTGAAGATTCGTGATTTTAACCTTTTGGCGACAAGCGATGATTTAGTCTTCTAGTCAGGGTGTCATTGTAAAATGATTTAGGTTGAAAATAGAAAACGAAGCATTTTATTCATGCAAAGAGGTGAATGATGACCAGTTTAGATAAATATTTAGAGATCATTAAAAAAGGATTTTCCGAAAGAGAGAATCTAATGGCAATGGAGCCTCTGCATTCTATTGAAGAGATTGCACCATTATTGGATGAAACATTGACTTATAAAGAATTCATCAATATCAATCGCTTATTAAGACAAAAATACATTGTCGAAAACCCAGAGGATATGCTAAAAGATGTAGATTTTAACCAGCTTTCTTTACCTAGCAATACGAGGGTGATTTACTTGATGGGAAGTAAATCTGATGTGCTAGACTTTTCAAAATATGAACAAGTAGAAAAGATTTTAATAGTTGGGGCTAGAAAAGTAAGAAAGATCATCTTACCCCAGAATGATTGTGTGAAAGCTCTAGGGATATCTTCCATGACAAATTTGGAAACAATAGAGAACATTTCTTTTCATACTGGCATGCGTTATCTGCACTTTGATTATGGTGTAAAGTTTCCGGACTTTGATTTTATAAGGGATTTAAATCAGTTACTCTATCTTTCATTTACGTCAAATAAAAAATTACCAGAATTGGATTTTATCCATCCATCTAGTGAGCTCCGTTTTTTAGATTTTGTCGATACGTATATTTTTAACTACGCATCAACAGTTAGCTACCTGAAGAGTCTGAAACATCTTCGATTTTTAACAACGGGAAGAACAAATCAAAAGCAAAGGGATCTTCTTAGAAGCGAGTTACCACATGTTTGCATGCGAGAGGGTTAAAAACGACTTCAATACAGCTTTTTATAACCTATGTTTTCAGAATAAACTATTAGTCCCGTTGTTTAAGTAGGAGGAAATATGAGCTATACGAATCTAGCAAAAGAAACCTTCCTCCAGTTTATGCAGGCCATGTATTCTTGGGAGAGAAAAGCCACTAGAAGCCTAAGAAAGCAAGCCGATAAAGAGATGTTGAAGGATGAATTAGCTGCTATATTTGATCAGTTTTGTAGATCTAAAAAAACACTCAGAGAAAGGGAAGTATCTTTATCTGTTCGATTTCCATTTGACTATAAATTAGAAACGCATCCCATCGTCGATGAAGAGTATGACGGGAATCAAACTTACTTCTATATCAAGGAGAATCGTTCTGGTTTAGAAACTCTCTATCGTTTTCGAATGGTGTTTCAAGAAGGACGATGGTGGATTGATAAGAAAGAATGGCTTGGTGATGGGAAGTGGATCAATTCTTCCTTGTGATATACTGAAGAATGTAGGAAGACAGGAAGAAATGTGTTTCAAAAGACAGTGGTAGTCTAAGTGTAAGTAATGAAATTTTAGAGGTCAATATGAATAAAACACTTTCAACTCAAAAAAGAAAATTAACAACCATTAGAAATCAAATACTGAAGGCGAGAGATTTTCACTTAGAGGCAGAAAAACTATCTAATACTGAAGCCATTTTAACAGCTCTAAAATCTGATAAGAAAAGCGTTAAAGTTAACTACGAAGAAAATGGTGAGGTAAGATCATACCTGTATGATCACTTAGATATGATTGATTCTATAAGTCCTTATCCTCTAGTCTCTAATTTTATAGAAAACAAGACATCTGAAACCTATCAATCTTTGCTAAATGGCTGTTTTTGTTCTGTAATGGCCGATATGGCTTCTGCTAAATACTTGGCTAAAGGGGGCTCAAACTTTGATACAGATATTTGTTTAAGTATCTTATTTGCCCTTGCCTATCTAGATGATACTTATGTAGAGTTTTTAATTGATAAATTAGCCTATTTTAAAGAAGCCCAAGTTGAAAAAGGGAAAAAAATTATTTTCTTTTCAGCAAAGAGTTTATTGCCTTTAGTCGTTTTTCTTTATGGAAATGGTAAGGATGATCGACTCGCTAACCTGCTGGAGAATGCTTGTGATGCCAAATATCAACCCTTGGACTCTAATCCTTATCAGAATGTGAATGATGCCTATAAACAGGTTATGGAAACTATTTTTTCAGAGGATGATGATGTTTTTAGAGAAACAATTTTATCCATGTGTGATTATCATTTAGCAAACACCAGAGATAGTCATTTAGTAGACTTCAATACCTTACTATGGCAATATTTCCCAATTGAAATCTTGGTTTTATTAAAAGAACGTCAGAAAAAAGCTCTCTCAATAGATGGAATTAGGCATCCCTTGCTTGATGACTTTTTGCCCTATTTCATGGATGACTTTCAATTATCCGAGCAAAACAAGATGATTCTAGGAACGATCTTAGACTAGTTGTGTAGAATAGATGAAAATTGTCAATAACCCATGCATTCGGATGGAATTATAGGGATAACCTATATCCATTTAGATTCCTAGGAAAAAGCAATGAGGAACTCTCCACATCCTGCTAGAAACAGAGGTAAAGAAATGAAAGAGGCCAAAGAACTCTTCCTAAAAAATGGCTTTTCGCGACTAAAGCGAACCAATAACTATTATAAAATCGATCATGATTTTTACACAGTCATCTATTTTCAACGAAAATCAGATGGTAGTGCCTATTTCGTAAATGTTGGCCTTCATCCTCTCTTTCTGGACGCGGGACTGTTAGAAGAAGTGGATTGTGCTTTAAGAACGCGATTAGGTTCTATCGATCATAGAAATGGCATGGATCAAGCTGAATTGGAAAAGGCTGTCCAAGAGGCCATCGATTTTACTGCTCAGTATGCGTCGTATCCTACCGTATTTTCGAGCATAGATCCCGAGAAGGATCTTGAGAAGGATTGGTTGTTAAAACAATTCTCTATTACCAAAGTGAACTTATGCAGATTGTATGTTGAGTATTATGATGCAATCGATTCTAAGAAGCTAGCTTTAGATTTTGCAAACTATGGCTTATCCATTACACCTAAGATTGCCTCTGTTCCTAAAAACTTCTTTAAAACCTATATTCGTTCGGGAGAAATAATCAAAACTACTTATTAGAGTGGAGTGAAAGTGAGGATTTATTAGTCAACATCCTGACGAAAGGAATCGGTAGGAGAAAATATATAAATCTTAATGAACAAGTCTAAGACCTTGATAATAATCTAGAGCTGGCATTCTATGTCAATCTTGTACCAAAAAGGAAATAAGAAATGAAGAACTATTTACTGGACGAAAGGATATTTCAGTATCCTGAATCGTTCAAAAAATTGATCGAACTCAATTTAGTTGATTTTGATTGTTGGTATCTGTTGGATTCAGAATGGGCCCTGTTTTTGTATGAGGGATTGCAGGAAAGGTACCCAACCCGAAAGTTGATTCCATTTGCTAAAAGAGGAGATTGTGATGATACCGCTTGTTTTGAAATAGGAAAGGGCAATAAAGTCCAACTCATTCATGACTTTACTACAGAAGGCTGGGAGCAACGAAAAGAGTTTAACGATTTTTGGGAATGGGTAGAATATGCAGTCAAATGCATGATAGAGTGTAACAAAGAGGATGGGATTGAATAATAAGAATCCCTTAAATAGAGAATAAAGCAACGGTCTTCAATAATGCTCTGCAAGCAAGCCTAGTTCTTAGTCTTATATATCTTTGAGTGGTCGATGATAAACCGAAAAATGTTATTGGGGCGCTACTAGCTTTCAATAAGCAGTATATTTAATGGGTAAGGAAAATGACGAACACGTACTATTACTATGAATTAACAAAAAATTCTATTGATTCAAAAGACGAATTTTTAAAAATCAAACCATTAATCGATATGAATGATATTCTTCCCATTTTGAAAGGAGATTATGGGGTTGTGAATTACAATCGTTTAAATGCTATTATTTTTCAACGATATTGTGTAGGGGATAATGACAATACCATATATGATATAAAGTTATCAGAAAGCAATGTTTCAAGAGATATCAAGCGTTTAGATATTTTTGGTGCAAAAGATGAAATTTTAGATTTATCAGAATTTATTAATTTAGAGAGATTAGATATTTGGGGAAGTGTTAATGTTAGAGAAATTATATTTCCTGAACATTCTGGAATTAAGATGCTAAATATTTTGAGAGTTCCAAAGTTGGAAGTTTTAGATAATATTTCATCCCTAAAAACTTTAAGGTATTTTAGTCACAGATATTCCTCTAGAATTAGTGATTTTAATTTTTTATCTAATCTTGAGGATTTAATCTTTCTATCAATAAATAATAGTAAAAATTTGTCTGATGTAAAGTTTCTCGAGTTATCAAAAATATATTATTTGGATTTATCCAATACCAATGTCATAAAAAATCATGGTTTGCTTGAAATACTAGAAAAAATGATAAATTTAAGATTTTTTTATGATGGTGGAAATACTAAGAATATGAGAGCCTTTTTGAAAAAACATTTGCCAAGTGTATCTATGTTAGATTAATTATTTAAGGAGAAAAATGGGAAACATCACCCAATTATTAGATGAGATTGAAAAATGTCTCCAACAGCTACATCATTCTTGTTTAGACCATCTAAATCCGGGACTATCTTTTCAAAAAATTCAAGAATTGTTTGAGGAAATACCATTGCAGCCAACCCAGGACTTGCGTGCTCTTTATACTTGGAGAAACGGTTCAGAAGATAGTGAGGGAATCACACTCGGTGAGCTGGCATTTTTTCCTGGTTTCTATTTGATGTCTCTGGAAGAGAGTATCCAGACCTACTTAGAACTAAGAGAAACGGATGCTTGGGGCAAGTCTTGGTTCCCAATTTTTGCCAGTGGAGGGGGAGATTTTTATGCCATGAACTTGGCTCCAGAAGCTCAGGGGCAAATTCTTGGTTTTTATGTATTTGAAGAAGAGGCCCAGGTCGAATACCGGTCATTGAAATCTATGCTTGCAACCCTTAAAGCATGTTATGAACAAGGCATTATTTTCCGGAATGAACAAGGCTGCTTGGATATGTATTATAGGAAGCATGCTGAGATAGCGCATGACATAAATCCAGAGGTGAAGCTATGGCTTGAATTCTTAAAGGAGACGTAAGAGGAATAACCGAGGAGAGAAAAATGGCAGTAGTGACTGTATTAAAAAAGATCATTAAACTCTATGAGGAAACAACGTTTATTCCCCAAACAGTGAGTTTTTCAAACGAAAAATTAAGGATCCAGTCTTCAGATTTGACAGGAGAATTACTTGATTATTATCAACATATAGTGTTCAATGAGGATTTATTTTTTGCTAATCAAAATTTTAATATCATTTTGTTGGTATTAGATTCTCCTGCAAGGACAGTCGAATGTTGGGCCTTACAAGATGTTCTTCAGTTTAGTGAAGGGCAATACCAGATATTCGCTACTACAGATACAGATGATATTCTTTTCTGTGATATGAAAGATGACAGTTCTCCAGTTTACGCGGGCAGGCCTGGATATTCTAATTTCTACAAACTCAGCGAAAGTTTGACGGAGTTTTTGGAGTTCTATTTCGCTTTTTCAAATTTTCGGAAACAAAGAGAAGATGTCCCTCTGGAGGAATATATTGTAGGGACAGGTGACTTGATAGAGCGCTACCTTTCCCCAAACGTCCAAGCGACAGCGAAAGAATATCTACTTCGGTAAGATTGACCTGAGAAAAGCCTTTCTCAATAACAAAAAGTGAATTGGATAGGAGAAAAGAAATGAATGTGAAAGGACTCATCGAAGAGGTTGAAAATGATCTTGAGTTAGTATCGTATTTAAACCGGATCCCCAAAAAGAATAAGAAGACCCGAGCTAGCCATCTCGAATCGCTGAATCATCTGGCCTATTTACTTTATCTGGATGGTCAAGAGGAAATGGCTAAGGAATTATTAGATAGGATTATACAAGTTCCATTTGAAGGTAATTATAACACCTGGACCTTTGTTGATAGTTCTCTGGTTTTATTGGCCTATCTGGAAAGAGAAAAAGAAAATCAGGCAATCGTCTATAAAAAGCTTCTTTTATCTCCATTAGAACAAGGGGAGGAATCCACTCAAAAAATTAGAAGGAGAGTTCATCAGAGATTTTTGAATGGTGATAGCTTGGAGCAAAAGCTTGCAAAAATCGAGCAGGCTTCAAGTCCTGAATCGGAAATGGAACACCGTTTGCTATACTTGACAGATCTATTGAAGATTCACCTCTTTATTGCTGAGTCAACGTTTGAAGAGACAGATATCCAAGCAAAAATCGAAGAGAATATGGAGATACTAAAGAAGTATATCAAGGAGCATGAAATTTATAGCCTCTTTCCTTTTAAGGGATAAGGTGTTCTAGCAATCTGGGACTTTTAGAAAAGAGTAGAATATGGAAATCAAAAAACACTTTGGTGTCTATGGCGTTTGCTATGAGAATGGGAAATTGCTTTGCATTGAGAAAACGAGAGGACCTTATCAATATCGTTTTGACCTACCAGGTGGTAGTCAGGAACTCGGTGAGGGGTTGACAGAAACCCTTAAGAGAGAAGTTCTGGAAGAGACAGGCTATACGCTTAGCTGTTATTCAAATCCTAGGATTTATGACGTGATGGTTCAAGAAGAGGGGCAAGACTTCGCCGTACACCATATCATGGCCTTTTATGATATCGTACTCGATTTCGAGAGCTCTCAAAAATCCCTTCCTCATGAAGTTTTTGATGGAAGCAATGATTCAGCAAATGCAATTTGGCTTCCTCTTGAGCAGATGACCGAAGAAAATGCCTCGCCTTTAGTATTAAAGGTGAAGGCAGAGTTATTAGGATTTCCAGAATTAGAATTGACAAGCTATAAGAATTGGAAGGTAAAATAGAGGGATAATGGAACTATTTAAAACATGGAAGAAATATATGGTTCTCTATGGTCTTAAATCTCAAATCGGGACTGTTTATCGAAACAGTGATAGGACAACGAGCTTTTATGATATTGGGAATTTTCTATACCTAGCAGGGGAGCTAAATTCTAGATTTTGGGAAGATTTTGTTAGGCAATATGGTTTAGATTATAAGATTATTATTTCAGAAGACACTAAGTGGCAAGATTTTCTGCGTCGGCAAGTTGGGTTAATTTCTTTTACTCGCTATTCTTTTAAGGATAAGGCAAATTTTCAAGTTGAATTTCTAAATGATCTAGTTACTCAGTTAGAGAAAGGTTACAATATTGTGCCTATTGATAATCGTATTTATAACTGCCTTTCTGAGGAAAAATGGTCACAAGATTTACAGGGGGATTTTGAGTCCTACCAGGATTTTGCTTTAAAAGGTGGATTTGGCTTTGTGATTCTTAAAAATAATGAAGTGATTGCTGGGATTTCCTCAGGGTTAGTTTACCAAGGAGCAGTTGAAGTGGAAGTTGCAACTAGACCAAACGAACAAGGAAATGGATTTGCTAAAAAGCTTGGTGCTGCAATGATTCTAGAGAGTTTAAACAGAGATATGTTTCCACTTTGGGATGCTCATAACGAGGCTTCCAAAAAAGTAGCAGAATTTTTAGGATATGAGTTAGTTGAACCTTATGAAGCTTTTGAACTAGAGGAAAGTGTCGTATAATGATATCTGATATTGTATCTTTTAAGACGAGGTGAATGAACATGCAAAATCAACTAGCTCTTAGTGGCGAAAAAATTGTTGAAAAAGTTTATCCCCATTTATTGCACCACGTCGGCTTGATTCGTGGGGAATACTTGTTGAGAGAACTAAACCAAAACATACTATTACCAAATTGTCAGCAATTTGTGAAAGATTATCTAGACACTATTTGTCATTTGTACTCAGATGAAGAAGTCTGGTATCGCTTTTCAGAGTTAACAAATGCAGAAGCAAATAGTCTAGACGGGACTAAAGAGTATTTTGACGAACGCCACCCCTTATTTGGATACAGAGGTATCAGGCGTTTGTTGGCGTGTCCAGATGAATTTCAGGCTGAGACAAATGTTGTTACAGAAGTTTTTCAAACCAATCCCAATCTGTCTGTTATTTTTCCTTTTGTCAATGATGCTGAACAATTAAAACAAGCTATTACAGTATTGCGTCAGTATGGTTTTACCAGGAAAGTCGGCACGATGATTGAATTACCGTCAGCGTATTTTGACTTGGACAGAATACTGGAAACTGGTATTTCAAAGATTGTAGTTGGAATGAATGATTTGACTTCATTTATTTTTGCGACTGTGAGAAACAGTCAATGGCATGAAATGGAAAGTCCCATTATGTTAGAAATGCTGAGACAGATGCAGGATAAAGCAAGGAAGAACAAGATTGATTTTGCTGTTGCAGGCTATCTGAATACTTCTTTCATACAAAAAATGAATCAGATGGGTATCGAATGTATTCTCCATTACAGCTCTATTCCAGAGATTTTTGATTTAGAAATTGACCATCCAGACCATCTTAAACATATAAAAGAAGAAAGTAAAAAATTACAAAGGAGAACCCATGACACCGCAAGAAATGTGGAATGCCTACAAGAAAATCAATCCCTCTATCAGTGATGAGATAGACGCCTGGGCTTTTGGAGTAGAGGCAGATCTCTTGGCTGACTTGGTTCTAAGAGGCGAAAAAACAGCAACAGCCTCAGCTTACGACCTCTACGCAGTAGAGGACGAACCCCTTCCACAAGAAGGGACTTTCGATATCATTTTAGACAGTCAAAACCAGGCTATCTGCATTGTCGAAATTACCAAGGTTTCTGTTCAGCCCTTCCATCAAGTGTCTGCTGACCATGCCTACAAGGAAGGCGAAGGTGACAAATCTCTGGCCTATTGGCGTCAGGTTCATGAGGAGTTTTTCACGGAGTGGCTGGAGGAAACAGGTCTGACGTTTACACCTGACAGCAAGGTGGTTTTAGAAGAATTTCGCAAGGTTTATCCATTATAGATATGCTCTCCTTTTTGGAGAGTTTTTTGGTTCGGATCTAATTTTCCAAAAGGGCTAAAAAATGGTATAATGTAAGCGATATTGTACAGAAAAGAGAATGTCTATGCCAAATTATGCCATTATTTTAGCAGCGGGAAAAGGTACCCGTATGAAATCAGATTTGCCGAAGGTTCTACACAAGGTTGCTGGAATCTCTATGCTGGAGCATGTTTTCCGTAGTGTTGGAGCCATCTCACCCGAAAAGACCGTAACGGTTGTGGGCCACAAGGCTGAATTGGTGGAGCAAGTCTTAGCTGGACAAACAGAGTTTGTCAAACAAACCGAACAATTGGGAACTGGTCATGCAGTTATGATGGCAGAGCCAGTCTTGGAAGCTCTTGAAGGCCACACCCTTGTCATCGCAGGGGATACACCTTTGATTACGGGTGAAAGCCTCAAACACTTGATCGATTTTCATATCAACCACAAAAATGTGGCAACGATTTTAACAGCCGAAGCAGTGAATCCATTTGGTTATGGCCGGATTGTCCGTAATGACAATGCAGAAGTGCTTCGCATCGTCGAGCAAAAAGATGCGACAGATTTTGAAAAGCAAATCAAAGAAATCAATACAGGGACTTATGTTTTTGACAATGCCCGCCTCTTTGAAGCCTTAAAGAATATCAACACCAACAATGCCCAAGGTGAATACTATATCACAGATGTGATTGGGATTTTCCGTGAAGCTGGTGAAAAAGTCGGAGCCTATACGCTCAAAGATTTTGATGAAAGTCTTGGGGTTAACGACCGCGTAGCCCTTGCGACAGCAGAAGGCATCATGCGTCGTCGCATTAACCAAGCTCATATGGTCAATGGAGTGAGCTTTGTCAATCCTGATGCGGCCTATATCGATATCGATGTCGAAATCGCTCCTGAGGTACAAATCGAAGCCAATGTTACCCTAAAAGGGCACACAAAAATTGGGGCTGAAACTGTCTTAACCAATGGAACCTATATCGTGGATAGTGAAATCGGTGCGGGTGCCGTTATTACTAACTCTATGATTGAAGAAAGCACAGTAGCCGATGGCGTGACAGTAGGACCATACGCTCATATTCGTCCTGGTTCTAGCCTGGCCAAAGATGTCCATATCGGGAACTTTGTCGAAGTCAAAGGTTCATCTATTGGCGAAAATACCAAAGCGGGTCATCTGACCTACATTGGCAACTGCCAAGTCGGTAGCAACGTCAACTTTGGTGCGGGAACCATTACCGTCAACTATGATGGGAAAAATAAATACAAGACCCTTATTGGCAACAATGTCTTTGTTGGCTCAAATTCGACCATTATTGCGCCAGTTGAGCTCGGAGATAATTCTCTAGTCGGGGCTGGCTCTACCATTACCAAGGATGTGCCGGCAGATGCGATTGCAATTGGTCGTGGTCGTCAAGTCAATAAGGATGAGTACGCGACTCGTCTTCCCCACCATCCTAAAAATAAATAGGAGATTTTCATGCAATTTGAAGAAAAAACCATTGAGCGCAAGGAGATTTATCAAGGACCGATTTTCCAAGTAGTTACAGATCAAGTGGAACTACCTGACGGAAAAGGTCAAGCGCAGCGTGATTTAATTTTTCATAATGGAGCAGTAGCGGTTTTACCGATCACAGATGAGGGCAAGACCATTTTGGTCAAGCAGTACCGGAAGGCAATCGAGAGGACTTCTGTAGAGATCCCAGCAGGCAAGTTGGAAAAGGGTGAAAATGCGGATCCTCAAGCAGCTGCTCTGCGTGAATTGGAAGAAGAAATTGGTTACACAGCGGATCTAGAGTTGTTGTATGATTTTTATTCTGCCATTGGGTTTTGCAACGAGCGGATCAAACTCTATGCTGCGACCAATTTGAAAAAAGTGGAAAATCCTCGCCCTCAAGATGAAGATGAGACCTTAGAGCTGCTAGAAGTGACCTTGAAGGAGGCTAAAGACTTGATCCAAGCTGGTGAAATCTGTGATGCCAAGACCATTATGGCGATTCAGTACTGGGAATTATCCAATAAATAGAGGAGGATCCAATGGGAAAACCTTTATTAACAGATGAAATGATTGAGCGGGCAAACCGAGGAGAAGCAATCTCTGGTCCCCCGCTCTTTGATGAGGAAGAAACAAAAATTCTCCCGACAGGAAACAGGGGATTTGGTTATGAACGGCCAGTGACCTCAGGGGAAGGAGATAGTGGACATGGAGTATCGTATCCTCAGGAGACTATTCCAATCAGAGTCCAACCTACAGTGACCAAGAGTCGTCGGATTGAGAACCAAAAAGATGAGGTGATTCAATCAAAATTGAATAAGATCTTATTTTGGGTCATCCTGCTCCTCATCTTGTTAATTCTTGCAATCTGGCGCTTATAAGCAGCGTCTACCAAAGGAGTTACGATTATGAAAATTGGAATCATTGCGGCCATGCCACAAGAATTAAAAATCTTAGTGGAAGCTTTGCAGAACGGAGAGAAACACCTTCGCCTAGGAAAGGTCTACTACACAGGGTCGATTGGTCGCCATGAAGTGGTCTTGGTTGAAAGTGGTATCGGAAAAGTCATGTCTGCCATGAGTGTGGCTGTGTTGGCCAACGATTTTAAGGTGGAAGCCATTATCAATACAGGTTCTGCAGGTGCAGTAGCACCAGGGATGGCTGTTGGGGATATCGTCCTAGCGGACAAATTGGCCTACCATGATGTCGATGTGACAGCTTTTGGTTATGACTATGGCCAGATGGCAGGGCAACCACTCTACTTTGAATCCAGCCGCTATTTTGTTTCAGAGATGAAAAAAGTTCTAGCTGAGGAACAAACACCAACCCATGTTGGCCTGATTGCGACTGGGGATAGCTTTATCGCGAGTGAAGAAAAAGTCGCAGTGATTCGGGAACATTTCCCAGAAGTATTGGCCGTTGAGATGGAAGGGGCAGCTATTGCCCAAGCGGCTCATGCAGCCGGCCGTCCTTTCATGGTCATTCGGGCTATGAGTGATACGGCAGATCACGCAGCTAATATCTCTTTTGATGAATTTATCGTAGAGGCTGGCGAGCGTTCTGCTCAAACCTTGATGACTTTCTTGAAGAGATTGGTATAGAAAAGCTTAAGAAAATAGGACTAGCTCTTAGCTAGTCCTATTTTGCTAAGCTGATTCTGTAAAGTAACTGGTTCTTCATGCTATAATAGATTCTAGTAATGCAAAGGAGAAGTTATGGTCTTATCAAAAAAACGGGCCCGTCATGTGATTGAAGAAATTATTGCCCTCTTTCCGGATGCTCAGCCAAGTTTGGATTTTCGCAACCATTTTGAATTATTAGTAGCGGTGATGCTCTCTGCTCAAACAACAGATGCAGCGGTTAATAAGGCAACTCCCGCTTTGTTTGAGGCTTTCCCAACTCCTCAAGCCATGGCGGTCGCCAGTGAAGCCGACATTGCCAAGCATATTTCCAAATTAGGCCTCTATCGAAACAAGGCTAAATTTCTAAAAAAATGTGCCCAACAATTGTTGGACAATTTTGATGGCCAAGTCCCTCAGACACGGGAGGAACTGGAGAGTTTAGCCGGAGTGGGACGGAAAACAGCCAATGTGGTCATGAGTGTCGGTTTCGGAATTCCTGCCTTTGCTGTTGATACCCATGTAGAGCGGATTTGCAAGCACCATGATATCGTAAAAAAGTCGGCAACGCCGCTAGAGGTAGAAAAGCGAGTTATGGATGTCCTTCCACCGGAACGTTGGTTGCCAGCCCATCAGGCCATGATTTACTTTGGTCGTGCCATCTGCCATCCTAAAAATCCCGAGTGCGATCACTATCCGCAACTCTATAACTTTAAAGACATTTAAAAAGCGAGGTCTAATGACTTCGCTTTTACTTGATAGGGAAGAAAGTAAGTAAGAGCCAAGAAAACAACAGAGCAATAGCGCCAATTCCAAGGACAAATAGAACAGGAAGGAGAATTCTTTGACGTGTTGATTTCATAGGCTTTGGCAACTATTTTTGACCGTGGATTTGCAAGCCTGTCAATGGATAATTAGCTAGCGAAAAAGAGGCCAAGAGCCTCCTTTTTCTTATTCGCTAAATCTTAAGAAATAACCATCTGGATCCAAAATCGCAAATTCCTGGGGATAGATAAAGCTATCTCCGACTCGAAATTTTCTTTGTATCAACGGACGATGGATGGGATAGTTAGCTTCCAACAGTTTTTGGTGGAGTTGTGGGACATCCTTGATACCAAAGGAGATATTGATACCGCGACCGAAAGGATAGGTCAGTTGGGATAATTCTTCTGCGTTGCCTTCTTCTAGCATAAGCTGGCAGTCTTCAAGCGAGAGGAAGAGAAATTTCTCCTCTGGACGTTCGTATTCGACAGAGAAACCCAGCAAGTCGCAGTAGAAGTGGCGCGACTTTTCGATGTCAGATACTACAAATTCAGGGATGACGGCTTGATAGTCCATTGTTTTCTCCTTAAAGATCAATCTCCATGACAATTGGTGTATGGTCTTGACGGGCACCAGAGTCAATCATAGCTGATCTAGTTACCTTGTTCGCAATGCGGTTAGAAGTGAGCCAGTAGTCAATTCTCCAGCCTGTGTTGTTGATTTTAGATGTCTTGCTACGCTGTGCCCACCAAGTATATTGATCTGGAAGGTCCCCATGCAAGTGGCGGAAGGTATCAGTGAACCCTTTGGCTAGCAAGTTAGTGAAGCCAGCACGCTCTTCATCGGTAAAGCCTGGGGAACGACGGTTGCTGGCTGGATTGGCCAAGTCGATTTCCTTGTGGGCTACATTGTAGTCTCCTGTTGCCAGAACAGGCTTTTGCTGATCTAGTTCCGCCAAGTAGTCTGCGTATTTGGCATCCCAGATTTGGCGTTCTTCCAAGCGTTTGAGTCCATCTCCGGCATTTGGAGTGTAGACCTGGGTCACAAAGAAGTCATCAAATTCTAGGGTAATAATCCGACCTTCAACGTCCATGGTAGAAGGGGCACCGATTTCTGGGAAGGTTACCGTTGGTGTCAATTCTTTTTTGTAGAGGAACATGGTTCCTGCGTATCCTTTGCGGGCTGGTTCTACAGAGGACCGCCAAGTATTTTCATATCCAGGGAAGAGTTCTGCTAAGACCTCTAGGTGTTTTTTTGTTGGTCCTTTAGCAGATAATTTTGTTTCTTGAATGGCAATGATATCCGCATCTTCTGCAACCAAGGTAAGTAGGACGTCTTGTGAGAGCTTGGCGCGTGCAGAGTCACTCGTCAAGGCGGCATTCAGTGAGTCAATATTCCATGAGATCAGTTTCATATCGTTTCCTTTACTAACTTTTTCGATGTTTCTATTATACCAAAAAATCTCCTAGCACTTGTCTCCTGTGATTTGAGGAAGGAGCTATTTTGCAGTCAAGAGCTATGCCTCCCGCATATGCATAACAGAATGCTTACCGAGGAGTTCAGAATGACGATTATTTTATCTGGTCTAGCGACTCGTGTCTGGATGAAATGTGCTATAATGGAAGTTGAGTTTAAAATAGAAATATTCCTCAGATTCCCTTTAAAGTTATCCTATTTTTACCAGGTATTGTTAGGGACTGGGGCTGAGAATCACAGTGAAAGGAGAGGTATGGCGCAAAAATCTAAACGTTCAAAAAAAGCGAATGCTAAGGTGAGAAAATTTGATAATCGGTGGATTACTAGACGACTTTATTTGTTATTCAGTATCGTCTGTACCCTCTTTTTGATTTTAATTGCTCGACTAGGGTATATGCAGATTACTCATCAAGGATTTTATACACAAAAATTGGCAAAAGCTACCAAAAAACACTTAACAAGAGGGAGTCTCCGGGGACAGATTTATGATGCTTCTGGTCACCCTCTGGTAGAAAATGTTGACAAGAAGGTCTTGTCTTTTACCCGAAGCAATAAGTTTACCGCAGAAGAGATGCGTCAGACAGCACAGCTTCTTCTGAATTATGTAAGTGTTTCGAATCCCCAAATCACCAAGCGTCAAGAGATCGACTTTTATCTCGCAAATTCGGAAGTCTATAAAGAGGTAGTGGATAAGTTGCCCAAGGAAGAGCGTATCGACACGGACGGCAATCCACTTCCAGAAGCAACCATCTATCAGCATGCTGTTGATAGTATTGAGACTGAAAAATTAGGTTATACAGAAGAAGAAAAGAAAGCCATCTATCTCTTCAGCCAAATGAATGCGGTTGAAAACTTTGCCAGTGCTACGATTTTGACGGATCCGATGTCCGACGAGCAAGTAACGACGGTCAAAGATCATTTGAAAGAATTTCCAGGATTTGAAGTGATCACGAGTTGGGATCGAAAAGTGGTTGATAGTCCTTTGGCTTCCATCGTTGGTAGTGTGTCGACAGAGCAAGCCGGTCTTCCAGCTGAAGATGTGGACGATTATTTGGGAAAAGGCTATGCCTTAAATGATCGCGTCGGAACTTCTTATTTAGAAAAACAATATGAGTCTGTCCTCCAAGGAGAACGGGTTGAAAAAGAAATCCATTTGGACAAGAATGGCAATGTTGAAAAAATCAAAACCCTCTCAAAAGGAAGCAAGGGAAACAATATCAAGCTTTCCATTGATTTGGATTTCCAAAGAGGAGTGGAAGACATCTTGAAGAAGTCTTTCCAGGCAGAATTAGCTGCTGGGAATGCGACCTACTCAGAAGGGGTCTATGCTGTTGCCTTGGATCCAAAAACGGGTAAAATCCTTGCTATGGCGGGGATGAAGCATGAAGCTGGTTCGCAAGATCTTACTCCCGATGCTTTGGGAACAGTGACCAATGTCTTTGTTCCAGGATCGGTTGTGAAAGCAGCTACTTTGACAGCAGGATGGGAAAATGGGGTGATTTCTGGGAACCAAGTCCTATTGGATCAACCAATCTCCTTTTCTGGTTCAGCTCCAATCACTTCGTGGTTCACCCAGTTTGGAAGCCAAGAAATCAATGCGGTGCAAGCGTTGGAATATTCTTCCAACACTTATATGGTGCAGATTGCACTTGATTTGATGGGGCAACCCTATCAGCCAAACATGAGCTTGAAGACTGACCAATTGGATCCAGCTATGAACAAATTGCGTTCGACCTTTGCCTCTTATGGTCTAGGAACAGAAACAGGGATTGACCTTCCGAATGAATCAACGGGCTATGTTCCCAAAGAGTTCACGATTGGTAATTACCTAACAGACGCCTTTGGTCAGTTTGATAATTATACGCCTATGCAGTTGGCTCAATATGTTGCAACTATTGCCAATGATGGGAAACGCGTGGCTCCCCATCTGGTCCAAGGGATCTATGAAAATGATGCCAAGGGAGGTTTGGGTCCTCTGAAAGAAGAGATTGCAACAAAAGAACTCAACCAAGTGGCTCTAACACCTGAAAATCTAGCCATCATCAAACAAGGTTTTTATCAGGTGGTATATGGAACCAGTGGCTTAACAACTGGTAAAACCATCGGAGAAGGTGCAGCGGTTCCAATCAGTGCAAAGACCGGGACTGCGGAAACGTTTGTAAATGGTGGGACCCCTGCTGTAAACACCAATGTTATCGCCTATGCTCCCTCTGAAAATCCTCAGATTGCAGTGGCAGTCGTCTTCCCTCACAACACCAATCTCCAAGCGACTGTTAGTCACAGTATTACCAGAGAGATTATCAATCTCTACCAGCAAAAACATCCTATGAATTAGAAAGGAAGCTATGCTCTATCCAACACCTATCGCAAAATTAATTGAAAGTTATTCGAAGCTCCCTGGTATTGG
The DNA here is from genome assembly GCF_004166885.1 of Streptococcus sp. bf_0095. Lineage (GTDB taxonomy): Bacteria > Bacillota > Bacilli > Lactobacillales > Streptococcaceae > Streptococcus. The sequence goes on along the minus strand of NZ_RCYU01000001.1, from coordinate 787,675 downwards.
GATCAAGACAGCAACTCGTCTGGCCTTTTATACCATCGGAATGACTGATGACGATGTCAATGAGTTTGCTAAAAATCTCTTGTCAGCAAAGCGGGAATTAAGCTATTGTTCCATCTGTGGGAACCTAACAGATGAAGAAGAGTGTGCCATTTGTCGAGATGAGACACGCGATCCATCGACTATCTTAGTGGTAGAAGATAGTCGAGATGTGTCAGCCATGGAGAATATCCAGGAGTACCACGGTCGCTACCATGTCCTTCATGGCTTGATTTCGCCTATGAATGGGGTCGGACCAGATGATATTAACCTCAAGTCCTTGATTACACGATTAATGGATCATGAGGTCCAAGAAGTGATTGTGGCGACCAATGCAACCGCAGATGGGGAAGCAACTTCTATGTATATCTCACGCGTCCTCAAACCAGCTGGCATCAAAGTGACCCGCCTGGCACGTGGATTAGCTGTCGGAGCTGATATCGAATATGCGGACGAAGTGACCCTTCTCCGAGCTATTGAAAATCGAACCGAGTTATAAGCGGTTACAAAAACTGGAGGAACCCCTCTGGTTTTTTTGTTTTTTAGGTGTTCTCTCTCGTTTTCTTTCTTTTTAAAGTGTGGTATACTAGAGGGACGAACTCGGTTGTGAGGAGTGCTTCTGACAAGTCAATCAGGAAGCACAAAATTAAAAAAAGGATTAGGACCAAACAATGGCAAAAGAAAAAATTGTACTTCTTTATGGTGGCCGTAGCGCAGAGCGCGAAGTGTCTGTACTTTCAGCTGAAAGCGTCATGCGGGCGATTAATTATGACAAGTATTCTGTTGAGACCTATTTCATTACTCAGACGGGAGACTTCATCAAGACCCAAACCTTTGAAGAGAAGCCTGCTGAAACAGAACGCTTGATGACCAACGAGACCATTGATTGGGAAGCTAAAGTATCTCCGAGCAGTATCTACCAAGAAGGAGCGGTTGTCTTTCCAGTCCTTCACGGACCAATGGGAGAAGATGGATCGGTTCAAGGTTTCCTAGAAGTCTTGAAACTTCCATATGTGGGATGTGATATCCTTTCTTCTAGTGTGGCGATGGACAAGATTACCACCAAACGGGTCCTAGAATCTGCAGGGATTCCACAAGTTCCTTATGTGGCTGTCCTTGAAGGAGATGACCTAGAAGCTAAGATTGCCTTAATCGAAAAAGAATTGACCTATCCGGTCTTTACCAAGCCTTCTAATATGGGCTCTAGTGTCGGGATTTCAAAAGCAGAGAACCAAGCAGAACTTCGTCAGTCTTTGGAATTGGCCTTTAAATATGATAGCCGTGTTTTGGTTGAGCAAGGTGTCGTAGCGCGCGAAATCGAAGTAGGATTGTTAGGCAACTACGATGTCAAGAGCACCCTCCCTGGTGAGGTGGTCAAAGATGTAGCCTTCTATGACTATGAAGCCAAATACATCGATAATAAGATTACGATGGCGATTCCAGCTGAAATCCCAGCAGAAGTTGCTGCGACCATGCGTCAGAATGCCGAATTGGCCTTCCGTGCCATTGGTGGGAAAGGTCTCTCCCGTTGTGATTTCTTCTACACAGAGGATGGGGGCATCTACTTGAATGAGCTCAATACCATGCCTGGCTTTACCCAATGGTCTATGTATCCTTTGCTGTGGGACAACATGGGTTTGTCCTATCCTGATTTGATCGAGCGTTTGGTTGAGTTGGCAAAAGCAACTTTCGAAAAACGCGAAGCACACTTACTGTAAGAATCTGTTCCAAGTGGGAGTAGGGGATGGAATCAACTCAATGAGGAGTCGATTTTCTTCCTGCTCCCCCTTTTTAGAGGAGAATACTATGAATCTAACCTTGCACGAAGTAGCAGGTGTCCTGGCTGCTCGCAATGATATCAGCCAATTTGAAGATGTAGCCCTTACCAAGCCTGAATTTGATAGCCGTTTGATTGGGCCTGGAGACCTTTTTGTCCCTCTTAAGGGGGCGCGTGATGGGCATGATTTCATCGAGACGGCCTTTGAAAACGGGGCCGTAGCGACCTTGTCTGAAAAAGAAGTAGAAGGCCACCCTTATTTGTTGGTAGATGATGTTCTAGCGGCCTTTCAAAAATTAGCCCAATATGTGTTGGAGAAGAGTCAAGTAGATGTCTTGGCGGTCACCGGTTCAAACGGTAAGACAACGACCAAAGATATGTTGGCTCAATTGCTGTCAACTACCTACAAAACCTATAAAACACAAGGGAACTACAATAACGAAATTGGCCTCCCTTATACGGTTCTCCATATGCCAGAAGGGACAGAGAAGCTTGTCCTTGAAATGGGGCAGGACCATCTGGGAGATATCCATCTTCTCTCAGAAATTGCGCATCCAAAGGCAGCAATCGTGACCCTTATTGGGGAAGCTCACCTGGAGTTTTTCAAAGATCGCAAAGAAATTGCTAAAGGGAAATTGCAAATTGCGGATGGGATGCCAGCTGGTGGCTTGCTTCTAGTGCCGGCCGATCCCATTGTCGGGGATTTTTTACCGAGCCAACAAGAGCTTGTGCGCTTTGGTGAAGGAGCAGACATCAGCATTACCAAGTTGGAGGAACGCAAGGACAGCCTAACCTTTGAAGCGAACTTCTTATCAGATGCTATTGACATACCTGTCACAGGCAAATACAATGCGACCAATGCCATGATTGCGGCCTATGTTGCCTTGAAAGAAGGAGTGAGCGAAGAGGCCATCCGTGCAAGCTTTAAAGGCTTAGAGCTTACTAAGAACCGTACAGAATGGAAGAAGGCAAGTAACGGAGCGGATATCCTATCCGATGTCTACAATGCCAATCCGACGGCCATGCGCCTGATTTTAGAAACCTTCTCGACCATTCCTGCCAATCCAAATGGCCGGAAGCTAGCGGTCTTAGCGGATATGAAAGAACTAGGGGAGCAATCCATTGATCTGCACAACCAAATGATTCTCAGCCTGTCACCGGATGTCTTGGATACCGTTATTTTCTACGGTCAAGATATTGCGGGACTGGCTCAATTAGCGAGCCAGATGTTCCCACTCGGACATGTTTATTATTTCAAAAAGACCGCTGAGGAAGACCAGTTTGAGGATCTGGTCAAACAAGTCAAGGAAAGCTTAAAAGAGCAGGACCAAATCCTCATCAAGGGAAGCAATTCCATGAATCTAGCTAAATTGGTAGAGGAGTTGGAGAATGGCGAGTAATAATGTGTTAAAGAACATTCAGCGCTTGATTTCAATCACTAATACAGGCTTAGCGTTCTCAAAAGATCCATTTGATCAAGAGCGCTATCAGGATATTCGTGCCATTTTACAGGATTTTGTGAGAGAAGCGACTGATTTGAATCCACAAGAATTATCGGATTTGTTTCGCCCGACAGACCATTACGACACTCCCTTGATTGATGTTAGGGCCTGGATTGTCAAAGATGGAAAACTTTGTTTAGTGAAAGGTCAGGGAGAAGAGACCTGGGCCTTGCCGGGTGGCTTTGGTGAGGTTGGCTATTCTCCGACGGAAAACATTTTAAAAGAAATCCAAGAAGAAACGGGCTATTTAGCACGTGTCAATCGCTTGTTGGCAGTATTTGATACCAATCGCTACCAATTGCAAAGCCGCCAATATGTGAAATTGGTATTTGAATGTGAATTATTAGATGGAAATTTTGAAAAGAACCAGGAAATTTCCGACCTTGCCTTTTTTGAGAGAGAGAAAATGCCTGCTCTTTCTACCAAGCGCAATACAGAAGAACAATTGAACTTCCTTTGGGATGTTTATGATGGGAAACGAGATTTGTATTGTGATTAAAAACGATTTATAAATTAAAGGGATATAAAATGACACTTTGGGATTTATTGTTTACGAACCAAAAATCAGCCCCGCCTGAGTTTGGGCTCTGGTATTTCATTCTACCAGCTTCTTTGTTGGTGGTTGGTTACTTTTCCATCAGATATGCGCGATCCAAAAGCTACCAACGCTTTTGGTATTGGGCACAGTTGATCCAAGTCTTGACCATCAATGCTTGGTATATTCTTGCCCACATGCCTTTGACGGATAATTTGCCTTTTTATCATTGCCGCTTGGCCATGTTGGTGATTCTCTTTGCCCCTAAAGGGACCTATATCAAGCAATATTTTGCTCTCTTGGGAGTTTTAGGATCGATTGCGGCCTTGGTGTATCCGGCCTTTGATCCTTTCCCATTCCCTCATATCACTGTGTTGAATCTAATTTTTAGCCACTGGGCCTTGCTTGCCAATAGTTTGATTTACCTACAGGATCATTATCAATCTGAAAAACAAGACAGCTTGAGAATTTTCAAGATCACTTTTGGCATGAATGCCTTAATTTTCTTGGTCAATCTTTTGACGAAAGGAGATTATGGCTTCTTACGGCGTCCACCAATCATTGGCGACCACGGTGCTCTCTTAAACTACCTCTTGGTTAGCTTTGTGATGGTGGCTGGAATTTTCTTAGTCAACCAACGTTATAAGTACAAATACAAGATGGTTGAAGAGACTGTTGGTTCGCGTTCAGAATAGAAAATAAATGAGCTGAGGTTAGGAAATCATGCCACTTTGGGATTTATTTTTCACTAGTCAACCAACGGCTCCTCCTCAATTGGGGGCTTGGTATTTCTTGTTGCCGACATCATTGGTAGTGGTGGGGCTTCTGTCTATTCGATTAGCCTCTTCCAAAGCCTATCAAAATTTTTGGTATTGGGGACAGTTGGTCCAGTTGCTGATTATCAACTCTTGGTATATTGCAGCACATTTGCCTATTTCAGAGAGTCTTCCCTTCTACCATAGCCGGATGGCCATGTGGATCATTCTCTTGGCTCCCAAGGGAAGGTTCAAGCAGTATTTTGCCCTGGTAGGAGTCTTTGGATCTATCATGGCCTTGGTTTATCCCGTCTTTTATCCCTATCCTTTTCCTCACGTATCCTCGATCAACAATGTCTTTGGTCACTGGGCCCTCTTGGCCAATTGCTTGATCTATCTGGTCCAATCCTACCAGGTGGAAGCAAGGGATGCCTGGAAAATCTGTCAGATGACTTTTGGGGTTAATGCTATTATTCAGCTCGCAAATCTTGTAACAGGTGGAAATTATGGCTTTATGCGTCGTCCTCCTGTACTTGGTGATCATGGACTTGTGCTCAACTATTTGATCGTGACCATCCTGATGACAGGGACCCTTATCCTGATCAATTCAATCTTTAAGTCCAGTAAGAAAAGAAAAAGAACATCTGAATCCGTTTAATAAGGAGATCCTATGCATCATTTTTTTACAACTGAATCCACTGCACCACCTGTTATACCGCTCCTCTGGTATGGGGTCATGGTTCTTTTAATCCTAATGGCAGTTTGGGCTTCATTACGTTACTTTCAAAATGAACAATTTCGAAAGATCTTTCGAAACTTACAAATTTTTCAATTGATCTGTCTCTATATCTGGTATTTTGCTTTTCAACTTCCCTGGTCCAATAGTTTACCCTTGTACCATTGCCGTTTGGCCATGTTTGCTGTCTTGCTGTTACCAGACCGATGGAAGAGCAAGCAGTTCTTTGCCTTGATGGGAGTCAGTGGGGCGATCTTTGCCTTGGGTTATCCGGTCTTTGATCCCTATACCTTCCCTCATATTACGAGCTTTTCTTTTCTCTTAGGGCATTACTGTCTCTTGGTTAATTCCTTGATTTATCTCTTGAGATGGTATGATTCGAGCCTTTTAAAAAATCGAGAAATTGTTCTTTATACTTTCGTCCTCGATTTATTTCTAGTCGGGGTCAACCAAGTCACTGGAGGCAATTATGGACTCATGGCGCGACCACCAATTATCAAAGGGGATAGTCTCTTGGTGAATTATGTCGTGGTTTCCAGCATCCTAGCAGCAGCCTTGCTTCTCTTTAATGTATTTTTCAGTCGCAGACCTGTTAGAAAAAGAGTCAGTCGATAAAAAGTTGAAGGAGGTTGAGACAATCAGTCTCAACCTTCTTTTAGTTAATAGGAGTTTGAAATGAAGAGGTTTTTACTAGTCATTTGTATCTTGTGTGGCTTATTTTGTACAGTTAGTCCGGCTCAGGCAGAGGATGACGTTCAGTATTCGATTGAGTCCTATGTAGGACACCTCCATTTGCAGGAAGATAGCCAGGCAACATTCACTCAAGAGATTACCTATGATTTTCATACGGGCTACAATGGTCAGTATGTAACTTTAGGGAATGCAGATCCCCTTCCTAAAGGATTTAAAATCCATGAAAATCCTCAAGTTGAAGCTTATGTGGACGGGGAAAAACGAGATATTCGTGTAGAAGAATCGGATCTCGGAGATGGTCGTCTATTAAAAATCTACAATTCGAGGATTGTTGGAGGCAAAGTTACCATCAAGGTTGTATGGAAGATTGATCATATTCTAGACCTGTATTCCGATATAGCGGAGCTCAATTGGTTCCCTCTTTCAGATGGGGATGAGGATATCGCGAAATTAGATTTTTATGTGGATGGTTTGGATGCCAAGCAGGGAGAATTGTATGCTCATACCGGTTATTTTAATCCACCAGCCCAGATTGACCGGACTGCGACTGGCTATCACATTCAGTTACGGAACTTCCCAAAGAATGGAAAATTGGAACTCCACGCATACTGGCCCATGACAGAAGCTCTGCGTCGAGGCCAATCTAATAAGATAAAAAAAGAAAATGGAAAAGATAAATTCCTAAAAAAAGAGAGATCCATTCAACAAAAAACATTCATCTACAAGACACTGTTTCTCAGAGTCGTGCCAATTGTATCGATTCTTTTATTTGTCCTAGCTTTTATTCCATGGATTCGCTATATGATCAGTACCAGAAATCGTCGGATTGTAAAAGGAGTAAGATTATACGAACCACCACAGAATTTACCACCATTAGTTCTAGCTAAGGCGCTGTATCAACTTGATTTTGAACAAATGGTGATATTTAGAGAGAAAGGTCAATTAAAATTTAACCATCTCATTCAAGCAACAATGTTAGATCTCATTGACCGAGGAAATCTTCGTTTGACTAGGGATGAAAACGGGGAAAGGTTGACCTGTCTTCACCATGAAGGCTTGGCTGATTTTGAATTGAAGTTTATTGACATGATCTTTGATCAAGAAACGGAAATCAATATCAGCGAGGTATTCTCAAAATATAAAATTAATCAAGTAGCTCTAAAAAAAGATTTTCGGGCTGCTAAAACAGAGGCACAACGAGATCGCATTCGAAAGGTCGGAAGTGATGTTCAATCGCTTTTAAAAAAAGATGCCCAGCAATTGTCAAAAGGTGTTGACAAGGAGATTGCGAAATTAGGATTGCCCTCTTATTTTAGAGACTTAACTGAGAAAGAAGAAGCTTTTTCAAAAACAGGCTGTGCCTTACACTTTTGGCTCTTACTGATCTTATTTGTGAGCATGTGTTTCTTAACATTTGGATTTGGTTCACACCTATCTTCATTCTATTTTTGGATCATTTTACTTTTGGTTCTGTTATTCATTCCATTTTATATTGTTGTGAAAATCCGTGAAGATCATCTACAATCCTTAGAGAACTTGGATTCGCAATTCCAATGGATGGCTTTTAGAAATATGATTGAAAGTATTCCAAATTTCAACCAAGCAGAACTTGAAAGTATCGTCCTATGGAATCGTATCTTAGTCTATGCAACTATGTATGGTCAAGCTAAAAAAGTGAGTCAGGTACTCCAAAATTATCAGATTCCCTTGCCATATGAAGACTGGGATGCTCTTGTTTGGCTCACATCCTCTCCAAATTCCTTCCTAGACGGGTCTACCTTAATGAGCTATGCAGCTGATTCCTACAGTGTTTCAAACTTCTCTATTAACTCCTCAGATGGCAGTGGTGGCTTTGACGGCGGTGGTTTCTCTGATGGAGGTGGTGGTGGAGGATTTGGGGCCTTCTAATAGCACTTGTTTCTTAATGAAGTCTGGGATGTAGAACAAATACAGTTCTCACTCAGGCTTTTTAATTTGTAAATACACTGATGATTGAAAAAAGGCTCTATTTCCGCTATAATAGGTTAGTTAAGGTAAAAGGAGAGAACCAATGTAGAAGGATCCTACTTACTAAAAAATATGCTTTTAAAAAATAACTGAGGATGAAAGAATGACAATAACTGACGAAATTAAAAAACGCCGTACCTTTGCCATTATCTCCCACCCGGATGCTGGTAAAACGACGATTACAGAGCAGTTGCTCTACTTTGGGGGAGAGATTCGGGAAGCCGGTACCGTAAAAGGGAAGAAAACAGGAAACTTTGCTAAGTCTGACTGGATGGATATCGAGAAGCAACGTGGGATTTCAGTAACCTCATCTGTGATGCAGTTCGACTATGATGGCAAACGGGTCAATATCCTTGATACCCCAGGGCACGAGGACTTCTCAGAAGATACCTATCGGACCTTGATGGCAGTAGATGCTGCGGTCATGGTGGTGGACTCTGCCAAGGGTATCGAGGCTCAAACCAAGAAATTATTTGAGGTTGTCAAACACCGTGGCATTCCAGTCTTTACCTTTATGAACAAGCTGGACCGTGACGGTCGCGAGCCACTGGATCTCTTGCAAGAATTGGAAGAGGTCTTGGGCATCGCAAGTTACCCGATGAACTGGCCGATTGGGATGGGGAAAGCCTTTGAGGGACTCTATGACCTTTATAACCAACGTTTGGAACTCTATAAAGGAGACGAACGCTTTGCAAGTCTAGAAGACGGAGACAAGCTTTTTGCCAACAACCCCTTCTATGAGCAAGTAAAAGATGATATCGAACTCTTGCAAGAAGCTGGGAATGAATTCTCAGAAGAAGCCATCCTTGCGGGTGAATTGACTCCTGTCTTCTTTGGTTCAGCTCTTACTAACTTTGGGGTGCAGACTTTCTTGGAAACCTTCCTCAAGTTTGCTCCGGAGCCACACGGCCACAAGAAGACAGATGGAGAACTTGTCGATCCTTATGATAAGGATTTCTCAGGATTTGTCTTTAAGATTCAGGCCAACATGGATCCTCGTCACCGTGACCGGATTGCCTTTGTGCGGATCGTATCTGGTGAATTTGAACGTGGGATGAGTGTCAACCTCCCTCGTACTGGTAAGGGTGCTAAGTTATCGAATGTCACCCAGTTTATGGCGGAGAGCCGTGAAAATGTCACCAATGCTGTAGCAGGAGACATCATCGGGGTTTACGATACCGGTACCTACCAGGTTGGAGATACTTTGACAGTTGGGAAAAATAAGTTTGAATTTGAACCACTGCCAACCTTTACACCTGAAATCTTCATGAAGGTATCTGCCAAGAATGTCATGAAGCAAAAGTCCTTCCATAAGGGAATCGAGCAATTGGTGCAAGAAGGAGCTATTCAGCTTTATACCAACTACCAAACGGGTGAATACATGCTTGGAGCTGTTGGTCAATTGCAGTTTGAGGTCTTTAAACACCGGATGGAAAATGAGTACAATGCAGAAGTCGTTATGAGCCCAATGGGTAAAAAGACCGTCCGTTGGATCAAACCAGAAGATTTAGATGAACGTATGTCTTCAAGTCGAAATATCTTGGCTAAAGACCGCTTTGATCAACCTGTCTTCCTTTTCGAAAATGACTTTGCCCTCCGCTGGTTTGCGGACAAGTATCCGGATGTGGAGTTGGAAGAAAAGATGTGATTCAGTAAGTCTACTTGATTGCAAAGCAATTTAAGTAGACTACGGCAAGTCCTATAAGACTTGCCTAACTGCCTCACTAACTTAGTTTTACAAATGGAATCGATTTTTAAAACTAAGTGTCGTAATCTAAAAGTTAGAAAGCGGCGTAGCTAACTAGTCTCTTGGTTCACTTTGGGAATAGAATATATAAATTAAAAAAGCCAGCTCAAGCGAGCTGGTTTTTATTGTTCTGTAATAAGGAGTCTTCCCAAAAATTCTTGTAAGATAAAGAAGACAATGAGGCTAGCAATGGTTTCCCCTAAGAAGGACGAACTATTCACAACAAGAGAATAAATGTAGGCACTTTGGCCAGCTGGAGCATAGCTTCCCCAGAAGATGACACCTGCAATATAGTGAATGAGGTAGCGTGCAAAACCACCCAAGACGACTCCGGCAGTAATATATGTGAGTGTCTGAACTCGTTTTTTATCTCTGATAGCCTTATCAAGGGCAGGTTTGACAGTTCCACTCAGTCCAATCAAACTGAAGGCTACAAAATACTCTAAGAAACCTTGGATTGGAGTCAACCAACCACCAGCTGCTTCCCCAGTTACGACTTGCAACAGTCCCCAGAGGAATCCCCCCATGGCACCAGCCTTAACGCCCCAGCGGAAACTGAGGAGAAAGATGGGAACCATCTTAAAAGATAGAGAAATCCAAGGACCTAAGGACATGGGTTGAGTAACCAAATCCAAAATATAAGCAATGGTCGCTAAAAGAGCAACCTCAATCATTGGTCGAATCGTAGTTTTCGACATAAAAAAACCTCCTATACCAATCGTTTTGATTGGCTCATTTGTTGCCACATCAAAACGTTGTCATAGAAGTTCTCTATTTCATTCTGTTTTGAAACACATCCCTACGCAGGTCCTAACCTGATCAGGTGGTAAGAGTTTAGGCCAGCAACGAACACCTCTGGTATCCAAGTTAGCCAATCTCAGCAATTGCTCCTCTTGTGACTCTCTCATTATACTATCAAAAAAACGTTCCCGCAACTTTTTAACTCGTAAAAAATATGGTATAGTTATTAAGATAGAAAATGCACAAGTTGTGGAGGAAAAAATTATGGGTATTTTTGCAGGTTTGATGGGCAATGCTTCTCAAAAAGACGTCGATAAGGTTGAAAAAGATTTAGGGGATATCCTGGTTCCAGGTGAGCAAGTAACTCTGGCTTTTAGTTTGATTCGTGACTTGATTGTCTTTACGGAGTACCGTCTGATTTTGGTGGACAAGCAAGGAATGACAGGGAAGAAAACGTCTTATAAATCCCTCCCCTATCGTTCCATTTCACGGTTTTCAGTAGAAACATCTGGTCATTTTGATTTGGATGCAGAATTAAAAATTTGGGTTTCATCAGCTGTAGAACCATCAGAAACACTTCAATTTAAGAGTGATAATAGTGTTATCGAGATCCAGCAGGCCTTAGCAGCCGCTGTATTGCGTTGATCAGTGAATGAGGACAGGACTCATCTAGCGATTTCGGATAATCGGGTAGGAGTACTGGTAGATAAGGTAAAGAGGAAACGAAATGTTCGTTGAAAAAAAGTTAGGAGATGGTCGGAGTTGGATTAATATTGATTCTGACTTGATTGCAGAAACATCCCAGTTGTACCAAAAGTATGGTATTGATCAAGAAACCATTGAATATGCATTGGATAAAAATGAACGTGCCCACATGGATTACAACCGTGAAAATGGAACTGTGACTTTTATTTATAATGTCTTGGACATGGAAAAGGAAAAGGAATATTATGAAACGATTCCAATGACTTTCATTGTCCAGGGGCCACGTCTTGTAACTATTAGTAACCGAGACAACGCCTATATTATTGCACAAATGGAACGCTATGTTGATGCTCATGAAAGTTTATCCACCTTTAAACTCTTGTTTGCAGGCCTTGAGATGATTAGTAATGCTTATTATCCGATTATTGAGCGTCTGGATAAACATAAGGACGAAATCAATCGTCTCTTGCGAAAAACCACGACCAGTAAGAACCTTTATGCTCTTTCTGACTTGGAAACGGGTATGGTCTATCTGGTATCTGCGGCCAAGCAAAATCGTATGTTGCTTGAACATATCAAGGCCCACCTGATCTATCGTCAATTAGATGATGTGGAAAAAGAACAGTTTGATGATGCCATGATCGAGGCCCGGCAGTTGGTCTCCATGACAGAGTTAAACTCTCAGGTCTTGCAGCAATTGTCTAGCTCCTACAATAATATTCTGAATAACAATCTGAATGATAATTTGACAACCTTGACCATCATAGAAGCCCTCTTGGCGGTCTTAGCAGTTGTCACTGGTTTCTTTGGAATGAACGTTCCATTGCCCTTTACCAATGAACCCAATGCCTGGATTTATATTTCGACCGCTAGCTTCGTCTTGTGGTTGATTTTATCACGAATCTTGCGCTGGATTGCTCATAAACGATAAAAAAAGAGAGGTAGGGAAGAAATTCCTTACCTCTTTCGTATCTTGGCTATTTCAGAAAAACCTTCATTTTTAATTCTGCCTCCCCTAAGAAGAAGAGGCAGTTTTGATACAAGTGATCGACTGTACAAAATCTTCTTGGAAATAGTAGGAGTAGATTTAAAAGTACTGAGTGGATTATAAACAATTTATAATTGGATTGAATCGTTGAATCAGTTAAATGAATGAAGCATTTTAATGATACTGAAATAACCTAAATACTAGAATCATTATACATATTTTTATTTTAAAAATCAAGGAAATAATCCCAAAATAAAAGGGGATTATTTATGCGTAAAAATTTTTAGAAAGCCTATTGTAACGCTGTTTTTGTGAGGTGCTTCAAATGAAAGAAGAGACTTTTTAGTCCTTTTTATTATTGCAAATTTAAAAAAGAAATTGGAAAGGGACGCAAAAATCATTCGAAGGTGGAAAGAGAATCTTTGTAAGGGTTTACCTAATAAAAACTTTTCAACCTGTTTCGTTTTACTATCTTTTAAACCTGGTCTATGGTATACTAGATAGGTTGCAAAAAAGCAGTACTTTTCTTTAGTGGAAAAGAAGCAACACGGTCTTTCATGAAAACTGAAAGTACGTCATGACAAGAAAAGTATAAACTAAGCGCTATAGGATGGCTTCGCACCATCTTTAGAAAGAAGAAAAACGTGAAATTTAATGAATTTAATCTTTCTGCTGATTTGTTAGCAGAAATCGAAAAAGCAGGATTTGTAGAAGCAAGTCCTATCCAAGAGCAAACTATTCCTTTGGCTCTTGAAGGAAAAGATGTTATCGGACAAGCTCAAACAGGTACAGGGAAAACTGCAGCCTTTGGCTTGCCAACCCTTGAAAAAATTCGTACCGAAGAAGCGACCATTCAAGCTTTGGTCATTGCACCAACCCGTGAACTAGCTGTACAAAGTCAGGAAGAACTTTTCCGCTTTGGTCGAAGCAAGGGTGTAAAAGTCCGTTCTGTTTATGGTGGTTCAAGTATCGAAAAACAAATCAAGGCGCTTAAATCAGGTGCTCATATCGTAGTTGGAACGCCTGGTCGTCTCCTAGACTTGATCAAACGCAAGGCCTTGAAATTACAAGACATTGAAACCCTCATCCTGGACGAAGCAGATGAGATGCTCAACATGGGCTTCCTTGAGGATATTGAAGCCATCATCTCTCGTGTCCCAGAAAATCGTCAAACCTTACTCTTTTCAGCAACCATGCCTGAAGCTATCAAACGCATTGGGGTTCAATTTATGAAAGACCCTGAGCATGTGAAGATTGCGGCTAAAGAGTTGACAACAGAACTGGTAGATCAGTACTATATCCGAGTTAAGGAACAAGAAAAATTTGACACCATGACTCGTCTCATGGACGTGGAGCAACCAGAGCTTGCGATCGTATTTGGTCGTACCAAACGCCGTGTAGATGAGTTGACTCGTGGTCTGAAGATCCGTGGTTTCCGTGCAGAAGGGATTCATGGAGACCTTGACCAAAACAAACGTCTTCGAGTCCTTCGTGATTTCAAAAATGGCAATCTGGATGTCCTCGTAGCAACAGACGTAGCGGCTCGTGGATTGGATATCTCAGGTGTAACCCATGTCTACAACTATGATATCCCACAAGACCCTGAGAGCTATGTTCACCGTATTGGCCGTACAGGTCGTGCTGGGAAGTCAGGTCAATCGATTACTTTCGTAGCACCAAATGAGATGGGTTACCTCCAAATCATCGAAAACTTGACCAAGAAACGCATGAAGGGCTTGAAACCTGCGACAGCAGAAGAAGCCTTCCAAGCTAAGAAACAGGTTGCACTCAAGAAAATTGAACGTGACTTTGCGGATGAAGCTATTCGAGGTAACTTCGACAAATTTGCAAAGGATGCTCGTAAATTGGCTGCAGAATTCAGCCCAGAAGAATTGGCCATGTACATCCTTAGCTTGACGGTTCAGGATCCAGATAGTCTTCCAGAAGTTGAAATTGCGCGTGAAAAACCATTACCATTTAAACCATCTGGTGGTGGATTTGGCGGAAAAGGCAAGTCTGGTCGCGGTGGACGTCGTGGTGATGACCGTCGAGATCGTGATCGTCGTGGCAATGGTCGTCGTGATGACTACCGAAAGGGTGGTCGTTCCAATGATCGTTTTGACAAAGAGAAGCGTTACCGTAAGGATCATAAAAAACCTCGTAATACTTCAAGCGAGAAGAAAACAGGCTTTGTGATTCGGAACAAAGGAGATAAATAAAAAATACAAGGGTAAACAGTTGTTTACCCTTGTATATTTATAAGGAGACCGAAATTCGTAAACAAAACGTTTGCTATCACTATGTGGTAGCGCTATCAATTCTGTTAACATATTAAGAATACAACTTTTTATAAGTCCTGTCAACAGATTTGCTAAAAAAAATCTACTTTTTTTAAAAAAGTGAACAAAAAAATGATCAATTCACAAAAACGATCAACAAAATAAGTGATTAATATAGAAAAAAATCGTCAAAATGTTTGTTTCTTATTGAAAATGTTCACCATTATAGTATAATGAAAGCAGAAATAGGAAAGTAGGACGTCATATGAAAGAGAGTAGACATGTAGCAATCTTACAAGAGTTGGATAAAAATGAAGTGGTCTCTGTTAAGGATCTAAGTGATCTCTTGGGTGTAACGGATATGACAATTCGACGGGATTTGATGGACTTAGAGGAGCAAGACCTATTGGTTCGTGTTCATGGAGGGGCCCATCGAAAAATCAAGGATAGTCTGACAGAAGTCTCTCATACAGAAAAGAACATGTTGAACGTGGAAGAGAAAAGGGAGATTGCTCAAAAATGTGCGGCTTTAATCGATGAAGGCGATACAATTTTTATTGGGGCTGGAACCACTACGGATTTTATTGGCGATTATCTTGAAGGGAAACATGTCAGTATTGTCACCAATTCCCTACCTATTTTTGAAAAATTAAAAGATCAACCCAATTATGACATTATCCTAGTGGGAGGTCGATATAGGGTCAAGACACAGACCTTTGTAGGGCAGTTTGCTAATAAGCTCTTAAAGGAAATTAAGGTTTCGAAAGCCTTTATCGGGGTAAATGGAATCGACGGTCATACAGCAATGACTGCAAACGAAGAAGAAGGAAATGGTAATAAAATTATTCTTAACAATGCCATTGAAAAGTATGTAGTAGCAGATAACAGTAAGTTTGACAGCTATTCTTTCTATGCTTTTTACCGTCTAGATGATTTAGATGCGGTGATTACCGATCATTCTATCTCTAATAAGGTGCGAGAAAAATACAATTCTTATACAAAAATTTTGTAAAAATTAGAAAAGAAACAGCTAAACGGCCAGGATTCAAGCAGATTCTGGTCTTTTTTATATCCTTTAATAGGGGAGGGGTTATAAATAAATCTATAAAAAATAAACAAAAAAGAACAAAAAATTACATATTGTAATTGACAGCGCATTCATATAGTGATATACTTATCATGTAATTAAAAGATATTTTAAAAGTGGAAGGGGTGAAAAGATGGGATTAAATCAACTGTTTAATCGGGAATTAGTCTTTTGCCTAGATGTTGCGAATCAAGAAGAATTGTTTGACCAGGTTGCAACTTTATTGGAAGAACGTCAGATTGTGACAGATTCTTATCGAGCTGCATTAAAAGAGAGAGAGAAATCGTTCCCTACTGGCTTGGATATGGAATTTCTAGGAAAGGATCTTCCGAATGTAGCGATTCCTCATACGGATATCATCCATAACCTAACAGAGAATATTGTAGTTGTTCGATTGAAAAATCCGGTAACCTTCCACAATATGATCGCACCTGATAAAGAAGTAGAAGTTTCTCTTTTATTCTTCATCATTAACAATTCTAGTTCCAGCCAAACAAACATTTTGGCGCATTTGATGGATTTCTTTACGACAAATGGAAATCTTGAAAACATGTCGAAATTGGAAACTGAAGAAGACTTATATCGCTATATCACAGAAGCGATTGCTTAATAGTAAAAATTAAAAATATTTATAATGGAGGTCATTCAAATGATTAAAATTTTAGCTGCCTGTGGTGCAGGGGTTAACTCAAGCCACCAAATCAAAAGCGCTCTAGAAGAAGAGCTTTCAAACCGTGGATATGATGTACAATGTGATGCGGTAATGGTAAAAGATGTGAATGAAGATTTGATTAAAGGTTATGATATCTTTACACCAATCGCTGCAACAGATTTAGGCTTTGATCCTGGTATTCCAGTAGTTGAAGCTGGTCCAATCTTATTCCGTATTCCAGCTATGAGCGCTCCGGTATATGACAATATCGAAGCAGCCATCAAAGAACACGGTTTAAGCTAATTCGTTTATCTGTATTTTGTAAGCGGTTCCTATGCCTGGAATTGCTGACATTCTTAATTTTGTAAAATATAAAAATATAAATCGGGAGGATTTATTATGAATGGCATTATCGATTTTGCCAATAAGTTTTTCAAACCCATTCTAGATATGGGTGCACCGATCATCATGTTGATCGTCCTAACTCTATTGGCACTTTTGTTTGGAGTGAAATTCTCCAAAGCGCTTGAAGGTGGTATTAAACTTGCCATCGCCCTTACAGGTATCGGTGCAATCATCGGTATGTTGAATGGCGCTTTCTCAGCGTCTCTTGCAAAATTCGTTGAGAACACTGGTATTCAATTGAATATCACAGACGTTGGTTGGGCACCACTTGCGACCATCACTTGGGGGTCTGCCTGGACACTTTACTTCTTGCTAGTTATGTTGGTTGTCAACATTGTCATGCTTGCAATGAAGAAAACAGATACACTTGATGTCGATATCTTTGATATCTGGCACTTGTCTATCACAGGTCTTTTGATTAAATGGTATGCGGATAAAAATGGAGTTAGCGCAGGAGTTTCCCTCTTAGTTGCCACTCTTGCAGTTGTTCTTGTAGGGATTATGAAAATCATCAACTCAGACTTGATGAAACCAACATTTGACGATTTGTTGAATGCACCAAGTTCATCACCTATGACTTCAACTCACATGAACTACATGATGAACCCAATCATCATGGTTTTGGATAAAATCTTTGACAAATTCTTCCCAGGTCTTGACAAATACGACTTTGACGCAGCTAAATTGAACAAGAAAATTGGTTTCTGGGGATCTAAATTCTTCATCGGTTTCCTTCTTGGTATCGTCATCGGTATCATGGGTACTCCACATCCAGTTGCTGATGTAGCTGATGCTAAAACTTGGGAATTGGTTATTAAAGGTTGGTTGAGCCTTGGTTTGACTGCCGGTGTCTGCTTGGAATTGTTCTCATTGATCGGTTCTTGGTTCATCGCAGCGGTAGAACCATTGTCACAAGGTATTACAAACGTTGCTACTAAACGTCTTCAAGGACGTAAATTCAATATCGGTTTGGACTGGCCATTTATCGCTGGTCGTGCAGAAATCTGGGCTTGTGCAAACGTACTTGCACCAATCATGTTGATCGAAGCAGTGCTTCTTTCTAAAGTCGGAAATGGTATCTTGCCACTTGCAGGGATCATCGCTATGGGTGTGACTCCAGCTTTGTTGGTTGTAACACGTGGTAAATTGATCCGTATGATCGTGTTTGGAACACTCTTGTTGCCACTCTTCCTTCTTTCAGGTACTCTTATCGCACCATTCGCTACTGAATTGGCGAAAAGTGTAAAAGCCTTTCCAGAAGGAGTTGACAAAGCTCAATTGATCACTCACTCAACTCTTGAAGGACCTGTTGAAAAATTGCTTGGTTGGACAATCGGTAATGCAACAACTGGTGATATTAAATTGATTATTGGTGTTGTTGCCTTCTTAGCATTCTACGTTGGAATCTTTGCATGGTACAGAAAACAAATGATCAAACGTAACGAAGAATACGCAGCAAATGCAAAATAATCCGCTCCTAAATATGTAACTTGATAAAACTAGGGTATCAATTTTCCAGACATGGAGGGGTAGCCTAGTTTTTTCTCTAAAATAACATGCTAAGGAGTGAAATATGAGGATAGCTTTAAAAAATAATGATCTGGAAGTTTGTTTCAAGGAGTTAGGTGGTGAGCTGACCTCTATCAAGGATCAGGAAGGTATCGAATATCTTTGGCAGGGTGATGCTCAGTATTGGAGTGGCCAAGCCCCAGTTCTCTTTCCTATCTGTGGTTCGGTTCGAAATGATACAACCATGTATCGCCCTCAAGGTGTTGGGAAGATCCCTCGCCACGGGCTGGTTCGCAAGAAAAACTTTGAGCTGGTAGAGCAAACAGAAGATCGGGTGACTTTTGGGATAGAAGATACGGAAGAAATGTATCAGCAATATCCCTATCATTTCAGATTAGAAATTTCTTATCAATTACTTGGTAAGAAGATTCAAGTAACCTATCGGGTTCACCATCTTGGTGAGGAAGGAGTCATGCCCTTTTTCGTTGGTGGCCATCCAGGATTTAATTGTCCGTTACTGGCGGATGAAGGATTTGAAGATTACTACCTGGAATTCGAACAAGAAGAGACCTGTAGTATTCCTAAATCCTATCCAGAGACAGGCTTGCTAAACGTCTTTGATCGGACACCTTTCTTACAGCAAGAGAAAATCCTAAATCTCGATTACGATCTCTTCCAAAAGGATGCCATCACCTTAGATTGCTTACAATCAAGAAGGGTGATCCTCCGCTCTAAAAAGCACGAAAAAGGAGTAAGCCTTCATTTTCCAGATTTTTCAAACTTGATTATCTGGACAACACCAAATAAAGGACCTTTTATCGCTTTAGAGCCTTGGTCTGGTTTATCCACTTCCCTTGAAGAGAGTGATTATTTGGAATATAAAAAGCAAGTTCGACTTTTGCCAGCAGGTCAAGAAGCAGAACTTAGTTTTGAAATCGAAATTTTATAGAAAATAATGTTGTTGAATATAGAAGTTTCTGTATTTGATTGAAAAATGAATTAAAAGAAGGAGCATAATATGTCAGTTATTATTGGTGCGGATGCAGCAGGTATCCGCTTAAAAGAAGTAGTCAAAGAATATTTGGAAGCAGAAGGTTTCCAAGTGGTGGATGTGACAGAAGAAGGGCAAGACTTTGTCGATGTGACTTTGGCTGTCGCTAAGGAAGTCAAACAAGCAGAAGACAATCTTGGTATCGTCATTGATGCCTATGGTGCTGGTCCATTCATGGTCGCTACTAAAATTAAAGGAATGGTTGCGGCAGAAGTTTCAGATGAGCGTTCTGCCTACATGACTCGTGGCCACAACAATTCTCGCATGATCACCATGGGTGCTCAAATCGTGGGTGACCAATTGGCCAAAAATATCGCCAAAGGTTTTGTAAACGGTAAGTATGACGGCGGTCGCCACCAAATCCGTGTCGATATGCTCAACAAGATGTGCTAAGGGGAGGAGTAAACGAATGAAAATTGCAATTGGATGTGACCATATTGTCACAAATGAAAAAATGGCTGTTTCTGAATTTTTGAAATCAAAAGGTTATGAAGTCCTTGACTTCGGAACCTATGACCATGCACGTACCCACTACCCAATTTTTGGGAAAAAAGTCGGAGAAGCAGTCGCTAGTGGTCAAGCAGATCTTGGAGTATGTATCTGTGGTACTGGTGTTGGAATTAACAACGCTGTTAACAAGGTTCCTGGAATCCGTTCAGCCTTGGTTCGCGACATGACAACTGCTCTTTATGCGAAAGAAGAGTTGAATGCCAACGTGATTGGTTTTGGTGGGAAAGTAACCGGTGAGTTGCTCATGTGTGATATCATTGAAGCTTTCATTCATGCAGAATACAAACCAAGTGAAGAAAACAAGAAATTGATTGCCAAGATTCAACATTTGGAAACCCATAATGATCACCAAGAGGATGCAGACTTCTTTACAGAATTCCTTGAAAAATGGGATCGTGGTGAATACCACGACTAAGAGGTGAGGATATGATCTTAACTGTCACCTTGAATCCTTCCATTGATATTTCTTATCCCTTGGAAGAATTAAAGTTGGATACTGTGAATCGTGTGTCGGAAGTTTCTAAGACGGCTGGTGGGAAAGGGTTAAATGTCACCCGTGTCCTAGCTGAGAGCGGTGAAACAGTTGGAGCAACAGGTTTTGTTGGGGGGACCAATGGTCAATTCATCAAGACCCATCTTCCACGAGATGTCCAATCCTTCTTCTATGATATCCTGGGAGATACGCGGAACTGTATCGCCATCTTGCATGAAGGAAATCAAACAGAAATCTTAGAAGCGGGTCCAGAAATTATCCGGACGGAAGCTTTAGGATTCCTTCATCATTTCAAACTCCTCATGCCGACAGCGGATGTGATTGCTATTTCGGGGAGTCTTCCTACAGGGCTACCAGTGGACTATTATGCGAGCCTAATTGAGATTGCAAAAGAAGCAGGACGCAAGGTTGTACTTGATTCATCAGGCAAATCTTTAGAAGCGGTCCTTCACTCACCATTCAAACCAACGGTGATTAAACCCAATCGCGAAGAATTATCTCAACTCTTAGGACGGGATGTTTCAGCGGATTTTGAGGACTTAAAAGAAGTTTTGAAAGACCCACTGTTTGAAGGAATCGAATGGATTATCGTCTCCTTAGGTGGAGATGGTGCCTTTGCCAAACATGGGGACAGCTTCTATAAGGTCGATATTCCAAAAATAGAAGTGGTCAATCCAGTGGGATCTGGAGATTCAACCGTGGCTGGGATCTCTGCCGCCCTCAGTAGCGGAAAAGATGACGCGGCCCTCTTGACCCATGCTATGGTCTTAGGGATGCTAAATGCCCAAGAAAAGATGACAGGGCATGTCAATATGGCCCACTACGATGATTTGTATCAGAATATAATTGTAAAAGAGGTATAAGATGGTATTAACAGAACAAAAACGCAACTATTTAGAAAAATTGAGCACCAAAGAGGGTGTGATTTCAGCCTTGGCCTTTGACCAACGTGGTGCCTTGAAACGCCTCATGGCTCAGTACCAAGATACAGAACCAACAGTGGCTCAAATGGAAGAATTGAAGGTCTTGGTGGCTGAAGAATTGACACCATTCGCATCTTCTATGCTCTTGGATCCTGAGTATGGACTTCCTGCTACTAAGGTCTTGGATGCAGAAGCAGGTCTCTTGTTGGCTTATGAAAAAACTGGCTACGACACTTCTAGCACCAAGCGTCTGCCAGACTGCCTTAACCTTTGGTCAGCTAAACGCATCAAAGAACAGGGTGCAGATGCAGTGAAATTCTTGCTCTACTATGATGTGGATAGTGCAGAAGAACTTAACCAAGAAAAACAAGCCTACATCGAACGCATTGGTTCAGAATGTGTTGCAGAAGAAATTCCATTCTTCCTTGAAATCTTGGCTTATGATGAAAAAATCGCGGATGCCGGATCTGTAGAATATGCGAAAGTAAAACCTCGTAAGGTCATCGAAGCTATGAAAGTCTTCTCAGACCCACGCTTCAACATCGATGTCTTGAAGGTAGAAGTGCCAGTCAATGTCAAATACGTTGAAGGTTTTGGAGATGGAGAAATCGTTCATAGCCGTGAAGAAGCTGCTGCCTTCTTTAAAGAACAAGAAGAAGCAACTAACCTTCCATACATCTACTTGAGTGCAGGTGTTTCTGCCAAACTTTTCCAAGAAACCCTCGTCTTTGCGCATGAAGCAGGCGCGAACTTCAACGGGGTCCTTTGTGGTCGTGCAACTTGGGCTGGATCTGTAGAAGCCTACATCAAGAATGGCGAAGCAGCAGCTCGTGAATGGCTCCGTACAGAAGGTCGTCGCAACATTGAAGAGCTCAACCAAGTCTTAGACCAAGTCGCAACTTCTTGGAAAGAGCGTATTTAATTTTCTTAGTTCCTAACGTATCAAATAGTCTTTCTAGAAAAATCTAGAAGGACTATTTTTTTGTTTCTATGCAGGAGTAGTTCCGTCATTCATCAAAAATTGGTTCCCAATGTTCATAAATCTGATTAAGCTTTCATTCACTATTCAAATGGCTTCGGATTTGTAAGAATTTATGTGATAATTTCATATTGCAATCGAAAAAAAGAGTATTTTACAGTATAATGGACTTATTAGAATGAAGGAGTTGGCGTATGGAAAGGATCGTATATAGAGAAGCAAGGCTAGATGAGTACAAGCTAATTGGAAAAGTCTGCGCTGATGCTTTTATGAATTATCCATTTTTAACCGTCATTAAAGAAGATTTAAAAAAGCCTGAATACTTTCCGGCCTTTATTGAGCTATTGCATACCTTGTTAGTCAAGCTCTACATCAAAGGGGAAACTTGCCTAGTTGCTGAACGAGATGGAGAAATTATAGCTGTAGGACTCTTGCAACAAAAAGATTTCTCAATGGTCTCTTACCTACTAAATGGAATTTTTAAGTTATTCCGTTACATTAGCCCTTGGAAATTAATGAAATATCTGGACCTGGTGGAGCGTTCGGAGCAACATTTGAAAAAATCCGGAAACTTCGACTGGTATTTAATGATGTTTGCTGTGAGCCCAACTATTCAGGGCCAAGGTGTTGGTAGTCATTTTCTCCAAAACGGGATTGAGCCTTACGTCAAGGCCAAAGGTTGTAAGCGTCTAGGCTTGATTACCAGTACCCAGCAAAATGTCTTTTTCTATGAAAAAAATGAATTCGTTCTATTAGATTCTATGGTGCTTGACTATGGAAAACAAAGTGTTGGAAATTGGGCATTTTTGAAGACCCTTGATGACGAATCCTAGATGATTAAAAAAAGGAGCTCTTGTGGCTCCTTTTAGCATGCAAACAGATGATTGTTAGATCATTTAGGTTACCTCTATTCTGGATCTAGTTTAGATTGTTGATGCTTGATATAGGTCAGTTTTTCCTCTCGGCTCTTCCGTTTAAAGAGTGCTTCGGCTGACATAGCAGCTCTTTTGTCGGGGAAAGACTCTTGGTAGATCAAGGTCACAGGAAGTCTGGGACGTGTATATTTGGCGCCTTTGCCAGCATTGTGGGTTTTGATACGGCGTTCGATATCGGTGGTGTAGCCAGTATAAAGGGTCCCATCTGCACACTGGACTACATACATATAAGCTTTAGTTTCCATAATAAATCTCATGAATCTCCGGCGTATAGCTTCCATCTTCCTCATGGATGAACAGTGGAGGCAGAATTTTTAGACCATCTCGCGATCCATCTTTAATGGCCTCAATGAGAAGCATGTTGGCATCTTTATGGACCTTGGGATAGACAAATTGAATCCGTTTAGGAGCCAGATTGTAGTGTTTCATGGTTTCAATGATATCTAAGAAGCGATCCGGACGATGTACCATGACGAGTCGGCCATTGGACTTGAGAGTCCGTTGGGCCACTTGACAAATTTGGTCCAAATTGGTGGTGATCTCGTGACGAGCTAGCAAATAATGAGGGCTCTCATTTAAATTGGAATGCTCGTCCACTTTAAAGTAGGGAGGATTACAGAGAATAAGGTCGATTTTACTACCAGGGAAATGGTGGGGCAAATTTTTTAAATCATCGGTAATCATGGACATACGGTCGGAGAGGCCATTCAATTGGATGGAACGCTCTGCCATGTCGGCGAGTCTTTCTTGAATCTCCACTCCAACGATGGTTGCTTTGGTGCGCGTGCTAGCGAAGAGTCCGACAGCGCCATTGCCGGCACAAAGATCGACAATCAGACCACGGTTGGGCAACTTAGGAAAACGTGACAAAAGGACACTATCAATAGAATAGCTAAAAACCTCTCTGTTTTGAATGATTTTTACATCACTAGAAAATAGTTGGTTGACGCGTTCGCCGTCTTTTAATTCGATATCGTTCATGGCTCTATTATAGCATGAAAAGAGGGCGGGGAAAAGCATAGAAAGGGATAAGAAAAAATAAGGACAGAACTTTTGTTCCATCCTTATCAAAGAGTTGTTTAATCAAATTCATATTTTTGATAAATGGTCGCCAAGATGAAGATTCCCGTAAAGAGAGCCATCAAGGCAAGGTAGACTGGGAAGGTCACAGCTGTCAATGTTCCGATTTCAATCAGACCTTTCAAGTAAAAGGCAGAGAGATAGAAACCGCAGACAGAGAAGATAATTAAGAGACCTCGCCAGATATTGAGTGGCAAGCAAGCCCGAATAACGGACAAGAAGCCAATAGATCCTAACAAGTAGTAGGAAAGGGTAGACATGTCCAGGCTAGACCAGCCATGATGAGCTCCCCATAAACGAACAAATAAGACGCTAAAGACAACCATCAAGGCATTTGGTAAGGCCAGATGCAAGGAGCGTTTGAGGAAGTGTTTTTCCACTGGCTTAATGTTTCGTTCAAAGGTCAAGACAAATGGAGGGAATCCTTCGACAAACTGGTCAATCAGTGTAATCTGAATCGGAATAAATGGGAAGATCAACAAGTAGTTGATGTCAAATAAAAGGGCACTTGCGATACAAATAATCGCCAGAATGAAGGAGTAGATCGTCTTAATAAAGAAGATAGGAGCGATTCGTCCAATGTTATTGACGACCCGACGACCTTCAAAGAGAATTTCTGGAACATCATTAAAGTCAGAGTTTAACAAGACGAGATTGGCAATTTGACGAGTTGCAGGATCGCCTTCGGCCATCACGATGGAGCAGTCAGCTTCTCGTAAGGCTAGGATATCATTGACCCCGTCCCCTGTCATGGCAGTGGTTCGACCAGCAGCCTTGAGGGTTTGAATCAAGAGTTTCTTTTGATGAGGAGAAACCCGTCCAAAAATGGCTGTACTTTCAGCTAGGTCCACCAACTCATCGTCCTCAATCTTAGAACAGTCAATATAACTTTCGTAGCTTTCAAAACCAGCTTCCTTAGCAATGTAAGAAACAGTGACTGGATTATCACCAGAGATGATTTTGAGATCTACATCTTGGGAGCGAAGATAATCCAAGGTTTCGGCAGCCCCTTCGCGGATTGGATCGAGGATTTCAATGACGGCGATCGCTTCTACATCACTTGGCAAAGTCAAATCATGCATATCAATGGCTTCCACACTGCGAGCTAAGATCAAGACCCGTGATCCATGGGCTTGGGCTTCCAATACCGCTGGAGGATTTTCTTTGAGGAGCATTTCTGGGGCCCCTAAATAAACGGTCCCCAAGTTGGTCAGGGTCATGGCCCCCCATTTTCGATCACTTGAAAATGGAATGATTGATTCTGCTGTATAAGCGTGTTCTAACTCGCCATATGCTTTGCGGATAGCTTGGGCAGTTGGGTTGTTATCCTCAGAATTTTGCATATAGGCAGCGAGAATAACTTCGATAGTTTCTTCAGAAAAGTGTTCAGACAGGGAGTGAATGCCTTTGACGGTCATTTTTCCTTGGGTGATGGTTCCTGTCTTATCCAAACAAAGAGTATCGACACGAGCCAGGGTTTCCACAGAGTACATCTCTTGGACCAAGACCTTGCGCATCCCCAACTTGATCACGGCTGTCAAGAGAGAGGTCACTGTCAGAAGGGCAATTCCTTTTGGCAACATGCCCAGGAGAGCAGTGGAAGAGGTAATCACAGAATCTTTCACTGGAAGCAGTTTAATCAAAAAGGCTTCACAGAAGAGGGCGATTCCAAATGGGATAATAATCTTTCCAGTAAAACTAGAGATTTTTGCGAGATTGTAGAGGATGCGAGAGTTGATGGGTTTGAGAGTTTTCGCCTCAACCATCAATTTATTAGCATAGTTATTGGCCCCCACACGTTTGACACGAGCGTAGACCTGGCCACTCGCTAAGAAGCTACCGGATAGAAGTTCATCTCCCTCTTCCTTGAGAACCAAGTCACTTTCTCCCGTCAGCATGGCTTCGTTGGCTTCAGCAACTCCCTTTTGAACGATGGCATCACTCGGAATTTGGTCTCCAGCAGATAGCTTAATCAGGTCGCCAAGGACGATTTCCTCTGGATCAATGGTTTCCTCTTCCCCGGCTCGGATGACAGTGACGAGCTCCTTACTCATCAAGTTCAATTTATCAATCATCCGTTTAGCGCGGAGCTCTGTAGCAATCCCGGATAAGGCATTAAAGCAGATGACTGCAAAAAAGACCAGATTGCTCCAGGCTTGTACCGCAACCAAAGCGAGGGCGATCACAAAGTTCAAAGCATTAAACAAGGTGAAGACATTGCGCTTGATGATTTGCCAGGTACTGGTACTGGTATTCGCTTTAAATTCGTTGGTTTGGCCACGCTGTATTTTTTTGCGGACCTCTTCATGGGTTAATCCCTTTAATTCATTCATTTCCATAAAAACATCATATCATTTTTTTAAGAAAAAGACTAGATGCAGTCAGTTTGTTGAGTCATCAAGTTTTTGAAAAGATTTGCGGGGAAGAGAAGGATACGGTATAATGGATAAACAAGAGAATTATCAAAGGAGAAAGCATGTTTTATACCTATTTACGTGGCTTAGTGACCTTTATTTTATGGGTTCTGAATGGAAATGCTCATTACCATCATAAGGAACTGATTCCGAGTCAAGAGGAAAATTACATTCTCGTAGCTCCTCATCGAACTTGGTGGGATCCGGTCTACATGGCCTTTGCGACTAAACCCAAGCAATTTATCTTTATGGCTAAGAAGGAACTCTTTACCAATCGGATTTTTGGATGGTGGATTCGCATGTGCGGGGCTTTCCCAATTGACCGTGAAAATCCAGGTGCAGCAGCGATTAAATACCCAGTGAATATGCTCAAAAAAAGCAAGCGTTCCTTGATTATGTTTCCAAGTGGAAGTCGCCATTCTCAGGATGTTAAGGGTGGAGTTGCTGTGATTGCCAAGATGGCCAAGGTACGTATTATGCCTGTCACTTATACGGGTCCAATGACTTTGAAAGGACTAGCGACCTGTGAACGGGTTGACATGAACTTTGGGCACCCTATTGATATCTCTGATATTGCAAAAATGAATGATGAGGGAGTGGAAGAAGTTGCAAGACGTATCCAGGCTGAGTTTGATCGCTTAGATGCGGAATCTCAGGCACTCCGCAACGACCGAAAACCTTTTATCTTCATCCGTTTGTTGAAGTTTTTACTGCTGCCATTTGTCTTGGTTGTCGCTTTACTGACCCTCTTGTTTAGTTATATCGCTAGTTTTGTTTGGGATCCGGACAAGCATCGGAAAGACTAAGCAGTAATCTAGATAAAAAGAATGTCAAAAATCATGTGATTTTTGACATTCTTTTTTTATTTCTTCGATTTTTTACGAATAATAAAAATAAAAGGGGTATTTATGGAGACGTGGATTGAGAAGATCAAGGAATATAAACTGTTTTTAGGTTTGGCTGCTGTGGGGCTAGTGATGGGAGGAATATTTCTCTTTTGGCCTAAGCAACCCCCACAAGGACCGGAAACTGTCATTTCTCAGTTAGAAATGGTGGATCAGGAGATTTCCCCTAAGGAAGAGACAAGCCTCCCTTCTAGCTCTCAACAGAGGAGTGAGGAAAAGACGGACTCCTCTCAAGAGAAAATCATGGTGGATGTGAAGGGTGCTGTTAGACAGGCAGGGGTCTACGAACTTCCCGTGGGGAGCCGGGTCTATGATGCTGTCCAAAAAGCAGGAGGGATGACAGACGAAGCCAACAACCAATCCGTCAACTTAGCGCAAAAATTGGAGGATGAGTCCATCGTCTATGTTGCTAAGAATGGAGAGGAGGTAGCGCCTGTTGCGTCCGCATCTGCATCTGCTGGGACGACCGGTGGTGAAAAGCAGTCAAAAGATGGAAAGGTCAATCTCAATACGGCAACAGAAGCGGAACTACAGACGATTTCTGGTATAGGTCAAAAGCGAGCCCAAGATATCATTGCTTATCGTGAGGAAAAAGGAAAATTTCAGTCTGTTGATGAATTGAAAAATGTTTCTGGGATTGGCCAAAAGACGCTAGAAAAGTTAAAAGAGCATGTTACAGTGGATTAGAAGTCTCAACATTCATCCATTTCATCTCACCCTGCCGGTTTTAGCTCTCTATTATTGGATCTACACGGGACACTGGCTCGCTTCGATCTTCCTTCTGGCCTTCTTCATCTTGTTTAGGAGACGCTACGATGGCAAACGATTTCTGTGCCTCCTAGGGTTTCTTTCCCTCTTTGCCCTTTGTTTTGCTTTCCGGATCGAACAGGGAAAACAAGAGTCAAGCGATTATAGGGTCCCAAGGGTCATTCAGCTTTTACCGGATACCATCAAGGTGAATGGAGATGCTTTATCCTTTCGTGCCAAGTCGGGTAGCCGTACTTTTCAGGTTTTCTACCAGCTTCAGTCAGAGGAAGAACAAGCCTATTTTAAACACCTGGATCATGGGCTAGAATTACGGATCAAAGGGGAGTTAGAGACCCCGACAAAACAGCGTAATTTTATGGGTTTTGATTACCAGGCTTATCTGAAAACACAAGGGATTTATCACCTTTTAAAAATCAGCCACATCCTTGAAAAGAGACCTGCTGAGCTTAGAGATTTCATAGGACTGCTGTCTAGTTGGAGGCGAAAGGCCATTGTATGGGTTCACCAGCATTTCCCCCAGCCCATGAGTCACTACATGACAGGTTTGCTTTTTGGTTTTTTAGATGTAGAGTTTGAAGAAATGAGCCAGCTGTATTCGAACTTGGGGATTATCCATCTGTTCGCTTTATCGGGTATGCAGGTTGCCTTCTTCCTAGATGCTTTTCGGCGCTTCTTTCTCCGATTGGGACTGGAGCAGGAAAAGGTTGCCTACCTCCTCTATCCATTTTCGCTTCTTTATGCTGGAATGACAGGCTTTTCGGTTTCGGTCGTTCGAAGCCTCTTACAGAAACTCCTGGCCCAGGCTGGGCTCAAAGGAATGGAAAATATGGGAGTCACTCTCCTTTTATTACTCCTTCTTTTACCGTCCTCCTTGTTGACTGCTGGAGGTCTCTTATCCTGCGCCTACGCCTTTATATTGACTCTAACCTCTTCCGAAGAGGAGAAGGAGGGAATCCGAAAAGTCATCAAGGAGAGTCTAGTGTTAACACTAGGGGTTCTTCCTTTTCTCATTTTTTTCTTTGGAGAATACCAACCCTGGTCCCTTCCTCTAACCTTTATTTTTTCTCTCTTATTTGACCTTCTGTTGTTGCCAGGACTGAGTGTCGTCTTTCTCCTTTCTTTTCTTTATCCCTTGACCTTCTGGAATCCTTTCTTCGTCTGGATGGAAAAAAGTATGGAGTATCTAGCGAGCTTCACTAGTCAATCCTTGGTTTTTGGACAGCCAAGCATCTATTTTTTCATCTTGTTATTGTGCTTGCTAGCTTGCCTCTATGAGATACGAAAGGTTAAGAAGTGGCGATACCTGTTTTTACTCTTAGTATGCTCTGTGTTTGCCATCGTGAAGCATCCTTTAGAAAATGAGATTACCATCATTGATATTGGTCAAGGTGATAGTATTTTGTTGCGTGATTGGCGAGGGAAAACTATCTTAATTGATACAGGAGGAAAAGTGGACTTTGGCCAAAAGGAGGAATGGAAAAAGCGAAGGTCTACTAGCAATGCAGAACGGACCCTACTCCCTTATCTCAAAAGCAGGGGGCTTGACCAGATTGATCATATGATTCTCACGCATACTGACACAGATCACATGGGAGATTTGGAAGTGCTTGCGACTAAGGTTAGGATAAAGGAAATAAATATTTCTAAGGGAAGTTTAAAAAAAGGCTCTTTTGTCCGTCTGCTCAAACGATTGAACTTACCGGTAAAAACGTTGGAGGCTGGTGATCAATTGTCGATCTTTGATGGGCGTGCAGAAGTCCTCTATCCGGTAGAAGTAGGAGATGGGAGTAATAACGATTCCATTGTTCTTTATGGTCGCTTTTATGGGTGGTCCTTCCTTTTTACAGGAGATTTAGAAGAAGAAGGGGAAAAGGCCTTGTTAGCCCGATATCCTCAACTGCGCGTGGATGTCCTAAAAGCAGGCCACCATGGTTCTAAGGGATCTTCTCACCCTGCCTTCTTAGAGAAAATCCAAGCAAAAATTGCCTTGATATCTGCGGGCGAAAAAAATCGTTACCAGCATCCTCATCAGGAAACTTTGGAGCGCTTCAAAGAGTTAAAAATGACTGTTTTTCGTACAGACCAGCAAGGAGCGATTCGTTTTAGAGGGTGGAATCAGTGGACGATTGAAACCGTTCGATAAGAGCTGTTTGATTTCTAGCTTGAAAATTGCTATGATAAAGTCAAGGAAATGAGGTTACAAGTATGAAATCATTACAGTTGTTTTGGATGCAATATGCTGATTTTTCAAGAAAATCAGATAGAAAAGAATTTTGGATTAGCCAAGCCTGGCATTTATTATTTACCAGTC
The DNA here is from genome assembly GCF_004166885.1 of Streptococcus sp. bf_0095. GTDB lineage: Bacteria > Bacillota > Bacilli > Lactobacillales > Streptococcaceae > Streptococcus. The sequence continues at coordinate 757,152 of NZ_RCYU01000001.1, read as the reverse complement.
CATTTTGGATTTACCAATTGGTCTTACTCTTTTCAAATTCGAAATCAGAGGAAGACGTGATTCCCTTGACCGGGATGGACGTTTCAGCTTGGTTCAGCATCTTTTTTCTCCTTTATCTCTATCTTATTTTTGTTCCCCAGCAAGCAGTAGTCGTTCGGCGATTGAGAGATGCAGGTTTTCATTGGTCTTTGATTTTCCTATTTCTAGGTCCTATCTTGCTCTACCTTTTATCTCCTATTTCCATTTTTTTAGTCTTAGCTCTTGCAGGCTTGCTCTGCTTGGCTTGTCTCTTGGTCCTTCCAAGTGCTAGACTTGCACAACCGGACCAGAATGCTTCTTCAGGATTTGCTTCGACGAGTCCCGTGGTCTCTTCGCCAAGTATGCCATCCTATTTGATGGATCCCAACAGTTTTTCAGCTATTCCCCAGATTGTTTCGGCTCCACCAACTCCACTAGAGAAAGCACCTCTTGAAAAGAAAATGGAATCGGAACAGATCCAGCATCAGTTTAGAGAGTGGAATGAGGTACCTTCAGAACATGCAGGCTTTACAAACAATTAAAAAAATCAGTGCTGAGAACCTTCCTCCAATCCTGGTTCTATCAGGAGATGACATCGGTCAGTTTGAGTGGATGAAAGAGCAACTTTTTAAGAAAGTTGGCTACGATTCATCTGATTTGAACTATTCCTATTTTGACATGAAGGAAACAGCTTATGCAGAGGTCGAGCTTGACTTGGTCAGCCTTCCATTTTTTGCGGACGAAAAAATAGTGATTTTGGATCATTTTGTCGATGTGACGACCGCAAAAAAAAGATACCTGACGGATGATGAATTGCAGTCCTTTGAAGGATACTTATCGGCACCTTTAGAAACGACTCGCTTGATTGTCATTGCGGAAGGAAAACTGGATAGCAAACGAAGAATTGTCAAGCTCTTAAAAAGGGATGCCCAGTTGCTGGAAGCGACTGAATTAAAAGAGCAGGAGTTGCGTGCCCATTTCACGGAAGAGATCAAGTCTTTGGGACTAGCGATTGATTCACAAGCCTTCGACCAACTTTTGATCAAATCTGGCTTTGATTTTAGTGAGATTCAGAAAAACTTGGAGTTTCTTAAAACCTACAAGGGAGCTTCAAGCATTACCATCTCAGATATAGAAGAGGCTATTCCAAAGACACTCCAGGATAATCTGTTTGATCTGATCCAGATGATCCTAAAGAAAGAAATTGATCCCGCCCGCAGTTTGGTCAAGGACCTTCGGCTGCAAGGAGAGGATGAAATCAAGCTTTTGGCCATTTTATTGAGTCAGTTCCGCATCTACACACAGGTCAAGCTGTTGAAGCAAGAGGGACGAACAGAATCCCAAATCGTTTCAGACCTATCAGAGCTGACCGGTCGCAAAGTAAATCCCTATCAAGTCAAATTTGCCCTAAGAGATAGTAGAGGGATTTCTCTAGCTTATTTGGAGCAGGCGATTTGTCTTTTGATTGATACCGACTTCCAAATGAAATCGGGAACTTATGAGAAAGATTATCTATTTGATTTGGCTGTACTAAAGCTAGCTAACCCATCTGTGTAAGCAGAATAGTTGAATAAATTGGATGATTGCGTTATCATTTTTATATACATAAAGAAATAGAGGTATTTTCCATGGCAATTATTTTACCAGATCTTCCGTACGCATACGATGCATTGGAACCATACATTGATGCTGAAACAATGCACTTGCACCATGATAAACACCATCAAACTTACGTAAACAATGCAAATGCAGCTCTTGAAAAACACCCTGAAATTGGTGAAGACCTTGAAGCTTTGTTGGCAGATGTAGAATCGATCCCAGCTGATATCCGCCAAGCGCTTATCAACAACGGTGGTGGACACTTGAACCACGCGCTTTTCTGGGAATTGATGACTCCTGAACAGACAGCTCCTTCAGCAGAACTTGCAGCAGCAATCGATGAAGCCTTCGGTTCATTCGAAGAATTCCAAGCAGCTTTCACTGCAGCAGCAACCACTCGTTTCGGTTCTGGATGGGCATGGTTGGTTGTGAACAAAGAAGGGAAGCTTGAAGTGACTTCAACAGCTAACCAAGACACACCAATCTCAGAAGGGAAGAAACCAATCTTGGGCTTGGACGTTTGGGAACATGCCTACTATGTGAAATACCGCAACGTTCGTCCTGACTACATCAAAGCTTTCTTCTCAGTGATTAACTGGAACAAAGTAGACGAGCTTTATGCAGCAGCTAAATAAGCTTTCATAATAAAAAAAGTTTGAATCAAGAGGTCACTTAAAGGAGCCCCTCGATTCAGGCTTTTTATTTTTAGAATTACTCAAAGTAGAGTAAAATGATTCTCCTGTTTTGGGAGGGATATTTCTTGCGTTTATACCTGAAAATGATACACTAGAAGAGTATGTGAAAGTGAGGAGAAAGGCTTCCTACATAAGAAAGAAGCCGTGTCACTTTTTCTGAAAAAAACTGTACCTCAACAAAAGGGAGAATGAAAATGATAAGTATTACGATTACAAAAGGAGCAGTGGATACGCCACTTTATCTAAAAATGCTCAACCGCCACGGGTTAATTGCAGGGGCTACTGGTACAGGGAAAACCGTGACCCTAAAAGTCATAACTGAAAAATTAAGTCAGCAAGGGATTCCGGTGTTTCTAGCGGATATCAAGGGAGATCTTTCAGGTCTTGCCAAAGCAGGACAATGGACGCCAAAGATGGAAGAACGCTATAAACTACTTGGTATTACAGATCCTTTTGAACCGCAAGCTTTTCCAGTTCGCTTATGGGATGTCTTTGGTCAAGCAGGACATCCGGTCCGTGCAACGATTGAAGGAATGGGCTCTCTTTTGCTAGCGCGCTTGTTGGACCTCAACGAAACACAAACAGGGATTTTGGCCATCGTCTTTAAATTAGCTAAAGAAAAAAATTGGCCTTTGATTGATCTGAAGGATTTACAGAGTCTTTTGAAGGAAGTCTATGACCATGCTTCAGACTATTCCGCTCAATATGGCAATATCAGTAAACAATCAGTGGGAGCTATTCAACGAAGCTTGTTAGTGCTAGAGCAAGAGGGGGCAGATCAATTCTTCGGAGAGCCAGCCTTGGACCTTCAAGATTTTATGCAATTGGACAGCAGTGGACGAGGATACATCAACATTCTATCAGCGACTCGTCTTTTCAACTCCCCTAAGCTCTATTCAACCTTCCTGATCTGGATGTTGTCTCGTCTGTTCGAGACCTTACCAGAAGTTGGAGATCTAGAAAAACCGAAATTTGTCTTCTTCTTTGATGAAGCCCACCTCTTGTTTAATGATGCGAGCAAGCTCTTCCTGGAAAAAGTTGAGCAAGTCGTTCGCCTTATCCGGTCTAAAGGAGTGGGGATCTACTTTATTACACAGAATCCTCAAGATCTTCCTGAGTCTGTATTGGCTCAGCTTGGGAATCGTGTCCAACATGCCTTGCGTGCCTATACGCCAAAAGAAATGAAGGCCATCAAGGTTGCTGCTCAAAGCTTCCGACCAAACCCAGAATTTGATACGGAAACTGTCTTGACGGAGTTGGGAACAGGGGAAGCTCTCGTTTCCTTCCTAAATGAAAAGGGGCAACCAAGTGTGGTTGAACGCTCCTATATTTTGTCTCCACAATCGAGCTTTGATTTGTTAAACGAGAGTGAACAGTTGGCCTTGATTACCAGCTCTCCTTTCCATCAAAAATATGCTGTTCGAGTAGACAATGAATCAGCTTATGAAAAATTGACTGAAAAATCTGCTAGAGAAGAGAAGGAAAAGGAGCGAGAAGAGGAAGATAAAGCAAGAGTTGCAGAAGAGAAGGCCAGTCAAAAACGGAGTCCGGGCCGTCCGCGGAAATCTAGTTTAGAAAAGGCCAAAGATTCCTTTATCAGTTCCTTGTTCCGTACCATTGCGCGTGAAGTGGCAAAACTGATCATGGGATCCTTTAAGCGGAAATAAGACAGTCAAAAGGGGATGGACTATTAGGAAAATGAAGAAGGATTGATCTGGAAATCGCTAAAAAATTTCTTCTAGAAGAAATCGTTTTCTGATCCGGAAACACCTTGTTATTTTAAAGAGAATCTTTTATAATTAACTTCATATGAAAAAAATATTTAATGTTCGATCGATCATGATTGTGTTGGGAATTTTACTATGTATAGGAGGAGTTGGAGCGTTAACTTACCTCCATCTTTATCAGGCTCCGGCCTCACCGCTTGCTCAAGAGGAAACGACAGCTCAACCAGTTGAGTCCAAGGAAGAGAAGCAGCCTCTCCAACCTCCTCGTGTCAAAACTCCTGAAGAAAAACAAGCTGTCATAGATCAAGATCGTGAAACCATGGAGAATTTAGGTCTTGTCTATGATTATGCCAATAAAGGCTTGGTAGAAGTTGTACAAGACTACATGGCTGAATATGGTATTGATCCTTCCCAAATCACCTTTACCTACAAAAATCCTGCGACAGGCCAACAGTTTTCAATGAATGAGTTGCAGCCGATGACAGCTGGAAGTACCTATAAACTCCCCCTCAATATGTTAGTCGTGGATGAAGTCGATGCAGGGAAATTAAATTTAACGGATGAATTTGATATTACCAATACTTACTACGAGTACCTTGGAGAGCACGATAATTATGTAGCTGCTTTCGGTGGCGCTATGACGATTCCAGATATGCAGCGGTATTCTCTTGTCTATTCAGAAAATACGCCGGCATATGCCTTGGCCGACCGCTTTGGTGGTATGGACAATGTTTACGGGAAGTATGAAAAATATGGGAAATCCCGTGCAGAAATAAAAACCATCAGTCCTGAAAACAAAACGACATCTGATTACTATATTCAAGTCTTAGACTATCTCTGGAATCATAAAGAAAAGTATGCGACCTTGCTAGAATTGATCGGAGAGTCCTTCCCAAATGAATACTACAAACGGTATTTACCAGATTTGATCATTCAGCAAAAACCTGGTTATGTAGCGGAAGCCCTCAATGTCGAAGCCATCGTTTACGAACAAACACCCTACCTCATCTCAATTTTTACAGCTGGTCTAGGGGGAACTACTCCAGAAAGTACGGAGATCAGTGGCTATGGTCTTCATTTACTTGGCCAACTCTGCTATGTGATCAATGAATGGCACCGTGTAAATGTCAATTAACGATTTAGAAGCTTTCCCAAAACAGTTTTGGGAAGGTTTTTTCTATGGAAAATATTGTTTTAATAGCTAAAATCCTGGTGACATTCTTTGAGGTCAGTAAATAAATATGATATAATAACTAAAGAACCTAAAGAAAGAATAGAAATGATTACAAAAGAAGATTATCAGTTGATTCGATCCCATCCAGCTTTCTCAGAAATTCCAGTTGAAAAATTCGATAAATTAGCTGTAGAAATCCATTATAGAGAAATTCCAAAGGGACAGATCCTATTTTTTGCTGGTGATAAGCGCGATCGTATCTTTTTAGTGGTGGAAGGCTATGTCCGCATTGAGGAGTTTGATTCTTCAGACACCTTCTCGTATATGGATTACATTAAAGAAGGAGCTGTCTTCCCATACGGTGGTATGTTTACAGATTCAACTTATCACTATACAGCCACTTCCATGACAACCGTAAAATACTTCAGTATTCCTGTTCAGCTTTATGAGGAAATTGTCCAGTCCAGTATGGAACAAGTTCTCTTCATTACGAGAAAACTTTCAAAAATTTTGGAGTTCCAGGAGTTGCGGCTTCGTAATGTGGTCGCAGCCAGTGCCAGTGATCGTGTGATCCAATCCTTAGCTCTACTCTGTAAGGATTATCAAAAGTTTGGTCCAACCATCCCTTTTCCAATGAGCATGAAAGAGTTGGCTAGATTAGCTGCGACGACGAGGGAAACCGTCAATCAAGTGTTAAAGAAGCTCCTAGAAGAGGAGAGAATCGAGTACAAGCATAAGAGATTAACTTTTCTTGATCTTCCATTCTTTTTAGATAGTTTTGAAGAAGCCTAGTAGGGCTTCTTTTATTTTCTGTCAAAAACGTTAAAAAGTTTCAAAAATCAAATAAAAAAATATTTACTCACAAAAAGAATATATTTAGCAAAATATCCAAAGAAAGCGGTTCATTTTTCATAAAACAAGGGTGATATTTAAAAAAGTGTCAAATTCTTGGCATTCGTAATGGAAGATTGGTTGTGAAAGCGGTACCAATTGGTGATAAAATGAAACATGTAAACGGGATTAGCTAAGCTAAACCGCAAGAAAAAAGGAGGACTATAGATGTCTACACACCCAATTCATGTTTTCTCAGAAATTGGAAAACTGAAAAAAGTTTGTTTGCACCGTCCAGGTAAAGAGTTGGAAAACTTGATGCCTGACTATCTTGAACGTCTTCTTTTTGATGATATTCCATTCTTGGAAGATGCTCAAAAAGAACATGACGCATTTGCTGAAGCACTTCGTAACGAAGGAATCGAAGTACTTTATCTTGAGCAGTTGGCTGCTGAATCATTGACTTCTCCAGAAATTCGTGATCAGTTCATCGAAGAATACCTTGAAGAAGCAAACATTCGTGGACGCCAAACAAAAGTTGCGATCCGTGAATTGCTTCACAGCATTGAAGACAACCAAGAATTGGTTGAAAAAACAATGGCAGGGGTTCAAAAAGCTGAACTTCCAGAAATTCCTGAAGAAGCAAAAGGATTGACAGACCTTGTTGAATCTGACTATCCATTTGCAATCGACCCAATGCCAAACTTGTACTTCACACGTGACCCATTTGCTACAATTGGTAATGCAGTATCATTGAACCACATGTACGCAGATACACGTAACCGTGAAACTTTGTATGGTAAATACATCTTCAAATACCACCCAGTTTACGGTGGAAAAGTTGAACTTGTCTACAACCGTGAAGAAGATACTCGTATCGAAGGTGGAGATGAGTTGGTACTTTCTAAAGATGTATTGGCAGTTGGTATCTCACAACGTACAGATGCTGCATCAATCGAAAAATTGTTGGTAAACATCTTCAAGAAGAACGTTGGCTTCAAGAAAGTATTGGCCTTCGAATTTGCTAACAACCGTAAATTCATGCACTTGGATACAGTATTCACAATGGTGGACTACGATAAATTCACAATCCACCCAGAAATCCAAGGTAACCTTCGCGTCTTCTCTGTAACTTATGAAAACGAACAATTGAAGATCGTTGAAGAAAAAGGTGATTTGGCTGAATTGCTTGCTGAAAACCTTGGTGTAGAAAAAGTTACTTTGATTCCATGTGGAGATGGCAACATCGTTGCTGCTGCACGTGAACAATGGAACGACGGATCAAATACTCTTACAATCGCACCAGGTGTGGTAGTAGTATACGACCGTAACACTGTTACCAACAAGAAATTAGAAGAATACGGACTTCGTTTGATCAAGATCCGCGGAAGTGAATTGGTTCGCGGTCGTGGTGGACCTCGTTGTATGTCAATGCCATTCGAACGTGAAGAAATCTAATCATCCTTCTACAGGTTAGACGGGCTCAGTGTCTAAACTGAGCCCTCTAAACTGATTGACAGGATCTTATCATGCATAATTAAAGGAGATAATTAATGACAACTTCAGTATTCCAAGGACGTAGCTTTTTAGCAGAAAAAGACTTTACACGTGCAGAGTTAGAATACCTTATCGGACTTTCAGCTCACTTGAAAGACCTTAAAAAACGCAACATCCAACACCACTACCTAGCTGGTAAAAACATTGCGCTTTTGTTTGAAAAAACTTCAACTCGTACTCGTGCAGCCTTCACTACTGCAGCCATCGACCTTGGTGCTCACCCAGAATACCTTGGTGCAAACGACATCCAACTTGGTAAAAAAGAATCTACAGAAGATACTGCAAAAGTTCTTGGACGTATGTTTGATGGTATTGAATTCCGTGGTTTCAGCCAACGTATGGTTGAAGAATTGGCTGAATTCTCAGGTGTTCCAGTATGGAATGGTTTGACTGACGAATGGCACCCAACTCAAATGCTTGCTGACTACTTGACTGTTCAAGAAAACTTTGGACGTTTGGAAGGTTTGACACTTGTATACTGTGGTGACGGACGTAACAACGTTGCAAACAGCCTTCTTGTAACAGGTGCTATCCTTGGTGTGAACGTACACATCTTCTCACCAAAAGAACTCTTCCCAGAACAAGAAATTGTTGAATTGGCAGAAGGATTCGCAAAAGAAAGTGGCGCTCATATCTTGATCACTGAAGATGCTGACGAAGCTGTGAAAGGTGCAGATGTACTTTACACTGACGTTTGGGTATCTATGGGTGAAGAAGACAAATTTGCAGAACGCGTTGCCCTTTTGAAACCTTACCAAGTGAACATGGAATTGGTTAAGAAAGCTGATAACGAAGACTTGATCTTCTTGCACTGCTTGCCAGCTTTCCACGACACAAACACTGTTTATGGTAAAGATGTTGCTGAAAAATTCGGCGTAGAAGAAATGGAAGTTACTGACGAAGTGTTCCGCAGCAAATATGCTCGTCACTTTGACCAAGCTGAAAACCGTATGCACACAATCAAAGCGGTTATGGCAGCTACTCTTGGTAACTTGTACATTCCAAAAGTTTAAGACTTTATAACCGTATACCAACAGCTATAGGGGCTGGACTGCTAGCTTTAGTCCTGCCCCTATTTTTTATAGAAAGGGAAAACCTATGTCAAGAAAAATCGTCGTTGCTTTGGGAGGAAACGCCATCCTTTCATCTGATCCTTCTGCAAAAGCTCAACAAGAAGCACTTGTAGAAACAGCAAAACACTTAGTAAAATTAATCAAAAATGGGGATGACTTGATCATCACTCACGGAAATGGTCCTCAAGTAGGAAACCTCTTGCTCCAACACTTGGCTGCAGATTCTGAAAAGAACCCAGCTTTCCCATTGGATTCATTAGTTGCTATGACCGAAGGAAGCATTGGCTACTGGCTTCAAAATGCTCTTCAAAATGCTCTTCTTGAAGAAGGAATTGAAAAAGATGTGGCTTCAGTTGTGACACAAGTCGTTGTGGATAAGAACGACCCAGCCTTTGTCAACCTCAGCAAACCAATCGGTCCATTCTACTCAGAAGAAGAAGCAAAAGCAGAAGCTGAAAAATCAGGAGCAACCTTCAAAGAAGATGCTGGTCGTGGCTGGCGTAAAGTTGTTGCTTCACCAAAACCAGTGGATATCAAAGAAATCAATACCATCCGTACCTTGTTGAACGACGGACAAGTCGTTGTTGCTGCTGGTGGTGGCGGTATCCCAGTTGTGAAAGAAGCAAATGGTAGCTTGACTGGTGTTGAAGCTGTTATCGATAAAGACTTTGCATCTCAACGTTTGGCTGAATTAGTAGAAGCAGACCTCTTCATCGTTTTGACAGGAGTGGACTATGTCTTTGTAAACTACAACAAACCAGACCAAGAAAAATTGGAACATGTCAATGTCGCTCAATTGGAAGAGTACATCAAACAAGATCAATTTGCACCAGGAAGCATGCTTCCTAAAGTAGAAGCTGCCATCGCCTTTGTAAACGGTCGTCCAGAAGGAAAAGCAGTCATCACTTCACTTGAAAACCTTGGCGCTTTGATTGAGTCTGAAAGTGGAACGATTATCGTAAAAGACTAATTCATATACATGAGTGAGGGGAGTGAACCCCATATTTACAGGAGTTTGTAGAAAGTGCCTCCCCTCGTTTTTTTCTAAAAAAGATTAGGAAAAACTAGTTTTTTAATCTTAAATATGATAAAATAAACATATAGGTAAGCGCTTTCTAAAAGTTTAACCTTTTGAAAGACTCACTCAAACTTTGTTGCGTTAGGAGGATAAACAAATGAGTGAAAAAGCGAAAAAAGGGTTTAAGATGCCTTCATCTTACACCGTATTGTTAATCATCATTGCCATTATGGCAGTGTTAACTTGGATTATTCCAGCTGGTCAATACAAAGTTGACGATGGTGGTGCCATCATCGCAGGTAGTTATGAAGCTGTGAAACAAAATCCTCAAGGGATTTGGGACGTCTTGATGGCCCCAATCAATGCCATGCTTGGTAAAGCACCAACCAGTGCAGCCATTGACGTAGCCTTCTTTATCTTGATGGTCGGTGGTTTCCTTGGTGTTGTGAACGAAACAGGTACCCTTGATGTAGGGATTGCTTCTATCGTTCGTAAATACAAAGGCCGCGAAAAAATGTTGATCTTGATCTTAATGCCATTGTTTGCCCTTGGTGGGACAACTTATGGTATGGGTGAGGAAACCATGGCCTTCTATCCACTTCTTGTACCTGTTATGATGTCTGTTGGTTTTGACAGCTTGACAGGGGTAGCCATTATCTTGCTTGGTTCACAGATTGGATGTTTGGCATCTACCTTGAACCCATTTGCGACAGTTATCGCATCTGATACTGCAGGTATCTCAAGTGCTTCAGGTCTCTTGCTTCGTTTAATCTTCTGGATTGTCATGACAGCCCTTAGCACCTACTATGTATACCGTTACGCTGATAAAATTCAAAAAGACCCAACCAAATCTCTCACCTATGCTACTCGTGAAGAAGATTTGAAACACTTCAACGTTGATAGTGGCGAAGAAATTCCTTCACAAATGAACAAGAAACAAAAACGTGTCTTGCTCGTCTTCATTTCAACATTCGTTATCATGGTTGCTGGATTTATCCCATTCAAAGATTTGGGTATTACATTCTTTGACAGCTTTAACGAGTCTCTCCATAAAGTTCCTTACCTTGGTCAATTGATCGGTAACACAGATGCTCTTGGTACTTGGTACTTCCCTCAAACAGCTATGCTCTTTGCCTTTATGGGAATCCTTGTTGGTATCATTTATGGCTTGAAAGAAGAACAAATCATTTCATCCTTCATGAATGGTGCAGCTGACCTCTTGAGTGTTGCTATTATCGTAGCAGTAGCACGTGGTATCCAAGTCATCATGAACGACGGTATGATCACTGCAACAATTCTTCACTGGGGTGAAGAAGGACTTAAAGGTCTTTCATCTCAATTGTTCATTGTCTTGACTTACATTTTCTACTTGCCAATGTCATTCTTGATTCCATCATCATCTGGTCTTGCCAGCGCGACAATGGGTATCATGGCACCTCTTGGTAAATTCGTCAATGTACCAGCTAGCTTGATTGTTACAGCTTACCAATCTGCATCTGGTGTCTTGAACTTGATCGCACCAACTTCAGGTATCGTAATGGGAGCTCTTGCTCTTGGACGTGTTGAATTGAGTGCATGGTGGAAATTCATGGGTAAATTGGTCGTAGCGATTGTAGTGATTACCATTGCCCTTCTTCTACTAGGAACTGTGGTTCCATTCTTACAATAGAATAAAGTAGGTGTTTCATGAAAAATAGAATAAAGGACGATGTAAAAGAGCAGTTTTTAACCTCTCTTCAAACCATCATTTCTTATCCTTCGGTTTTAAACGAAGGCGAAAATGGAACACCGTTTGGACAAGCTATCCAAGATGTCCTTGAGAAAACGTTAGAAATTGCTCAAGAAATGGGCTTTCAAACCTATCTAGATCCTGAAGGATACTATGGATATGCAGAGATCGGTCAGGGGGAAGAACTCCTGGCCGTTCTTTGTCACTTGGATGTTGTTCCAGCCGGTGATTTAGAAGATTGGCAGACGCCACCTTTTGAGGCGACTCTGAAAGATGGATGGTTGATTGGACGTGGAGTGCAAGATGATAAGGGACCATCGCTTGCGGCGCTTTACGCAGTTAAGAGTCTGCTTGACCAAGGAGTTGTCTTTACCAAACGGATCCGCTTTATATTTGGTACGGACGAGGAAACTCTCTGGCGCTGTATGAACCGCTACAATCAGATAGAAGAAAAAGCAGATCTTGGATTTGCTCCAGATTCGTCCTTCCCATTAACCTATGCTGAAAAAGGCTTGCTTCAAGTGAAGCTCCATGGACCAGGATGGGAGGATCGTCCCTTACAAGCTGGTCGTGCCCTCAATGTGGTGCCAGATAAGGCAACTTATAAGGGTGACCGCTTAGAGGAACTCTTACCAGTCATCGAGCAAAGTGGTGTGAAGTATTCAGAAGAAGCAGGAGCAGTAACCGTTCTTGGTCTATCTAAACACTCCAAGGATTCGGCTGAGGGTGTCAATGCCATTGTAGGCTTAGCTGAAAGTCTTTCCTTGATCCAGCCTCATCCAGCCCTTCTCTTTATCGCAGATGCCGTTGGGGAAGATGCGACAGGAGCAGCTCTCTTTGATGAAATCAAAGATGAACCAAGTGGTGCTCTTTCCTTCAATATTGCAACCCTCTCCATTGATGAACAGCAATCTGAAATCGGGATTGATATTCGGATCCCTGTCTTAGCGGATAAGGAGGCCTTGGTAAAACGTTTAAGTGAGGTGGCAGCTAGCTATCAACTTCAGTATGAAGAGTTTGATTATGTAGCTCCACTATACGTCCCACTAGACAGTCCATTGGTGAGTACTCTGATGGCGGTCTACCAAGAGGAAACGGGGGATCAGACCCCAGCTATGTCCTCAGGGGGAGCGACCTTTGCGCGAACCATGGAAAATTGTGTGGCTTATGGGGCCCTCTTCCCTGATGCTCTCCAAACAGAGCACCAGGCGAATGAACGAGCTAAACTGGATGATTTATATCGTGCAATGGAAATCTATGCAGAGACCATTCGACGATTAGCAGCCAAGGAAGCCTGATAGAGATTAGAAAAAAGAGGCTGGGACAAAAGTCCTAGCCTCTCAATTATTTTTGGATTGTTGAGCAAGACGCAGTGGTTGAGTGGGCTTTACTACGCTGATTTCATCAGCTTTTACAGCCCTACTCAACTGTGCGGAGGTGGGACGACGAAATCGAATTCTAACGAATTACCGATTTCTGTCCCACTCTCTTTCTTTTATTTGCTAAAGAAGAAGGGAGGAGTAAATTCTTTCAATTTTTCAAAGCAGTCCAAGGCACCTTGATTGTCTTCACAGATGATGAGACAGACGTCATCTCCGCAGACGGTTGCGACAATTTGTGGTAATTCCAGGGCGTCTAGGATAGCACCGAAAGACTGAGCCAGTCCAGGGAGAGTTTTCACCACCACTTGGTTTTGGACGGGACGAAGCATGACGAGGGCATCCTCCATATAAAAACGCAGTCGATTTTCCCAGCGAGATGGGGCAATGCTATTGATAGCATAGTAAGAGGTATCCCCTTCGTTAATTTTTACTAGATTCAAGGATTTGACATCTCTTGATAGAGTTGACTGGGTCACGATGATGCCGTTAGCTTCCAGGCTGTCCTGTAATTCCTGTTGGGTTCGAATTTTCTTTTCTGAAATAATGGACCGGATCAGACGGTGGCGACTTTCAATCTTATTCATAAGGGGCTCTCCTTATTTGATAAACATAGCATCTCCAAAGCTGAAGAAACGGTAGCCTTGGTCGATAGCGTGCTGATAAGCATCCAGAGTGAGTTCTCGACCTGCGAAGGCAGAAACGAGCATGACTAAGGTTGATTTTGGTAAGTGGAAGTTGGTTGAAAAGGCATCGACAACCTGCCACTGATAGCCTGGTTTGATAAAGATATTGGTCCAACCAGAGTCGGCTTGTAACTCCCCATTAAACTTGTTCCCAATTGTTTCTAAGGTTCGGATAGAAGTGGTTCCAACAGCTACGATGCGGTGACCGCTCGCTTTAACTTGCCGAAGGGTTTGGGCAGCCTCTTCAGAGAGTTGATAAAACTCGGAATGCATCTCATGTTGGTCGAGATCGTCGACAGATACAGGACGGAAGGTCCCAAGTCCGACATGGAGGGTTAGATAAACCAAGTGAACGCCTTTGTCTTCAATTTTTTGTAAGAGCTCGGGTGTGAAATGGAGGCCAGCAGTAGGAGCAGCGGCGGATCCATTTTCTTTGGCATAGACTGTCTGGTAACGTTCCTGATCTTCTAATTTTTCATGGATGTAAGGTGGTAGGGGCATTTCCCCTAGACTTTCCAAGACTTCAAGGAAAATCCCTTGGTAAGAAAACTCTACGATACATCCTCCGTGTTCTAACTTCTTGATCAGAGTTGCTTGGAGACGTCCATCACCAAAGCTAACGACCCCACCCTCTTTGAGACGTTTGGCAGGTTTGGCAAGAACCTCCCATTGATCGCCCTCGATATTTTTTAAGAGGAGAAGCTCCACATGTCCCCCTGTATCCGGTTTGACCCCATGGAGACGGGCAGGAAGGACACGGGTATTGTTCATCACCAAAGCATCCCCTGGTTCTAATTCATTGATAATGGCATCAAAATGCTGATCTTCCATCTGACCTGTTTGACGATTGAGGATCAGTAGTTTTGAGGCATCGCGCTTTTCTAGAGGAGTTTGCGCAATTAACTCCTCGGGGAGGTGGAAATCAAAGTCGTTTGTATTCATGGTCTCTCCTTGTTTCTAAATTCTTCTATTTCTTACATTTAACCTTCCCCATTATATCATGAAATAAGAGTGAAACAAAGGAAATCACTAGGCGAATTTTAAAGGGATGAAGGTAAAAAATCCTTCTTTCGTATGAAGAAAGCGCTTGACAAAAATTGGTCTATACCATATAATGAATATAAGAAATAAGTGGAGGTTTAATCATGAAAGTTATTGAAGTAGCCAATCAAATTGAAGGAGGGCAGGTTGCTTTTGACCTGTTAAAAGAAAAGTTAGAACAAGGTGCGAAAACGCTGGGGCTTGCGACTGGAAGTAGTCCACTTGAATTTTATAAATTGATTCGAGAAAGTGACTTGGATTTCTCAGACATGGTCAGTGTCAACTTGGATGAGTATGTCGGTTTGACGGGAGAAGATCCTCAATCTTATCGTTATTTTATGCAGGAAAATTTATTCAATGAGAAACCTTTTAAAGTCAGCTATCTTCCGAAAGGAAATGAAGATACTGCAGAAGAAGAAACAGCTCATTACAATGAAATCTTGGCCCAAAACCCAGTAGATCTGCAAATTCTAGGGATTGGTCGCAACGGGCATATTGGATTTAACGAACCTGGAACCCCGTTTGACAGCCAAACGCATTTGGTCCATTTGGATCAATCAACGATTGAAGCCAACTCTCGCTTCTTTGAAAAAATTGAAGATGTGCCAACTCAAGCCATTTCAATGGGAATTGCAAATATTCTCGCTGCCAAGTCCATCATTCTCTTTGCATATGGTGAATCGAAAGCAGAAGCGATTGCTGGAATGGTCAATGGTCCAAAAACAGAGAGTTTACCTGCGAGTGCCCTTCAAGGTCATCCAGATGTCGTGATTATTGCAGACCAAGCAGCCTTGAGCCTACTGTAACCAGTTGAAACAGAGAGACCTATCTAAAATATCCTGAAAGATAGGTTTTTTTATAGATTGAAGTATGGTACAATAAGATAAAATTCTATATTTGAGGAAAATATATTTTGAAAAAGAAGTTGCTCGTTTTAGGAATCATCGTCTTATCTCTGTTCCGACCTTTGTCGATCGTGGCTGATGAGTTAGTGGATATGGCGCAAAAAATGTATCCCAATGATCATGTGCAGGCCTATAACCGACCAAGGTCTTCCCTCGTTATCGACGCGAATACCGGGGATGTTTTATGGAAAGACAATATTGATGAAGTGCGGGATCCTGCAAGTATGAGTAAGCTCATGACGTTGTATCTGCTTTTCGAATCCATGAAAGAGGGGAAGATTACCAAAGATACGGTTGTCACTGCAACAGCTGCGGATCAATCCATGTCAAAAATCTATGAGATTTCCAACAATAACATCGTTGCAGGCGTAGACTATACGGTCTCTGAATTGATTACCATGACCGCGGTTCCATCCTCCAATGTGGCCACGATTATGTTGGCCAATCTCCTTTCTAACCACGATGCGGATGCCTTTATTCAGCGGATGAATGAAAAGTCCAAGGAGTTGGGGATGACCAATACCATTTGGAACAATCCTAGTGGTGCGGCCATTTCAACCTTCCGAGGTTTATATACCAGTTATAACTATCCAAATGATGTTGCTAACCAGACGACTGCAAGAGACTTGGCGATTCTCGTCTATCATTTCGTGAAAGAATATCCTGATATCCTTAGCTATACCAATCAGGCTAAGGTGACCGTCAAACAAGGAACTCCTTATGAGGAGACCTTTGATACCTATAACTATTCCTTGCCAGGAGCTAGATATGCTCTTGAAGGAGTAGATGGTCTGAAGACAGGCTCGAGTCCTCGCGGTGCCTTCAACTATATCGCAACTGCTAAACGAGGAGAACAACGAATTATCTCCGTAGTCATGGGAGTTGGTGATTGGTCTGACCAGGATGGCGAATACTATCGACATCCATTTGGCAATGCCTTGATCGAAAAAGCTTTTGCAGATTATCGTTATAAGAAATTATTGGACAAGGGTGTTCAGACGATTGATGGAAAGACCTACACCCTAGATCAACCTTTCTATGCCACGGTCAAAAAAGGCGAAGAGGATCCAAAGCTAGTTGTTAAAGATGGACAAGTAGAGGCGGATTCAGGCTTGATGACCCTATCAGAAAAGATTTCTGATGGACTTCCAGTCAAAGAAGGAGCCGTGAATCAATCGGATACTCAAAGTACTACGGCTTCAACTACAGGGAAATCCTTCCATTTTCCTCTTGAAAGCCTGGTCATTCTGATTCCAATTTTCATTCTCGCTATGATTCTGTATTTAGAAAGAGCCCATCGTAAAGAACGTGCGCTCAAGGCTCAGGATCGATACAAAAAATAAATAATCAAAACTCAACTGAAATCCAGTTGGGTTTTGTCATTGCCTCTTATATTTAAATTTGAAAGGAAACTAATGAAAGCATTTCGAAATTCCTATCCTGCTTATTTATTTTTATATAGTTTTTACTTCATGTCGACTGCTCTCTTTACGACTCTAATCTCTGTCTATCTTATCGGCCAGCAGTATTCAGCCAGTCAAGTCTCTCATTTGGTATCAATGGCCTTTTTCCTATCCATGCTTACCCAGCCCTTATTTGGTTATATCAATGAACGATTTGGCATTGTTAAAATCACCACTTTGAGCTTGGGAGTCCTCATGGCAGGAGTGGCTGGCTTCATCTGGGCCCCTAACTACTTTTGGTTGACGATTTTTTATGGCTTGGTTTTGCTGTGTCTAAATGGGACGGCTCCCATGATGGAGGTTTTCGCTACCCAGAGTTCCTATGCTTTTGGAAAAATCCGCGTTTGGGGGACACTAGGGTATGCGGCTGGAGCGCAACTAGCTGGTTGGCTCTATGCTCATCTTAGCCCCCAGTCTGTATACTATTGTGTTTTGGTAACTATCCTTCTTAGTTTCCTCACTTTAGGAGCTATTCGTATCGACAAGACCAGTCGGGTACAGAAAGAAGCTGTATCGATCCGTCCTTTGCTCCACAATGGTCCCTATCTCTTTTTCTTACTTTTGATGGGGCTTGTGTCGGGCGTGGGCAATATTGGCCATACCTATATTCCAGCTCTCTTGATGGATAGTGGGCTCCCTGTCCAAATCGCATCTACGGTTGTGGCGATATCTGTCGTTGTTGAAGCGCCTCTTATCTTTTTCTCGGACCGTTTTATGGACCATTGGCCCTTGCGTCTGCTGGTTTTGCTTCCTGTGGGGATTCTCCTGCTCCAGTATTTCATCTATGCTCTTCCGAGTCCTGTCTTCTTAAAAGTGCTGGTCACTCTTTTGGCCAAGCATACGACGGGGATGGTGTTGATCATGGTCTCTTTACGTTTTATCTCTCAACAGGTGGATAAGAAAGATCTAGTCTTAGCCATGGCTCTCATGCAGGGAGTTCGCTACCTTGGTACCATTTTATTGCAACCGCTAGCAGCTTTCTTTGTGGATCACGGAGGATTTTCAATGATGAGTTACTTCTTGGTGGCTGTCCTGGTCCTCGTCCTTCTACTAAGTCTCTTTTTAAAGATGCCAAAAGGAAAATCTCCAGGTCTCTTTGGGAACACGAAGGAGTAAAAAGTTTAGGAAATAGAGTTTGTGAATAGAAGGACTTATGCTATAATGGAGAACGATGATGTTTATGAAAGAAATGAGAGAGAATGAAGTTTAAACGTGCCTTATTTGCGACACTTTCCCTTGCTTGCCTGTCTTTCCCAATGCTAGCAAAGGCGGATGATCTTTATCAACAAGAAGATATCATGTCGATCACAGAAAAATCAGGGACTTCGGTGGATGAATTTTTCCGTCCCAAGGCTGATATTGTCGTTGATGCTCATACAGGAGCTATTCTTTACGGAGATAATATTGATGCTCCTCGTGACTCCGGTAGTATGGCTAAATTGATGTCCGTCTACGTGCTTCTGAGAGCTATTAAAGAAGGGCAGCTGGATTATGATACCCTGATTACAGCGACGGATACGGATGTGATCATTTCTCAAAATCAGAAGTTGAGCAATAGTCCCATTGTGGCGGGTGCTCAATACAAGGTATCTACCCTCCTAAATATGATTTTTGTTCCTTCATCCAGTGCTGCTACCATCATGATTGCCAATAAGGTGTCTGGAGGAGATCCAGATAAATTCTTGGATTTGATGAACCAGCGGGCCCAGGAAATTGGAATGACCAATACCAAGTGGAACAATCCTAATGGTGCCCCAACTGCAGTCTTAGATGGCTACTATAATACGACCCGCTATGATCAACATGCCATTAACCAAACAACAGCAAGAGATATGTCTATTTTGGCCTATCACATAGTTAATGAGTTCCCTGAAATTCTCAACTATACTAAAAATGCCAAGATAACACTCTTCCAAGGGACAGATTATGAAGAAACCCATGAAAATTACAATTATTCCTTGGAAGGTGGAAGGTATTCTCTAAAGGGAGCGGATGGCCTAAAAACCGGCTCTAGTCCGACAGCAGATTATAATTACACCTTGACGGTTAATCGCGGAAATCAGCGATTTGTTCAAGTCATTATGGGAGTTGGGCATTACGATGTGGAAATTGCAGAGAGCCTGCGCCACGTCATTGGAAATGCCCTGATTGAAAGACTCTATCAGGATTATGAGTACAAAGAGGTGCTGCCTGCAGGGGATCACACGATTCAGGGGCAAACCTATCACTTAGACAAACCCTTCTATGCTACAGTGAAAAGAGGGACCAATCCAGAGATTAGTGTTCAAAATGGCCAGCTACAAATTGCCAATGGCTTGCAAACTGTTTCTCCGTCCATTCAGCAAACGCAGGCTGTAAGCGCAGTAGAAGCGCCTCACCAGAAGACCACGAGTAGTCGTCAAAAAGGCTGGGATCCAATGTGGCTCTGTTGCTTCCTTCCCTTTATTTTCTTAAGAGTTTTCTTTAACATCAGATATAAGAGAAAATAAAAAGATTTCCAGATTTGGAAATCTTAAATTAAAGAAATAGTATTCCTAGAAACTTTCCTTAGGTGAGTACGGACGTCAGCGAACTTCGAAGAAGTTCCATGACTTAGTTTTGGATCTAAGGCTCCAAAACTCCCGAGTGCTAGAAACAAGAGTGTTTCTAGCACTTTTCTCACAGCGGAAAGTTTTTGTCCTTCTTAAATGCCTAAAAAATATAAGTCATTCTTTGATAATCATCCGACTATCTTAAGTAAAAAATAGTTTCTCTACATTCGAAGATTTCCAAATACGGAAATCTTTTTTTGTAGTGAACAAAAGGAACCGCTGCTTCTTGGGAGGAGAGAAGCAGTGCTAGAGCAGTTGTTCTCCTACATTTTCGGATTTGATTTCACAATCTATCATCAGTTAGTGATTGATTTGACTGTCAAATTATTTGATGATACAATGGTCTCGAATCAATATTAAAGGAGTAATCGAATGAAAAAATTGATTTTATCTACTACAGCCTTGTTGGCAGCTGCTTCGCTTGCAGCTTGTTCAGGTAAGCAAGAAGTAAAAACCGAAGCTTCTTCATCTACTGAGAAGACAGAAAAGGTAACAAGCAAGTCTTCTAGCTCATCTAAGGCAGAAAAGACTTCTTCTAATACTAGCTCTCAAACAACTAGTGATATATTCCCATCAGATGAAGAGCTTGAGAAGTTAAAAACAGTTGGTGATTTTAAAAAGTGTTTCGCAAAAATCTTGGATGAATCCAATCGCCTGATGACTGAATCAATGGAATCTCTTCCTGAAAGTGCCAAAGAGACATTTGCTCAAACGGCAGATTCTCTTAAGGAGACTCTTGCAAAATCTAAGGAAGCATTTAACAAAGCGGTTGAGCAATATGGAGATGATAATGCGGAAGTTCCAAAAGAGTTTCGTGAAACCTTTATTGAACAGTTGAAGGATGCTCGCGACTCTGCCAAAGATTCATCAGAGTCACCAGTGGACCATGATTCAGACGATGAAGACAGCGATTCAGATGAATAAATAGATGGCTAGCATTGGACTTTTTGGTTAAAAGCCAAAAGGAGGAGACGAGTGGAGGGATTTTCTACTTGCAAGAATCTCCCTCTTCCCTTAGGGTATCCTCTCTTATACCTCATGTTGGAGAAGTTGTAGAGACAGGAGAACTTGTCCACATGATGCCGATATTTTCTAGGATTCCAACAGTGAATCAACCTTTAAGTATCTGGAGATAAGGGAGAGGTGAGCCTCATCCAAATAAATCGATAGACCGGAGATCAACTGATCTCTGGTCTTTTTTAGAAAGTCTCAGGGAAAATACATGAATTGACGGCAACCTAGCTTGATGCTAAAATGGTAGTGGAAGGTAAAAAAGGAGAGATTGAATGAAAAAAATATTGTTATCGATAGTTGCTTTACTGGGAGTGATTGGGCTAGTAGCCTGCTCGAATCAAGAAGGGACCTCGTCCAGTGACAAGTCAGTTCAGGGGACAAGCAAGTCTACAACCACTTCTCAGGGCAAGAAAGTGACTAGCTTAAAAGGATCCTCAGAGTCTCCTTTTGTCTTGTATACAGATGAGGAACTTGAAAATGCTAGAACTGTTGGAGACTTTAAAGCGCTCTATGCTTTGATGATGGACCGAACCGTTGCTCATTCAGAGGAAGCAGGAGCATCACTGACGGGCTCAGCTAAAGAGACCTATGAGACCTATCTGAAAGATTTGAAAGAGAAAATGGAAACGAGCAAGGCCCGCTTTAATGAATCCATGGATACGATAGGGTCCGAAGATACCGAAGTTCCGGAAGCTACACGTGCAACCATTGTTGAAAAATTCGAAACGGCTCGAAAACAAGCTGAAGCATCTGAAAATGGGACCGCTCCATCATCGGAAACTCCAAATCCGGCATCAGACGAGAATTTGAGTGAGCCAGATCAATAAGCGAGGGATGTTTTTAAACGTCTCGTCTAGGATGGATGAGCAGTCGCTTTGCATGTAAGAACGATTATATCTAAACAAGGAGCTTGGCTCCTTTCAGATTGAAGATAAAGTAATTTTAGAAACTTTCCTTAGGTGAGTACGGACGTCAGCGAACTTCTACGAAGTTCCATGACTTAGTTTTGAGCCTAAGGTCTCAAAACTCCCGAGTGCCTGAAACACAGTTGTTTCAGGCACTTTTCTCACGGCGGAAAGTTTTTCATCTTCTTAAATGACTAAAAAATGAAAGTCATTTTTTGAAAATCATCCAGCTGTTTTATAAAAAAATAATAGTTTGTCTGCATTCAACAAGGAGCTTGGCTCCTTTTTTTCTTTCTCTACTGTATAAGCGTCTTCGGTTACGAATTATATAAGTGGAGGTGATGACATGTTTATTGCGAAAGATGCAAAACAGCAGCGTTGGAATTGTTTGGAGAAGATCCCGATGAAAAAGGAGGGCCCTTTTTTCTGTCTCCTGTGTGGAAAGGAAGTCCGCTTAAAGAGAGGACCTGTGATACGTCCTCATTTTGCTCACGTTAGCCTAGAGGCTTGTCCCTTTCATCATGAGACGGAGAGTCCCGAACATCTAGAATTAAAATTGGGGATTTATCAATGGGCCAAGCAAAACACCCAAGCTGAAGTAGAAAGTCCTCTGCAGGCTTTCCAACAGATTGCGGATGTTCTCTTTCCGGATCAAAAGATTGCCTTAGAAGTGCAATGTAGTTCCTTGTCTATGGAGCGTTTAAAAGAACGGAGCGATGCCTATCACAAGCATGGCTATCAGGTCTATTGGTTGTTAGGGAAGAACTTATGGCTCAAGAAAAGTCTATCAGCTCTGCAAGAAGGTTTTGTCTATTTTAGTCAAAATAGAGGCTTTCATCTCTGGGAGTTGGACCTTGAGAAGCAGGAAGTTCGACTCCACTATCTCATTCATCAAGACTTACGAGGGCGTCTTCATTATCGGACTCAACATTTTCCTTTTTATGGAGGGAATCTGTTAGAAGTTTTGCGGACCCCTTATGCCCAACAAAACTTGCAACAAATGACAGTCCCTCTAGACAGACAGTTTAAGGACTATCTTCGTCAACAGCTGTATTACCGCCATCCTAAATGGATGGCCCTTCAGGAACAAGTCTATCTGAAAGGAAAGCATCTTCTGGAGTTGGACTTGGAAGCCTTTTATCCCCTTTGTCGGCCACTGAAGTCTTCCCATTTTATCCAGATTAGGGGAGATTGGCGAAGCTATTACCAGGACTTTATGACCTACTATCGTTCAACTGGAATGAAAGCGACGCAGACTCTTTATTCCCCTCGTTTTTATCAGAATGGGAAAGCTTAAATTTCCGTGAATCAAATACCCCCAAATGGTAATATATGTGTTAAAATAGAAACATTGGAGGATTTTTGTAATGGTAAAACAACGAAATGAAATTGATGAAAAATACCAATGGGATTTGTCAACCATTTTTGCGACAGACCAAGCTTGGGAAGAAGAAGCAACTGCTTTAGCTGCAGCGATTAAAGATGCTGCCCATTTTGCAGGCTCTTTATTGTCTTCTCCAGCCAACCTATTAGAAACAACAGAAGTTTATTTGGACTTGAGCCGTCGTTTGGAGAAGGTCTATGTCTACGCCCATATGAAGAATGATCAGGATACGCGCGTAGCCAAATACCAAGAATTCCAATCAAAAGCCATGTCCCTTTACAGCCTTTTAGGGGAGACTTTTGCCTTCTACGAACCAGAATTTATGGAGATCACCGAAGAGCAATATGCCAACTTCTTGAAAAAAGTCCCTGCCTTAGAAGCTTATGCTCATTACTTTGACAAATTGCTCAAAACCAAAGAGCACGTTCTTTCTCAAAAAGAAGAAGAATTGCTAGCAGGAGCGGGTGAAATCTTTGCTGCTGCGGGTGAAACCTTTGAGATTCTGGACAATGCCGACATCGTCTTCCCAATGGTGAAAGATGACCAAGGCCAAGAAGTACAGTTGAGCCATGGAAACTATATCTCTTTGGTAGAGTCGAAGGATCGCCAAGTCCGTAAGGAAGCTTACCAAGCCTTGTATGGTGTCTACGAACAGTACCAACATACTTATGCCAAGACCCTTCAGACCAACGTCAAGGTCCACAATTACAATGCTAAGGTTCGCAAATTCTCAAGCGCGCGTGAAGCAGCTCTTTCTGCTAACTTTATCCCAGAGAGCGTCTATGACAGTTTGGTAGAAGCGGTGAACAAGCATTTGCCACTCTTGCAACGCTACGTGAAGTTGCGCTCAAAAATCTTGGGAATTGAAGATTTGAAGATGTATGATGTCTACACGCCATTGTCTTCTACTGACTACAAGTTCACTTACGAAGAAGCCCTTGCTAAGTCTGAGCAGGCTTTGGCGGTGCTTGGAGATGACTACCTATCCCGCGTGAAGCGCGCCTTCACCGAACGTTGGATCGACGTGCATGTCAACCAAGGGAAACGCTCAGGGGCTTATTCAGGTGGTTCATACGATACCAATGCCTTTATGTTGTTGAACTGGCAAGATACACTGGACAATCTCTTCACCTTGGTGCATGAGACAGGCCACAGTATGCACTCTAGCTATACTCGTGAGACTCAGCCTTATGTCTATGGGGATTATTCTATCTTCCTTGCTGAGATTGCTTCCACAACCAATGAAAATATCTTGACTGAGCAATTGTTGGCAGAAGTAGAAGATGATGAAACCCGTTTTGCTATTCTCAACCACTTCTTGGATGGTTTCCGTGGTACGGTCTTCCGTCAAACCCAGTTTGCTGAGTTTGAACATGCGATTCACAAGGCCGACCAAGAAGGACAAGTCTTGACCAGCGAATTCTTAAATGAACTGTATGCGGACTTGAATGAGAAATACTATGGTCTTTCTAAAGAAGACAATCCAGAAATCCAATACGAATGGGCTCGTATTCCTCATTTCTACTATAACTACTATGTTTTCCAATATTCAACCGGTTTTGCAGCAGCTTCTGCCTTGGCTGAGAAAATCGTTCATGGAACACAAGAAGATAAGGACAAATACCTAGAGTATTTGAAGGCCGGAAATTCGGATTACCCACTCAACGTGATCCGCAAGGCGGGTGTTGATATGGAAAAAGAAGACTACCTCAATGCTGCCTTTGAAGTCTTTGAACGTCGTCTTAATGAATTTGAGGCTCTCGTTGAAAAATTAGGATTGGCCTAAGATGGTAGAGTCTTACAGTAAAAATGCCAACCACAATATGCGCCGCCCAGTTGTCAAGGAAGAAATTGTCTCCTTCATGCGGGAGCGCCAAGCGCCGGTAACGGATGCTTTAAAAGAGCTAGAAGAATTTGCTCGGCGGGAAAATATTCCCATCATCCCTCATGAAACGGTCGCTTTCTTTCGTCTCTTTTTGCAGACCATGCAACCCAAGTCGATCTTAGAAATTGGGACGGCGATCGGCTTTTCGGCCCTCTTGATGGCAGAGCAAGTGCCTGATGCAAGGATTACAACCATTGATCGCAACGAGGAAATGATTGGTTTTGCCAAGGAAAACTTTGCTCGTTTTGACCAGCGCAACCAAATCACCCTCTTAGAAGGGGATGCGGTGGACCTGCTAGAACATATCGAGCAACGCTTTGACTTGATTTTTATGGATTCGGCTAAGTCCAAGTACATCGTCTTTCTTCCAGAAGTTCTCAAACGGTTGGAAGTTGGGGGAGTGGTGATTTTAGACGATATCTTCCAAGGGGGAGATGTAGCACGTGATATTATGGAAGTCCGTCGTGGACAGCGCACCATCTATCGAGGCTTGCAACGTCTCTTTGACGCCACTTTGGACCATCCTGGCTTGACGGCTAGTCTGATTCCGCTCGGTGATGGCATTCTCATGATCCGTAAAAACGAGGAAGAAATTTCCTTGCCGACAGAAGAGTAGCTTTTAGTCTTATTTAAGTTATCCTTTTGAATTTGTGGTAAAATAGAAGCAGTGAATTTTAGAATGGAGAAATAAACATGAAGAAAAAATTTGTAGCTGGAGCAGTTACCCTTTTATCAGTTGTAACGCTAGCAGCCTGTGCAAAAGGAGGTAGTGACAAGGATATCGTCACTATGAAGGGTGACACGATCACTGTTGGTGATTTCTATGATGAAATCAAACACAACCAAGGTGCACAACAATACCTGTTCCAAATGACCATTAATAAAGTCTTTGAAAAAGAATACGGCTCAAAAGTCTCAGACAAAGATGTTGAGAAAAAAGTTGATGAGCAGAAAAAACAATTGGGTGAAGCCTTCAATAGCTACCTCACTCAACAAGGGTTGACAGAAGAAACCAACAAACAACAAATCCGTAGTAACCTTTTGTTAGAGTATGCGGTTGACCAAGCTATTTCAAAAGAGTTGACAGACGAAGCTTATAAAAAAGCCTTTGAAAGCTATACACCAGAAATCACTGCAAATGTGATAAAATTGGATTCAGAAGAAAAAGCGAATGAAGTTCTTGCAAGTGTAAAAGCTGAAGGCGCTGACTTTGCACAAATTGCCAAAGAAAATTCTACAGATGCTAGCACCAAAGAAAAGGGTGGAGAAATCAAATTTGACTCTGGAACAACAACTGTTCCAACCCGTGTTAAGGAAGCAGCATCTAAGCTTGATGTAAATGGTATTTCAGATGTCGTTATTGATCCTGCTAGTCAAAAAAGCGCTGGTGCCTACTATATCGTTAAAGTAACTAAGAAGGAAGAAAAAGGATCTGACTGGAAGAAATACGAAAAACGCTTGAAAGAAATTCTGACGGCAGAACGTAAAAATGATGCCAACTTTATCCGTAGCATCATTGCCAAAGCAATGACAAATGCCAATATCAAGGTCAAAGATGATGCCTTCAAGGCAACCTTCAACCAATACATGCAAAATATTGGTGCAACAACAGAAGATAGCTCATCTTCTAAATAAGGATATTAGTTGACGAGCATTGTATTTATCTGTATAATGAGATAGTTGAGAATAAATCATTTAGAATCAGATTCAGAGAAGTGGCGGGGGTGCGAGCCATGGAAGAGGAATGATTTTGCTACTCAATAGAACAATTACATAATCGAATGAAGAATGACAAGTTCATTGAATGAAGGTGGTACCGCGGTTTTTCGCCCTTCGTTAGTGAGCTTGTCTTTTTTTCAGCATTTCTACCGGAGACCCTTTCTAATAAGAGAAAGGTTTTCATATGGATTTGCAGGAGGAAACTGATGAAAACGTATCTGGTGAAACAAAAGTTTCGACTTGGAGGGGAACGCTTTGACATCAAAAATGATCTGGGAATGGTAGAATACCAGGTAGAAGGTTCATTTTTGAAAATTCCCAAGACCTTTACGGTATTTGATGTGGAAGGCCAGAAGGTCAGCCATATCACGAAGAAGCCTTTTAGCCTCTTACCCCAATTCACTGTAGAATTGGCAGATGGCTCCAGTTTTTTCATCCGTAAAAAACTGACCTTACTCCGTGATAAATATGACATTTCTAACCTAGGACTACGCATCGAAGGCAATATCTGGGATTTGGATTTCAAGTTATTGGATGATCGCGACCAGCTGGTTGCAGAGATTAGCAAGCAAGTCTTTACCTTGACGTCGACTTATCAGGTATCCGTCTATGAAGAGGAATATGCCAATCTGGTGATTTCCTTGTGTCTTGCCATTGACTATGTAGAAATGATGGAAAATGGCTCCTAAGCCAATCAATAGAAAACAATAAATAGAGGAGAAAACATGAAACAATTATCTAGTGCACAAGTCCGCCAAATGTGGCTTGATTTCTGGGCGACCAAAGGTCACTCAGTAGAACCATCTGTTAGCTTGGTTCCAGTAAACGATCCAACCCTATTGTGGATCAACTCAGGGGTCGCAACCCTTAAAAAATACTTTGATGGGACTATCATCCCTGAAAACCCACGGATTACCAATGCGCAAAAAGCCATCCGTACCAACGATATCGAAAACGTAGGGAAGACTGCTCGTCACCATACTATGTTTGAAATGCTGGGGAACTTCTCCATCGGGGATTACTTCCGTGACGAAGCCATTACCTGGGCTTATGAACTCTTGACAAGTCCGGAGTGGTTTGACTTCCCTAAAGACAAACTCTACATGACCTACTATCCAGCTGATACAGATTCATACAACCGCTGGATCGAAGTGGGCGTGGACCCAAGTCACTTGATCCCAATCGAAGACAACTTCTGGGAAATCGGTGCTGGACCTTCTGGACCAGATACAGAAATCTTCTTTGACCGTGGAGAAGCATTTGACCCAGAAAACATCGGTATTCGCCTTCTTGCAGAAGATATCGAAAACGACCGTTACATCGAAATCTGGAACATTGTCTTGTCACAATTTAACGCGGACCCCGCTGTTCCTCGTAGCGAGTACAAGGAATTGCCACACAAGAACATTGATACGGGCGCTGGTTTGGAGCGTTTGGTGGCGGTTATCCAAGGGGCTAAGACAAACTTTGAAACTGACCTCTTCATGCCTATCATCCGTGAAGTTGAGAAATTATCTGGTAAGGTTTACGACCAAGATGGCGACAACATGAGCTTTAAGGTCATCGCTGACCACATCCGTTCGCTTTCATTCGCGATTGGTGATGGTGCTCTTCCTGGAAATGAAGGTCGTGGTTATGTCCTCCGTCGTCTCCTTCGTCGTGCCTCTATGCATGGTCAAAAATTGGGTATCAATGAGCCTTTCCTTTATAAACTTGTTCCAACTGTTGGAAAAATCATGGAAAGCTACTACCCAGAAGTACTTGAAAAACGTGACTTTATTGAGAAAATTGTCAAGAGCGAAGAAGAGTCATTTGCTCGTACCCTTCACTCAGGTCAACACTTTGCCCAAGGCATCGTAGCAGACTTGAAAGAAAAAGGACAATCTGTCATTGCTGGTCAAGATGTCTTTAAACTCTATGATACATACGGATTCCCAGTAGAGTTGACAGAAGAAATCGCTGAAGAAGCTGGTATGACTGTAGACCGTGAAGGTTTTGAAGTAGCCATGAAGGAACAACAAGAGCGTGCGCGTGCATCTGCTGTCAAAGGCGGATCTATGGGTATGCAAAACGAAACCCTTCAAAACATCACTGTAGAAAGTGTCTTTAACTACAATGCTAGCCAATTGTCTTCTAAGTTGGTGGCTATCGTAGCGGACAATGCAGAAGTAGAAGCTGTTTCTGAAGGGACTGCATCACTGATCTTTGCAGAAACTCCATTCTATGCTGAAATGGGTGGACAAGTTGCGGACCATGGTCAAATTTTGGATGCTGCAGGAAACGTCGTAGCGACAGTGACAGATGTTCAAAAAGCACCAAATGGACAACCACTTCATACTGTTGAAGTTCTTGCGCCACTTGCTTTGAACCAAGAATACACCTTGGCTATCGATAGCAATCGTCGTCACCGTGTCATGAAGAACCACACAGCCACTCACTTGCTCCATGCAGCTCTTCACAATATCCTTGGCCACCATGCCACTCAAGCAGGATCACTTAATGAAGTGGAATTCCTACGTTTTGACTTCACTCACTTCCAAGCTGTGACTCCAGAAGAGTTGCGTGCTATTGAGCAACAAGTCAATGAGAAGATTTGGGAAGCCATCGCAGTGGAAACTGTTGAGACAGACATTGACACCGCTAAAGAAATGGGAGCTATGGCCCTCTTTGGTGAGAAATACGGTAAGGAAGTCCGAGTTGTCACTATCGGAGACTACTCAGTGGAGCTCTGTGGTGGTACCCACGTAGGCAATACTTCTGAAATCGGACTCTTCAAGATTGTTAAAGAAGAAGGTATTGGATCAGGAACTCGTCGTATCTTGGCAGTGACTGGTAAGGAAGCCTTTGAAGCTTACCGTGAACAAGAAGATGCTCTGAAAGCAGTCGCAGCAACCTTGAAAGCACCTCAACTCAAGGAAGTCCCTCATAAGGTGGAAGGACTTCAAGAGCAACTCCGTCAATTGCAAAAAGAAAATGCAGAATTGAAGGAAAAAGCAGCAGCAGCGGCAGCAGGCGATGTCTTCAAGAATGTTCAAGAAGCAAACGGACACCGTTACATTGCCAGCCAAGTTTCTGTATCAGATGCAGGTGCCCTTCGTACCTTTGCGGATAACTGGAAACAAAAAGATTACTCTGACGTCCTTGTTCTGGTCGCAGCAATCGGTGACAAGGTCAATCTTCTCGTAGCAAGCAAGAACAAAGACATCCACGCAGGTAACTTGGTTAAAGAATTAGCTCCAATCGTTGATGGACGTGGTGGTGGAAAACCAGACATGGCCATGGCAGGAGGAAGCAACCAAGCCAAGATCCAAGAATTGTTGGATGCCGTGGCGGGTAAATTGTAATAAAGAGGAGATCTACCTTCGGGTAGGTCTTTTTGTATGGTAAACTGTTAAATCTTTGCAAAAACTTTTTAAGAAGTACTTGTAATTTTTGATAAATACATTACAATAAATATATAGGAAAAGGAAGTGTCTTAGATATTGCTCCATTGTCGATTTGAAGGCGCAGTCCGAGGCCCTCATAAAAATCCTAAGTTTGACAGCATAATAAATAATCAAAGGTAGATAATTGAATTAAAAAATAGACTTGGAATAGGAATCGAAAGGAAAAAGGAGTGTTGTATGAAGGGGAACAGTATCTGGAAAAATGTTGGTTTGTATGCCTTGGTGGTCTTCTCTCATTTTATTTTATTTTCGAGGATTCTTGCTAGTTGCTTGAATGTTCTCATTGAGGGAGGTTCCGAGCTTCTCATTCTCTTGATATTCGCTTTGGTATCTGCTCTCTATATTTTTGGTTTATGGAAATGGTACCAAAAGGGTTGGAAACTTGAGGTTAAAAAGACCAAACTGACGTCCACGATATGGTTACCCATTGGATTATTAGTTGCCTTTATTGCTCTTCAAGCCTTGGTCTCGGGTGAATCGTCTAATAATCAAAGAAGTATTGAGTTTTTCTTGGAGTTATTTCCTGCCTTCGTTTTTTTCTATATTATTTTTATTGCTCCCATTATTGAAGAATTCATAACTAGAGGCTTAATGGCCAAGTATCTATTTTCAAAGCAGGAAACCCTAGGACAGACCTTGCTCTATATTGCTCTTTCTTCTAGTTTATTTTCTTTTCTCCATCTTCCGTCTAGTCTAGGGCAATTTCTAACTTACTTTATAATGGGTTCAATTTTTGCTTTAGCGTATCTGACTAAGGAAGATATTCGTTATGCCATTGCCCTGCATATAGCAAATAACCTGATCGCTTCTCTCCTTATCTTCTTACTTCAATAAAGAAGAATGGGGAGTAACATACCTACCAAATCAGCCCTTTCCAAATCTGGAAAGGACTGATTTGTTTATTTGAGATAGTTTCTTCTGCAGCAAGGCTAATTTTTAGCATGAAAAAACAAAAAAACCTTTCCATCTGGAAAGGTTTTTGTCTTATAGGCCGTAGTTGTAATCGTCATCCTGCATGGCTTCTACTTCACCGAGAAGGTAACCATTTCCGACTTGAGAGAAGAAGTCGTGGTTAGATGTACCGGTTGAGATCCCGTTCATGACGATTGGGTTGACATCATCCGCTGAGTCAGGGAAAAGGGGATCTTGTCCCAAGTTCATGAGGGCTTTGTTAGCATTGTAGCGAAGGAAGGTCTTGACTTCCTCTGTCCAGCCTACACCGTCATAGAGGCTCTCTGTATAGCCTTCTTCGTTTTCATAGAGGGTGTAGAGCAGGTCATACATCCACTCTCTGAGTTTTTCTTGTTCTTCTTCAGGCAATTCATTGAAACCGAGTTGGAACTTGTAGCCGATATAGGTCCCGTGGACAGATTCGTCCCGAATGATCAACTTGATGATTTCAGCCACGTTGGCCAACTTGTTGTTTCCAAGATAGTAGAGCGGTGTGAAGAAACCAGAGTAGAAGAGGAAGGTTTCAAGGAAGACGCTGGCTACTTTCTTTTCAAGGGGAGTCCCATTGAGGTAGATCTCGTTGATGATTTCTGCCTTCTTTTGAAGGAAGGGATTGGTATTGGTCCATTCAAAAATCTCTTCGATTTCTGACTTGGTATTCAAGGTAGAAAAGATAGAAGAGTAAGACTTAGCATGGACAGATTCCATGAATTGGATGTTGTTAAAGACAGCTTCTTCATGAGGAGTACGAATATCCGCACGAAGGGCTTGCACACCCGTTTCAGACTGCATGGTATCGAGAAGGGTTAAACCTCCAAAAACTTTACCAACAAGGTCTTTTTCCTTGTTAGAAAGCTTTCTCCAGTCGTCCAAGTCGTTTGACAAAGGAATACGTGTATCCAACCAAAATTGTTCGGTTAGCTTTTCCCAAGTAGATTTATCGATGACATCCTCGATGGCATTCCAGTTAATGGCTTTGTAGTAAGTTTCCATTTGAAATCTCTTTCTTTTTCTAATTCATTCAATCATACAATCATTGTTATTCTAACACAATTGTTAGAATACTGCACAAAAAGTCGGCGGACCGACTTTTGGTAGCAATGGATCAGAGTGTCTTAGATGACACAGCTTTCACATTGGTTTGCGCCAACTTCTCCACCATCATCGGTAAAGGTACGGACGTAGTAGATAGACTTGATTCCCTTGTTAAAGGCGTAGTTGCGAAGGATAGACAAGTCACGAGTGGTTTGTTTGTTTTCTGTTTTCCATTCATAAAGCCCTTTTGGAATATCACTGCGCATGAAGAGGGTCAGTGAGAGTCCTTGGTCTACGTGCTCAGTTGCGGCAGCATAGACATCGATGACTTTACGCATATCCATATCGTAGGCAGAAGTGTAGTAAGGAATGGTTTCTGTTGATAAACCAGCTGCAGGGTAGTAGATCTTCCCGATTTTCTTCTCTTGGCGTTCTTCAATCCGTTGTGTGATTGGGTGGATAGAAGCAGATACGTCATTGATGTAGCTGATAGAACCATTTGGTGCGACAGCCAAGCGGTTTTGGTGGTAAAGACCATCTGCTTTCACTTTATCACGAAGTTCAGCCCAATCTTCTGCACTAGGAATGAAGATGTCTTTAAAGAGTTCTTTGACACGCTCTGATTTTGGAACAAACTCTCCAGTCGTGTACTTATCAAAGTAGCTACCGTTGGCATAGTCTGATTTTTCAAAGTTGTGGAAGGTAACGCCCCGTTCACGCGCGATGTTATTTGATTCCACGAGGGTCCAGTAGTTCATAAGCATGAAGTAGATGCTAGTGAACTCAACAGACTCAGGTGATCCGTACTCGATCAATTGTTGGGCAAGATAGCTATGAAGTCCCATAGCACCAAGACCAAAGGTATGCGCTAGGCTATTTCCATGGTCGATCGTAGGAACAGCTACGATGTGAGAACTATCAGTAACGAAGGTCAAGGCACGTACCATAGCACGAATAGAACGACCAAAGTCAGGCGAGGTCATCATGTTGACCACGTTGGTTGAACCAAGATTACATGAGACGTCGGTTCCCATTTTAATGAACTCTTGAGCATCGTTGATCAAGCTTGGTTCTTGAACCTGGAGGATCTCTGAACACAAGTTACTCATGATGATTTTGCCATCAACTGGGTTGGCGCGGTTAGCAGTATCAATATTGACTACATATGGGTAACCAGATTCTTGTTGCAATTTAGAAATTTCTGTTTCCAAATCACGGGCTTTAATTTTTGTCTTACGGATGTTTGGATTAGCAACCAACTCATCGTATTTTTCAGTGATGTCGATATAGTTGAATGGCACTCCGTATTCACGCTCTACAGAATATGGGCTGAAGAGATACATTTCTTCATTCTTACGAGCCAACTCATAGAACTTGTCTGGTACGACGACACCAAGTGAGAGAGTCTTAACACGAACTTTTTCATCGGCATTTTCTTTCTTAGTTGAAAGGAAGGCGATGATGTCTGGGTGGAAGACGTTGAGGTAAACAACCCCCGCCCCTTGACGTTGACCCAATTGGTTTGAGTAAGAGAAGCTATCTTCAAAGAGTTTCATAACAGGAACGACCCCAGAAGCAGCTCCTTCATAGCCTTTGATCGGTGCTCCAGCTTCACGAAGGTTGCTGAGGGAGATTCCAACCCCACCACCGATACGTGAAAGTTGAAGGGCAGAGTTGATAGAGCGTCCAATCGCATTCATATCATCTGTTACTTGGATCAAGAAACAGGAAACCAATTCTCCACGGCGGGCACGTCCAGCATTTAAGAAAGAAGGAGTAGCTGGTTGGTAGCGTTGGTGGATGATTTCGTTTGCGATGTCTTTGGCAATGTCTTCATTTCCATCTGCAAAATAGAGAGCATTGAAGAAGACGCGGTCTTCCATGCTTTCGAGATAGTATTCTCCATCATTTGTTTTCAGCGCATACTGGTTATAGAATTTATAGGCAGCCATGAAGGACTTGAATTGGAAGTTTTGGTCTTTGATAAATTGATAAAGTTCTTCCAAGAATTCTGGACGATATTTCTTGATAAAAGCTGTTTCGATATAGTTGTGTTCAATAAGGTAGTTGATTTTATCCGTTATTGAATCAAAGGCCATAGTATTTGGCACAACATTTTCTTTGAAGAAGGCATTCAAAGCTTCTTTATCTTTATGAAGCATGATTTGACCGTTTACTGGACGGTTGATTTCATTATTAAGACGGAAGTAGGTTACGTCTTCAAGTGATTTTAATCCCATAATGTTCCTTTTTCTAATTCAAAAACAAAGGGGAGGCAAGCTCCCCTGTACAAGTAAAAGGGCCAGGGAACACAGTAGTCAAGGACTACAGTCATCCATTCCCTAGACCAATCAAATCCTGTTTGATAATGTTAAGATAATTTCTTGAGCTTAGCTGGTTGGAAGCCAGAGAAGACTTCATCTGCCGTTTGGATAACTGGCGCAGCATTGAAACCAAGGTTCTTCACATGGTCTACAAACTCAGGTTGCTCATCTAGATTAATTTCACGGTATTCAACGTGATTGGTATCTAAAAAACGTTTGGTCATTTTACATTGAACGCAATTATTTTTTGAATAAATTGTCACCATAATGTGATCTAACTCCTCTAAATTCATAAATCTGTATCTAGTATAAACAAAAGGTTTTTCCTTGTCAAGAGTTTTAACTAAATATTGTGCACATAAATTAACTATACCGGAAGATACCACAATATGTAGTATTGTAAGAATTAGTGAAAATTGAGGAAAACGTGATAAAATATAGGTTTTTTAAGTCAAAGGAATTCCTATCTTTTTCCTAAAATTCTATATACTGTGTCCGTGAAAGCAATTCTATTTATTTAATAGAAGAAAGTAAAAAAAGAAGATCAAAAGAAGAGAAAAATTGAGTGCTTCCTGTAAGTATTTTCAGTAAGTGTGTGATAAAAATCTTGAAAAATAATGAAGAAGATGATATAATAGCAAATTGTAAGGGTTATCACAGATAACTCAAAACTAATTTTAAAAGGAGAGTCAAACTATGGCTTCTAAAGATTTCCACATCGTGGCAGAAACAGGTATCCACGCACGTCCAGCAACTTTGTTGGTTCAAACTGCTAGCAAATTTGCTTCAGATATTACTCTTGAATACAAAGGTAAATCAGTTAACTTGAAATCAATCATGGGTGTTATGAGCCTTGGTGTTGGTCAAGGAGCTGACGTTGTAATCTCAGCTGAAGGAGCTGACGCTGATGATGCTCTTGCAGCAATCGCTGAAACAATGGAAAAAGAAGGATTGGCATAAACATGACAGAAATGCTTAAAGGAATTGCAGCATCTGATGGTGTTGCCGTTGCTAAGGCATATCTACTTGTTCAACCCGACTTGTCATTTGAAACAATCTCAGTTGAAGATACAAATGCAGAAGAAGCTCGTTTGGATGCAGCTCTTGAAGCTTCACAAAACGAGCTTTCTCTTATTCGGGAGAATGCAGTAGCGAGCCTTGGTGAGGAAGCAGCACAAGTATTTGATGCTCACATGATGGTTCTTTCTGACCCTGAAATGGTTGGTCAGATCAAGGAAACAATTCGCACGAAGAAGGTGAATGCTGAGGCTGGTTTAAAAGAAGTTACAGACATGTTTATCACCATCTTTGAAGGAATGGAAGATAACCCATACATGCAAGAACGTGCAGCAGATATTCGCGACGTTACCAAACGTGTTCTTGCAAACTTGCTTGGTAAAAAATTGCCAAACCCTGCGACCATCAATGAAGAAGCAATTGTGGTTGCGCATGACTTGACCCCATCAGATACAGCTCAATTGAACAAACAGTTCGTTAAAGCTTTTGTTACAAACATTGGTGGCCGTACAAGTCACTCAGCGATCATGGCGCGTACACTTGAAATCGCAGCTGTTCTTGGTACAAACAACATTACAGATCTTGTAAAAGATGGTGATGTTTTGGCCGTATCTGGAATCACTGGTGAAGTTGTTATCAACCCAAGTGAAGAACAAATCGCAGAATTCAAATCAGCTGGTGAAGCTTACGCGAAACAAAAAGCTGAATGGGCTCTTTTGAAAGATGCGAAAACTGTTACTGCAGATGGGAAACACTTCGAGTTGGCTGCTAACATCGGTACACCTAAAGACGTTGAAGGTGTGAATGAGAATGGTGCAGAAGCAGTTGGACTCTATCGTACTGAATTCTTGTACATGGACTCTCAAGACTTCCCAACTGAAGATGATCAATACGAAGCATACAAAGCGGTTCTTGAAGGTATGAACGGTAAACCTGTTGTCGTTCGTACGATGGATATCGGCGGGGATAAAGAACTTCCTTACTTCGATCTTCCTAAAGAAATGAACCCATTCTTGGGTTACCGTGCTTTGCGTATCTCCATCTCTGAAACTGGTAACCAAATGTTCCGTACTCAATTACGTGCCTTGCTTCGTGCATCTGTTCACGGTAAATTGCGGATCATGTTCCCAATGGTTGCTTTGTTGACGGAGTTCCGTACCGCTAAAGGTATTCTTGAAGAAGAAAAAGCGAAATTGGTTGCTGAAGGTGTTGCCGTTGCTGACGACATCGAAGTAGGTATCATGATTGAAATCCCAGCAGCAGCAATGTTGGCTGACCAATTTGCCAAAGAAGTTGACTTCTTCTCAATTGGTACAAACGACTTGATCCAATACACAATGGCTGCTGACCGTATGAACGAACAAGTATCATACCTTTACCAACCATATAACCCATCAATCCTTCGCTTGATTAACAACGTTATCAAGGCAGCTCACGCTGAAGGTAAATGGGCTGGTATGTGTGGTGAAATGGCCGGTGACCAAACAGCTGTTCCACTCCTTGTCGGAATGGGCTTGGATGAGTTCTCAATGTCAGCTACATCAGTCCTTCGTACACGTAGCTTGATGAAGAAATTGGATACAACTAAGATGCAAGAATACGCTAACCGTGCTCTTACTGAATGTTCAACAATGGAAGAAGTTCTTGAACTTTCTAAAGAATACGTGAACGTAGATTAATTGATTTTAAGAATCTGATAACAAAGTTATCACCTTGGAAGAGGTGGTAGCTTTTTTATTTTGCTACTTTATTTGTCTTATAAAGGAAGTAGCTGAATAAAAATAGAGTAGATATCCCTATATCAAAACAAAAAATCTAAATTTTCTAAAAATTTTCGGAAATAGCTTTAATTACAATTATTTTTATAGTATAATGTTAGAAAGATAGTTTGAAAGGTGAACAATTCTGAATCTATTTTAGGAAATTTCAGGGAAATAATGGAAGTTTCAAAATTTTTTCATAAATTTTCATCGTAATATTCAAGAAAAAATCTTGAATATTTCAACTATTTATAGTAGAATAATACTAATAGGAAGCGCTTACATAAAAGCGAGAGAGGTGAGTGAATGGATACGAAACAAGCATTGTATACATTTGGAACTGGGGAGAACTTTCATCTTCAACATTATCTAGGGGCTCATAAAGAGCAAGTAGATGGTGTGGAAGGGTATAGTTTCCGTGTATGGGCTCCAAATGCTCAGGCAGTACACCTAGTAGGTGATTTTACCCAATGGGAAGAAAATGAAATTCCTATGGTGCGAAACGAAGCTGGTGTTTGGGAAGTTTTTACAACTGCACCTCAAGTTGGCGATATCTTTAAGTTCCATGTTACAAGACAAAATGGCCATCGCTTGATGAAGGTGGATCCTTTAGCAGTCCGCATGGAAAAACGTCCGGGTACTGGAGCAGTCATTACGGAGATTCCTGAGCGGAAATGGAAAGATGGACTCTGGATGGCGAGACGGAGAAAACTTGGCTTTAGATCTCGTCCAGTAAATATTTATGAAGTTCACGCAGGTTCTTGGAAACGCAACGAAGATGGAAGCCCTTATTCGTTTGCTCAGTTGAAGGAAGACTTGATTCCTTACTTGGTAAAAATGAACTATACCCATGTGGAGTTCATGCCGGTGATGGCTCACCCGCTTGGATTAAGTTGGGGCTACCAATTGATGGGTTACTTTGCCTTAGAGCATACCTACGGAACACCGGAAGAGTTTCAGGATTTTGTTGAGGCCTGTCACTTGAATAACATCGGGGTGATTGTGGACTGGGTTCCAGGACACTTTACCATCAATGATGATGCCTTGGCTTATTACGATGGAACACCAACCTTTGAATACCAAGACCATCATCGTGCCCACAACTATGGCTGGGGAGCTTTGAACTTCGACCTAGGGAAAAACCAGGTCCAATCCTTCCTCATCTCTAGTGTGAAGTTCTGGATTGAGTTTTATCATTTGGATGGAATTCGGGTCGATGCGGTCAGCAACATGCTTTACTTAGACTATGATAGTGGACCATGGACACCAAATATTGATGGTGGAAATCTCAACTATGAGGGGATCCATTTCCTTAAGCGGATGAATGCTGTGATTAAATCAGAACATCCGGATGTTATCATGGTAGCGGAGGAAAGTTCATCTGGCACCAAGATTACTGGTCCAGAAGAGTATGGTGGTTTAGGATTTGACTA
Source organism: Streptococcus sp. bf_0095 (assembly GCF_004166885.1). Lineage (GTDB taxonomy): Bacteria > Bacillota > Bacilli > Lactobacillales > Streptococcaceae > Streptococcus. The sequence goes on along the minus strand of NZ_RCYU01000001.1, from coordinate 718,793 downwards.
CAAGTGGAATATGGGTTGGATGAATGATATCCTTCGCTTCTACGAGGAAGATCCTATTTATCGGAAATTTGATTTTAACTTGGTGACCTTTAGCTTTATGTATGCCTTCTCTGAAAACTTCTTGTTGCCATTTTCTCACGATGAAGTGGTCCACGGGAAGAAGAGTCTTATGCATAAGATGTGGGGAGATCGCTACAACCAGTTCGCTGGCTTGCGAAACCTCTTGACCTATCAGATTTGTCACCCAGGTAAGAAATTGCTCTTCATGGGTTCAGAGTTCGGCCAATTCTTAGAATGGAAGTCTGAAGAACAGCTAGAATGGTCCAATCTGGAAGATGACATGAACCGCAAGATGCAAGAGTTTACTTCCCAGCTCAATCAATTCTACAAAGATAACAAGATGCTCTGGGAAATTGATGATAGCTATGATGGTATTGAGATTATTGATGCAGATAACCGAGATCAAAGTGTCTTGACCTTTACTCGTAAGGATAAAAAAGGGAATCATCTGCTATGTATCTTTAATATGGCCCCAGTAGAGCGCAAGGACTTTACAGTCGGCGTCCCTGTTGCTGGAGTCTATGAAGAAATTTGGAATACAGAATTAGAGAAATGGGGAGGTGTCTGGAAAGAGCACAACCAGGAAGTGAAGACTCAAGAGGGATTATGGAAAGATTATCCACAAACCTTGACCTTCACCTTACCGGCTCTTGGAGCTAGTGTATGGAAAGTGAAACGTAAACTTCGTTCCAATGTGTCTAAAACAAAAAAATAGTTGTTGGTGATCAACTGATCGCAGTCTATGATCCCATTCCTAACTTTGTAGAAGAAGTTACAGCACCTCTTCTCAGAAGTGGGAAGAAGGTCTCGTCAATCCAAAAAGGAGTAATCAATGAAGAATGAAATGCTAGCTCTGATCCTTGCTGGTGGGCAAGGAACTCGCCTTGGAAAACTCACTCAAAGCATTGCCAAACCTGCAGTGCAATTTGGGGGACGTTATCGTATTATTGACTTTGCCTTATCCAACTGTGCCAACTCAGGTATCCACAATGTTGGCGTGATTACTCAGTATCAACCGCTTGCCTTAAACAACCATATCGGAAATGGTTCTAGTTGGGGTCTTGATGGTATTAATACTGGGGTTTCTATCCTTCAACCTTATTCTGCAAGTGAAGGAAATCGTTGGTTTGAAGGAACAAGTCATGCGATTTTCCAAAACATCGACTACATCGATAGCATCAATCCAGAGTACGTGTTGATCCTTTCTGGAGACCATATCTACAAGATGGACTATGACGACATGCTTCAGTCTCACAAAGATCACAATGCCAGCCTTACAGTAGCTGTATTGGATGTGCCTTTAAAAGAAGCTAGCCGTTTCGGAATTATGAATACGGATGCCAACAATCGAATTGTCGAATTTGAAGAAAAACCTGCAGAGCCAAAATCAACAAAAGCTTCTATGGGAATTTATATCTTTGACTGGTCTCGTCTTCGCAACATGCTAGTGGCTGCAGAGAAGAGTGACATCGATATGTCTGACTTTGGTAAAAACGTCATTCCAACTTACCTTGAATCTGGAGAAAGTGTCTATGCTTATGAATTCAATGGCTATTGGAAAGACGTGGGGACTATTGAATCTCTCTGGGAAGCGAATATGGAATATATTGATCCAAACAATGCCTTGGACAGCCGGGATCGTCACTGGAAGATTTATTCTCGTAACTTGATTTCACCACCAAACTTCTTTGGCGAACATGCCCATATTGAAGATTCCTTGGTAGTGGATGGGTGCTTGGTAGACGGAACAGTAAAACGTTCTATCTTGTCTACGGAAGCACAAGTTCGTAAAGGTGCAGTCGTTGAAGATTCTGTTATCATGAGTGGTGCCATTATCGGTCAAGGTGCTGTGATTAAACGTGCTATTATCGGTGAAGGAGCAGTTGTTTCAGAAGGTGTTGTCATCGATGGAACGGAAGAAGTACAAGTCGTTGGATATAACGAAAAAGTGGGGGTAGCAACAGATGAAGATTGATAAGTATTCAGCCATTTTAGGAAACACAGTAGGCTTCCATGATATGTCGTCATTGACAGATCATCGTCCTGTTGCCAGTCTGCCATTTGATGGGAAATATCGCTTGATCGACTTCCCGCTTTCTAGCCTTGCTAACGCAGGAATCCGTAGTGTATTTGGTATCTTCCAGCAAGAAAATATCAGTTCTGTCTTTGACCATATCCGCTCTGGTCGTGAGTGGGGCTTGTCAACTCTTTTGAGTCACTACTATCTCGGTATCTACAACACTCCAGTAGAAAGTTCAAACGTTGGCAAGGAATATTATGAGCAACTATTGACCTATTTGAAACGCTCTGGTTCGAACCAGACAGTCGCTCTTAACTGTGATATCTTAGTAAACATTGATTTGAACCAAGTCTTCCACTTGCACAATACCGTTGACAGACCAATCACAGTGGTGTACAAAAAGATGCATCATCGTGACATCTCTGAAGTAAATGCGGTTTTAGAAATCGATGAGACAGATCATGTACGTGGACAAAAGTTGTTTGATGGAACTGATCCAGATGCTCTCTATAATATGTCAACGGATATCTTTATCGTTGATACACCATGGTTGATTGAAAAATTAGAAGCAGAAATCCATAAAGAACATCCAGAAAAATTGCGTTATATCCTTCGTGATTTAGCAGTAGAACACGGTGCCTTCGCATTCGAATACACTGGCTATATTGCCAATATTCACTCTGTTGAATCTTACTACCGCGCTAATCTTGACATGTTGGAAACCAACAAATTCATGTCTCTCTTCTCACCAAATCAAAAAGTTTATACCAAGGTAAAAAATGAAGAGCCAACTTACTATGCTCCTGGTTCGCAAATTAAGAATTCGCAATTTGCCTCAGGAAGCATTGTCGAAGCTTTGGTACATGATTCTGTCATTTCTCGTCGTGTTCATCTTCACAAGGGGGCAGAAATTCGTAGCAGTCTCTTGTTCCCAGGTGTTGTTGTCCATGAGGGAGCAGTCGTAGAGCATGCGATTCTTGACAAGGGCGTCGTAGTTGAAACTGGCGTTACCATTCGTGGAACTAAGGAAGCACCTCTTGTGATTAAAAAAGGTGCTGTGATTACAGAGGATATTGGATAATGAAATTATTGTTTGTTGCCGCTGAAGGAGCTCCCTTTTCAAAAACAGGGGGCTTGGGAGATGTGATTGGAGCACTTCCTAAATCCTTGGCTAAAAAGGGACATGATGTCCGTGTCGTCCTTCCTTATTACGATATGGTGGAGGCAAAATTTGGCGATCAGATTGAAGATGTGCTACACTTTACTACAAAGGTAGGTTGGAGAAGTGAGTATGTTGGGGTAAAACGTATTTTTAGAGATGGTGTTACCTTCTACTTCATTGATAATCAAAAGTACTTCTTTAGAGGACACGTCTATGGAGATTTTGATGATGGGGAGCGTTTTGCCTTCTTCCAATTGGCTGCGCTTGAGATGATGGAACGTGTAGATTTCATTCCAGATATCGTCCACGCTCATGACTACCATACAGCCATGATTCCTTTCCTTCTTAAGGAAAAATACCGTTGGATTCAAGCTTACAATGGTATTAAGTCTGTCTTGACCATCCATAACCTAGAGTTCCAAGGTCAGTTTGACCCGGGGATGTTATGGGATTTGTTTGGAGTTGGATTTGAGCGTTATGAGGATGGCACTCTTCGGTGGAAAGATTGCTTAAACTGGATGAAGGCTGGGATCCTCTATGCTGATCGTGTGACGACGGTTTCACCAAGTTATAGTTATGAAATCAGAACAGCTGAATATGGTTGTGGCCTCGATCAAATCTTACGCATGGAATCTGGTAAATTAACGGGGATTGTGAATGGAATCGATACAGACCTCTACAATCCTGAAACAGACCCGCTCTTGACCTATCATTTCAATAAAGATGATTTATCAGGAAAAGCAGCAAGTAAGCGAGCTCTTCAGGAACGTGTCGGACTTCCGGTTCGTGATGATGTTCCCTTGTTTGGAATCGTTTCTCGTTTGACCCGACAAAAAGGCTTTGATGTGGTGGTTGAAGAATTACATAACCTCTTACAAAAGGATATCCAAATCGTTCTTTTGGGAACGGGAGATCCTGGTTTTGAACATGCCTTTTCTTGGTTTGCTCAAGCTTATCCAGATAAACTCTCTGCCAATATTATGTTTGATGTCCAGTTGGCGCAAGAAATCTATGCTGCTTCGGATGTTTTCTTGATGCCAAGTCGTTTTGAACCATGTGGACTATCTCAAATGATGGCTATGCGCTATGGTACGCTACCATTGGTTCACGAGGTAGGGGGACTGCGAGATACAGTACAAGCCTATAATGTGCTTGATGGCAGTGGTACTGGCTTTAGCTTTAACAACCTATCTGGTTATTGGTTGAATTGGGCTGTCGACCAAGCTTTGACAGTTTATACTCATGATAAGGATGCTTGGTACGGTCTCCAAAGAGAAGCCATGAGTCGTGATTTCTCTTGGGATACGGCTAGTCAACACTATGCGGATCTCTATCAGTCCTTATAAGATGAATGAAAACGCCTATTTTTAGGCGTTTTTTTCTTGAGGAAGTAAGAAGTTGCAACTAAAATATAGGGAATGAAATAAAGGAAAAAATCTAAGTAAAATAAGTTGCTAAAAGATACGAAAAAAGATAAGATAGATAAAGGTAAAAAATCACAGGAAGCTGGTTTAGGGAAAGTGTTGACCTTTTCCAAAAATAAATGAGATTTCCTATGATTTACAAATATTACTATGTAGGAAGTTATAGGATGAAACAAAGAAGACAAGCTTTTGAAAAGATTACCAAGTATTCGATTCGAAAATTATCCGTCGGAGTGGGTCCGGTTGCTATTGGAGCCCTTCTTTTTGCAGGGAGTGTATTAGGAGCGCCTTCTGTACAAGCTGATCAATTCACGGCAGAAGCGACAGTTCATATGGGGTATGTCACGGAAAATGAGTTGGCTCCTGAGGAACAAGCTCAGGTGATTCGTGCTATTCCTGAAGAATATCAAAATGAAGATACCTTTTATCTGGTCTATAAGAAGAAAACACCTAGTCAAGGTCTATTGCCACAAACAGGGACGACCGAATTGGCGATTGCTGGCCTTAGTTTAGGGACTGCCTCTTTAGCAGTTCTTTTGCTGTCCAAAAAACATCGTAAAAAAGTAATGGGACTCCTATTAATTGGTTCCATGGGGCAAAGCTTACTCTTATCCATTGATGCCGCAGCCTTGCAAAATATTGAATTAGCAAGCTACAATCAGACTCTTTCAATTGCAAGCAGTAAAGAACTAGCCAATGGTGTCATCCAGATAGAAGGCTATGACTATGTTGGCTACCTTCGTTGTCCAGTTGATCCAAGAGCTACGGGCCAAGAACCTCATGTAAGAGTGGAGGAGAAGCCAGTGTCCCAACCTGCAACAGAAGGAAAGACTCTATCGCAGGTAACACCTGAAGAGGGTCCTGCTTTTCCTATTGTGGACCAGCCAAACGTTGAAGTTTCAACAGAAAGTATTCCGTTTGAAATGGTAGAACAAGCAGATCCTACTTTAGAAAAAGGTCAAACAAGGGTTCTAAGAGCTGGACAAAATGGTGAACAGACTGTTTTAACAGAAGTGAGTACGGTAAATGGTCATGAAGTTCGCAAGGTAGTTGAAAGCAAGGTTACTAAAGAACCAGTTGCACAAATTCTTGCTGTCGGGACCAAGGAGGATGTTCAACCAAGTCCACAACCTGCCCCAGTGGTCACAGCTAAGGGAACGCAGGAAGAAGGTCATGTGGGAGAAGCGCCTGTTCAGCCGGAAGTCCCAGCCTATACCGGTGTGGTGGAAGCTAAGGGAACCCAAGAAGAAGGTCATGTAGGAGAAGCGCCTGTTCAACCGGAAGCCCCAGCCTATACCGGTGTGGTGGAAGCCAAGGGGACCCAAGAAGAAGGCCATGTCGGCGAAGCCCCGGTTCAACCAGAGAACTCAGAATATACCGGTGTTGTTGAAGCTAAGGGGACCCAAGAAGAAGGCCATGTCGGCGAAGCTCCCATTCAACCAGAGACTCCAGCCTATACAGGCCTGGTGGAAGCCAAGGGAACCCAAGAAGAAGGTCATGTCGGCGAAGCTCCTGTTCAACCGGAGAACCCAACCTATCAAGTAATAGAAGGGACGGTAACAGAGACAGAAACGGTGGCCCTCCCATATGCAACAGAGTATGTAACGGATGCCAATCGTTACACCGATGAAGAGAGCCTCCTTCAAAAAGGCGAGGCTGGTAGCCAGGAAATTCGCCGTGTCTATAAAACAGTCAATGGTGAGAAAGTTGGAGAGCCCCTCAGTACGACAACTGAAACTGTAAAAGCTCCTGTGACAGAAAAAATTAGTCGAGGAAGTAAGGCGATTGAAGGCCAAACAGAGGATGTTTCGTTTGAGGAAATTCCATTTAAGACGGTAACCGAACAAGATGCTACCTTGTTAAAAGGAAGCGAAAGGGTTTCTCAAGCTGGTAAGAATGGGAAGAAAAAAATCACCAAGGTCTATAAGACCATCAAGGGGGTTAAAACGGCGGATGCTCCTACTGTTTCTGAGGAAGTAGTTGAACAAGTCCAAGATCAGATCATTCAAAAAGGAAGCAAAGAACTTGAAAAGCCTACCTTAACCTTGACTCAGGTCGATAAGGAAGAATTGAAGCGCAGTGCCAAAGCTACTTATCGTTTGGATAAACCAGACGGTGTGACCATCAAGTCTATCCAGGCTGTATTGAAGAAGGGCGATCAAGTGGTGAAAACTTTTGCCCTTTCTGAGACGGATTTAGCGGCTGCTTTAGCAGACTTAGACTACTACAAGGATTATACGCTCGCAACGACCATGGTCTATGACCGTGGAAATGGGGATGAAGAAGAAGTTCTTAAGGAAGAACCGCTAAGACTTGACCTTAAAAAAATTGAAATCAAAAACATCAAGGAAACCAGTCTGATTAGCGTGGATGACCAAGGTCTTGAGACCGATAGCAGCCTCTTGACTGAAACACCGTCTGATGTGAAGCCATACTACTTAAAAGTTACCACCCATGATAATAAGGTCACGAAACTAGCCGTTGATAGAATCGAAGAAGTGACGGTAGATGGCGCGACCCTCTACAAAGTAACAGCCAAAGCTCCAGATTTGGTCCAACGGACTGCAGACAACCAGTTCAATGAGGACTATGTCCACTATATTGCGAAACCAAAAGCTCATGAAGGTGATGTCTACTACAATTTCAACGAACTTGTAAAAGCCATGCGAGCCAATCCGACTGGTACCTTTAAATTGGGTAGCAATATGAATGCGGCCAATGTCCAGCCAGCAGGAAAATCTTATGTAACCAATGCCTTCAAGGGAATTTTGGAAAGTACAGAAGGTAACAAATTTGCCATCCATAATATCACGCGTCCCTTGTTTGGGAACATCGAAGGTGGCTCGGTTAAGAATCTCTTGCTTGAAAATGTCAATATTGATCTACCTGGGACAGATCGAGTAGCCCCAATCGCAGGTATCATCAAAAACAATGCAACTGTCGAGAACGTTAAAGTAACAGGAAGTGTTGTCGGGAACAATGACGTAGCAGGGATCGTCAATAAAATTGATGGTAGTGGGAAGGTCAGCAATGTTGCCTTTATCGGGAAACTGCACGCTACTGGTAACAAAGGTGGCTATCTAGCGGGTGTTGTTGGCGAAAACTGGAAAGGTGTTGTTGAAAAAGCTTACGTTGATGCTGAAATTACTGGGAACAAAGCCAAAGCTGCAGGTCTCGTCTACTCCTCCCAAAATGGTGGAAATAACCACACGGTTGGTAAAGAAGGGGTCCTCAGAAATTCAGTTGCTAAAGGTTCAATTGAACTCAAAGAAGCGGTGCAATCTGGTGGATTACTAGGGACCAACTGGGCCTTGGGGACTATCGAAGACAACATCACGATGATGAAAGTCAAGACGGGTGAGATGGTATTTGGTCACTCAGATATAGACGCAGATGATTACTTCACCTATTCAAGAACCAAGCGCAATTACAGTGTGGAAGGCGTGAGTGAAGGGAAGAAAACCTTTAACAACTCCCGTAAAATTCCAAGTATCTCACTAGCAGAAGCTGAGCAGAAAATCGAAGCAATGGGAATCACTGCTCAAACATTTACCAGCAGCAAACCGATTGAAGACAAGCTCAATAACCTCGTTAACAAAGACGATCAATACAAGGCAATCACTGCTTACGATGCCACTCGTGAGCTAGCTTACCGCAATATCGCTAAATTGCAACCTTTCTATAATAAAGAATGGATTGTCGACCAAGGGAATAAACTGGCTGCAACTAGTCCTCTCTTGACCAAGGAAGTCTTGTCTGTGACCGCTATGAAGGGAAATGATTTTGTCACTGAATTAGCGGATGCGGACCACATCCTGATCCACTACGCAGATAAGACCAAAGATGTCTTCAGCATTTCACCGAAAGAGTCTAAAGTCAAACAAGTCAAAGAGTACAGTGTAGCGGAGCTCGGTGAAGTAGTCTACACGCCGAATATGGTGGACAAAGACCGGAGCGATCTCATCAGTGCTATCGTAGGGAAATTAAGTCCTGTAGAATTACAATCAGATCCAATCTACACACATCTTGGTCGAACAGGTCCTAACAAAGTCAATGCCATTAAGAACCTTTACCTTGAAGAAAGCTTCCAAGCAGTCAAGGATAATCTGACTCACTTTGTCAAACAACTGGTTGAAAACCAAGACCATCAATTAAATACAGATGAGGCTGCCAAACGGGCCCTTATCAAGAAAGTTGATGACAACAAGGCCGCTGTTCTTTTGGGTCTCTCTTACCTCAACCGCTATTATGGAGTGAAGTTTGATGATGTCAATCTTAAGCAGCTCATGTTGTTCAAGCCAGACTTCTATGGGAAGAATGTTGATGTCTTAGACCGTTTGATTGAAATTGGTTCAAAAGAAGACTACATCAAAGGGACTCGTACCCACGATGCATTCCGTGAAGTTGTGGCTAAATCGACTCTTTCTGGTAACTTAAATGACTTCCTGAAATACAATATGGAGCTCTTTACAAGTGATACAGACTTGAATGATTGGTTCATCAAAGCAACCAAAGACAATGTCTATATTGTGGAACCTAAGACGACCAACCCAGCATTCGTGTCTGCTAAACACAGAGCCTATGAGGGCTTAAATAATGATGTTCACGGTAAAATGATCTTGCCACTCTTGAACTTAAAAGATGCTCATATGTTCTTGATTTCAACCTACAATACCATGGCCTATAGTTCCTTCGAGAAATATGGCAAGAACACGGAAGCAGAACGCAATGCCTTCAAAGCCGAAATTGATAAGGTGGCTAAAGGACAACAGAATTACCTAGATTTCTGGTCACGTCTAGCAACGGATAAGGTACGCAATCAACTCTTGAAGAGCAATAATATGGTGCCGACCCCTGTCCTTGATAACCAAAACTACAAGGGCATTAGTACAGACCGTTATGGCCACACCAACAGTGGCAAAGATGTCGCTCCAATTCGGGAGTTGTATGGTCCAACCGATCGTTACCATGCGACAGATTGGCGCATGGGAGCAGTGGCTCGAATTTACGGAAATCCTTATAAAGATGATTCCGTCTTCTTCATGGTAACGGATATGATCAGTGATTTTGGGGTTTCTGCCTTTACGCACGAAACGACGCACGTCAATGACCGTATGGTTTACTTAGGTGGTTGGAGACACCGCGAAGGAACAGATATTGAAGCCTTTGCCCAAGGAATGCTCCAAACCCCATCTGTATCAAATCCAAATGGGGAATACAAAGCCTTGGGTCTCAATATGGCCTATGAACGTCCAAATGATGGCAACCAATGGTACAATACCAATCCAAATGACCTCACCTCACGTGAGGAGATTGACCGTTACATGAAAGGTTATAATGATGCCCTCATGCTTCTGGATTATCTAGAAGGGGAAGCTGTTCTCAATAAAGGCAGTCAAGACTTGAACAATGCTTGGTTCAAGAAGGTCGATAAACAATACCGAGGAGCTAACACCAAGAATCAATTCGATAAGGTCCGTCCTTTGAGTGATGAGGAAAAAGCCATTGCTTTGCATACAGTAGATGACCTCATTACCAACAACTTTATGACCAATCGTGGTCCTGGAAATGGAGTCTATAACCCATCTGACTTTGGTTCAGCTTATGTGACTGTGCCAATGATGACAGGGATCTATGGTGGCAACACCAGTGAAGGGGCTCCAGGAGCTATGTCCTTCAAACACAATACCTTCAGAATTTGGGGTTACTATGGCTATGAAAAAGGCTTCCTAGGATATGCTTCGAACAAGTATAAACAAGAGTCCAAACAAGCTGGACTTGCCACTCTAGGGGATGATTTCGTTATTCAGAAGATTTCTGATGGAAGATTCAATAATCTTGAAGAATGGAAGAAAGCTTATTTCGAAGAAGTAGTGAATAACGCTAAAAAAGGAATTCAATCTATTGACATCGACGGTAAAACCTACAATAGCTATGAAGACTTGAAACGTGCATTTGCTGAAGCAGTGGATAAAGATAAAGCAACCCTAAGTAACGGCTCTGTCAAATTTGACAATACTGTTTCACTGAAAGAGAAAGTCTTTAAGAAATTGCTACAAGAAACGGACAGTTTCAAAACCTCGATTTTCAAATAATCGAAGAACTCATCTGCTGAGCAGATGAGTTTTTATGTTTGGTAAAATTAGGTCTCCTGCTGATAAAAATAGTATAAATTTTTATTGAAAGCAAAAATAGACAAAGCGTCTAAAAATGATTAGAATCTTTTGAAAGCTAGTGACAAGAGGAATTTTGAAAGTAGTAACAGAATTGCTATAAAACGTTTTCTTTCTAGGCAAACATTTGACTATTATATCTTTTAGGAGTAAACTAAAGGAGTAAAATTTATTTAAGGAGAATTCATCATGAATTTAACATTTTTAGGTCTGTGTTTTGCCTGCTTCGGCGTGTCCATTGCTGAAGGATTGATTATGAGTAATCTTTTCAAAGCTGCTTCTCGTCAACCAGAGATTATCGGTCAATTACGTAGCCTTTTAATCCTTGGGATTGCCTTTGTAGAAGGTACCTTCTTCGTAACCTTGGCCATGGCCTTCGTTATTAAATAGACTTCTCTATTTAGGAAAGGAGGTGTCAAACCTTGGAAGAAAGTGTGAATCCAACCCTAAATATTGGACCAGTATCCTTTGATTTGACCCTACTTGCCATGTCTCTTGTAACTGTTTTGATGGTCTTTGCCTTTGTCTATTGGGCAAGTCGCAAAATGACCCTCCGTCCTAAGGGCAAACAAAATGCTCTTGAGATGATTTACGACTTTGTCATTAGTTTTACCAAGGGGAACATTGGAGAGCATTATATGAAGGATTATTCTTTGTTCTTGTTTTCTCTCTTTCTCTTTATCTTGGTGGCCAATAATATTGGCTTAATGGCAAAAATCCAAACAACAAACGGTTATAACTTGTGGACTTCCCCAACGGCTAACCTCGGCTATGACTTATCTCTCTCCTTTATGATCACCTTGATCGCTCATGTGGAAGGAGTGCGTCGTCGAGGCTTTAAGGAATACTTGAAGGCCTTTGCAACTCCTGGTTTTATGACCCCGATGAACCTCCTAGAAGAGGTGACCAATTTTGCTTCCTTAGCAATTCGGATCTACGGGAATATTTTTGCCGGTGAAGTATTGGCAGGCTTGCTCTTAGCCTTGTCTCAACAAGCCTTTTATTGGTATCCAGTAGCCTTTATTGGAAGCATGTTATGGACAGCCTTTTCAATTTTCATTTCATGTATCCAAGCCTATGTATTTACCATGTTGTCATCCATGTACATAGGTAAAAAAATAAACGGTGAGGAAGAGTAAGTAGAGGAGTAGAAGATGGATTTAACAATTGGTACCATTATTGGTGACTTTATACTGATCGCTGGTTCCTTCCTCTTATTAATCTTTTTAGTAAAGAAATATGCTTGGGGTAATATTACTAGTATTTTGGATGCGCGTGCTGAAAAAATTACCAACGATATTGACGAAGCAGAGGCAGCCCGTAAAAAGGCTGAGGAACTAGCTGCAAAACGCGAAGCGGAGTTGGCAGGTAGTCGTCAAGAAGCAACGACAATTCTTGAAACGGCTAAGGAAACAGCCGAAAAAAATAAGGCTCATATTCTTAGTGAAGCTAACCAAGAAGCCCTTCGCTTGAAAGAAAAAGCGCAATTAGAAATTTCGCAAAATAAAGAAGAAGCGATGAACAGTATCAAGGGAGATGTCGCAGACCTAACCGTCAACTTGGCAGGTAAATTGCTAAGCCAACAGTTGGACTCTGAAGGCCATCGCCAACTGATCGATCGCTACCTAAATGAATTAGGAGATGCCTAATGGACAAAAAGCAATTAATGGTAATTGAGAAATATTCCCAGCCTTTTGTTCAATTGGTATTTGAAAAGAATCAGCAAGATGACGTTTATGAAAAATTAAGTCAAATTAAGGCTGTTTTTGAAGAAACAGGCCTTGCTGCATTTTTAGCTCATATCGGTGTAGAGGATGAAGAGAAAGCGAAGAGTCTTCGACTCTTTCAAAACTCGGATTCAGCATTACTAGACCATTTGATTGAAGTGGTTATTCTCAATCATCGTGAAGCCTTATTTTATGACATTGTCAGAGTTAGTATGGATCAAATTCAACAGCTGAGCAACTGTTTCGAAGTAACCGTTTCTTCGGTTGCCGGACTGGATCAGGCTCAAAAAGAAAAGTTGATCCCTATTATTGAAAAGAAATTTGGTATCCAAGTTCGTTCGCTTAAAGAAGAACTGGATCCAGATCTGATTGGTGGTTTTGTGGTTTCAGCAAATCACAAGACGCTTGATACCAGTCTCAAACGTCAATTGCAAGTCATAAAAGCAAATTTGAAATAGAAAGTGGTGTGAATTTTGGCGATTAACGCACAAGAAATCAGCGCTTTAATTAAGCAACAAATTGAAAATTTCCAGCCAAATTTTGACGTCACAGAGACCGGAGTCGTTACCTATATTGGTGACGGGATTGCGCGTGCTCATGGCCTTGAAAATGCAATGAGTGGGGAGTTGTTGATCTTTGAAAACGGCTCATACGGAATGGCGCAAAACTTGGAAACGACAGATGTCGGGATTATCATCCTTGGAGACTTCACAGACATTCGTGAAGGAGACTCGATTCGTCGGACTGGTAAAATCATGGAAGTCCCTGCTGGGGACGCCTTGATTGGTCGGGTTGTCAATCCTCTTGGTCAGCCAGTGGATGGCTTGGGAGAAATCGTAACAGATACCTTCCGTCCAGTTGAAACACCAGCTCCTGGTGTTATGCAACGGAAATCTGTATCAGAACCTCTTCAAACAGGTTTGAAAGCCATTGATGCCCTCGTTCCAATCGGACGAGGCCAACGGGAGTTGATCATCGGAGACCGTCAAACAGGGAAAACCTCGATTGCCATTGATACTATCTTGAACCAAAAGGGTCAAGACATGATCTGTATCTATGTCGCTATCGGTCAAAAAGAATCAACAGTTCGGACACAAGTAGAAACACTTCGTAAGTATGGGGCTATGGATTACACCATTGTGGTGACGGCATCAGCCTCACAACCATCTCCACTCTTGTTCCTTGCACCTTATGCAGGGGTTGCTATGGCCGAAGAGTTCATGTACAATGGCAAACACGTTTTAATCGTCTATGATGATTTGTCTAAACAAGCCGTTGCATACCGTGAATTGTCTCTTCTTCTTCGTCGTCCGCCAGGACGGGAAGCCTTCCCAGGGGATGTTTTCTACCTTCACAGCCGTTTATTGGAACGTTCTGCGAAAGTATCGGATGAATTGGGTGGTGGTTCCATTACTGCGCTTCCAATCATTGAGACACAAGCAGGGGATATTTCTGCTTATATCGCGACTAACGTAATTTCGATCACAGATGGCCAAATCTTCTTGCAAGATAGCCTCTTTAACTCAGGAATTCGTCCAGCCATTGACGCAGGATCATCTGTGTCACGGGTTGGTGGATCAGCCCAAATCAAGGCTATGAAGAAGGTTGCGGGGACTCTCCGTATTGACCTAGCTTCTTACCGTGAGTTGGAAGCCTTCACCAAGTTTGGTAGTGACTTGGATGCCGCTACTCAAGCTAAGTTGAACCGTGGTCGCCGGACAGTAGAAGTCTTGAAGCAACCAGTCCATGAACCATTAACTGTCGAAAAACAGGTAGTCATCTTGTATGCTTTGACACATGGATTCTTGGATAGTGTACCTGTTGATGATATCCTTCGCTTTGAAGAGGAATTGTTTGCCTTTGTAGAAGTGCATCATCCAGAAATCTTTGAAACCATTCGGACGACCAAAGATCTTCCAAGTGAAGAAACAATGGATGCAGTGATTACTGACTTTGTCAACCAATCAAGTTTCAAATAGAAATAGGAGTGGCAGATGGCAGTTTCTTTAAATGATATCAAAAATAAAATTGCATCGACAAAGAATACCAGTCAAATTACAAATGCTATGCAGATGGTATCTGCTGCCAAACTTGGGAAGTCTGAGCAAGCTGCCAAGGACTTCCAAATTTACGCATCTAAGGTTCGTAAGCTATTGACCGACCTCTTACATGGACATGAGGCTGAGAATGATAAGTCTAAGTACCATCCATTTTTAAAGAGTCGGCCTGTCAAAAAGTCTGCTTATATTGTCATCACTTCTGACCGTGGACTAGTGGGAGGATACAACGCCTCTATTCTCAAGTCTGTCATGGAATTGAAGGAAGAATACCATCCAACGGGTGAGGATTTTGAAGTCATCTGTATTGGAAGTATTGGGGCAGATTTCTTTAGAGCAAGAGGCATCCAGCCGGTTTATGAACTACGTGGCCTAGCTGATCAACCAAGCTTTGATGAAGTGCGGAAGATCATTAACAAGACAGTCCAAATGTATCAAAATGAATTGTTTGATGAATTGTATGTCTGTTATAACCACCACGTCAATAGTTTGACCAGTCAATTGCGGGTTGAGCAAATGCTTCCGATCATTGACTTGGACCCCAACGAAGCAGATGAAGATTATATCTTGAATCTGGAGTTGGAATCAGACCGAGATGCGATTTTGGATCAATTGCTTCCACAGTTTGCTGAAAGTATGATTTATGGAGCCATCGTTGATGCCAAAACAGCTGAAAATGCTGCCGGTATGATGGCCATGCAAACAGCAACAGACAATGCCAAGAAGGTAATTGATGAATTGACCATTCAATACAACCGAGCTCGTCAGGCAACCATTACGCAAGAAATTACGGAAATTGTTGCAGGAGCGAGTGCGCTTGAGTAGTTGATTCGATGCACATTTTAACAATACAAAAATAAGCTTGCTTATATGTATGACCAAGCTTAGAAACTTAATAGAATAGGAGAATGACATGAGTTTAGGCAAAATTTCTCAGGTTGTAGGTCCTGTCGTTGATGTAGCTTTTGCTGCGGGCGATAAACTCCCTGAGATTAATAATGCGCTTGTAGTCTATAAAAATGACCAACAAAAATCAAAAGTCGTTCTTGAAGTAGCTCTTGAACTTGGGGATGGTGTCGTTCGTACCATTGCCATGGAATCAACAGATGGCTTGACTCGTGGGATGGAAGTATTGGACACTGGTCGTCCAATCTCTGTACCTGTCGGAAAAGAAACTCTTGGACGGGTCTTCAACGTCTTAGGAGATACCATTGACTTGGAAGAAGCATTTCCAGAAGAAGCTCCTCGTGAATCCATTCATAAAAAAGCTCCATCCTTTGATGAGCTTTCTACTTCAGAAGAAATTCTTGAAACAGGGATCAAGGTCATTGACCTCCTTGCCCCTTACTTGAAAGGTGGGAAGGTCGGACTCTTCGGTGGTGCCGGAGTTGGGAAGACCGTCTTGATTCAAGAATTGATCCACAACATTGCCCAAGAGCACGGTGGGATCTCTGTATTTACCGGAGTTGGAGAACGGACCCGTGAAGGGAATGACCTTTACTGGGAAATGAAAGAATCTGGCGTTATCGAAAAAACAGCCATGGTCTTTGGACAAATGAACGAACCACCAGGAGCACGGATGCGTGTAGCTTTGACTGGCTTGACTATTGCGGAATACTTCCGTGATGTCGAAGGTCAAGACGTTCTCTTGTTTATCGACAATATCTTCCGTTTCACTCAAGCCGGTTCAGAAGTATCTGCCCTTTTGGGACGGATGCCATCAGCCGTTGGTTACCAACCTACTTTGGCAACTGAAATGGGACAATTACAAGAACGGATTACCTCAACCAAGAAAGGTTCTGTTACATCGATCCAGGCCATCTACGTGCCAGCCGATGACTATACCGACCCTGCCCCAGCAACGGCCTTCGCCCATTTGGACTCAACCACCAACTTGGAGCGGAAATTGGTTCAATTGGGGATCTACCCTGCCGTGGACCCATTGGCATCTAGCTCCCGTGCCCTTTCTCCAGATATCGTCGGAGAAGAGCACTATGCAGTGGCTTCTGAGGTCAAACGCGTCCTTCAACGCTACCACGAATTGCAAGATATCATTGCTATCTTGGGAATGGATGAATTGTCTGATGATGAAAAGACCTTGGTAGCTCGTGCCCGTCGTATTCAATTCTTCTTGTCTCAAAACTTTAACGTGGCGGAACAATTCACTGGTCAACCTGGTTCTTATGTACCGGTTGCGGAAACTGTACGTGGCTTTAAAGAAATTTTGGATGGGAAGCATGACCACTTGCCTGAGGATGCCTTCCGTGGAGTTGGTTCGATCGAAGATGTGATTGCAAAAGCTGAAAAAATGGGATTCTAAGAAGAGGTGAAAGATGAGTCAAATGAACGTCCAAATCGTTACACCGGATGGACTGGTTTATGATCATCATGCCGCATTTGTATCTGTCAAGACAATTGATGGTGAATTAGGGATTTTACCTCGTCATATCAATACCATTGCGGTTTTGGCTGTAGACCAAGTCAAGGTCCGTCGGGTCGATGACGAAAAACACATTGATTGGATCGCCGTGAATGGTGGGATTATCGAAGTGGTAGATAATGTCATTACCATCGTAGCGGATTCGGCGGAACGCGCTCGAGACATTGATATTAGCCGGGCTGAGCGTGCAAAAATGCGTGCTGAAAAAGCCCTTGAAGAAGCCAAGGACCAACATTCTGTTGATATGGAACGTCGTGCCAAGATTGCCCTTCAACGCGCTATTAACCGGATTAATGTCGGAAATCGATTATAAATATAAAAAGAAGTTGATTGGATCGACTTCTTTTTTTCGAATCTTAAGAATATGAAAGGAAACTTTGTCTTATGGTATAATAGAGGTATGATTCAAATGATTTTTACTTTTTGCAGTCACTTATTGTTTATTTCCTTTGCCTACCACCTTCTTTCAACGGTGGTTCAGTGGGAGCGTTTTTTAAAGGTAAGCGCCGATACAGCTGTGAAAATTCGGCTTCTTATTTTATTGATCAGCATTAGTGTAGGCTATTTAACTAGTAGCTTCTTTATCAGTATTTACGAATTCAGTCGGCAACTGTTTAACGGGAACTTTTAGATTCTTTTTTGATGAATTTATGGTATGATAGTAGTCGTGACTGAATGAAATGGAGTAATAACGAGTATGGATAAAATTATTGTAAATGGTGGTCAAAATCGCCTAGTAGGAACTGTGAAAATCGAAGGAGCAAAGAATGCAGTCCTTCCTCTTTTAGCAGCAACTGTTTTGGCCAGTGAAGGAACAACAACTTTGACCAATGTTCCTGTTTTATCTGATGTCTTTACAATGAACAATGTCGTTCGTGGCTTGAACACACAAGTTACGTTTGATGAAGAAACCAATACAGTAGTCGTTGATGCGACGCAACCATTAACAGAAGAAGCGCCTTACAAATATGTCAGCAAGATGCGAGCTTCGATCGTCGTTCTAGGTCCTGTCTTGGCTCGAAATGGTCATGCCAAAGTTTCCATGCCGGGTGGCTGTACCATTGGAAGTCGTCCTATTGATCTCCACCTTAAAGGTCTGGAAGCCATGGGAGCGAAAATCACCCAAACGGCTGGTTACATTGAAGCCAAAGCAGATCGTCTTCGAGGAGCTCATATCTACATGGATTTCCCATCCGTAGGTGCCACCCAAAATATCATGATGGCAGCAACCTTAGCAGATGGAACAACGGTTATTGAGAACGCGGCCCGCGAACCTGAGATCGTGGACTTGGCCTCTCTTTTGAATAAGATGGGCGCTAAGGTACGTGGAGCAGGTACAGAAACCTTGACAATTGTTGGGGTGGATCGTTTGCATGGAGCGGTTCACAATGTCGTTCAAGACCGAATTGAGGCAGGAACCTTCATGGTTGGTGCAGCCATGACAGGTGGAGACGTTTTAATCGAGGATGCGATTTGGGAACACAACCGCCCTCTTCTTTCTAAGATGCAAGAAATGGGCGTTGAGGTAACGGAAGAAGAGAATGGCATTCGCATTCGCTCAGATGTTTCTAAATTGAAACCAGTGACGGTAAAAACTTTACCTTATCCAGGCTTCCCTACAGATATGCAGGCTCAATTTACTGCTTTGATGGCCATGGCTTCTGGTGAATCGACTATGATTGAGACGGTATTTGAAAATCGTTTCCAACACTTGGAAGAGATGCGTCGGATGGGCTTACATTCAGATATTATGAGAGATACAGCTCGCATCCAAGGTGGAGCTAGCTTACAAGGGGCTGAAGTAATGTCGACAGACTTGCGTGCTAGTGCAACCTTGATTTTAATGGGGCTTGTGGCTGAGGGAGAAACCAAAGTGAGCAAGTTAACCCACCTCGACCGTGGATATTTTAAATTCCATGAGAAATTGGTGGCCCTTGGAGCAGATGTACGTCGTGTGAAGGAAGATGATGATGAAAACTAAATTAAAAGCAATCGGAAAACAATTGGGAATCGTCTTATTGGTTCTTACTATCTTAGCGATTGTTTTCGCTCTTGGCTTGGTCATTGGATATGGTGTCATTGGCAATGGAAAGGATCCTTGGTCCATTCTCTCGCCAGATACCTGGAAGGAAATCCTTCAGAAATTTTCAGGTAAGTAACTATTTATCAAAAAGAGGAGCTTGAGATCGTGATCCCAGGCTCTTTCCCATTCAGTAGAAACAGAGGAAACCAGTGTGGCAAACAATCAAAAGAAACCACTTAAAATGAAAAAATCAGGACAAACCCTACTGGGCTTGGTGGTGGCAGCGGCCCTCTCCATCGGTGGCTATTACTTTAGTCAACCCCAGCCAGTCGCAAGTCACTCTCAGGTTCAAACGGTTGTTACTTCGAGTCAAGAGGCAACACCGAGTAAGGAACTAGCGGAGAGTGTTCTGACAGATAGTGTTCGAGCTAAACTAGGAAAAAACATTCAATGGAATGAAGCGGGCGCTTTCATCATTAACCAGAATAAAACCAATCTGGATGCGGATGTTGCTAGTCTTCCTTATGCAGATACCAAGACAAAGAATGTAAAAGGACGAGAGATCCCAACAGTTGCCAACGCTTTGATGACCAAGGCGACACGCCAATACCAAAAGAGAGAACAGACGGATGTAGATTGGGCTCCCGCTGGCTGGCACCAAGTAACCAATTTAGCTGGGGAATATGACCATGCGGTTGATCGGGGCCATCTTCTCGGCTATGCCTTGATTGGCAACTTAGATGGGTTTGATGCCTCGATGACGAATCCTAAAAATATTGCGGTTCAAACAGCTTGGGCCAACCAAGCGCGTGACAGTTTTTCAACGGGACAAAATTACTATGAAACCCTTGTTCGGAAGGCCTTAGATAAAAATAAGCGGGTCCGTTATAGGGTGACTCTCTACTATGCTTCAGATGAAGATTTGGTACCAGTTGGCAGTCAAATTGAAGCAAAATCGAGTGATGGCAGTCTAGAGTTTAACGTTTTTGTTCCAAATGTCCAGAGTGGGATTAGTTTGGATTATCGTACTGGAAAAGTAACAGTGCATCGCTAAGCTGCGTATAAAAGAAGAAGCAGGATGAAAAGGATTCGGTTGGCTTTGCTGTCAACTGGATCTTTTTCCTTTCATGACGTCACCCTTTAGCTTATTTTAAGAAAACTGAGGTAAAATAACCTCTTCTAGACCTAAACAAAGGTCTTCCTAAGGAAAGGAGGAACTTGTGAGAACCATTATAGCCATGATTCGTTTTCTAATACGGGTTATTTGGAGTCTTGTTTGGGGCTTGTTTTGGACTCTCGCCCTTAGTTTTGCTTTGCTGGTTGCTGCTTTATTCTTTAGTGGCAAAACCGGTAGCGGAATTGATGGAGTCAGTCGCGCAGCCCAAACGGTTGTCACCCAGGTAGATGCTTACTTTCATCGAGATGGTCCTCTACTGGGTCAGGGAAGTCCATCTGCTCAAGAGGACTTAGCAACAGATGGCCATACCTCTACAGGAGCAAGATGGGATCAGGCAACTGCAAAAGTTTATCTAGATCCTGAAATGGATGAGACCTTTACCCGTGCCTATGAGGAAGCTCTTGAGTCTTGGAATCAGACAGGGGCCTTCACTTTCCAACTTGTCACCAGTGAAGAAGAGGCCGATATCCTCTTGACAGAGATGGATGATAGCACGGTTTCTGCAGCGGGTGAGGCCGAATCTCAGACCAATGTTTTAACCAATCGTTTCAAACGGGTGACCGTTCGCTTGAATCGCTATTACCTACTTAATAAGCAGTACAACTATTCCCATCAGCGGATTGTGAATACGGCTGAGCATGAACTAGGCCATGCGATTGGTTTGGACCATACTGAGGAAGAGTCCGTTATGCAGGCAGCTGGTTCCTTTTATAGCATTCAAGAGCGGGATATTGAGGCTGTTCGGCAACTATACAAGGAGTAAGAATGATCAAACGTATACTGTATATTATTCGAACCTTTTCCAGAACAAGTGGCACTCTTTGTGTTTAACTCTGGAATCTTTCTATGGCTATCCCAAAAAGGGCAAGCAATTTCCCATGAATTAGGCATTCAACAGGCTTGGGAAAACTATGCTCCTGAAGGAGTCCGTCAATTTTTCGGGGACAATAAGGAAGCCGTCCAAGCTTTCTTCTCCCATTCGGCCATCACTTGGCTGATTGGCTCCATGACGATCCTGCTTGTGATTCGCTTTGTAAAGGGAGTCATCAAATGGGGCTTGCTTTTGCTGGTGATTGGCATCGGGCTTTTTCTCGCCTATCAGTACAGTCAATTGGCTTCCAATATCTCAGCTATTTAAAAAGTTAGGACAGGTCAAGCGCATCTAGCGTTTGGCCTTTTCTTCAATTGTCAATTTGTCAAAAGTAAGGTAAAATGAAACTATGATTATTTTACAAGCCAACAAAATTGAACGCTCTTTTGCAGGGGAGGTTCTTTTTGATAATATCAGCCTGCAAGTGGATGAACGGGACCGGATTGCCCTGGTCGGAAAGAACGGAGCCGGCAAGTCTACGCTCTTAAAAATCTTGGTGGGAGAAGAAGAGCCGACTTCTGGGGAAATCAATAAAAAGCGGGACCTTTCTCTCTCTTATTTAGCCCAGGATAGTCGATTTGAGTCGTCCAATACTATCTACGATGAGATGCTCCATGTCTTTGACGATCTCAGAAAGACCGAGAAAACCTTGCGGCAGATGGAGCTTGCGATGGGGGAAAAAACTGGGGCTGACTTAGAAAAACTCATGCAGGATTATGACCGTCTATCGGAAGAATTCCGTCAGGCAGGTGGTTTTACCTATGAGGCAGATATCCGTGCCATTCTCAACGGCTTTAAGTTTGATGAGTCCATGTGGCAGATGAAGATTGAAGAGCTGTCTGGTGGGCAAAATACACGTCTCGCTCTGGCCAAGATGCTCTTGGAAAAACCAAATCTCTTGGTACTGGACGAGCCGACCAACCACTTGGATATTGAGACCATCGCCTGGTTGGAAAACTATCTGGTCAATTATAGTGGGGCCCTTCTCATTGTCAGCCACGACCGGTATTTCCTAGATAAGGTTGCCACCATTACCTTGGACCTGACCAAGCACTCCTTGGACCGCTATGTCGGTAATTACTCCAGCTTTGTGGAGCAAAAAGAGCAAAAACTGCTGACTGAAGCTAAGAACTACGAGAAGCAGCAAAAAGAAATTGCGGCGCTGGAAGACTTTGTTAATCGCAATTTGGTGCGGGCGTCGACCACCAAACGGGCCCAGTCTCGTCGTAAGCAGTTGGAAAAAATGGAGCGCCTAGACAAGCCGGAAGCTGGGACCAAGTCTGCTCATATGACTTTCCATTCCGATAAGACATCAGGCAATGTCGTCCTGACAGTAGAAGAGGCAGCCGTCGGCTATGACGATCAAATCCTGTCAGAGCCCATCAATCTGGATATCCGCAAGATGAATGCGGTCGCTATTGTAGGACCAAATGGAATCGGGAAATCTACTCTTATCAAGTCTATTGTCGGGCAGATTCCTTTTATCAAGGGAGAAGCTCGTTTTGGGGCCAATGTCGAGGTAGGCTACTATGACCAGACTCAGAGTAAGCTAACCCCTCACAACAGTGTCTTGGATGAGCTCTGGAATGACTTTAAACTGACACCAGAAGTGGAGATCCGCAATCGCCTGGGAGCCTTTCTTTTCTCAGGGGATGATGTCAAGAAAACTGTCGGCATGCTGTCAGGTGGAGAGCGGGCGCGCTTGCTTCTTGCCAAGCTGTCCATGGAGAATAACAACTTCTTGATTCTCGATGAGCCGACTAACCACTTGGACATCGACAGCAAGGAAGTGCTAGAAAATGCCTTGATTGACTTTGACGGCACCCTGCTCTTTGTCAGCCACGACCGTTACTTTATCAATCGGGTGGCTACACAAGTCTTGGAACTGTCGGAAGAAGGCTCAACTCTTTATCTAGGAGACTATGATTATTATCTGGAGAAAAAAGCGGAGTTAGAGGCTCTTTCTGCAGCACAAGCAGAAGATATGCCTGTTTCTTCGACAGAAGAAGTCACTAGCAATGACTATCACTTGCAGAAGCAAAACCAGAAGGAACTCCGGAAAATCACCCGTCGCATTGAGCAATTGGAAGCGGAGATGGAAGAGCTGGATCAAAAAATCCAAGACATCACCGAAACCATGCATAGCACCAACGATGCAGCTGACTTGGTTCAACTCCAAAGCGAGCTGGACCAACTAACTGTCCAGCAGGAAGCGGTCATGGAAGAGTGGGCAGAACTGTCAGAGCAGGTGGAATAAATTGAAGATTTGGGCAAAGTTTTCGTGAATTTCGAATTAATAAGAATTACACGTTGAAAGAAGTTGCGGGCCACTGACGCTTGCGAACTCATGGAGAGCCAGTAGCAAATCGACCAGCTGACCGCCGCCCAAGAAGAAGCCATGCTAGAATGGGAAGCACTAGCGCAGTAAGTATAGTTTTCTAATTTGTATAAGGAGAATATAATGGCTACTGAAAATGATTGGTTTATGAAGCAGGTTAAAGGTGTAGCTGACATGATTGGTACAACTTTGCGCCTACAGATTCAAAATTTAGATTTGGGGCAGTATGAGGATGAGGAAGGAAGACTCATCAACGGGGCTCACTATCTTCAGCAAGTCCTAGAAGAGCAGCGCTTCGCAGAGGCCATTTCTTTTGTTGAAGAGCAGATGAAACGCCTACCCCTTCATCAGTATGATCTATTGGTTGATTGGCTGATTTCCTACTTAAGACAATTAGATGTTTCCGTGAAAGAAGATCAAGGATTCTACGAAGGGTACTTGCAAGAGTTAGAAAGGCACTTAAAGGAATTTAAGTGGTAATCAAATGGAAGATTTAGGCAAAGTTTTTCGTGAATTTCGAATCAGTAAAAATTATTCATTGAAAGAAGCTGCAGGAGAAGCTTGCTCGACCTCCCAGTTATCCCGTTTTGAATTGGGGGAGTCGGATCTGGCTGCTTCGCGCTTCTTTGACATTTTGGACAATATCCATGTGACGATTGAGAATTTTATGGATAAGGCCAGAAATTTTTAACACCATGAGCATGTCGCTTTGATGGCCCAGATTATTCCACTTTACTATTCAAATGATATTGCAGGTTTTCAAAAGCTTCAAAGAGAACAACTTGAAAAAGCCAAACATTCCACCAATCCTCTCTATTTTGAGCTGAACTGGATCCTGCTACAAGGCCTGATTTGCCAGAGAGATGTCAGCTACACGATGAAGCAGCGTGATCTGGATAAGGTGGCGGATTACCTCTTTCAAACGGAAGAGTGGACCATGTATGAGTTGATCCTCTTTGGCAATCTCTATAGCTTTTATGATGTGGACTATGTCACACGGCTTGGGAGAGAAGTGATGGAGCGCGAAGATTTCTACAAGGAAATTGGTCGCCATCGAAAACTGGTCTTGATTCTGGCTCTGAATTGCTACCAGCATTGTTTAGAACACTGTTCTTTTGAAAATGCCAGCTATTTTGAAGCCTCTGTAGAAAAGATTATCGGGAAGAGCATCAAGCTCTACGAACGCAATATCTTTCATTATCTCAAGGGATTTGCCCTCTATCAGAAGGGGCAAACAGAAAAAGGGTGGCAGCAAATGCAGGAAGCCATGCATATTTTTGACGTGCTAGGACTGCCAGAGCAGGTGGCCTATTATCAAGAACACTTTGATAAATTTGTAAAAAATGAATGTTCTAAATAGGACAGTGATAAAGGAGATTTTATGAACCGACATGCGGTCCAATTAATTAGTCGTGGAGCTATTAACAAAATTGGAAATATGCTCTATGACTACGGAAATAGTGTCTGGTTGGCCTCGATGGGGACTATAGGAAAGACGGTATTAGGGATCTATCAGATTTCTGAGTTAGTGACAGGGATTCTCGTGAATCCTTTTGGAGGAGTGATTTCAGACCGTTTTTCGCGTCGTAAGATTTTGATGACCACCGACCTGGTTTGTGGTCTCCTTTGTTTGGGCATTTCTTTTATCACAAATGATAGCTTGATGATTGCGGCCTTGATTTTTGCCAATATTGTCCAGGCCATTGCCTTTGCTTTCTCTCGTACGGCTAATAAAGCCATTATCACAGAAGTTGTAGACAAGGACGAGATTGTGACCTATAATGCCCACTTGGAGTTGGTCTTACAGGTTGTTGGTGTCAGCTCTCCTGTGTTTTCTTTTCTTGTTTTACAATTTGCCAGTCTCCACGCGACTCTCTTACTGGATGCCCTAACTTTTTTCATCGCCTTTGTTCTAGTGGCATTTCTTCCGAAAGAAGAAGCCAAAGCTCAAGAGAAGAAGCCTTTTACGGGAAAAGATATTTTTTCGGATATGAAAGATGGACTAGACTACATCTGGCATCAGAAAGAGATTTTCTTACTCCTCTTGGTGGCTTCCAGTGTCAATTTCTTCTTTGCAGCCTTTGAGTTTTTGCTCCCATTTTCGAATCGCCTTTACGGGGTCAAAGGAGCCTATGCAACTATCTTAACCTTGGGCGCTATAGGCTCAATCATCGGAGCTCTCATAGCCAATAAATTTAAATCCAGCATGGAGATGCTTTTATTCTTATTGATTCTAACAGGAGTAGGGGTCTTCATGATGGGCTTGCCCCTTCCACCTCTTCTTTCCTTTTCTGGAAATTTAGTTTGTGAACTCTTTATGACGATTTTTAATATCCACTTTTTTACCCAAGTGCAAACCAAGGTGGAAGGAGACTATCTGGGCAGGGTCTTAAGCACGATTTTTACCCTAGCCATTCTCTTTATGCCCATCGCCAAAGGGTTGATGACTTGGTTGCCAAGCGTCCGTATGGAATCATTTCTCTTGATTGGAGCTGGGGTTATTCTCTTTTCGCTCCTAGCTCAAGTAGTCGCCAAGAAATTACAAGCAAAAGAAGGTACATCAGCATGAAAAAAGCACCGATCGGTGCTTTTTAGTTGTTTTCTTTTTCTTCTGTCTTGATTTCTTTCTTTGCTTCTTCCAGTTGCTTTTGAGTGCTCTTGAGTTCTCTTTTTAGGGAGAAGCCCTTTGAAAAATTAATCAAGTTCATGACGAATGCACCTAAGAGGACACAGAGCAAGATCAGAATGATCAAAGGCAATTTAAATTGGACCAAGAGGAAATTTACGGTAACCGATTGCATGTTTGCAAGGGAAATACCAGCAATCAATAAAATTAAAAGTAATAAAGCAATGTAGTGTAGATTATTTTTGTTCATCATTATCTCCTTATTGTTCAGCAGGGGCCTTGCTTTTCACATCAGCGTACTCTTCCGGCTTCTCTAGGCTTAGAATCTCCTCATAAGCCGGTAGGGAAAGGTCCTTGCCATATTTATTTTTTAAAGCAGTGCTCACTAGTCGATAGGCCAAATTGGCGTTTCGGGACAAGATAGGGCCGTGGAAGTAGCTACCAAAGACGTTCTTGTAATGAACCCCTTCGCATCCATCTTCTTTGTTGTTCCCATTTCCATAGACGACCTTGCCCAGTGGTTTTTCATCCTCAGCCAAGAAGGTCCGACCTTGGTGGTTCTCAAAACCATAATAGGTTTCGTTAAATTCTTCGTTATGGATTTTGATATCACCGATATAGCGGTTGTTGACTTGGTTGAGCGTATAGTGGCCCATAATACCGAGGCCCTCAATGCGTTTGCCAGAAGCTTCAATGTAGTATTGGCCTAGAAGCTGAAAGCCACCACAGATAGCTAGAACCACGCCATCGTCATGAATGAAGCGTTCGAGGTCTTCTTTTTTATCTGGTAGGTCCTCAGATACAATGGTCTGCTCGTAGTCTTGCCCGCCGCCGAAAAAGGCGATATCGTAGGCATCAGGGTCGAACCGGTCTTTGAGAGAGACGATATCCACTGTGACATGGGCTCCAAGCTTTTCCGCAACGTACTTGAGCATGAGGATATTTCCATTGTCCCCATAGGTATTCATTAAGTTGCCATAGAGATGGGCAATGCGCAGGCTGTAGGGATACTGTGCCTGATCAGAAGATTCTAGGGAAGTATAAGTCATTAGTGCATCTCCTTTTCAATCAGGTGTTCTTGGGCCAAGAGTTCACGGAATTCTAGCATGGCTGTATAGGTAGCTAAAATGTAAGCGTGAGGGGTTTCCTGTTGCTGGATGCGTTGGAAGACCTCTTTTAAATCAGCCATTTCTGTGATCTTTTCTGCAGGATAGCCAGTGACCCGAAGTCGTCGAGCAATCTCAGAGTGGCGCACTCCGCCAGCGTTGATCTCTGGAATGTCCATCTGGGTGATTTGCTCAAAGTCGGCATCCCAAATCCAGCTCGTATCGATTCCATCTGCATAGTTGGCGTTGAGAAGAACGGACAAGCTGAAGGGATATGGCGCTAGTTTGATCATTTCAATAGCCTGAGTAGCTCCAACCGGATTTTTAATCAGGACCAAGGTACATTCCTTATCCCCAATCTTAAAGGTTTCCTGACGGCCAAAGACAGCGCGACTGCGATCAAATCCTTGCTTGATGACTTCAGGTTGTACTCCAAAGAATCCAGCAACAGAGACAGCTGCTAAGGCATTGTAGATGTTGTAGAGACCACCGATATTGATGTGGTAATCTTGCCCTTGGATCCGGAAGTTGGAAGATCGATGGGTTAAAGAGATGAGGTCCGATACGGCATAGGTCAGAGGGGGCCGGTGGAAACCACAGTGTTCACAGATATAATCTCCCAGGTTAGCATAGGTATTGAGCTTGTACTTGAGGATGTTGTGGCAATGCGGGCACAGGATTCCTTCGGTATTGTAATGGGCTAGTTGTGGCTCTGATTTTTCTGTATCAAATCCATAATATTGGATCGGATTGGATAAGGTCTGACTATTAAATAGCGGACTATCTCCATTTAACAGAACCGTCGCAGTTGGGACCTTGTGAATGGCATCCAAAATCATTTGGTAGGTCGTATAGATCTCTCCGTAGCGGTCCATCTGATCCCGGAAAATATTGGTGACCACAAAAAGGCTGGGCTGGATGTAATCACAAATCCGAGAGAGGCTGGCCTCGTCAATTTCAAGTACCGCGATCGGTCGATTTGATTTCGAACGCTTAGCCCGTAAGAAGGTCGTTGTAATCCCAGAGATCATATTGGCCCCGCTTGGATTGGTTAAAATCGGTCCGAAAGCCTCCTGAAGAATGCCAACAGTGAGAGCTGTTGTTAGTGTTTTCCCATTCGTACCAGTGATAACCACAATTTCGTAGTTCTGGGCCAGGTATTGTAAAATGTCTTTATCAATTTGGAGGGCGATTTTTCCAGGAAGGGTAGAGCCACGACCAAGCAAACGCAAGAGGTGACTACTCGTTTTTCCGGCAATAAGCCCTATACTAGTCTTAATCTTCATAATTCATATTTTATCACAAAAACCAACAGAAGGTTACAGAAAAATCTGTTGAAACATGATATAATGATGTAGAGTAGTTTGAACGCGCTATCCATTTGCTAGAAGCCCTGTGTTTCCAGTAATCATCCACAGTTGTTAGCTGCGTGAAAAGCCTAGAAGAGAAGTGGTAGGTATGAGATTGTGAACATCCAACAATTGTCAAATCCCCAGTATTGGGCCAGTTTATTTCCCACTCCATGGAGTGTGGTTGTCAACCTGATTGACATTGCCCTAGTAGCTTGGTTATTGTATTATTTTATAAAAGCCATTGTCGGCACTAAAATTATGATTTTAGTCCGTGGTGTCTTGACCTTTTTCTTATTTGAGTTAGTTGCCAATATGATTGGTCTGACGACCATTTCTTGGTTGATCAACCAAATCATCACCTACGGGGTCATTGCTGCGGTAGTGATTTTCTCTCCGGAAATTCGGACGGGATTAGAACGATTAGGTCGAGCAACTGAATTTTTCTCAACCAACCAGATTAGTACAGAAGAAAAATTGGTTCAATCCTATGTAAAAGCCGTTGCTTATATGAGTCCTCGAAAGATTGGTGCCTTGGTTGCTATTCAAGGGAGTAGAACCCTTCAAGAATATATTTCTACGGGTATTCCCCTCGATGCAGATGTTTCGGGTGAACTTCTGATTAATATTTTTATTCCCAACACCCCGCTTCACGATGGGGCAGTGATTGTCACCAATGATAAAATTGCTGTATCTTGTGCTTATCTCCCCTTAACAGAAAGCACGGGAATTTCAAAAGAGTTCGGTACGCGACACCGGGCTGCAATCGGCTTGTCTGAGGTAAGTGATGCCTTCACCTTTGTTGTTTCGGAAGAAACGGGTGGTATCTCCATTGCGAGAAATGGGAGCTTTAGACACGACCTCAGTATCGAAGAATTCGAACAAGAATTGCGTTCCTTCATTATTCCAGAAGATCAAGGAAAAAAAGATTTGAAATCAAGAATTTTTGGAGGACGTATCAAATGATTCCAAAAAGAAAAATTGTCTATATTGTGACATCAGTCTTTTTCTCAAGTCTCTTATTCATCATTGCCACCTCTGTTAATTTCCAGAATAACAGTAGTGCGCGTCAAGTGAGCTCTGAAACTTACACGAACACCTTAACCAATATTCCGATTGATGTAAAATATAACGATAGTAAATATTTTGTCAGTGGGATTAGCTCAGAAGTGACCGTCTTTCTGAAAGGGTCCAATCGTGTCGCCTTAGCATCAGAAATGCAGGCTAGTACTCGTAAATTTAAAGTGGTAGCTGATCTTAGCAATCTGAAAGAGGGCCAGCATGAAATCACCTTAAAGGTCGAAGACCTGCCTTCAGGATTGACTGCAACCATCGAACCTCAGAAAGTTACTGCAAAAATTGGTAAGAAAAAAACGAAAAAGTTTGATGTTTCCGTCACGGTACCAGACAAACAAATTGCCCCAGGGTGGAGTCTCTCACATGTTACTTTTTCTGAGGATAAGGTCTCTGTAACCAGCGACCAGGACACTTTAGCCAAAGTTGATCATGTAGAAGCCATCTTCCCTGAAGGAGATCTTTTAAACAATACCTATACGGCAACCGTCTCCTTAAAGGCGGTAGATAGCGAGGGGAATGATTTACCTGTCATTATCTCTCCATCAGAGCTATACATGAAGATTGAGCTGAAACAGACAAGTTCTAGCTCTTCTTCATCCAGTTCCTCATCAAATAATAGCAATTAATAAAGAATCATCGAAAGGATTATCATAATGGGTAAATATTTTGGAACGGACGGAGTCCGTGGAGAAGCAAACGTCGAATTGACGCCAGAGTTGGCCTTTAAGCTCGGTCGATACGGAGGGTATGTCCTCAGTCAACATGAGCAAGAAACTCCACTTGTTTTCGTAGGACGAGATACCCGTATTTCTGGTGAAATGTTAGAAAGTGCTCTCGTAGCAGGTCTCCTATCTGTAGGGATTAAAGTTTATAAATTGGGTGTAATTGCAACACCAGGTGTAGCTTATTTGGTTCGTTCTGAAGGTGCAAGTGCTGGGGTCATGATTTCTGCCAGTCATAATCCAGCCCTAGACAATGGGATTAAATTCTTTGGGAATGACGGCTATAAATTAGACGATGACCGTGAACTAGAGATTGAAGCCTTATTGGATGCGGAGACTGATACTCTTCCTCGTCCTAGTGCAGAAGGTCTTGGAACAGTGATGGACTATCCTGAAGGACTTCGTAAGTATCAAGAATACTTAGTTTCAACTGGGACCCAGCTTGAAGGAATGCACGTGGCTTTGGATGCTGCGAATGGTTCCGCATCTACAAGCGCCCGTCAAGTCTTTGCTGACCTAGGAGCACGTTTGACAGTTATTGGAGAAAGCCCAAATGGTCTTAATATCAATGACCAAGTAGGATCGACCCATCCTGAGGCTTTGCAAGAGGCTGTCCGAGAATCTGGTGCGGCTATTGGTTTGGCTTTTGATGGTGATAGTGATCGTTTGATTGCAGTTGATGAAAATGGGGACCTTGTTGATGGTGATAAAATCATGTACATCATTGGGACTTACCTTTCTGAGAAGGGCCTCTTAAAAGATAACACCATCGTAACGACCGTTATGTCCAATCTTGGCTTCCATAAGGCTTTGGATGCCAAGGGTATTAACAAGGTTGTGACTGCTGTCGGAGACCGTTATGTAGTTGAAGAGATGCGGAAGTCTGGTTACAATCTAGGTGGTGAACAGTCTGGTCACGTGATTGTCATGGACTACAATACCACTGGAGATGGTCAGATGAGTGCCGTTCAATTGACCAAGATTATGCAAGAAACTGGTCGTACATTATCAGACCTTGCATCAGAAGTTACCATCTATCCTCAAAAATTGGTCAATATTCGTGTTGAAAACAGCATGAAAGACAAGGCTATGGAAGTGCCTGCTATTCGTGCGATTATTGAAAAGATGGAAGCTGAAATGGCTGGAAATGGTCGCATCTTAGTGCGTCCAAGTGGTACCGAACCTCTTCTTCGTGTCATGGCAGAAGCTCCGACTGATGAAGAAGTGGATTACTATGTGGATACAATTGCTGCTGTAGTCAAAGATGAAATTGGTCTTAAAGATTAAATAAAGAAGTGAACTCTCCAAGCGAGAGTTGAGGAGGTCAATATGAAATATTTACGTCGAATCATGTGGTCCCTAGCCCTTGTTGCTACAGTCCTCTTTTCAAATGCTTTTGTTCAAAACATTCAAGCGTCAGAAGTCCTGTCTTATACGCAAACAGCTAGTCTGACCAAGGATAACCAAGCAGTAACCAGTGGAACCACAGTCTTAACAAACGAGAAATTGTCTGCTACCATCAATGTAGCCTTTCCAGATACACAAGCCATTCAAGCAGGTGACACCCTGACCTTGGCTTTGCCGAAAGAATTAACCTTCTATACAGCTCTCGAATTTGATGTGGTGGAAGAAGGTCAAACAAATGGTCAGACAGTCGGGAAAGCTGTTGTCAATACAGCAAACAAGACAGTAACGGTCACATTTAACGATTACTTTGCTTCCCACCCACTCAATAAACGCGTAGCTTTGCGTTTTGATGTGAAAGTGGATCCAGAGGTTGTTACAAAAACATCCCCACTGACCTTTAAAATTGGTAATACAGATTTTTCGTTAAACTACGAAAAAACGGATGGTCAAGCTGGTGACTATGAAATGAAATATGGCTACCAAGATCAAAAGGATCCAACGATTGTAAAATGGCGGATTATCTTAAATGCTCGTCAAGATATCCTTCGTGGCATGGTCATTAAGGATCAATTTGGAGATGGTTTGACACTGGTAGAAGGTAGTTTCCGTGCGGTTCGCTTTAGTCCAGTAGAAGGTGGCATTAGAAATGAAGCCCATATTTTAAGTCTGCCAGTTTTAGACAATTTCAGTAAAAAAGCTGTCTTCGACAAGAATGAAGCTGGTCAGATCACAGGATTTACTATTGACTTTGGTAATAACTACAATTGGCCAATGTACATCGAATACTCTACTAAAGTAGCTCCTGGTACAAAAGTTGGCGATCTCGTTCATAACAGCTTGACATGGACAGCAACCAATTTCCCAGAGCCACGTAGCTTAACACGAGAAGTGAGATTGGAAACAGGTTCTGGAGAAGGATTGGGTGAGAAAGAACAAACGCCACCGACACCAGATCCGGAACCATCTAAACCGCAACCGGATCCAAAACCAAGTCCAGATCCAGAGCCATCTAAACCGCAACCGGATCCAAAACCAAGTCCAGATCCAGAGCCATCCAAATCACAACCAGATCCAAGATCATCAAACTCATCATCAACTTCTGTTAAAGAAGAAGAAGCACCAAAACCTGGTAAGAAAAAAGTTCTTCCAAGTACAGGTGAAAAGATGACGCCTGTGATTATCCTGGTTGGTATTTTGGGATGTGCAGTTGGCTTTACTGTGTTACGGTCTAAGAAGTTAACAAAATAATACTCGCTTTTAAAAGGCTGGAATTTTCCAGTCTTTTTTATTTGATGGATAAAAAATGGATTTGAACCAGTGTGGAGGTTGAAAAATTTATTTTATCCAAAGCTACCCTTACGTCTAGAGGTGGATGTTTGAAAAATGCCCTTATTCGTGGTAAAATAGGGCTAATGAATTTATTGTAATTGAGGTAAAAAACGTGGCTTTTGGAGACAACGGAAAACGCAAAAAAACTTTCTTTGAAAAATTGACCATGCTGGTCATTGTAATTATGTTGATTGTAACGGTTGGAGCAATCTTTGCTGCAGCTTTGGGTGCACTATCCTACTAAGGGACTACCAAGCAATACTTGGTTATAAAAGGAAAACGATAAACTATGAGTATGTTTTTAGATACAGCCAAGATTAAGGTCAAGGCTGGAAATGGCGGCGATGGCATGGTGGCCTTTCGCCGTGAAAAGTATGTTCCCAATGGCGGCCCTTGGGGTGGTGATGGTGGACGCGGAGGCAATGTCATTTTCGTTGTAGACGAAGGCTTGCGCACGCTGATGGACTTCCGCTATAACCGGCATTTCAAAGCCCAAAATGGGGAAAAAGGGATGACCAAAGGGATGCACGGACGGGGAGCAGAAGATCTCTATGTACGAGTTCCCCAAGGAACGACAGTCCGAGATGCTGAGACAGGAAAGGTCATTACCGACTTGGTTGAAAATGGGCAAGAGTACATTGTTGCCCATGGAGGACGTGGAGGACGCGGGAATATTCGTTTTGCAACTCCTAAAAATCCAGCACCTGAGATTTCAGAAAATGGGGAACCGGGTCAGGAACGCGAACTCGAATTAGAACTCAAGGTCTTGGCAGACGTTGGTCTGGTTGGCTTCCCATCAGTAGGGAAATCAACTCTTCTTAGTGTGATTACTTCTGCCAAACCAAAAATTGGGGCCTATCATTTTACAACCATCGTTCCAAACTTGGGCATGGTTCGGACGCCGTCAGGTGAATCCTTTGCAGTAGCAGACCTTCCTGGATTGATTGAAGGGGCTAGCCAAGGGGTCGGACTGGGGACTCAGTTCCTTCGTCACATCGAGCGCACCCGTGTCATCTTGCATGTCATCGATATGTCAGCCAGTGAAGGACGCGATCCTTATGAAGATTATGTTCAAATCAATAAAGAGCTTGAAACCTATAATCTTCGCTTGATGGAACGTCCGCAGATTATCGTGGCGAATAAGATGGATATGCCAGAGAGCCAGGAAAATTTGAAAGAGTTCAAGAAAAAATTGGCCGCCAATTACGACGAGTTTGATGAACTACCACAGATCTTCCCAATCTCTAGTTTGGCGCATCAAGGTTTGGACAACTTGTTAGAAGCAACAGCAGACTTGTTAGACAAAACACCAGAATTCTTGCTCTATACGGAAGAAGATATGGCACAAGAAGAAGTTTACTACGGCTTTGATGAGGACCAACCAGCCTTCGAGATCAATCGCGATGATGATGCTTCTTGGATCTTGTCTGGTGATAAGCTAGAGAAGCTCTTCAATATGACCAATTTTGATCGCGACGAGTCTGTCATGAAATTTGCGCGTCAATTGCGTGGAATGGGTGTCGATGAAGCCCTTCGTGCGCGTGGAGCCAAAGACGGAGATATCGTACGGATCGGTAAATTTGAATTTGAATTTGTTGACTAATTAGATGTAAAGAGGAGAAGAAGATGGGAGATAAACCTATATCCTTTCGTGATAAAGACGGAAATTTTGTCTCTGCTGCAGACGTTTGGAATGCAGAAAAATTGGAAGAACTCTTTAATAAGCTGAATCCCAATCGTAAGTTACGGTTAGAACGGGAAAAATTAGCAACATCCAGTGAAAATTAGGAATCAGGAGAAGAAAATGGCAAAAACAATTCACACAGACAAAGCACCAGCAGCAATTGGACCTTATGTTCAAGGAAAAATTGTGGGCAATCTCTTATTTGCAAGTGGGCAAGTTCCGCTTTCACCAGAAACAGGTGAAATTGTTGGAGAAACCATCCAAGAACAAACGGAGCAAGTGTTGAAGAATATTGCTGCTATCCTTGAGGAAGCTGGAACGGACTTTGATCACGTAGTTAAAACAACCTGTTTCTTAAGTGATATGAATGATTTTGTCCCTTTTAACGAGGTCTACAAAACAGCATTTTCAAGTGAATTTCCAGCACGTTCTGCAGTAGAAGTGGCTCGCTTGCCACGCGACGTCAAAGTTGAAATTGAAGTCATTGCAGAAGTATAGTCTGAATAGAGGAATGCATTCGGGAAATAAGAATGCTGGAGTGAGAGCCATCGACTGACCAACTGGAAAGATGATGGTCTCCTCCTTTTTTGTAAGGAAAAGGTGATTAGGATGACAGATACAGAAAAAACAATTCAACTGGTCATTGTGACAGGAATGAGTGGTGCAGGAAAGACTGTAGCCATTCAATCCTTTGAAGATATGGGCTATTTCACCATTGACAATATGCCACCAGCTCTCTTGCCGAAATTTATTGAGCTGATTCAATTGTCGATGGACAACAATAAGTTGGCTCTCGTTGTGGATATGCGGAGCCGGTCTTTCTTCGCAGAAATTCGCTCCATTTTGGACGAATTAGAGAACCACGAAGGAATTGATTTTAAAATTCTCTTTTTGGATGCGACCGATAGTGAATTGGTTGCGCGCTATAAAGAGACTCGTCGGAGTCACCCACTCGCAGCTGATGGGCGTGTCTTGGATGGGATTACGTTGGAACGGGAACTTTTGGCTCCGCTCAAAAACATGAGCCAAAATGTCATTGATACGACGGAATTAACTCCTCGTAATCTTCGAAAAGTGATTGCTGAACAGTTCTCTAGACAAGATAGTCAGCCTGAGTTTCGGATTGAAGTCATGTCCTTTGGTTTTAAGTATGGTTTACCTTTAGATGCGGACTTGGTCTTTGATGTTCGTTTCCTACCAAATCCTTATTACAAACCTGAGCTACGGAATCAAACAGGCTTGGATGATGATGTCTATAACTATGTCATGGACCATCAAGAATCAGAGGAGTTTTATCGCCATCTCTACGATTTGATTGCTCCTATCTTGCCTGCATACAAGCGAGAAGGGAAATCTGTTTTGACGATTGCAGTGGGCTGTACAGGTGGTCAACACCGTTCAGTAGCCTTTGCAGCTCGTCTTGGACGGGATCTAGCGAAAGATTGGACGGTGAATATGAGTCATCGCGACAAAGACCGACGGAAAGAAACGGTGAATCGCTCATGAGAAAACCAAAAATGACCGTCATCGGAGGCGGTACAGGGATTTCCGTCATCTTGGATAGCCTTCGGAAAAAGGATGTTGAAATTACGGCTATTGTGACAGTGGCGGATGATGGGGGTAGTTCTGGGGAACTTCGAAAAAATATTCATCAATTGACACCACCAGGTGACTTGCGAAATGTGCTAGTAGCCATGTCTGACATGCCTCGCTTTTATGAAAAAGTCTTTCAATACCGTTTTGCAGAAGACGATGGGCCACTAGCTGGTCATCCTCTTGGGAATTTGATCATTGCCGGGATTTCTGAAATGCAGGGCTCGACCTATAATGCCATGCAATTGCTGACTAAATTTTTCCATACGACAGGAAAAATTTATCCTTCCAGCGATGTACCGTTGACCCTTCATGCCGTCTTTATGGATGGGTCAGAGGTGGCTGGTGAGAGTGAAATCGCCCATCATGAGGGCATGATTGATTATGTCTATGTCACCAATACCTATAATGATGAGACGCCGAAAGCGAGTCGAAAAGTAGTAGATGCGATTTTAGAAAGTGATCTGGTGATTTTAGGACCTGGTTCCCTCTTTACATCGATCCTTCCCAATCTAGTGATTGAAGAAATTGGGCAGGCCTTGCTTGAGACAAAAGCAGAGGTCGCTTATGTCTGCAATATCATGACCCAACGTGGGGAGACAGAACACTTTACCGATAGTGACCATGTTTCCGTCCTTCATAAACACTTGAAGAAGCCCTTTATTGATACTGTTTTGGTCAATATTGAAAAAGTCCCTCAAGAATATATGGACACGAATCGCTTTGATGAATACCTGGTTCAAGTAGAACACGATTTTGCAGGTCTAAAATCGCAGGTTCCCCGAGTTATTTCAAGTAATTTCCTTCGCTTGGAAAACGGCGGCGCCTTCCATGATGGAGGAGCTGTGGTAGATGAACTGATGCAAATTGTACAGGTGATTAAATGAGTTTTACCATTAAAGTAAAAGAGGAGCTTTTGACCCTACATCGCTTCGAAAAAAGTGAGTTGTCTGCTCTGATTAAGATGTCAGGTAGTTTGGGTCTGAGTATGGGGGGCTTAAGTTTGTCTCTGACCACGGAGAATGCTAAGATTGCCCGCCATATCTACGAATTGATTGTAGAGTTTTATCAGGTCAAATCGGACATTCGTCACCACCAAAAAACCAATTTGAAAAAGAATCGCGTTTATACCGTTTCTATCGATGAAAAGGTTGAAGAGATTCTTGCAGACCTGCACTTAGCAGATTCTTTCTTTGGTATTGAGACGGGGATTGACCCAAGAATTTTAGAAGAAGATGAAGCGAGTCGAGCTTATCTGAGAGGCGCTTTCTTAGCAAGTGGGACCATCAAGGATCCGGAGTCTGGTCGCTATCAATTAGAGATTAGCTCTGTTTATTCCGACCATGCCCAGGACTTGGCCAACCTCATGCAACACTTTTTGTTAGATGCCAAGACCATCGAACGTAAAAAAGGAGTCGTTACCTATTTGCAACGGGCAGAGGATATTATTGATTTCCTCATCTTGGTAGAAGCCAAGCAGGCTTTGGAAGAATTTGAGTCTGTCAAGGTCATGCGAGAAGCGCGCAATGATCTCAATCGAGCCAATAATGCTGAAATGGCCAATATTGCGCGGACGGTCACAGCTAGTATGAAGACCATTAACAATATCGTCAAAATCATGGATACCATTGGATTAGGTGGCCTTCCGGTCGAGCTTCAGGAAGTTGCCTATGTTCGAATCCAGAATCCTGACTATTCCATCCAGCAAATTGCGGATGCCTTGAAAACTCCCTTAACCAAAAGTGGGGTCAATCATCGCCTGCGAAAAATCAATAAGATAGCAGAAGAATTGGATAATTTGTAAGCAGAAAAAATCCTTTGAATCTTTTGATTCAAAGGATTTTTCTTATAAGCTAGTCGAGTGAACTGGTTGAACTTTCTTATCTGGATAGATGTAGTTAATGGCGTTATTCACTGCTGTAGGAGCTTCGCCTAAGCCGGTTGCAATTAAATCAATTTTCCCATCATAGAAGCAACAATCGCCACAAGCATAGATTCCTTCCCGACTGGTCTCCTGTTTGCGATTCACGAGGATTTTATGACGTTGGAGATCCAAGCCCCATTCTTTTAATTTGCCGACTGACGATTTGAAGCCGTAGTTGACAAAGAGTTCATCGATAGGGAGTAATTGGGTTTCATCTGATTTGACCTTGGTGATTTCCAAGTGGCTGGCACGGCCATTTTCTCCGATTAAGCGACTAGGAACATAAGGAGTTTGAATAGAGACAGAAGAAGCCTTTAATTCCTCAACGCTATGTTCGAGAGCTCGGAAATTATCACGACGATGTACCAGAGTTGTCGGTGCGATTTTTTCAAAGGCCAGGGCCCAATCGACAGCCGAATCTCCTCCACCTAGAATAGCAACTTGTTTGCTAGCATATTGTTGGATATTTGAAACATGGTAGTGGACGTTCTCAAATTCTTCAGCCCCATCCACTTCTAATGGACGTGGTTTGAAGGCACCGCCGCCCATAGCAATAATGACAGCACGACTGAAATGTTGGTCTTTATTGGTTTTAATTAGGAAGTAATCTTCGTTTTTATGAATGTCCAAAACAGTTTCATTCAAACAAATGTCGGTCTCGAATGTTTTTAATTGATCGATCAACCGATTGGACAATTCTTCCCCTGTTAGGTTGGTAAAACCAGGGACATCTAGGATACGTTTCTCAGGATAGAGAATAGCAGGTTGACCTCCTAGTTGAGGAAGGGAATCAATCAATTTCACTTTTACTTGACGCATATGGCCATAGAAGGCAGCAAAAAGCCCAACAGGGCCACCACCAATAATGGTAATGTCATAGATTTCAGACATGAGATCTCCTTTGTGATGTGTAACTAGTCTTATTGTATCATAATTCGGAGTTAAATAGAAAGTGGAGGATAATACAAGAATTAAAAAGAATGAATCAAGGGATTAAGATATATTTTTTAAAAATAATGTTCGGTTTATTTACAAGTGTTCGATATTCTGATAGAATAAATTATTATTATTTTTATTTATAAGGAGATTATTCAAAAATGCAATTTGATTTTTGGGTTAAAGTTGCGACCGAATTTATTGCAACAGCTTTCTTGATTATTTTAGGAAATGGTGCTGTTGCAAACGTTGAATTGAAGGGTACCAAGGGGCATCAAAGTGGATGGCTTGTGATTGCAATCGGGTACGGAATGGGTGTTATGATTCCAGCTTTGATGTTTGGTAACGTTTCTGGTAACCATATCAACCCTGCCTTTACAATTGGTCTTGCAGTTAGCGGACTCTTCCCATGGGAAAATGTTTTATACTACATCGTTGCTCAAATTCTTGGAGCCATGTTCGGACAATTGGTTGTCGTTGCGACGCACCGTCCTTACTACCTTCAAACGGAAAATCCAAACAATATCTTGGGAACATTCTCAACGATTTCTAGCTTGGATAAAGGAACTCCAGAATCACGTAAAGCAGCAACTATCAACGGTTTCATCAACGAGTTTGCTGGATCATTCGTCCTTTTCTTCGGTGCACTTGGTTTAACAAAACACTTCTTCGGTGCAGAGATTGTTGGCTTAGCTCAAAGAGCTGCTACTGAGCAAGGTGGAATTTTTGATGCGAATTCAACAGCAGCAAAATTGGCCTTGGCTCAAGCAGATGCTCCTGGTTTAGGAGTGGCTCACTTGGCGCTTGGATTCCTCGTTATGGCTTTGGTGACATCACTTGGTGGTCCTACAGGACCTGGTTTGAACCCTGCCCGTGACCTTGGTCCACGTTTGCTTCACGCCTTCCTTCCAAAATCTGTCCTAGGAGAACACAAGGGAGATTCAAAATGGTGGTACGCTTGGGTACCAGTTGTAGCACCAATCTTGGCTGCTATCGCTGCCATTGCTCTCTTTAGCTACCTTTATAAGTAAGACTAGAACACTTTTCGTAGCACTACGGAAAGTGTTTTTATCTTTTGCAGAGTAAATCGTTTTTATAAAAGGAGTAGGGATGAAAGAAAGGAATCTAATAGAAGATAATAGAAGAGCTGATTATTTTAGTTTTTTATATTATTTGCATGAGAAGAAAGTGTTTCATTCGAAGTCACTTGCTGCTCTTTGTCAGTATCTAGTAAGATTGGAAACAGTTAATATCGAGCAACTAAGGGATTTGCGCTGGATAGAAACTCAAATTTTGCGCCATCTGGTCTATCATTTTGATGAGAATGATCTAAGTAAAATTAGCAATTTCCCAATGAATTATTGGGAGGAATTAGAAGCATTCGAACAAGCAATATCAAACCTGTATGATCGTTATGAATAACAGGAGTTCAGAAAAAAATGAATCTTCGAACAGATTTGATAAAGGTTTAGATAGTGACAAGTGATGAATTCCTTTAACTTTTTCTTGACAATCTTAAGAATTCCGTGTATAATAGAGTAGATCTTGAACTTGAAGGGAGTGAAAAACATGTCAAAAACAGTAGTACGTAAGAATGAATCTCTTGACGATGCTCTTCGTCGTTTCAAACGCGCGGTTACTAAAGCTGGTACTCTTCAAGAAACACGCAAACGTGAATTCTATGAAAAACCTTCTGTAAAACGTAAACGTAAATCAGAAGCAGCTCGTAAACGTAAAAAATTCTAATTGAATACAAGAACAGACTTCGGTCTGTTTTTTGTTTCTCTAGAAAAATTGAAGATAAAAAACCCGACCTTCTAGCTAGAAGATCGGATCTTTTTATCTGATTATTTGTTTGCAAGCAAGTCGCGGATTTCAGCAAGCAACTCTTCTTGAGTAGGAGCAGCTTCTTCTTCAGCAGCTTCCTCTTTTTTACCAAGGTTTTGAGCTTTCTCAGCAGCTTTTACTACGAAGAAAAGAACAGTACCAACAACAAGGAAGTTGATAACAGCGCTCAAGAAGCTACCGTAAGCAACACCGTTCCATGACAATTGTGCAATCTTTTCAACACCAGCAGCTTTCATAGCTGGGTTCAAAATAAGTGGAGTGATGATATCGTTAACAAATGATGTTACGATAGCTCCAAATGCAGCTCCGATAACGACTGCGACAGCAAGGTCAACAATATTCCCACGAAGGAGAAAAGCTTTCAAATCTTTTAACATATCCTAAATATGTCCTTTCATAATAAATTTTTACAGAGCATAGTATAACTGAAATTTTTTTCGTATTCAATAAATATGCTCAAATTTTTTTAAAAAGTTGATTTAAGCAAACTGTTGATTCTAGAAAGTGTGGAAAGATGTGGAAAAATAGGATGAAAATCAATCTGAATGATTTACAATTGACAAAAATTAGTTTAAAATAGTTAATGATATTCTATGGTAAAATGGAGGCACTGTTTATGGTTGACAAACAACTGATTTCAGAAATTAAAAACAGTGTGAATATTGTAGATGTAATCGGAGAAGTCGTTCAATTGACAAAGGCAGGACGAAACTTTTTAGGTCTCTGTCCTTTTCATGGTGAAAAGACGCCTTCTTTTAATGTAGTCGAGGATAAACAGTTCTATCATTGTTTTGGTTGTGGCAAATCAGGCGATGTTTTTAAGTTTATCGAAGACTATCGTGGTGTCTCCTTCATGGAAGCTGTTCAAATTGTTGGAGATCAGGTAGGCATTCAAGTGCAAGCTCTTGCTCCATCTCAGTCCAGGGGACACCAAGCAGATGGGAAACACCCCTTTTATGAGATTCATCAAGAGGCTGCCAAATTCTATCATGCGATCCTGATGACGACAAAGATGGGAGAGGATGCTCGGCAATACCTTTATGATCGAGGACTTGATGATGAGGTGCTTCGGCATTTTCAAATAGGCCTAGCACCAGCAGAAGGGAATTATCTGTATCAGAGTGTTTCTGGAAAGTTTTCAGAAAATATTATGGCTGAGTCGGGTCTCTTTCATATTAGTGATATGGGGACTATGTATGATGCTTTTCAAGATCGCATCGTGTTTCCCTTATCGGACGATACTGGTCGAGTTATTGCTTTTTCTGGTCGACTTTGGCGTGACCAAGCTGAAGGGACAAAGCATCAGGGGAAATACAAGAACAGCCGCAGTACGCTCCTTTTTAACAAGAGTTATGAGCTCTACCATTTGGATAAGGCCAAGCAAGTTGCGAAGAAGAACCATGAGCTTTACTTGATGGAAGGCTTCATGGATGTCATCGCAGCTTACCGAGCTGGGATTGAGAATGCCGTTGCTTCCATGGGGACAGCCCTCACGCAGGAACATGTGGCCCATCTGAGCAAATTTACCAAAAAGGTTATCTTGGCCTATGATGGGGATAAAGCGGGAAGGCTGGCGACAGCAAAGGCTTTGGAGGTCCTGGAAAAACAGGAGGTAGAGGTCGTCCAGATTCCTGATCAGATGGACCCAGACGAGTATCTCAATAAGAATTCTCCTCAAGCTTTGGCGGACTTATTGGAAAAAACACGTCTCAGTCGGGTAGAGTTTCTCATGGATTATTGGAAGCCAGACAATATTGAAAATTTGCAGGCGCAGATTGAATTTGTCGAAAAAATGGCTCCCTTAATTGCTCAGACGCCATCTGTAACGGCACAAAACACCTACATTTATAAATTAGCCGATCTCTTGGTCGACTTTGATTATTTGCAGGTAGAACAGACGGTTAATGCTAGTCGACTTCAGATGCGTAGCCAGCGTCAGGAGCAAGGGAAAATTCAGACACAGGCTCCAGTTGCTAGTCCAACTGTCGTGCAAAAAAAACTGCCT
The DNA here is from genome assembly GCF_004166885.1 of Streptococcus sp. bf_0095. Classification (GTDB taxonomy): domain Bacteria; phylum Bacillota; class Bacilli; order Lactobacillales; family Streptococcaceae; genus Streptococcus. The sequence continues at coordinate 675,715 of NZ_RCYU01000001.1, read as the reverse complement.
CGCCTGGTTCGGGCTGAGAATCATCTCCTTCATCGGATGAAGGACTTTCCTTATGTTTTGAATGAATATCGTCTTCGAACAGATTTTTCATTTGATACCCCTGCCTTGCAAACCTTGTACCAACTTCTTTGTCAAAATGGAGAAGTGACATCGCAGGATTTGTCAGAGCAGACAGAGGAAGTGCAACGGGCCTGGTATCTGATGCTAGAAGAAAATTTACCGGATGAAATAGCGGAGAATGAGTTGGAAGAAGTGGAAAAAACGAGAAATCGGGAACTTCTCCGTAAAGAAAGTCAACAAATAGGAAAAAAAGTCCGAGAAGCCTCTCACAGTGGAGATGCGGATCAGGCTTTGTTGGAACTAGAGCGCTTAATCGCTCAAAAAAGAAGAATGGAGTAGGAATGGCGAAAGAACAAAAAGATATCACAACTTTAGATGTCCAAATTGCAGAGTTTATTCGTAGTCATAAAAAAAGTGGTACTGCAACAGATGATGAAATCAATGATCAATTGGTCATTCCTTTTACCTTGGATGCCGATGGGATTGAAGATTTGTTGCAACGGATTCAAGATGCTGGAATTTCCATCACAGATAAGGAAGGCAATCCAAGTGCGCGTGTCTTGAACAATGAAGAGGAAGAACCAGAGCTGACGGATGAGGAATTGCTTGGAAGCAACTCTGCCAAGGTCAATGACCCAGTACGGATGTACTTGAAAGAAATTGGGGTCGTTCCTCTTTTAACTAATGAAGAAGAGCAAGAATTGGCCATCTTGGTGGAACAAGGTGATTTGGAAGCCAAGCAACGTTTGGCAGAAGCCAATCTTCGTTTGGTTGTTTCCATTGCGAAGCGCTATGTTGGTCGCGGAATGCAATTCTTGGATTTGATCCAAGAAGGAAATATGGGCTTGATGAAGGCGGTAGATAAGTTTGACTATACCAAAGGGTTTAAGTTCTCAACTTATGCGACTTGGTGGATTCGTCAGGCTATCACGCGTGCCATTGCAGACCAAGCCCGTACCATTCGGATCCCTGTTCACATGGTGGAAACTATTAACAAGTTGGTTCGTGAACAACGCAATCTCTTGCAAGAATTGGGACAAGATCCAACACCTGAACAAATCGCTGAACGCATGGATATGACACCAGATAAGGTCCGTGAAATCTTGAAGATTGCTCAAGAGCCTGTTTCTTTGGAAACGCCAATCGGGGAAGAAGACGATAGCCATTTGGGAGATTTCATCGAAGACGAAGTGATTGAAAATCCAGTAGACTACACCACTCGTGTGGTTCTACGCGAACAGTTGGACGAAGTCCTCGATACTTTGACAGATCGGGAAGAAAACGTGCTTCGTCTCCGCTTCGGTTTGGATGATGGAAAAATGCGGACCTTGGAAGATGTGGGGAAAGTCTTCAACGTGACCCGTGAACGGATCCGTCAGATCGAAGCCAAAGCCCTCCGCAAACTCCGCCACCCAAGCAGAAGCAAACCATTACGTGACTTTATAGAGGATTAAAAAGGTCCGGGGGACCTTTTTAACGGCCACCCAAAAACAAGAGAGTGGCCAGGTCCGGGGGACCTTTTTAACCCGAGCCCAGAAATTCGGAAGCGAGGAAGGTCCAGTGGTCATTTTTAACGGTCGCCTAAAAATGTAAAAGCGTCCCAAGTCCAGTGGACATTTTTAACGGTCGCCTAGAAATATAAAAGCGACCCAAGTCCTGTGGATCTTTTTAACCCGAGCCCAGAAATTCGGAAGCGAGGAATGTCCAGTGGACATTCTTAACGGTTGCCTAGAAATGGAAAAGCAACCTAGGTTCGGGCGCCCTTTTCTAGCGCCCTTTGAATCTAGGGCTTGCTGTAAATAAAAATATTCTTCATGGGGATGAACCGTGTGAAGAAGGAGTAAAGAATGAGTTATACGACAGAAGAAATCGAACAAATTAAAAACCGTATTCTTGAAAATCTAGAGCAGGTCATCGATCCTGAATTAGGTATTGATATTGTCAACCTTGGTTTGGTCTACGAAATTCGGTTTGATGGTGAAACTGGTGAAACAGAAATCGATATGACCCTAACCACCATGGGTTGCCCATTGGCAGACTTGCTGACGGATCAGATTTATGATGCCTTAACGGGAATGGAAGAAGTGACCAAGGTCGATGTGAAACTGGTCTGGTATCCAGCTTGGACGGTTGAGAAGATGAGCCGCTATGCGCGAATTGCTTTAGGAATTAAATAAGATTGCTTTAAAGGAGGGACAGATGTTCCTCTTTTTTAGTGAAGATGGTTTGGATGTCAAATAGTACGAACATTCTACCTTCTTTTACGATTATATCTTGCAATCACTTCTTAGTAAGGTTATAATAGAATCATTATTAAATTAAGGAGAAGATTATGAATCAGTACCCTTTGGTCTACTTAGACCATGTTCAAAAAGTGTATGGTAAACATATTGCCTTAGGTGATGTGAGTGTCAATATTCAACCGGGTCGTATCATTGGTTTGTTAGGACCAAACGGAAGTGGGAAAACTACCATTATTAAATTAGTGAATGGGCTCTTGCAACCAACTTCTGGTAATGTCTACATCCATGGCCAAGTACCTTCTGCAAAAACCAAACAAGTCGTTTCTTATTTGCCAGATACAACGTATTTGGATGAGAATATGAAAATTTCAGAAACCCTTCGTTTCTTCCAAGACTTCTATAAGGATTTCAATGCTCAACGTGCTTATCAATTGTTGAATGATTTACATTTGCACCCAGAGCAAAAATTGAAACAACTCTCTAAAGGGAATAAGGAAAAAGTTCAATTAATTTTGGTCATGAGCCGTGAAGCGGATTTGTACATTCTTGATGAACCTATTGGTGGAGTGGATCCTGCTGCGCGTGATTACATTCTTAGAACCATCATTCAAAATCGTCGTCCAAACTCATCAGTATTGATTTCAACCCACTTGATTGCGGACGTTGAACAAGTCTTGGATGAAGCGCTCTTTATCAATCAAGGACGTATTCTGTTGCATGAAAACACAACTGTTCTTCGCAACCAATACGGTAAATCGATTGATGAGATCTTCCGTGAACAATTTAGAATGTATTAGGAGGTTCTTATGTTTGGGAAATTAATGAAATATGAATTAAAAGCAACCTATAAGTGGTATCTCATTATTTCGGGTGTGCTTGCTATTCTCTCCATTTTTGCTGGTTTATTAGCTTCTAGTGTTATAACTGGGGCAGCGACTTATACAGCAGATACAACTTATACAATTGTGGGAATTATTGTCCTGGTTATTTTTGCAGGTTACATTGGCTTGACCTTGACCAACTATATTATTATTATTCGTCGTTTTTATAACAATATTTTTGGTCGTGAAGGTTATTTGACCTGGACATTGCCAACTGGATCTCATACTGTTTTACTTGTAAAAGTAACATCTGCTTTGATCTGGAGTATTTTCTGTTTTATTAGCTTGATTCTTTCTTTGCTTATTTTCTTAGGAGTGATCGGTCTTGCTCAACAACAGAATATCTTTGATGTGCTTGGTCCAGTGTTCGATCATATTGGGTCATCTCTTATTTGGCAAAGCTTGCTATTTCAAGTGTTAGCGACTATTTCAGGTATTTTAATGCTCTACTGTGCCATCTCACTGGGTCAGCTCTTCATTAACAATCGTATCGTGATGGCCTTCGTCTTTGGATTTATCCTTTGGGTCGTTCTTAGTATCATTGGAAGATTGTTCCCTTCTATATCTATTTCAGAACTTTCAAGAACTGCAACTATGTCTTCTGATACCCTTAGTGATGTCTTGGTTGTTAACTTTATTCCAGCCTATATCTATGAGCTAGTAAAAATTGTAGCGATGTACTTTACCGTTCATTATGTAACAAAATTCAAATTGAACTTGCAATAAGAATGAAAGAGGAAGGAATTCCTCTTTTTCTTTTGCCATTTTACCCAAAAAATGATACACTGGAGTATATCATTTTGGGGTCGTTACGGATTCGACAGGCATTATGAGGCATATTTTGCGACTCGTGTGGCGACGTAAACGCTCAGTTAAATATAACTGCAAAAAATAATACTTCTTACGCTCTAGCTGCCTAAAAAACAGCAGGCGTGACCCGATTCGGATTGCTCGTGTCTGATGACAGGTCTTAATTTTAGCGAGATACGATCAAACTTTGTCTAGCAGTTTGATAAGAGATTGATAGACTCGCAGTTCCTAGGCTTGAGTTATGTGTCGAGGAGCTGTTAAAGCAATACATAACCTATGGTTGTAGACAAATATGCTGGCAGATGTTTGGACGTGGGTTCGACTCCCACCGGCTCCATTTTTATATATGCAAACGACAAATCCTTGTCGTTTTTTGTTTCTTTAAAATCTATCAAGCAATGATATCTTGTGAGCGATTCCTAAATTTTTTGTTGACAGGAGGAGCGCTTTTCCGTATAATGGATACTAGTTTGGAAGATTACTCAAGAGGCTTAAGAGGCCGTGTTGGAAACGCGGTAGGCGTGTAACAGCGTGCGTGGGTTCGAATCCCATGTCTTCCGTTAGAGAAAGGAAAGCAGATCAGTTGATCTGTTTTTTTGTTAGGCAGGATTAGCAATGGGTAAGAGTGTCTTCTTTGTCGGATTTCCTGTATAATAGAAGGTAAGAACGGACGAAAAGGAGTGCAAGGTGATTACACAACTGGACACAAAATCGGTTTATACCTTTATGGACAGTTTAGTCTCTATTCGGGACTATATTCAGCGTGCCAAAGAAATGGGTTACCAACAAGTTGGTCTCATGGATATAGATAATTTATATGGGGCCTACGAGTTTTTAGAAGAGTGCCAAAAAGCTGGTATTGGGGCTGTCCTAGGTCTTGATTTGGAAGTCGAGTTACCAGCGGGTCCTTTGTCTATCCGTTTGGTTGCATTAGGTACCGTAGGTTATAAACATTTAATCAAGATTTCCAGCATGAAAATGATGGGGACAACTGACTGGTCGGCCTTTCAACACTTGTTGGATGATCTAGCCATCATCGTTCCCTATTTTGAAGGGATTGAGTATTTAGACTTGGGCCAAGACTTTGCGATTGGTGTCTTTCCAGATACTCCAGCGAAACAGTTTTCTCGTCCTGTTTTCCCCCTCCATACAGTCCGCTATTTTTCTACGAGTGATTTGGAGAGTCTTCAGATGCTCCACGCCATTCGGAACAATTGCAGTCTGAAGGAAGTAGGAGCTGTTGACACTTCTATGATGTTACTGCCACCAGAAAAGTTGGAGCGGGCCTTTGCTCATAATTATCCAGATAGTATTTCTTATCTAGAGAAGACCCTTGCGGCTGTTCATTATGAGATTGATACGCAATTGAAGCTTCCTCGCTTCAATCCAGAGAAACCTGCAGTCGAGGAATTACGTGAGTTGGCTGAGGAGGGCTTGAGAAGCAAGGGGCTGGACCAGACGGTTTACCAAGAGCGTTTGCGTCATGAATTAGCTGTCATCCATCAGATGGGCTTTGATGACTACTTCTTGATTGTCTGGGATTTATTACGGTTTGGTCGAAGCCAAGGTTACTATATGGGGATGGGCCGTGGCTCAGCAGTTGGTAGTCTAGTAGCCTACGCCTTAGATATCACAGGGATTGATCCGGTCAAGAACAATCTCCTCTTTGAGCGTTTCTTGAACTTAGAGCGCTATACCATGCCAGATATTGATATTGATATTCCGGATGTCTATCGTCCCAAATTTATCCAGTATGTTAAAAATCGCTACCGCAGTCCTCATGTGGCCCAAATTGTGACCTTCTCAACTTTTGGAGCGAAACAAGCCATACGAGATGTTTTTAAGAGATTTGGAACCCCAGAGTATGAGTTAACCAACCTCACCAAGCGGATTGGCTTACGGGATACCTTGGCTTCCGCTTATGAAAAGAATGTAGCTTTCCGCCAAGCTATCCAAAGTCGCCCAGAATACCGGAAGGGTTTTGAAATTGCGAAGAGGATTGAGGGGCAACCGCGTCAGACCTCGATTCATGCGGCAGGTGTCGTCATGAGTGGAGAAGACCTCACCAATCAAATCCCGATTAAGATGGGCGAGGAGATGAATCTGACCCAATATGATGCCCATGGTGTTGAGGCCAATGGTCTGCTCAAGATGGACTTCTTAGGACTCCGAAATTTGACCTTTGCTCAACGGATGCAGGAAGCAGTAAAGGAAAAATATCAAAAGGATATTAAGATTGAGGATATTCCTCTAGAAGATCCGGAAACGATTGCTTTGTTTGCTGCGGGAAATACCAAGGGAATCTTCCAGTTTGAGCAAGCAGGAGCTATCCGTTTATTAAGACGGGTTCAACCCAACTGTTTTGAGGAGATTGTTGCGACTACTTCCTTGAACCGGCCTGGGGCTAGTGACTATATTGATAATTTCGTCAAACGCAAGCATGGCAAAGAGAAGGTCGATATGATTGATCCTAGTTTGGAAGGCATTCTAGCACCAACATATGGCATCATGCTCTATCAGGAGCAAGTCATGCAGGTGGCCCAGACCTTTGCTGGCTTTAGTCTAGGAAAAGCCGATATCCTCAGACGGGCCATGGGGAAAAAGAACGTGGCAGAAATGCATCGAATGGAAGATGACTTTATCAAGGGGGCTGTCGCGCTTGGGCACAGTGCAGAAAAAGCCAAGCAAGTCTTTGCCATTATGGAAAAATTTGCTGGCTATGGCTTCAACCGTTCCCATGCCTATGCCTACTCAGCCTTGGCCTTCCAATTGGCTTACTTTAAAGTCCATTATCCAGATGTCTTTTTTGACATTATGCTCAACTACTCTAGTAGTGATTACTTGACTGATGCGCTCCAATTTGACTTCCAAGTAGCTCCTTTGACCATTAATACCATTCCTTATAAGGATAAGTTCCAAGATCAGAAGATTTATCTAGGAATGAAAAATATCAAAGGTCTCCCAAAAGATCTATCCTATTGGATTATTGACCAACGTCCCTTTGAGAGCATTGAAGATTTTATCATGCGCTTGCCTAGCCAGTATCACAAACTTCCTCTCTTAACGCCACTGGTAGAATTGGGCTTGTTTGACTGCTTTGAAAAGAATCGCAGAAAAGTCCTTCAGAACCTTCCTAACCTATTTGTCTTTGCGGATGAACTGGGTAGCTTATTTGGCCAAGCTAATTATTCCTGGATGGATGCCGAGGATTATAGCAAGGCTGAGAAGTATGAAATGGAGCAGAGGGTCATTGGTGTCGGTCTTAGCCCACATCCTCTGGTGGAAATTGTAGCTGCAAGTAGCAAACCGACTCGACCGATCGCCTCTTTAAGCGAAGGAGAACAGGCCACTATCCTGGTTGAAGTTCAATCGATCCGGACCATCCGAACCAAAAATGGAGAAAATATGGCCTTTTTACAAGTTTCCGATTTCCAAAAGAAGATGGATGTCACTCTTTTTCCTGATACTTATCGCCACTATAGCTCAAAAATAAGAGAGAAGGGCTATTACTATCTTAAAGGAAAAGTGCAATCTAGAGATGGTCGTCTTCAGATGGTTTTAATGGAAGCAGAAGAAGCCACCAATCAGCGTTTTTGGATTCAATTGTTTGATCACCAGGAGGACCGGGCAGTCTTAGATATTTTAAAAGCTTATCCAGGTCCTTATCCTGTCGTTATTCGCTATGAAGAGGAGAAAAAGACCATTCAATTAAAAGGAGTTTCCGTCCAGAAAAACGAGAAGTTAGAAAATGAGCTGTCAAGTATTGCTATGAAAACGATTTATCGATAAAATCTACGGAAAATAGGAGAAATTTGAGCCTCTTTGTGTTATAATCATTTAGAATGTAAAAGAAAAAAAAGGAGCAAATATCGAAATGAAACGTATTGCTGTTTTAACCAGTGGAGGAGATGCCCCTGGAATGAATGCTGCTATCCGTGCAGTTGTTCGCCAAGCAATTTCTGAAGGAATGGAAGTATTTGGTATCTATAATGGATACGCTGGTATGGTTGCTGGTGATATCCATCAATTGGATGCTTCATCAGTTGGAGATATTATTTCTCGTGGTGGAACAATGCTTCATTCAGCTCGCTATCCTGAATTTGCTGAACGCGAAGGTCAATTAAAAGGGATCGAGCAGTTGAAGAAACATGGAATCGAAGGTGTTGTCGTTATCGGTGGTGATGGATCATACCACGGAGCGATGCGTTTGACTGAACATGGCTTCCCAGCTGTAGGACTTCCTGGAACAATTGATAATGATATCGTTGGTACAGATTTTACAATCGGGTTTGATACAGCAGTTACAACTGTTATGGACGCGATTGATAAGATCCGCGATACCTCATCTAGTCACCATCGTACTTTCGTTATCGAGGTAATGGGACGTAATGCCGGGGATATTGCCCTTTGGTCTGGTATTGCTTCTGGTGCGGATGAAATTATCATTCCAGAAGAAGGCTTTTCTATCGAAGATGTCGTTGAGAGCATCAAGAAGGGCTACGAAAAAGGTCGTACACACAACATCATCGTTCTTGCTGAAGGTGTGATGTCAGCTGCTGAATTTGGTAAAGCCTTGAAAGATGCTGGAGATACAAGCGATCTTCGTGTAACAGAACTTGGACATATCCAACGTGGTGGTTCACCAACTGCGCGTGACCGTGTTCTTGCTTCACGTTTGGGTGCACATGCTGTTAAGTTGTTGAAAGCTGGTATCGGTGGCGTAGCCGTTGGTATCCGCAATGAACAAATGGTGGAAAACCCAATTCTTGGTAGTGAAGAAGAAGGTGCCCTCTTTAGCTTAACTGAAGACGGTAAGATCAAAGTGAACAACCCTCACAAGGCTGACTTGAACCTTGCAGAGTTGAACCGTAGCTTATCTTCTATTTAATATTTATTTGTTAAAATTTGTCTAAAAAGACAGTGTATTTTAAAAGGAGTCATAGAAATCATGAACAAACGTGTAAAAATCGTTGCAACCTTAGGTCCTGCGGTAGAAATCCGTGGTGGTAAAAAATTTGGTGATGATGGATATTGGGGTGAAAAACTTGACGTTGAAGCTTCAGCACAAAACATTGCTAAATTGATCGAAGCTGGTGCCAACACTTTCCGTTTCAACTTCTCACACGGTGACCACCAAGAACAAGGTGATCGTATGGCAACAGTTAAACGTGCAGAAGAAATCGCTGGTAAAAAAGTTGGTTTCCTTCTTGATACAAAAGGTCCAGAAATCCGTACAGAATTGTTCGAAGACGATGCAAAAGAGTACTCATACAAGACTGGTGAAAAGATCCGTGTTGCGACTAAACAAGGTATCAAATCAACTCGTGAAGTGATTGCCTTGAACGTTGCTGGCGCACTTGACATCTACGATGATGTTGAAGTTGGTCGCCAAGTATTGATCGACGATGGTAAATTGGGTCTTCGTGTTGTAGAAAAAGACGATGCTACTCGTGAATTCATCGTTGAAGTTGAAAACGACGGTGTGATCGCAAAACAAAAAGGTGTCAACATCCCTAACACAAAAATTCCTTTCCCAGCTCTTGCTGAACGCGATAACGACGATATCCGTTTTGGTTTGGAACAAGGTATCAACTTCATCGCGATCTCATTCGTACGTACTGCAAAAGACGTGAACGAAGTTCGTGCTATCTGTGAAGAAACTGGTAACGGTCACGTTCAATTGTTCGCGAAAATCGAAAACCAACAAGGTATCGATAACTTGGATGAAATCATTGAAGCAGCTGATGGTATCATGATTGCTCGTGGTGACATGGGTATCGAAGTACCATTCGAAATGGTTCCAGTTTACCAAAAAATGATCATCACAAAAGTGAATGCTGCTGGTAAAGTTGTTATCACTGCAACAAACATGCTTGAAACAATGACTGAAAAACCACGTGCAACTCGTTCAGAAGTATCAGACGTATTTAACGCTGTTATCGACGGAACTGATGCTACAATGCTTTCAGGTGAGTCTGCAAATGGTAAATACCCACTTGAGTCTGTTCGCACAATGGCTACCATCGACAAGAACGCTCAAACTCTTCTTAACGAATACGGACGTTTGAACTCAGATTCATTCGAACGTAACTCTAAGACAGAAGTTATGGCTTCAGCTGTTAAAGACGCTACAAACTCAATGGATATCAAATTGGTTGTAACTTTGACTAAGACTGGTCACACAGCACGTTTGATTTCTAAATACCGTCCAAATGCTGATATCTTGGCATTGACATTCGACGAATTGACAGAGCGTGGATTGATGTTGAACTGGGGTGTCATCCCAATGTTGACAGATGCTCCATCATCAACTGACGATATGTTCGAAATCGCAGAACGTAAAGCAGTAGAAGCAGGTCTTGTACAATCTGGTGACGATATCGTAATCGTTGCAGGTGTGCCACTTGGTGAAGCTGTTCGTACAAATACAATGCGTATCCGTACAGTACGTTAATCTAACCAATAAACAAACCTTGTTCTCTAAGCGTAAAAGCTTGGAGGCAAGGTTTTTCTTTTTAGACCAATTTCTGACAATTTGGGAATGTGGGCCTTTTTTATTGTCTAATAAAATGGTATAATGGAATGAACTGAAAGGGGGGATAGGAATGTCGAAAAGGGATTTGATTCGGAATATTATCATCATTGGAATATTGGGCTTGGTACTCATTACTTTGCGCCTATTTGTTTTTCAACCATTGTGGGTATCTGATCAAATGGCCAATGCCTCCGTTAAGAAAGATGATTTAGTATTAGCGACTAAAAAGGGGAAAATTGATCGAACAGACTTGGTCCTCTATCATGTAAAAGAGAAACAATATCTTGGACGTGTCATTGCGATAGAGAGCGATGAGGTCAGCTATGTGGACGATGTCTTTTATCTGAATGGTGTAGCTACAGCAGAGCCATATTTGGACAAGATGAAGACCAAACATTTGGCAGCCCCAAGTGGCGATTATTTTACAAATGATTTTTTCTCTAGAGAACTTAAGGGAACCAAGGCTGGTAAAGTACCAAGTCATAGTTACTTAGTTCTAAATGATGATCGCAACAATACCAAAGACAGTCGTGAATTTGGTTATATTCAAGCAGATCAGATTGAGGGTGTTGTCGATTTCAGATTGTACCCCCTAAATAAATTTGGTTTTATTAAAGAAGAAGAATAGTCCGGAAGGGCTATTTTTTCTTACCAAAAAACTACTGCAGAAAGGAATTGCAGTAGCTTTTTATTCTGGTTAGATTGAGGTAAAGAGTTCTATTTTTCCTGTTTACTGGTAATTTGGTGAAAGACCTTTTGCCAGTGTTCATGACGCCGCCAGAGACTGGTGTGGATCTGGTTATTTAACTCATAGCGAATCAATTTGGTCTTTTGACTGATGGATTCGATTTCGAAATTCTTAAACGGAATTTGATGTTCTTCCTGCAAACGGACCAGGTCCTCCTTGTGACTTTCTTGGCCATACTCATTGATGAGGGTGAAGTTGTCTGCCAGGAGGGTTTGGTATTCCTGTTGAGCCTGCAAACGTTCCTCATAGGTCTTTAACTTGAGAAGGACATTATCCAAAATCTCATCTTCAGGGATAGAACTTGGCTCCACATGGACGTCAATGTCAAAGACTCCAAATTTTTCCTTGAGAAGGCGCTCGACCTCTTCGGTAATGGCATGGCTCTCATAAACAGAGAGGTCTGGATTCATTTCAATGACGACATCCAGGTAGATATTGCTTCCGTAGGTTCGTCCCCGTTGGGATTTGACCCGGCTGACCTTTGGCAATTCCAGAATAGCCGCCTTGTATTTATCCAGGAGACTTTCATCAAACCCATCAGATAGACTGAAGGAGGATTCGATGAAAATATCGTAGGCGGTTTTTAGGATAAAGAAGGTGATGACAATGGCCACCAATTGGTCCACAATGGGGTAGTTGAGAGCGCTAGCCCCAATCGCAACAGAGGTTCCTAAAGAAGTGACCACGTCAGACAGGTTATCTTTGGCAGCTGCATTGAGGGCCTTGGATTGGGCTTTCTTGGCTAAAGTGCGGTTATGAAGATAGACCGCAAACATGACAAGGGCTGACCCAACTCCAACAATGGCTCCTAAAGGATCAATAACAGTTGTTTCCCTGCTGAGAATTTTTTGAACCGTATCTCGTAGGACATCAAAGCCCACATAAAACATGATGATGGACGTCACCAGGCTAGCTAGATCTTCGATCTTCCAATGACCGAACCGGTGGTCACGGTCAGCTGGCTGGCGGGCTAAGCGAATGCCAATGAGAAGGGCGACGTTGCTGATAATATCGGATAAGTTATTAAAACCATCAGCGACCAAACTGGAGGAGTGAAGCAGGTGGCCTGTTGCTAATTTAGCTGCGGAAAGAATCAGGTAGGCGACAATACTGATCAGGGCTCCACGTTCGGCTAGTTTTAAATTACTTTGTGATTGATTCACTTAGACCTCCTCCAGACTTCTGTAGATTTCCTCCTAAGCGACAAACTTGGGTCGTTGTTGATGAGGAAATATTCGTTCTTCTTAAGGCTTTATTATAGCTTTTTTGAGTACAAAATTCAAATGATGTCAACTGTTTCCAAAAGGAGAAAGGGCGAAAATGTGGTATAATAGAACGATTGAATGAATGAGGAGTATGAGATGAATCCTTTATTGAATGGTATGAATGATCGCCAGGCAGAGGCGGTCCAAACGACAGAAGGTCCCCTCTTGATCATGGCGGGGGCTGGGTCCGGTAAGACACGTGTCTTGACCCACCGGATCGCTTACTTGATCGATGAAAAAATGGTCAATCCTTGGAATATTTTGGCCATTACCTTTACCAATAAAGCCGCTCGAGAGATGAAGGAGAGGGCTTATCAGCTAAATCCAGCCACCCAAGATTGCTTGATTGCCACCTTCCACTCTATGTGTGTGCGCATCCTTCGCCGAGATGCGGATCACATTGGCTACAACCGTAACTTCACGATTGTCGATCCAGGTGAGCAACGGACCTTGATGAAGCGGATCTTGAAGTCCTTGAATTTGGATCCTAAGAAATGGAATGAACGGACCATTTTGGGGACCATTTCCAATGCCAAAAATGACTTGATCGATGAAGTGGCCTATGCTACCCAGGCTGGCGATATGTATACCCAGATCGTTGCTAAGTGTTATGAGGCATACCAAAAGGAACTCCGTCAGTCAGAAGCAGTGGACTTTGATGATTTGATCATGCTGACCCTGCGTCTTTTTGATCAAAATCCTGATGTTTTGACCTATTACCAGCAGAAGTTCCAATACATCCACGTGGATGAGTACCAAGATACCAACCATGCCCAATACCAGTTGGTCAAACTCTTGGCTTCACGTTTTAAAAATATCTGTGTTGTTGGGGATGCTGACCAGTCTATTTATGGTTGGCGGGGAGCGGATATGCAGAATATCCTGGACTTTGAGAAAGATTATAAGGAAGCTAAGGTCGTCCTCCTAGAAGAGAATTACCGCTCGACCAAGACGATCTTGCAAGCGGCCAATGATGTCATTAAAAACAATCGCCACCGCCGTCTGAAGAATCTCTGGACACAAAATGAAGACGGGGAGGAGATTGTCTATTACCGGGCTAATGATGAGCAGGATGAAGCTGTTTTTGTTGCTAAAACCATTGAAGAGCTCAGTCGCGAAGCGGGCTACAAGCACCGTGATTTTGCCGTTCTCTACCGGACTAATGCCCAGTCACGGACCATTGAAGAAGCCCTACTCAAGTCCAACATTCCCTACACCATGGTAGGGGGCACCAAGTTCTACAGCCGTAAGGAAATTCGAGACGTCATTGCTTATCTGAATTTGATTGCCAATCTCAGTGACAATATCAGTTTTGAGCGCATTATCAATGAACCTAAGCGGGGAATCGGGCCAGGTACAGTGGATAAGATTCGCGATTTTGCTCAAATGCAAGAGTCCTCACTCCTGGATGCTTCAGCCAATATCATGCTCTCAGGCATCAAAGGAAAGGCTGCCCAAGCCATCTGGGACTTTGCCAATCTCATTCTTGATTTGAGAGAAAGATTGGACCAGCTGACCATTACAGAGTTGGTCGAAGAAGTCCTTGACAAGACAGGTTATATGACAGCCCTAACCAATCAGGGAAATTTGGAAAGTCAGGCCCGCATCGAGAATATCCAAGAGTTCCTATCTGTTACCAAGAATTTTGATGAAAACGGGGAAACCGTCGACGACGAATCAGGTGTGGAAACCCTGAGTCGCTTCTTGAACGATTTGGCTTTGATTGCCGATACAGATGATGGGGCCCAAGAAACTTCAGAAGTCACCTTGATGACTCTTCACGCAGCCAAAGGATTGGAGTTTCCAGTCGTCTTCTTGATTGGGATGGAAGAAAATGTCTTTCCTCTTAGTCGTGCGGCTGAGGATCCAGATGAGTTGGAAGAAGAGCGTCGCTTAGCTTATGTGGGGATCACGCGGGCAGAGAAGGTTCTTTTCCTAACCAATGCCAACTCTCGTTTGCTCTTTGGACGGACCAGCTACAACCGGCCAACACGTTTCATCAATGAAATTAGCTCGGATTTATTGACCTACCAAGGATTAGCCCGTCCTGCCAACACTAGCTTTAAGGCTTCTTATAGCAATGGAGGCGGAACGACCTTTGGAAAAGGCATGAGCCTGTCGCAAGCCCTTCAAGAGCGCAAGAGACAAGCAGCCCCAAGTAATCTCACGTCATCAAGTCTCCCCTTTGGCAATAGCAACCGTTCTAGCGCCAAAGAAAGCGTCGCTTGGTCCATTGGCGACATTGCCCTTCACAAGAAGTGGGGAGAAGGAACTGTGCTTGAAGTATCTGGTAGTGGCAACACCCAAGAACTCAAGATCAACTTCCCAGAAGTGGGGCTCAAGAAACTCTTGGCCAGTGTCGCTCCGATTGAGAAGAAATAAACTAAAGCCAGTAAGCCTAGCTTGCTGGTTTTGTCCTTTTATCAACTTCCCTTAGGTGAGGACGGACGGTAGCGACTCCCTTTGGGATTCCATACCTTAGATTTGAGCCTAACGTCTCAAATCTACCGAGAGAGTGGGACAGAAATCGGTAATTCGTTAGAATTCGATTTCGTCGTCCCACCTCCGCACAGTTGAGTAGGGTTGTAAAAGCTGATAAAATCAGCGTAGTAGAGCCCACTCAACCACTGCGTCTTGCTCGATAATCCAAAGACAATTGAGAGGCTAGGACTTTTGTCCCAGCCTCTTTTCTCACGGCGGGAAGTTTCAATGGTCATCGTTCTGTTTTCTCAAATGCTCTCATTTACTCTATTCATTGCCATAAACTTGATTGTGGAGGGAAATAGTAGGAGCAAGCTTCGTTTGCTGGTTTTGATTTTACTGGTGGCATGATATAATATACTAAGAATAGAGAAAGAGGCATGCTATGAACGAAATTAAGTGCCCTAACTGTGGGGAAGTTTTTACAGTCAATGAAAGTCAATACAGCGAACTCTTATCACAGGTACGGACAGCAGAGTTTGACAAGGAAATTCATGAACGGATTCGGCAAGAGTTGGCTTTAGCTGAGCAAAAGGCCCTTAATGAGCAACAAGAGAAGTTAGCCAAGAAGGACCAAGAAATTGCCCAATTACAAAACCAGATTCAACAGTTTGATACTGAAAAAGAATTGGCCAAAAAAGAGGTGGAGCAAACGGCTAGCCAAAGCCTACTAGAGAAAGAAAAAGAAGTGCAAGCGCTGGAAAATCAGTTGGCCACCTTGCGCTTGGAGCATGAGAATCAGCTCCAAAAAACACTGTCTGATCTAGAGAAAGAAAGAGATCAGGTCAAAAATCAGCTTCTTTTACAAGAAAAAGAAAACGAGCTTTCTCTGACTTCTGTTAAACAAAACTATGAGGCCCAGTTAAAAGCAGCAAATGAGCAAGTTGAATTCTATAAGAACTTCAAGGCCCAGCAGTCGACTAAGGCCGTCGGGGAAAGTCTGGAGCAGTATGCGGAAAGTGAATTCAACAAGGTTCGCAGTTTTGCCTTCCCAAATGCCTATTTTGAAAAGGATAACAAGGTCTCTGCGCGTGGGTCTAAAGGCGACTTTATCTTCCGCGAATGCGATGAAAATGGGGTAGAGATTATCTCCATCATGTTTGAGATGAAAAATGAAGCTGATGGTACTGAGAAGAAGCATAAGAACGCTGATTTTTACAAGGAATTGGACAAGGACCGTCGGGAAAAGAACTGTGAGTATGCCGTTTTAGTAACTATGCTTGAGGCAGATAACGACTACTTCAACACAGGGATTGTCGATGTCAGCCATGAGTATGAGAAGATGTATGTGGTGCGCCCTCAGTTCTTTATCCAAATCATTGGGCTCCTGCGCAATGCGGCTCTTAACTCTCTTAAATACAAGCAAGAACTAGCACTTATCCGTGAGCAAAATATTGACATCACCCACTTTGAAGAAGATCTAGACGCCTTCAAGGTTGCCTTTGCTAAGAACTACAATTCAGCCTCCGTCAACTTCGGTAAGGCCATCGATGAAATCGACAAAGCCATCAAGCGAATGGAAGAAGTCAAGAAATTCCTCACCACATCAGAAAATCAACTCCGCCTCGCTAATAATAAGTTGGATGATGTATCAGTCAAAAAATTGACCCGCAAAAATCCAACCATGAAAGCTAAATTTGATGCTCTGAAAGGAGAATAATCTTTGTATTCAGCTAAGAACGCTACCTTGTCCATGAATGGGAAAACCATGGACTATGTGACATTTGGTAAAGGTAAGCAACCATTAGTGATCATACCAGGCTTGGGGGATGGGCTTCAGACCGTTAAAGGAAAGGCCCAGCTCTTTTCCCTCTCTTATCGTTTACTTGCTAAACGCTATAAAATCTATGTTTATTCTCGAATCAATGAGCTGAGGCAGGGCTATACGACGCGGGATATGGCAGCAGATGTAGCAGAAGCAATGGAGACACTAAACCTAGATACCGCTTATGTTATGGGGATTTCACAAGGTGGAATGATTGCCCAATGGCTAGCTGCGGATTTCCCTGAAAAGGTTCAAAAGCTCATTTTAGCCGTGACCACTGCAAAACCTAGTCAACTTGCTAGAGAACGAATTGAGCATTGGCAAAAACTTAGTCAATCTGGAAATTTTAAGCATCTCATGCTGGATATTGCCAAGCATTCCTACACGCAAAAGAGCTATCAAAAGTGGCGGTTGCTTTATAATATCATGGGTCGCTTGGGGCGAATCAAAGATGAAAATAGAATAGCCATTCAGTCTCAGTCTTGCCTGGAACATAATAGCCTTGAGGTCTTAAAAGAAATTCATTGTCCGACCCTGATCCTTGGTGCGCTTGAAGATGATGTGATTGGTATGGACGGATCCAAGGAACTGGCAAAAGCGATTTCGGGTTGTCAGCTCCTTATTCTAAAGCATTCTGGGCATGCTCTTTATGAAGAAAATAAAGCATTTCAAGAGGCTGTCTGTGAATTCTTAAACTAAAAAACGCTGGAAAAATTTTCCAGTGTTTTTATTCTATTTAAATCGCAAAGAGATCGTTTAGGTTTTCTGCCATGGTTGGGTGGGTAAAGATTTGTTTTGCGATGTAAGTATAAGGGATCTTGTTGTCCATAGCCATGGTAATCAGGTTGATGAGTTCGCCTGCAGCTTCTCCAAAGAGAGTTGCTCCAAGGATTTCTTTGGTTTCTGGGTTGACCACGGCTTTGAAGGCACCTCGAAGATCTGCATTAACATGTCCACGAGGCATGGCAGCAACTGGCAATTCTTTAACAGCAACTGGAAGCCCTTTGTCACGTGCTTCTTGCTCAGTCAAGCCGACTTGGGCAAGTGGAGGAGCAATGAAGAGTGTTGTCGCATAATTGTTACGAGTTTCGAGATTGTAGCTACCATCACCTGTGAGATAGTTGAAGACAATGCGGAAGTCATCGAGTGACATGTAAGTGAATTGAGGACCACCATTGACATCCCCAACTGCAAAGACACCAGGGACGCTGGTTTCCAAATGACGGTTGACTTGGATTGCCCCACGATCAGTGACTTGGATATCTGTGTTTTCAAGACCAAGTCCAACTGTGTTTGGCTTCCGTCCTGTTGCGTAGAGAAGGATATCGAACTCGAAGTCTCCCTTATCCGTTACAACGGTTAAGCTGTTTTGGCCATCTTTGATTTCTTGGGTATGAACGCCTTGCAAGAATTGAATACCATCTTCTTCCAGGTAGCCTTTTGCAAGAGCTGCGATGCTTGGCTCGATCCGTGGCAAGAATGCTTCAGAAGCATCCAATACTGTTACTTGGCTACCCAAGGTATTGTAGAGGTGGGCGAATTCCAATCCGATTGGTCCACCACCAAGGACGCCCAGGCGTTTTGGTAGGTTTTCCAAACGTTGAATACCGGTTGAATCCACTGCAAATTTACTTTCAGCCAATCCTGGGATTGGAAGGATAGTTGGCACAGCACCAGTATTGATAATAATGGTTTCAGCTGTCAATTCTTCCTTTTCATCTCCAACTTGAATTTCGATGACCTTGTTGGACACAAAGCGGGCTGTCGCATCGATAATGTCTACACCCGTTCCAGCAATCGTTGCGTAGTTCTTGCCGTTGAGACGAGTAGTGACCGCATTTTTTTCACTCATAGCTTGTTCAAAATCCAAGCCTTTTTCCGCTGCGACGATCAAGGTCTTAGTTGGAATACAAGCGATATTGATACAAGTACCACCATACATAGACTTGCTCTTTTCAATCAGAGCGACTTTTTTTCCTTGGCTTGATAATTTCGCTGCAAGAGTTTTACCAGCTTTACCAAATCCAATCACAATAACATCATACATTAACATATGTTACACCTTCTTTCGCTTTCTATTGTATCAAACCCATTTTAAAAAGTCTGAAATCTGCTACGGGATTTTTTGGAAGCTCATCAGGAAGGGGGAAACAGGGACAAGAAGTCTCGTTTCATGGTATAATAAAGGGTCGGTGGCCCGGATGGTCACACATGAGTTAGAAAGAGCAAATCAGATGGACGGAATTATCAACTTAAAAAAAGAAGCAGGAATGACCTCCCATGATGCGGTTTTTAAACTGAGAAAAATCTTAGGTACCAAGAAGATTGGCCATGGGGGAACGCTGGATCCTGATGTGGTGGGAGTGCTTCCGATTGCCGTAGGAAAGGCGACCCGAATGGTTGAATTTATGCAGGATGAAGGCAAAATCTATGAGGGAGAAATCACTTTGGGGTTTTCTACCACGACGGAGGATGCCAGCGGAGAAGTTGTCGATCGGACCCCTGTGCAAGACCCCTTGGATGCAGAAGAGGTAGACCGCATGATTGCCCAGATGGTAGGAGAAATCGAACAGGTACCACCCATGTATTCAGCGGTCAAGGTCAATGGGCGTAAGCTCTATGAGTATGCGCGTGCAGGAGAAGAAGTGGAACGTCCAGTTCGGCAGGTGAACATTTATGAATTCACGCGCACAAGCGAAATTCGTTATGAAGAAGGACTAGCCCGCTTTCGCTTCCGGGTTAAATGCAGCAAGGGGACCTATATCCGAACCTTGTCTGTGGATTTAGGGCAGAAACTGGGCTATGCGGCCCACATGTCCCATCTGACACGCACCAGTGCTGCTGGCTTGTCCTTAGAAAATGCCCTAACCTTGGAAGAACTTGCTGAAAAAGTTGCTCAAGGAGATTTGAGCTTCCTTCATCCACTTGAAATTGGAACCGGAGATTTGGAAAAAGTGGAGCTGACAGTCGAAGAGGTCGGCGAAGTCCAAGTGGGACGCTTTATTCCGGTTGAGAGTGACTCCAAAGAATTGGCTGCTTTTTACCAAGGAAAATTAGTGGCCATTTTAGAAAAAAGAGAAGAACTTTACAAACCTCGCAAGGTTTTTCTGACAGAAAGTGTGTTACAATAAATTCATGAACATTTGTTATGTAACTAGTGAAAAAGAAATAAAAGCTCAAGCAGATACAGTTCTTGTCTTGGGCTATTTTGACGGTCTTCACAGAGGGCATCAGGAGCTATTTCGGACAGCTCGCGCCATTGCGGATGAGCAAGGACTTCGAGTAGCTGTCTTGACCTTTCCAGAATCTCCAAAATTGGCCTTTGCCCGTTACCAACCAGAATTACTCCTCCACCTTCAAAATCCAGAGGAACGCTTTAAACGAATGGAAGAACTTGGAGTAGATGATCTTTATCTCATTGATTTTACCAGTGATTTTGCGGCTCATACTGCTGAAGAATTCGTTGCTACCTACCTAACATCACTTCGAGCGCGTGTCTTAGTGGCAGGATTTGATTATAGCTTTGGTAGTGACAAGAAAGTAGCTAGTGATTTGGAGACCTATTTTAAAGGCCAAGTCATAGTGGTTCCCCCTGTCCTAGACCAGGGAGAAAAAATCAGCTCGACCCGTATTCGGCAGGCTATTTCATCAGGCCAGGTCAAAGAAGCAGCCAATCTTTTAGGCTATCCCCTATCCAGTCGTGGTATTGTCGTTCATGGGGATGCAAGAGGTCGAACCATTGGTTTTCCAACAGCCAATCTTGCACCTATCGATCGGACACATCTTCCTCAAGATGGTGTTTATGTCGTCGAAGTAGAAGTGCTAGGGAAGCGTCATCGTGGGATGGCCTCTGTAGGTAAAAACTCGACCTTTGATGGGACGGAACTTCGCTTTGAAGCCAATATCTTTGATTTTTCAAAAGATATTTATGGACATACGATTCGGATTTTTTGGTTAGACAAGATTCGAGAAATGGTCAAATTTGACAGTGTAGAAGCGCTTGTGGAGCAACTGCGTCAGGATGAGATCATAGCTCGTCAATGGACCAGATAACTTTTGTTAGAAATTCTCCCTTAAGGGGAGAATTTTCTTTGTCTAAATTCAAAAATCACTATGCAAGCACCGAATAATTTTGTATAATAGAGTTAGCTAAGTGTGTCCAAAAAAAGAAGAGAAGAACATGATTACATTATTTTTGTCTCCGAGTTGTACATCCTGTCGGAAGGCCCGGGCTTGGTTAGAAAAACATGAGGTTCCTTTTAAGGAACACAATATTATGACGAGTCCTCTAACAACTGAGGAGTTGCGTAATATTTTAGCTCTAACTGAGAACGGTACAGACGATATTATTTCAACTCGTTCTAAAATTTT
The DNA here is from genome assembly GCF_004166885.1 of Streptococcus sp. bf_0095. GTDB lineage: Bacteria > Bacillota > Bacilli > Lactobacillales > Streptococcaceae > Streptococcus. The sequence goes on along the minus strand of NZ_RCYU01000001.1, from coordinate 654,556 downwards.
TCAGAAGTTAAATGTTGATGTAGAGGATTTATCGATTTCTGCTTTGATTAAGCTCATTGAGGAAAATCCTAGTCTTTTGCGTCGCCCAATTATTCTAGACAAGAAACGGATGCAAATTGGTTTCAATGAGGACGAAATCCGCGCATTTCTTCCTCGAGGATATCGTAAGGAAGAGTTAAGATCTGCTACATTAAGAGCGGAGATCCATTAATATGAATAAGAATTATAGTTACCCACTCGATTTATCGTGGAGCACTGAAGAGCTTGCTTCGGTGCTTTCTTTTTTTAATCAGGTTGAACAAGCCTATGAACAAAAGGCAGATGCCCGCATCTACCTAGAAGCCTATAAGGCCTTTAAGAAAGTTGTCCCAAGTATTGGCGAAGAAAAGCGTCTGGGCAAGGAATTTGAAGAGGTCAGTGGCTACTCACTTTACCGCGCAACCAAAGTTGCGAAAGAAAAAGGGGAAGGATGGTTTTCGATTGATCAATAAATTAGAATTTGCTAAGACCATTGTCAAAGAAGCAGGAAGCTATCTAAGAGAACACTTACATGACCAGCTAGCGATTACTGTCAAAACAAATCCGACGGATTTGGTGACTCAGATGGATCAGAAAGTGCAAGCAACCTTAGTCCATAAGATATTAGAAGCTTATCCAGAAGACCAAATTTTCGCTGAAGAAGATGAGCTTCGTGCGCCTATTCACTCCGGCAAGGTCTGGGTGATTGATCCCATTGATGGGACCAATAATTTTGTGACCCAAAAAGAAGATTTTGCTGTAATGGTTGCCTATTTTGAAGAAGGGATTGGCCAGTTTGGCTTGATCTATGATGTCATGCGCGACCATCTCTTTTTTGGTGGAAAGGATTTTGGAGTCTTTTGCAATGACAAAGAACTGAAACCATTTCAAAATCGGCCTCTTGGGGACTTATTAGTGGCTTCCAATGTTGGCATGCTCAAATCCAACGCTTGGGGCATGGCGGATCTGGGAGCAGAGTGCTTGGGGATTCGAGTCTATGGGAGCGCTGGTATCAGCTTTACCAAGATTCTATCTGGTGGTATTTTAGGCTACTTTAGCTATATCTGGCCTTGGGATTATGCTGCTGCTGCCATTATGGGCGAGTGTCTAGGTTACTCGGTCCTGACCTTGGAAGGGAAAGAACCCAACTATGAGACCTTGGAGCCCATTATGATGGTGCCGACTTGTAAACTAGATGAAATTCAACCTTTTTTGACGAAAGGAAAAAACGCATGACCTTTCCTCAAGGATTTAAAGAAAAGTATCGCCAATTACTTGGAGAAGAGGCTGAAGCCTTCTTTCAAACTTTTGATGAACCAGCCGTTTCTGCCTATCGAACCAATCCATTAAAGGAAGTGCAAATCAGAGGCGATGAGCCCATTCCAGGCATGCCTTGGAGTTACTATGGTAAGGTATCGGGGAAATCCATTGCCCATGTCACAGGTTTGGTCTACTCGCAAGAACCCGCTGCCCAAATGGTGGCTCAAGTAGCGCATCCCAGTCCGGGTATGAAGGTCTTGGATCTTGCGGCAGCCCCTGGTGGAAAGACGACTCACTTGCTCTCTTATTTAGGCAATCAAGGCCTCCTTATTTCTAATGAGATTCACAAGGGACGCTCCAAGATTCTGGTCGAGAATGTTGAACGCTTTGGTGCTCGTAACGTCGTGGTGACCAATGAATCAGCCGAACGTTTGGCAAAGGTTTTCCCAGCCTTTTTCGATCTGATTGTTTTGGATGCACCATGCTCTGGTGAAGGAATGTTCCGGAAGCAGCCAGATGCCATGGACTACTGGAATCCAGATTATCCAGCTCAATGCGCAAGTCTTCAAAGAGATATCTTAACAGATGCTATCAAGATGCTGGCACCAGGGGGGCAGCTAGTTTATTCGACTTGTACCTGGGCTCCGGAAGAGAACGAAGAGATTGTCTCTTGGCTTTTAGAAGAATATGAACTAGAATTGCTACCGATTGAAAAAATTAATGGTATGGTAGAAGGGATCGGACATCCTGAAACGGCCCGTATGTATCCTCATCATTTCAAGGGTGAAGGGCAATTTGTTGCTAAATTCCTTTATCACGGAGAGCCTGAAGTTAAGAAGTTCAAGGAAGGACGTTCCAATCTAACGGCTGAGCAGAAGAAGTTGTGGCAAGCTTTTGCCAAGGACCGCTTAGCCATCGACTTGGAGGGTCTCTACCAATGTTTTGGAGATCAGCTTTATTTCTTACCATCTGGACTTCCTGATTTGAAAAAGGTCAAGATTGCTCGCAATGGCTTGCACCTTGGCACCTTTAAGAAAAATCGCTTTGAACCTAGCTTTGCTCTGGGCCTAGCTCTGAAACCAGATCAAGTGAAAAAATCAGTCAGCTTGTCGGATCCAGACTTTAGTAAGTACGTGGCTGGAGAGACCATTCAGTTGGAGCAAGATTACGCAAATGGATGGTATCAGGTCCTGGCTGGAGGCAATGGTTTGGGCTTTGCAAAAGTAACGGGACGAACGTTAAAAAATTTCTTTCCAAAAGGCTTGAGATTTAGATAAATTATTAGGAAATGCGGTCTTTCTATGTTATAGTGGAAATAGAGTGATTCTTGCTAGAATACTAGAAGATGACCAAGTGTTTAGAGATAACATTTAAACGATATTTGATTTTGATTCAAGGAGACTTACATTGAATAAATGCAAAAAGCTAGTCCTTGGGCTAGCAACAGTAGCACTTGCAGCTTCTCTATCTGCCTGTGCATCTTGGATTGACCGTGGAGAAGCGATTACAGCTGTTGGATCGACAGCCCTACAACCGCTCGTTGAAGGGGTGGTAGATCGTTATGTGGAAGAACATCCCGGTAAGATTGTTAATGTCCAAGGAGGCGGATCTGGTACAGGTCTTTCTCAGGTCCAATCGGGAGCTGTGGATATTGGAAATAGTGACCTCTTTGCGGAGGAAAAAGATGGAATCGATGCTTCTAGCTTGGTAGACCATCAAGTGGCAGTAGCAGGAACAGCCATCATTGCCAATAAGACTATTTCCGTAGACGATTTGACAACTGAACAATTGCGTAAGATTTTTACTGGTGAATATACCAACTGGAAGCAATTGGGGGGTGAGGATCTCGAAATTACCATTGTGAACCGGGCAGTAGGATCCGGTAGCCGTGCCGTATTCGATGACATCATCATGAATGGGAAAGATCCTAAACAGGCTCAGGAACAGGATTCCAATGGAATGGTGAAGAACATTGTTTCCCAGACTCCAGGTGCCATTTCTTATTTGGCTTTTACCTACGTGGATGATAGTGTCAAAACTATGAAGTTAAATGGCTATGAACCAACTAAGGAAAACGTGGTGAATAATAACTGGCCAATTTGGTCCTACGAACACATGTATACCAAGGGAGAGCCAAGTAAATTGGCCAAGAAATTCTTGGATTATATGATGACAGATGAGGTCCAGCAGGAAATCGTTGGTAAGATGGGCTATATCCCAATCAATGATATGAAAGTCAGCCGTGATCTTGACGGTAACATTACGAAGAAATAAGAAGAATTAGGTAAAAAATGAACGAAGTAGCAAAAAAAATGCTCGCAAAGTCCAATAATTCTCGTTTGGAAAAATTTGGTAAAACCATTACCTTCTGTTGTATGAGTTTAATTGTCTTTGTTGTAGCTTTGATTTTGATTTTTGTAGCCCAAAAGGGATTATCGACCTTCTTTGTCAACAAGGTCAATGTCTTTAGTTTCCTTTTCGGATCCACTTGGAATCCGTCAGGGAAAGAATTTGGGGCTTTGCCAATGATCTTGGGTTCCTTCATTGTAACCCTTTTGTCTGCTTTGGTGGCGACACCTTTTGCCATTGGTGCAGCAGTCTTTATGACAGAAGTATCTCCTAAGGGATCTCGTCTCTTACAACCAGCCATTGAATTGTTGGTAGGGATTCCTTCCGTTGTATATGGATTTATTGGTTTGCAAGTAGTGGTTCCATTTGTTCGTTCCATCTTTGGTGGGACAGGATTTGGGATCTTGTCAGGGGTCTTTGTCCTCTTTGTCATGATTCTCCCAACAGTGACCTTTATGACAACAGACAGCTTACGGGCAGTCCCTCGTCACTACCGGGAAGCGAGTATGGCTATGGGAGCGACTCGCTGGCAAACCATCTGGCATGTCACCTTAAAGGCAGCTCGCTCGGGTATTTTTACGGCAGTTGTCTTTGGGATGGCGCGTGCCTTCGGGGAAGCCTTGGCTATTCAGATGGTAGTCGGAAACTCAGCAGTTGTTCCAACATCTTTAACAACTCCAGCTTCCACCTTGACCTCCATTTTGACCATGGGTATTGGAAATACTGTTATGGGAACAGTTAACAACAACGTTCTCTGGTCACTTGCTTTGGTGCTCTTGCTGATGAGTTTGGCATTCAACAGCGTTATCAAATTGATCACGAAAGAAAGAGGTAAGAAGAACTATGCACGCTAAAAAAATAGATAAGATAGCGACAGGGGTTCTCTATGCTATTGCTGGAATTATTGTCACTATTCTTGCTTCTTTGATTCTCTATATCTTACTTAGAGGGTTGCCGCATGTGTCTTGGACTTTCTTGACCAGCAAATCCTCTTCTTACCAAGCAGGTGGAGGGATTGGGATTCAGCTTTATAATTCCTTCTTCCTCTTAGTCATTACCTTGATTATTTCCTTCCCACTTTCTTTGGGGGCAGGGATCTACTTGTCAGAGTATGCCAAGAAGGGCCCATTGACCAATTTGGTTCGGACCTGTATTGAAATCTTGTCTTCCCTACCATCAGTTGTAGTTGGTCTCTTTGGCTATTTGGTCTTTGTAGTGCAGTTCCAATATGGCTTCTCGATTATTTCTGGTGCCTTGGCCTTGACAGTCTTTAACTTGCCACAGATGACACGGAACATTGAAGATAGTTTGCAAAACGTCCACCATACACAAAGAGAAGCTGGGCTTGCTCTTGGAATCTCTCGTTGGGAAACCGTGATTCACGTAGTGGTACCAGAAGCCTTGCCAAGTATTATTACGGGTGTCGTACTGGCTTCTGGACGGATTTTCGGGGAAGCAGCAGCCTTGATTTATACAGCCGGTCAGTCTGCCCCAGCCTTGGATTGGAGTAACTGGAACCTCTTCAGTGTAACCAGTCCGATTTCTATTTTCCGTCAAGCAGAAACACTAGCGGTCCATATTTGGAAGGTCAATAGTGAAGGAACCATTCCAGATGCTATTGAAGTATCCGCTGGTTCTGCAGCAGTTTTGTTGATCTTCATTTTGATATTCAACTTTGGAGCACGTAAGCTCGGTACTTACCTCCATAAGAAATTAACCTCAGCATAAAAGGAGAAGAAATGTCAAAATACAATTGGGATGAGAGACACATCATTACTTTTCCTGAAGAAAAGGTGGTCCTATCTACCAAAGATTTGCATGTCTATTATGGAAATAACGAGTCCATCAAAGGCGTCGACATGCAGTTTGAAAAGAATAAGATTACAGCCTTGATTGGTCCTTCTGGATCAGGGAAGTCCACCTATCTTAGAAGTTTGAACCGAATGAACGATACCATTGATATTGCGCGTGTGACTGGTGAGATCTGGTACGAAGGGATTGATGTCAACCGACCAGATATCAATGTCTATGAAATGAGAAAGCATATCGGGATGGTCTTCCAACGACCAAATCCATTTGCGAAGTCTATCTACCGCAATATTACCTTCCCTCACGAACGGGCAGGAGTCAAAGACAAGAAGGTCTTGGATGAAATCGTAGAAAAATCCTTGAAGCAAGCAGCCCTCTGGGATCAGGTCAAGGATGACTTGCACAAGTCTGCTTTGACGCTCTCAGGAGGTCAACAGCAACGCCTTTGTATTGCCCGTGCCATCTCCGTTAAACCAGAGATTTTGCTCATGGATGAGCCAGCCTCAGCCTTAGACCCGATCGCAACAGCGCAATTAGAAGAAACCATGCTGGAGTTGAAGAAGGATTACACGATTGTCATCGTGACACACAGTATGCAACAAGCAGCGCGTGCTAGTGATTATACCGGTTTCTTCTACCTTGGAAACCTCATCGAGTACGATAAGACTTCGAATATTTTCCAAAATGCGAAATTGCAATCGACCAACGATTATGTATCGGGTCACTTTGGATAAAGGAATATGACAACAAAAAGGAAAATAGAATGACAGAACCAATTTTGCAAGTCAAGGACTTGTCGGTTTATTACAATAAAAAGAAGGCTTTAAATAGTGTTTCTTTGGATTTTGCTCCAAAGGAGATTACAGCCTTGATTGGTCCTTCAGGATCAGGGAAATCTACCTTGCTTAAAGCCATCAATCGGATGGGCGATTTGAACCATGAGGTGACGACGACAGGAACCGTCATCTACAACGGTCACAATATCTATAGTCCCCGGACTGATACAGTGGAGCTTCGTAAGGAAATCGGAATGGTCTTCCAACAGCCCAATCCCTTTCCAATGTCCATTTATGATAATGTGACCTATGGCTTGATGATTAATGGTGTCAAGGACAAGGCTGTTTTGGATGAAGCGGTTGAAACCTCACTGAAACGTGCTTCCATCTGGGATGAGGTCAAGGATCGCCTGCATGATTCTGCTATCGGACTTTCTGGTGGTCAGCAGCAGCGGGTTTGTGTAGCGCGGGTCCTTGCGACCAGTCCAAAGATTATTCTTTTGGATGAACCAACTTCAGCGCTGGACCCGATTTCAGCTGGTAAGATTGAAGAAACCCTGTATGGACTAAAAGACCGTTACACCATGCTCTTGGTGACTCGATCCATGCAGCAAGCGAGTCGGATTTCCGATAAAACAGCCTTTTTCTTGGATGGCGATTTGATTGAGTACAATGATACCAATGAAATGTTCTTGAACCCAGCTAAGAAAGAAACAGAAGACTATGTCTCTGGTAAATTTGGATAGGAAGAAAATAAAATGTTACGAGTTCAATTTGAAGAAGATTTAGAAAAATTGCATAACCAATTTTATGCAATGGGAAATGAAGTGTTGACCCAAATCAATCGTACGGTTCGTGCTTTCGTCACACATGACCGTGAATTGGCCCGCCAGGTTATCGAAGATGATGCGGATATCAATGAATACGAAGTGAAATTGGAGCGCAAATCTTTTGAGATTATCGCCCTTCAACAGCCAGTTTCGCAAGACCTTCGCGTGGTCATGACGGTCTTAAAAGCAGTCTCTGACTTAGAGCGGATGGGTGACCATGCGGTTTCAATCGCGAAAGCAACTATTCGAATGAAGGGGGAAGTCCGCATCCAATCTGTTGAAGAAGAGATCAGCAAGATGGGACGTGAAGTTAAAGACTTTGTTGAAGCGACACTGGATGTTTACCTCAAAGGTGATGTAGATTTGGCCTATGAAGTAGCTAGCCGAGACGAAGTGATCAACCATTACTTTGATAGCATTCAAGAATTAGCAACAGAAGAAATTCGGAAGAATCCAGAGTCCATCGTTACCGGACGGGATTATTTCCAAGTGATCAACTTCTTGGAACGCATCGGAGATTATGCAAAAAACATCTGTGAATGGGTTGTCTACTTCGAAACAGGAAAAATTGTGGAATTATAAGAAAATAAAGTCTGAGGTCATCATCTCAGACTTTATTTTCTTAGAGATCTGGTTTTGCCTCCTCTTACCTTACAGACCATAGGATTTATGTTAGAATAGAAGATGAGAATAAATGAAGAAGGAGATACTCATGCAAGCAGTTGCACATTTTATTGATACATTTGTACCTGAGCACTATGATCTATTCTTAGATTTGAACCGCTCAAACAAAACTTTCTCAGGGAAAGTGACTATTACCGGAGAAGCAAAGAAGACTCGCATTTCTCTTCACCAAAAGGATTTGACCATCGAATCTGCACAAGTAGATGGGCAAGATTGTGCTTTTACAGTCAAGGATGAGGAAGAAGCGGTCTTTGTTGAAGTTCCTGCTACAGGTAAAGTAAACCTTACACTTTCTTATAAAGGAAAAATTACCGATAATATGACAGGGATCTATCCGTCTTACTATACAGTAGATGGTGTCAAAAAAGAGGTCATCTCCACTCAGTTTGAGAGCCATTTTGCGCGTGAAGCCTTCCCGAGTGTGGATGAGCCAGAAGCCAAAGCGACCTTTGATTTGGCTGTGAAATTTGACCAAGAAGAAGGGGAAATCGTTCTTTCTAACATGCCTGAAATCGATGTCGAAAGTCGGAAAGAAACAGGTATTTGGAAGTTTGATACAACTCCTCGTATGTCTTCTTATCTCTTGGCCTTTGCGGCAGGAGATCTTCAAGGAGTGACAGCTAAGACCAAGAATGGAACCCTAGTCGGTGTCTACTCTACCAAAGCTCACCCATTAGAAAACTTGGACTTCTCATTAGATATTGCCGTTCGTGCTATTGAATTCTATGAAGACTACTATGGAGTTGCTTACCCAATCCCTCAATCCCTTCATATCGCCCTTCCAGACTTCTCTTCAGGAGCTATGGAAAACTGGGGCTTGGTAACCTACCGCGAAGTTTATCTCCTTGTAGATGGGAACTCGACAGCTCAAAGCCGTCAAACAGTAGCCTTGGTGGTGGCTCACGAATTGGCTCACCAATGGTTCGGAAATCTCGTAACGATGAAGTGGTGGGATGACCTCTGGTTGAATGAAAGCTTCGCCAATATGATGGAATATGTCTGCTTGGATGCCATCGAACCAAGCTGGAACATTTTTGAAGACTTCCAAACAACTGGTGTACCTGCTGCCTTGAAACGCGATGCGACTGATGGCGTTCAATCCGTCCATGTGGAAGTGAAACACCCAGACGAGATCAACACCCTCTTTGACCCAGCGATTGTTTATGCTAAGGGTAGCCGTCTTATGCACATGCTTCGTCGCTGGTTAGGCGATGACGCTTTCCGCAAGGGCTTGAAAATCTACTTTGAAAAGCACCAATATGGAAATACCATTGGGCAAGATCTTTGGGAAGCCTTGGGTCAAGCTTCTGGTCGGGATGTAGCAGCCTTTATGGATTCTTGGTTGGAGCAACCTGGCTATCCAGTTGTTTCAGCTTCTGTAGAGAATGATACCTTGATCATCCGTCAAGACCAGTTCTTTATCGGAGAAAAAGAAGAAAAAGGTCGCAAGTGGGTTGTTCCGCTAAATAGCAACTGGTCAGGTATTCCAGATACTTTGGAAACAGAAGTCTTAGAAATTCCAAACTACAGTGCCTTGAAAGCAGCTAATAGCGGTGCTCTTCGCTTTAATACAGAAAATACGGCCCACTATATCAGTGACTACCGTGGGGAATTGTTGGAAGACATCCTTGCGGACCTTGCTAACTTAGATAGCACTTCAAAATTACAAGTGGTTCAAGAACGTCGTCTGTTAGCTGAAAGTGGGCAAATTTCCTATGCAAGCCTCTTGCCAGTGATCGAGCATTTGACAGAAGAAAATTCCTTCTTGGTAGTTTCTGCTGTTTCGAGCGTCTTGACTGGAATCAGTCTCTTTGTGAATGAAGGAACGGAAACAGAAGTTGCCTTCCATGAGCTGTTGAAACGGATGAACCGCTACAACTTTGAACGCTTGGGACTAGAAGCTAAGCCAGGTGAAGCAGAAGAAGACGAAAAAGTTCGTCAGCTCATGATTGCCAATATGATTAAGGCTAATGATGAAGCTGCACAAGCCCAAGCGAGTGTCCTCTTTGAAGCACATGCATCTGATCTAGAAAAACTTCCAGCTGCCATTCGTCTGCAAATCTTGATCAACCAAATCAAGCATCAGGAAACCAAGGCACTTAGCCAACAATACCTAGATACCTATGTGAAGACAGTGGATGGAAACTTTAAGCGCCAGTTAGCGGCAGCTCTTTCTTACACCAAAGATGCGGAAACCTTGGAAGCTCTATTGAAGGAGTGGAAGAACAAGGATGTGGTGAAACCGCAAGACTTGGCTATGAGCTGGTACTTCAATTTCTTGCATCATGACTTTACCCAAGGAAGAACCTGGACTTGGGCACGTGAGAACTGGGATTGGATCAAGAAGGCACTCGGTGGTGATATGAGCTTTGATAAGTTTGTTATCTACCCAGCCAACTGTTTCAAGACCCTTGAACGCTTGAATGAATACAAGGCCTTCTTTGAACCTCAATTAGAAGATATGGCGATTAGCCGCAATATCAAGATGGGAATCAAGGAAATCGCCGCTCGTATCGATCTTATCGAGCGTGAGAAAGCAGCTGTTGAAGCAGCCCTTCTAGCAACAAAATAATGAAAAAAGCTCCTAGAGAGTGCTATGCAGATCTGCAAGCCTCTCTAAGAGTTTTTATTTTTCTTTTTTGAAATAAGGGAGATGCTTGAGATTTCGATAAAGAATGACCGCGAAAATAGTTGTCAACGTAATCTTAATCAAATCTGGCACCACAAAAGGTAAGACGACAAATTTTATTGCGAAATCTAAAGATTTATGGGCAATGAGCATAAACCCTAAGGCACCCCCAATAAAGAGAACGACTTCTCCTAAAGCGTTAGCAAGAAAAATACGAATGGGCTGTCCCTTTTGACCAGCAAAGATAGAAGTAACCAAAGCACGAAGGGGAAAGAAGAAAAGGAATCCGGCAGTGGGACCGTAGAAGGAGCTGATGCCTCCGTGACCACCTGCAAAGACGGGAAGTCCAATGGCACCTAAGAGGAGGTAAATGAGAACGGAAAGGGTAGCTTCTTTTGGACGATAGATGCTGGCGATTAATCCAATGGCTAAAGTCTGAAGCGTGATAGGAATGGGTCCAAGTGGGATTGTAAAAGGTGATAGGGCAGCAATCAGAGCTGCTCCAAGAGCAATTAATGTCATTGATTCAATTTTTTTCAAAACAGTAAACCTCGATTTATTTTTATGGTAACTATTCTACAAAAAAGAAGGAACCCTGTCAAGTCTTCTTTTCAGCTGTTACAAATGTCTCCTTGATCATTTTAGGAAAGTTTAAGAAAAAATTTAGCCACGGTTAAGGAAGGGTCGGTAAACTATCCTTATCTAAACAAAGGCCTTGTTTAAATAAAAAAAAATAAGGAAATGAAAGAATGCAAGCTTCGAATGAACAAAAGCAAGAAAGAACTGAAAAAATGATTGTTCTTAAGAAAAGTCCTAAGTGGTGGGCAACTGTCGCAGCAACAGGAGGACTCATCGTAGGAATGACAAGTGGATTTGGATTGGGAATGTTGGCGACAGCCAATACGACTCCCCAACGTCAACAAGCAACAGTCTCTACACAAAACACTAACCAACCTAACCAAAATCCTCAAGGACAAAATGGACATTCTAACTCACAAGGTTTTAATGGACAAAATGGTGGACCAGGGCAAGGTGAGATGAATGGTCAACCGCCACAAGGTGGGGGACCTCAAGGTCAGCAAGGACAAGATGGATTTGGAGGTGGACCGGGTGGTAGGCCCCCGCAAGATGGTCAAAACGGTGGACCAGGCCAGGGGAATAGGAATGACCAATCGCCACAAGATGGGGGACCTCAAGCTCAACCAGACAGCCAACAAAATGGGAAATCCAATAAAAAGTCCTCCAAGAAGTCCTCTTCGAAAAAATCGTCAAGCAATACAAAACATTCATCAAAGGATGAGACAGGGACAGCGGGCTAAGAAAAAGTTGAAATCGCTATCTGAAAGCTACTGTATGAAGCCTTGTCATGTTATAATAGAGTAGAAAATACTCATCATCCCTGTGGAATAATGAGAAGGAGAAAGTAAACATGATTAAGATTTTATTAGTCGAAGATGACCTTGGTTTGTCTAATTCAGTATTTGATTTTTTAGATGATTTTGCAGATGTCATGCAAGTCTTTGATGGGGATGAAGGTTTGTATGAGGCTGAAAGTGGGATCTATGACCTAATTTTACTGGACCTCATGCTTCCTGGCAAAGATGGTTTCCAAGTTCTAAAAGAATTGAGAGATAAGGGGGTCTCCACTCCGGTATTGATTATGACAGCCAAAGAGAGCTTGGACGATAAGGGCCATGGTTTTGAGTTGGGAGCAGATGACTATCTGACCAAGCCTTTCTACCTAGAAGAGTTGAAAATGCGAATCCAAGCATTGTTGAAGCGCGCTGGTAAGGTCAATGAAAATACTCTTTCTTATGGGAATGTGACCGTTAATCTCTCGACTAACTCTACGCTTGTTGAAGGGAAAGAAGTAGAACTATTAGGAAAAGAATTTGATCTTTTGGTCTATTTCCTTCAAAATCAAAATGTCATCCTGCCAAAAACACAAATCTTTGATCGACTTTGGGGATTTGATAGCGATACGACCATTTCGGTTGTCGAAGTGTATGTTTCTAAGATTCGGAAGAAATTAAAAGGTACAGACTTTGCAAAAAATCTCCAAACATTGCGTAGCGTGGGGTATATTCTGAAAGATGCTCAATAAAATTAAAAAAACTGTCAATGCGGATGACTTTTCTTATTTCATCCGCTATTTCGGACTCTTTACCTTGATTTTCTCAACCATGACCTTGATTATTATTCAGGTGATGCGTTCCAGTCTTTATACAACGGTTGACGAAAATTTAAAAATGCTCAGTAAAGATCGCTATTCGATTATCAGTTTGGCAAACCGTACAGGCAATGGGATGGGAAGAGACGAAACTGCTGATGACGGCCCAGAAGATGATGAACTTGGTCCCGAGGATGGCCCTAGACCATCGGTTACTTCCAATAGCACAGCTATCCTTTTGAATGATAAATTTGAAAATGTGACGACGGATAATGGTTTCCTAGATCTAAAAACAGTAACTTTTAGTCGCAGTTATTTAAACAAAATCAAGCAGATTCAAATTACCAATCATTATAAGCAGAAGGAAAGTTACCGGGCTTATTTGGTAGATATTGATCCCGATGATTATATCGACGGGGTGAAATATGCCGTGATCATGACCAATATCAGTCAGTTGGAACAGACCAGTGAAAAACATGAGAGTCAAATTGCCTTGGTCATGATTTGTTTCTGGGGCATTTCCCTCTTTGCAAGTATCTTCCTGGCTAAGATGAGTGTGAAACCTCTCTTAGAGAGCATGAACCGGCAGAAGGCCTTCGTCGAAAATGCCTCTCATGAATTGCGGACGCCTTTAGCGGTTTTGCAAAATCGTTTGGAAACCTTATTCCGCAAACCAGAGGCAACGATTATGGAATCTAGTGAGAATATCGCCTCCTCTTTGGATGAAGTTCGCAATATGCGCTTATTGACGACCAATCTCTTAAACTTAGCCCGTCGAGATGATGGGATTAAACCGGAGTTTTGCGAGATCACACCATCCTTTTTTGATCAAACTTTTGCCAATTATGAAATCATTGCGGAGGAAAACGAAAAAATCTTCGAATATGAGAATCTGGTGGATAGGAGTCTGGTGACTGATAAGGTCCTATTGAAACAACTGATGACCATTTTGTATGATAATGCCCTCAAATATACGGAGGAAGAAGGGAAAATACGCTTTGTCGCCCAATTCAAGGATCGTTATCTCTATCTTCGAGTAGAGGACAATGGTCCAGGAATTGCTGATGAAGATAAAAAACGGATTTTTGATCGTTTCTATCGAGTGGATAAAGCGCGAACCCGTCAAAAGGGTGGTTTTGGTTTAGGCTTATCCTTAGCCAAGCAAATCGTAGAAGCCTTCAATGGTACCATTAGTGTTCGAGATAACAAACCTAAAGGTTCTATTTTCGAGGTAAAACTAGCAACTAAGTCAGAAAGTAAAAAGAGATCCAGTTCTAAATCAACGAAGAACAAGTAAGAGAGTGGGACAGAAATCCTAGCCTCTCAATTGTCTTTGGATTGTCGAGCAAGATGCAGTGGTTGAGTGCTCAAAGCACTGCTTTGAGGTGGCGGATAGAACTTGCGAAGCAAGTATCCTAAGTCTTTGTTCGCTTTTTAAGCTTCAAAGATGCCCTATGTTGACGGAAACTATGTTTCCTTTATCTGCAACCTTCAACAGTCTCCCAGACTGTTGAAGCTGTGCGGAGGTGGGACGACGAAATCGAATTCTAACGAATGACCGATTTCTGTCCCACTCTCTTTTTCATCCATTTCAATTAATCGCTATTTTGATCTGACTAGTGTATAATAGTAAAAAAAGAAAGAGGTGTCTTATGGCTTCAAAAATGTTACACACTTGTTTACGTGTGGAGAATTTAGAAAAATCAATTGCCTTTTATGCAGATGCATTTGGCTTTAAGGAATTGCGCCGCAAAGATTTTCCTGAATACAAATTTACGATCGTTTATCTTGGTTTAGAAGGGGATGACTATGAGTTGGAATTAACTTACAACTATGATCATGGTCCCTATGTAATTGGAGATGGTTTTGCTCACGTAGCCTTGAGTACACCAGATCTTGAAGCCCTTCATGCCGAGCATAAGGAAAAAGGTTACCAAGTAACAGATCCAAAAGGTTTGCCAGGAACACTTCCAAACTATTACTTTATTGTGGACCCAGATGGCTACAAAGTAGAAGTGATTCGTGAAAAGTCCCTATAATCAGCAATCACATCACATAGGATAAAGAGCAGGTGAGAACTGACCTGTTCTTTTTTGTTTTTGAAATTGGCTATTACTAAATGACAGGGGATAGGGTAGTCCCCTAATTTCCTATTGTTTTTTAGGATTTAATTTCTAGATTTGAGAGTTTTCTACTGTTTTTTGGTGATAAAATTGCTATAATAAGAATATGAAGAATTCCTACTTGAAAATGTTTATCCTCATTATTCTAAACCTCCTTTTTATCGGAGGAATCTATCTAGCTTATCAGAAGATTGAGGAAGCACGCGCCATCAAAAATTATAATCAACAGTTTTCCAAAGTAATCAGGGAAGAAGAAGCAGTTGAAAAAGACAAAGATACCAGCCTTCAAAAAGGAATGGTTGGTCAATCTTATGTTGCTGCATACTACCCGAAAAATAATGAAGAACCCATCGCAGTGGTTAAAGAGAGAATTCTAGCGGATGTTGGTTCTCTTCCCCAAGAAGAGAAGAAAAACCAGCAAGCAAAAGAGCTTTTGTTCTACCATACCGAACGCTCAGAAGACCCATTTGTAGGGGTTCATCCTTATCAGGTGAAGAAGACCCAGTACAAGTGGAAAAACGGCAAGTTCATTAAAGATGAGATTGACAAACTACCTCTCCTCTATCTAACGGATGAGGGGACGGTCTTCCAATTTTCCCAATTGTTTACGGATGCAAATCTAGCCAAAGAAACTCTCTTAACAGAATTGCGCTCTCAGCTGGTCTTCCTACAGTTAGGGGAAGATCGAATTGAAGAGCTGATGCAAGCTGTCTCAGCAAGTGATATAGCAAGTTGGCAGTTCACCTACAATCAAGGGGTTCTTTCTATCACACTTCCAGTTACTATTGAGGGCATGGAAACCTTCGATATGCCCCTTTCGAAGCTCTATGATGTGATTGATTCTGCTCGCCTGAATCCTGGAGATCGTGAAGCTTATGAGGCCTACCAAACCCAACGTCACGCTAAGATGGTTGCCTTGACTTTTGATGATGGTCCAGATCCAACGACGACTCCTCAAGCCCTGGATATCCTTAACAAGTACCATGTTAAAGCAACTTTCTTTATGCTTGGGAAGAATGTCTCAGCCTATCCTGAAGTGGCTAAACGGGTCCGTCAGGAAGGACATGAAATCGGGATCCATACTTGGAACCATCCTGTCTTAACTAAGTTGCCTTTGGAGTCAGCTCAAAAAGAAATCATGGATACCAAAGAAGTGATTCAAAAGGTGACTGGAGTGCAAACGAAGATTACTCGTCCTCCTTATGGTTCGATTAATAGTGCCATTCAATATGCAGTGGATCAAGCCTTTATCATGTGGGATGTGGATACCTTGGATTGGAAGAGTCATAACACCGAAGCAATCTTAGCAGAGGTGAAAAAACAAGTCAAACCAGGATCAATTATCCTGATGCATGATATTCACCAAACTTCTATTAATGCTCTCCCAGCTGTGATCCAATACCTTCAATCGCAAGGCTACACCATTGTGACGGTTGATGAACTCTTAAACCACCAAGTGGAAACTCATCGCCTTTATTACAATCGTAATTAAAAAAATCGTTCGTAATGTTACGAACGACTCAGATTGAAGATAAAGTAATTTTAAAAACTTTCCTTAGGTGAGTACGGACGTCAGCGAACTTCGTAGAAGTTCCATGACTAATTATTGAGCCTAAGGTCTCAATAATTCCGAGTGCCTGAAACGATTGTGTTTCAGGCACTTTTCTCACGGCGGAAAGTTTTTTTCATATTCTTAAATGACTAAAAATATAAGTTGTTTTTTGAAAATTATCCAGCTGTTTTATGTAAAACAATAGTTTGTCTACATTAAAAATCGTTCGTAATGTTACGAACGATTTTCTTATTCTTCCCCTATATAGAGTTGAGCTCCCTTAAGGATCAAAGGACGAACAGGGGTTAATTTTTTCAAGCTTTTTAATTCTTCTGGATGGCTGACCAAGGTGATGACATAGCCTTCTTTGCCCATGCGTCCGGTACGCCCAGATCGGTGGATGTAGGTTTCGGCATCTCTTGGAGCTTCATAGTTGACGACACATTCTAGTGAGTCGATATCGATTCCCCGCGCTACCAAATCTGTTGCCAGAAGGAGTGTCAGCTGATGATCCTTAAAGCGTTCCAGAATGACTTTCCGGAATTTGACGTTGACGTCACTAGCAAGTGAGACAGCGCTAACTTCTCGGTACTGGAGTTTTTCTTCAGCGCTCCCCAGGTCGGACAAGCTATTGAAGAAAACGAGGCCACGAAAGTCTTCGACATTGGATAGTTTTCTGAGGAGTTCGACCTTTTCTCGCTTGTCCACCTTCATATAGAAGTGCTGGATATTGTCCAAGTTTTGCTCTTCTACCTGAATGGTCAGGGTATTGGGCTCGATTTGCTCTGCATCAAACTTAGTCGTTGCACTCATATAGATAAATTGATGATCTCGCGGCGCGTAGTGGCAAATCTTGTCGACAAAGTGATACTGAGAGTCGCTGAAAAGTTGGTCAAATTCATCCAGGATGATGGTATTGACATTCATCATCTTGATTTTCTTGAGCTTGATCAATTCAAAAATACGGCCTGGAGTTCCGATGAGAATTTCGGGTCCTTTTTTGAGGCGTTCGATTTGCCGTTTTTGACTAGAGCCAGAAAGGAAAAGTTGGGCACTGAGTCCAAGAGGCTCTGCCCATTGTTTAGTGACATCAAAGATTTGTCCGGCCAATTCTGTATTGGGGGAGAGAATCAGCAATTGTTGCGCTTTTTTAGGTTTTAGCTTGAGAAGACTAGGGAAGAGATAGGCCAGAGTCTTCCCGGTACCTGTCGGGCTGACCCCAAGCACATTCTCCCCTTGGGTGATCGGCTCAAAGAGGCGTTCTTGGATTTCAGTGAGTTGCTCAAAGCCGAGGGTTTTGAGTTGCTCTTGCCAGAGCGGTGGGAATGCTAGTGTCATATTAGTTTTCGTCCTTAAAGTGTATTCCAGCATCTTGGCGCATAGCATAGAGGGCTTGATGGACCATTTGTCCGGTTTGGAGCCAAGTCTGGTAAAGTATCTGGTCGCCTTCTGTCATCATACTAGCAAAGGCCTGGGCTTCTTCTAGCATGTTATGAGGGGCAGGAGTGATTAGAAGCTGGTAGCTGATTCCAGAATGGTCTTGAAAAACAGCCTCGTTAACGGCTTCAATGCCACTCAGAAAGAGGGTGCCATCTGTTGTGTAGATTTCAGCAGGAAGATTGCTGGTCACATCTTTGCCGGCTTGAATGCCGATGACAAAGTCAGAATAAACCAAGCTACCATGTCCGTTCAAATCGATTGAATTAGGCAATTGCCGCGCCTGATAGGTTACTGATTCAGGTTGACCGAAGAGGCCGATTGCAAAGTAGAGGGGATAGACACCCAGATCCATAAGGGCTCCGCCAGCAAACTGGTCAGAGAAAATATTAGGTGTAGCCCCTTTCAGGAGTTCGGGCATTTTAGAGGAGTATTTGGCATAGGTCATGTGACCACCCAAGATGGTCTTGTCTTTGAGAAAGTCTTGGATGGTCGCAAAGGCTTTTTCATGATAGTTGCGAGCTGCTTCAAAGAGATAGACCTGGTGCTCCTTTGCCAATTTGACCAACTCTTCCCATTCCTTGGGAGTGGTGACGGCTGGTTTTTCAAGGATGACATGTTTCTTAGCTAGGAGGGCTAATTTGGCCTGGGGATAGTGGAGTGAATTGGGACTAGCAATGTAGATGACATCTAGGTCACTATCTAAAAAGGCAATCAGATCATCATAGAGGGCCACTTGTCCATAGGGTTGGGCGAAGCTACTAGCCTTCTCTAAGGTCCGCGAATAGACCGCCCTTAACTCATAGTGCCCTGTTTCTTTAGTTGCGGCCAGGAAGGAATGGGAGATGGCACTGGTGCCGATGATACCAAGTTTCAGCATGGCAGCTCCTTTCAATCAGGTATTTACTGGTTTCATTATATCATGTTTCACCCTAAAAAGATGGAATGGGCCTTTCGAACTGGGACGGAAGGGGAAAGGAGATCCTTCTTTGATTTTGAATGAAAGCCATAGAAAAATGGTTCAAGTCGTGGTCAAGTGACCGCTTTTGTGATAGAATAAATAGGATTATAGAAAATGGAGAAGAAGATGCGAAACAGACCAATTATTATCGGTGTAACAGGCGGTTCTGGTGGGGGAAAAACCAGTGTTTCTCGAGCTATTTTGTCCCACTTTCCAGATGAAAAGATTGCTATGATTGAGCACGATTCTTATTACAAAGATCAAAGCCATTTAACCTTTGAAGAGCGGATTCAGACCAACTATGACCATCCTTTTGCCTTTGATACAGACCTCATGATCGAGCAAATCAATGAGTTGTTGGCTGGACGTCCGGTTGATATTCCAACATATGACTATGCAGCGCATACGCGTAGTGCTAAGACTTATCGCCAGGAGCCTCAGGATGTCTTTATCGTTGAGGGAATTTTGGTCTTGGAGGACAAGCGTCTTCGTGACTTGATGGATATCAAGATTTTCGTTGATACCGATGATGATGTGCGGATTATTCGCCGGATCAAGCGAGATATGGAAGAGCGTGGTCGGAGTTTGGACAGCGTCATCGAGCAGTACTTGGGAGTGGTGAAGCCGATGTACCATCAGTTTATCGAGCCAACCAAGCGCTATGCGGATGTCATCATTCCAGAAGGCGTGACCAATACCGTAGCCATTGATTTGATTACGACCAAGATTGAGAAGATTTTGAGCGAATCACGTGAAGGATAAGATAACAAGTGAGAGAGGTTAGGAAGTAGTGTCCCAGCCTCTTTTCCATGACAAATAGGGAGAAATATGAAAAAGTTAAGAAGGGAGTTTCACTCCAGAAGTAAGGCCTTTGCCTGCCTGCTGACTATGTGTGCAGGCTTTTCAGATGCCTACACCTTTATCGAAAGAGGAGGGACCTTGGCGGCTGGCCAAACGGGAAACGTGGTCTTTCTATCCGTTGGGTTAATCGGCCATGAAATATCTGATGTGGAGGTCAAACTAGCTACCATGTTGGCCTTTATGATCGGGATTTTCTTGATGACCGTCTTTCAACGCTTCTTTAGTCATTCGGTTTGGCGGCTTAGTACCTTAGTTCCTTTGGTCCTGACGACCTTGGTGGCAGGCTTTCTGCCAAAAGAAGTGCCCAATGTTCTGATCGTGCCTTTCTTTGGACTGAGCTTGGGGATTGTAGCCATTTCCTTTGGAGAAGTCGATGGCTATGCTTACAACCATTCCTTTATGACGGGGAATCTCAAGAAGACCATGATCGCTTACGGGAATTTTGTGCGGGATCGCAAGATGGAGTTTTTCTGGGAATCCCTCTTTATGACTTCCTTGATTTGGAGTTTTGTCGGAGGGGCTATCCTATCCACCTTCCTCATCCAATATTATGGACTTCGGACCATTTGGTTTGTTTCCCTTGTTCTGACTCTCTTTCTGACATATCGGGCGATTCAATATGTTCGGAGAGACGCTTAAATGAATTTTTACAAAGTCAGGGACCTTGCTCCCTGGCTTTTTTATTGAGAACATTTGCTTGGTACTTCTGGTGAAAGCTGGGTTTTTATCAAGGCTTGCTCCGTGGTAAATACTTAATTTTCTAGCCAAAGTTTGGTATAATAAAAGGTATGAATACGCAAGAAAAAGAATCAAATTACAAACTCCTACTAGCCCAGTTAGAAGCTCTCTTAGAAGGAGAGAACAATGCCTTGGCCAATTTAGCCAATGCCAGTGCTCTGCTCAATCAAGCTCTACCGCATTCCGTCTTTGCAGGCTTTTACCTCTATGACCAAAAAGAGTTGATTCTAGGCCCCTTTCAAGGACAGGTATCTTGTGTCCATATCGCTCTAGGAAAAGGTGTCTGTGGAGAAGCAGCAGAGAAAAGAGAGACGCTGGTCATCGAGGATGTGACCCAGCATGCCAATTATATCTCTTGTGACAGTCGGGCCATGAGTGAGATTGTGGTCCCCATGGTCTTGAATGACCAGTTGCTTGGAGTGTTGGATCTAGATTCGGATCGGGTGGGAGATTATGACGACCTGGATCGTCTTTATTTGGAACGTTTTGTAGCCATCTTGCTCGAAAAAACAAATTGGAATTTTAGGATGTTTGGAGTAGTAGACTAATGTATCAAGCCCTCTATCGTAAATACCGAAGCCAGACCTTTGGCCAGCTTGTAGGGCAGGAGGTTATTGCGACGACCCTACGACAAGCTGTCGAACAGGGAAAAATTAGCCATGCCTATCTCTTTTCTGGCCCTCGTGGGACGGGGAAGACCAGTGTGGCGAAAATCTTTGCCAAGGCCATGAACTGCCCCAATCAAAAAGGGGGAGAGCCTTGTAACGAATGCTATATCTGTGAAGCCATTACCAATGGCAGTTTAGAGGATGTCATCGAGATTGACGCTGCCTCTAATAATGGGGTGGATGAGATCCGCGATATCCGTGATAAATCGACCTATGCGCCTAGCTTGGCCCCTCATAAGGTCTATATCATTGACGAGGTCCACATGCTCTCGACGGGAGCCTTTAATGCCCTCCTCAAGACCTTGGAAGAACCGACAGAAAATGTAGTCTTTATTTTAGCGACAACGGAGTTGCATAAGATTCCAGCAACCATCCTTTCGCGGGTTCAACGCTTTGAGTTCAAATCCATCAAGACGCCAGCTATTCAAGACCACCTAAAAGCTGTTTTGGATAAAGAAGGCATTGATTACGAAGAAGAAGCTGTAGCCATTATTGCCCGTCGGGCAGAAGGTGGGATGCGGGATGCCTTGTCCATTTTGGACCAGGCCCTCAGCCTGACAGCTGGTGCCCAATTGACCACTGCGACGGCAGAAGAAATCACAGGCTCCATCAGTCAAGAAGCTTTAGACCTCTATGTTGCAGCCTTGGCAGCACAAGATACAACAGCAGCCTTGGACCAGTTAAACCTGATCTTTGATAATGGGAAAAATATGGCCCGCTTTGTGACAGATCTCTTGCAGTATTTACGGGATCTCCTGATCGTTCAGACAGGTGGGGAAAATCTCCATGTCAGTGAACGATTTAACCAGAATCTAGCCATTCCGCAAGCCACCCTCTTTGCTTGGATTGATCTTGCGACAAGGAGCTTAGCAGATATCAAAAATAGCCTGCAGCCCAAGATCTATACAGAGATGATGACCATTCGCTTGGCAGAATACAAGGGTGAGGGCTCTTCAGCTAGTCAAACGGCTCTTCCAGCAGATTTCTTGGCACAAATGGACCAACTCAAAAGAGAAGTGGAGTTACTGAAAAGTCAATTAGCTCAAGTAGGGAGCGGGGCTCCTGTAGCCAAGTCGGCTCCAGCCCGTCCTCAGAAGTCCAGCAAGGGATATCGAGTGGATCGCAATAAGGTTCAAGCCATCTTACAAGAAGCGGTTGAAAATCCAGATTTAGCTCGTAACAATCTCATCCGCCTGCAAAATGCTTGGGGGGAAATTATTGAAAGCTTAGCAGGGGCAGATAAGGCCTTGCTGGTTGGTTCGCAACCGGTTGCGGCGAATGAACGCCATGCGATTCTTGCTTTTGAGTCTGCCTTTAATGCCGAACAGACCATGAAGCGAGATAACCTCAATACCATGTTTGGCAATATTTTAAGCAATGCAGCCGGATTCTCACCTGAAATTTTGGCCATTTCCATGGAGGAGTGGACCCAGGTCCGGGCGGAATTCTCGAAGAAAGCGCGTGGTCACAAGGAAGAAGTCGAGGTAGCAGAAGAGTCTGTCATTCCGGAAGGTTTCGATTTCCTCTCTGAGAAAATTACGATCCAAGAAGACTAGCCTGTGCTTTTTTCAGAAAATCGTGGTAGAATAACAATATGAATAAACGTCAATTTTGGACTATGGCTATCTTTACAGCCTTTGAGACCTATTTTTTCAATGATGCAGTAATGAGAGAAAGCTACCTGGCAGCTATCTTCTGGGCTCTCTTGATACTGAGAAATTTGCAAGTCAGCTATATCTTAGGGAAATTGGTCGAAAGTATCGATCAACAGCTCAATCAGAAAAAACGAGATAAGTATAAAAAATAAGCACCCAGCGGTGCTTATTTTAGTTTGAATATAAAGTCTACTTAAAAACTTTCCTTAGGTGAGTACGGACGTCAGCGAACTTCGAAGAAGTTCCATGACTTAGTTTTGGACCTAAGGTTCCAAAACTCCCGAGTGCCTGAAACAATTGTGTTTCAGGCACTTTTCTCACAGCGGAAATTTTTTAATTTCCTTACATGACTCAAAAAATAGCAGTCATTTTTTGAAGAGTAAACTGACTACTTTATGTAATTAGGAGTTTGTCTGCTTTCTAAAATAAGTATCAAGAGGCACTTTTTTTAGAGTCTCTATAATTTCTGTAGTGGGTAAGCCAACGTCGGAATTATAGAGCCTATTTTGTTGTAGAAAAGGACTTAGTCCTGTGCAATACAGAACGAAATCCTTTGTGTCAATTCATTGTCTAACTTTTTGGGGTCAGTATACACCATGGGTCTTTTCTTTATGTTTATAATGCTTGAACTTTTAAGAACCTTAAGTATAGCATGCTGCTATCTAAAAAGTTAATTTTATAGAGTTTACTAAGATAGTTGCTGAGTTTTTATTTATCACTCCAACTTTATTATTATACCATAAAAATAATTAGAAAAACAGACTTGAATGATTTTGAAATTGGTGTATGATAAAGGTGTAAAAACTATAAAAATAGCCTGTTAGAAAGAGGGAAAAGAATGAATCAGGCTATATAAAATTGGTATTTAATGTTGTAAAACAAGAAAGGGTAAGGTAAAAAATGCAATTACATAAAAAAATTTTTATAGTGGCCTTGGTTTTATCCATTTGTATCTCACTTTATTTTCTTATCAATGAGTATAATATTTTAAACTTTCCGATTTTTGTGAGTGAATTTGAAGACACCACATTTAAATATTACATGTTTGTGAAGATTGGAATTGTATTATTATTTATCAAATTCTTACTGGATATATGCTTAGAGTATATCAAGAATTATTTTAAAAATTTTTGATATATCTTCACACAAAAGAGTCTGAGAAATGTTTTGTCTCAGACTCTTTTTTGAGCTGTTGGTCTGTTTTACAGGTCCCACTGTTTGAGGGAAATTTCGCCACTATTAAGCCAGCGTTCTTGGCCGTCCTCCAGTTGGACTAGTAGTTGTCCACTATCTGAGATATCCTTGGCCAGACCTTGGTAGCTGGTTTGATTTTGTTCGAAGCGGACTTCCTTACCTAGGACCAGTGAACGTTGCTTGTAGAGGTAGATCAGCTCCTCTTCTGGAGTGGTGAAAAATTCCTTCCAAATCTCAGCAATCAGTTCATTGCGGGAAATGGGAGGCTGGGCACCAAAGAGGGACCCTGCCTTGTCTTTCAGTTCCTTTGGAAAATCAGTGATGGAAAAATTGAGCCCCACACCAATAATGACATCTGTGATGAGGCCTGTTTCGATAGAACTGATGGCTTCAGTCAGAATGCCTCCAACTTTTTTCCCCTTGTAGTAGATGTCATTGACCCACTTGATATCGACATCCAGTAAGGCTAGACTTTTCAGAGCCTTATAGATAGCAGCTGCGACCATGAGGGTATAGGCAGGTGCTTGATCGAAAGGGAGGTTGGGCTTGAGGTGGAGAGACATGTAGATTCCCCCTTGAGAAGGACAGAAGTAGTCGCGCCCAAAACGCCCCTTACCAGCTGTTTGGAAAGGAGCTAGATACAGAGTAGCAGATTGGCCACCCGCTTCCATGGCATTCTTAGCGTCTAACTGGGTGGATTGGCACTGGGGATTATAGGAGACTGTCAATGGACAAAGGTCTTCGATGACTTGGGGGATTAGGAGGTCTCCAGAAAGGATCTTGTAGCCTCGATTTTTAACAGACTCAATCTCGATGCCTTCTTTTTCTAGACGCTGGATGGCCTTCCAGATAGAGGTGCGAGACAGGCCCATTTCCTGGGCTAGTTGCTCGCCGTTGACATAATCCTGGGCTTGGGCCAAAGTTTGGTATAAAATTTCGTGTGTTTTCATAGTATCTTATTTTCGAAAAGGATGGAAGATCATCCATTCTTGGTACTTTCTCTTAAGGTGAGTTTGGTTCCTAGCATGGTAAGGGTCGGTATTTCTCTCGGAGCTAGGACTTGTTTATTGAGGACGTCCATAGCGGTTCGTCCCATTTCTTCTGTAAAAACAGTGATGGTCGAGAGGGGAGGAAAGACTTGTTTGGCTAAACTGGTATCATTAAAGGAGATGAGTTGGATGTTATCAGGGACCTTGATGCCGGCTTCTTGAAAGGCGCGAAGAGCCCCAATTGCCAAACTATCACTGGCAGCAAAATAGGCATCTGGTAAGGGTGAGCCAGACTGAAGTTGAGAGGAAATGAGGTCATAGCCTGATTGAGCTGTAAAACTACTTGTGAGGATGAGTTCAGGGTGATACATGTTTCTTTCAATACAGTAGTTTCGATAAGCTCTACGCCGGGGATCGGGAATACTTTCCAATAGGTCGGTCGTTTTTTCCTCACCGGTTAAGAGACCAATTGTTTGACACCCTTGTTTTCTTAAATAGTGAAGAGCAGTCTGAACAGCATTTTCAAATTCAGTAGTGACACAAGGATGCCCTTGGTTGAGAGTGTTACTATCAACAAAAACCAGAGGCTTGGCTAGCTTTTCTAGTTCGATAATCTGTACCCTACTAAACTTTCCGATACAAAGGACCCCAACAATTTCCTCCCCTAATCGAAAAGGAATATCATTGAAATAGCGGAGGATGCCATAGTCGAGGTCCTGTGCTCTTTTTTCAATGCCTAAACGGATGTTGTAGTAGTAAAGGTCGTCCAGTTCTCCCTCTTCACTTTTCCATTGGATGATGACAATTTGTTGTTTTTCTTTCTTAAAGTTCCCACTTTTCTGATGTCTGGTGTAGCCTAGTTCGTCAGCAACGGTCAAAATTCTGTGGCGGGTTTCCTCCGTTACAGAAAGACTAGTATCTTGATTAAGCACACGTGAAACAGTGGCGATGGATACGTTAGCGAGACTGGCAATATCCTTTAATGTAGCCATAAGTTTTCTCCTTCTGTCTTCTAGTATATCATAGCTTTGGCCTGGTTAATGTATTTTACTAAAATTTTAGTAAATGAATTGATTTGCTTGATGAAAAGGGTTACACTAAAGATAAATAACTATATAAGTGAGGTAATCTCAATGAATACTCTAGAACTTCGGAACGCTTTTCAAACAGTCTTTGGAGCAGAAGCGGATCATACTTTCTTTTCACCAGGACGGATTAATCTGATCGGTGAACACACTGACTATAATGGTGGGCATGTCTTCCCAGCAGCCATCACACTTGGTACCTACGGAGCGGCAAGAAAGCGCGAGGATAAGGTCTTGCGTTTCTTCTCAGGAAACTTTGAAGACAAGGGGATCATTGAAGTTCCACTTGAAAATCTCCACTTTGAAAAAGAGCACAACTGGACCAACTATCCAAAAGGCGTGCTCCACTTCTTGCAAGAAGCGGGTCATGTCATTGATAGCGGTATGGATGTCTATGTTTATGGCAATATTCCAAATGGATCCGGTCTTTCTTCTTCAGCTTCCCTTGAGCTCTTGATTGGTGTCATCGCTGAGAAACTATATGATCTTCACTTAGATCGTCTAGATCTGGTCAAGATCGGAAAACAAACCGAAAATCACTTCATCGGAGTCAACTCTGGGATCATGGACCAATTTGCCATCGGTATGGGAGCTGATCAACGGGCTATTTATCTCGATACCAACACCCTAGAGTATGATCTGGTACCGCTGGACCTCAAAGACAATGTCGTAGTCATCATGAATACCAACAAACGCCGGGAATTAGCGGATTCAAAATACAATGAACGTCGTTCAGAATGTGAAACCGCCGTCTCTGAACTCCAAGAAAAATTGGATATCCAAACCTTAGGGGAACTGGATCTCTGGGCTTTTGATACCTACAGCTACTTGATCAAGGATGAAAATCGCATCAAACGAGCTCGCCATGCTGTACTTGAAAACCAACGGACCCTCCAAGCTCGTAAGGCACTTGAAGCAGGGGATTTGGAAGGCTTTGGCCGTCTCATGAATGCTTCCCACGTATCCTTGGAGCATGACTACGAAGTGACAGGTCTAGAATTGGATACCTTGGTGCATACAGCCTGGGAACAAGAAGGTGTCTTGGGCGCTCGTATGACAGGAGCAGGCTTTGGTGGTTGCGCCATCGCCCTTGTAAACAAAGATAAGGTTGAAGCCTTTAAAGAAGCTGTCGGCAACCGCTATGAAGAAGTCGTTGGCTATGCGCCAAGCTTTTATATTGCAGAAGTTGCGGCAGGGACACGAGTTTTAGACTAGGTGATAATAATGGAAGCTGTAATATTTGATTTAGATGGCTTATTAGCCGATACTGAAATCATTTCTCTAAAAGTTTATCAAGAATTACTTAGAGATTTTGGAATTCCTTTCACAGAAGAAACTTATTCTAGAGACTACAGTGGACATAGAGAAGAGGAGAATGTTCAACGATTTTTAGATACCTATGATTTACCTTGGAATTTCGAACAAACTCTGGCTAAAGTTTATGAATTAGAAGCTCGAATCTTAGCCCAAGGTGTTCATTTAAAAAAAGGTGCTAAAAATTTGCTTACTTTTTTGAAAACAGAGGACATTCCAATCGCCTTAGCAACTTCAAGTGTTGAATCTCGGGCTAGAATGATCTTGGATAGCAATGGGGTACTGTCCCTATTTGACCATTTAGTTTTTGCAAAAGATGTCAAACGAAGTAAACCTTACCCAGATATATTTTTAAAGACTTGTAGTGATTTGAATGCTTTACCAGAGAATTGCTTAGTACTAGAGGATAGTGAGGCAGGGATTGAAGCAGCCTATCGGGCTGGAATACCAGTCATATGTGTTCCAGATTTAAAAGTACCAGCACAGTCTTTCTTAACTAAAGCGGAACAAGTTTTCCAGGATTTAGATGCTGTCAGAGACTATTTAAAACGTAAGAAGGAGAATCAATGAATCAGGGAATTTTGGATGCATTTGTCACAGCCGTCATTGCGGCAAGTGACTACGAAGAGATGGATCGGATTTATCTAAAAAATCGCATCATGAGTCGCGTTGGAGAAGAAGGGCTAGACGCCCCAGCTCAAAAAGAAGACTTGATCGCACTCAAAGATCAGCTGGTAGAGATCGCTGTTGCAAATAGCAAGATCCAAGACAGCATGGCCGCCAAGGACAGCCTGGGTGCGGAATTGATGGATTGGATTACCCCTAGTCCTAGTCAAGTCAACCATCGCTTTTGGGAGACCTACCGTCAGTCTAAGGAAGACGCGATTGCGGATTTCTATGCCCTCTCGAAGCGCAATGATTACATCAAGGTCAAAGCCATTGCGCAAAATATTGCCTTTGAGACACAAACTCCCTACGGTTCTCTTGAAATCACCATCAATCTGTCAAAACCTGAAAAAGATCCTAAAGACATTGCAGCGGCCAAGCTTGCCAAAGCCAGTCATTATCCAGCCTGCCAATTGTGCTTTGAAAATGAAGGCTATCAAGGTCGCCTAGACCATCCAGCCCGGGCCAATCATCGGATTATCCGTTTTGACATGGACGGTCATGACTGGGGCTTTCAGTATTCCCCTTATGCCTACTTCAATGAACACTGCATTTTCCTCGATAGCCAGCATGTTCCCATGGCCATTAGTCGCAAGACTTTTGAGCGACTCTTGACCATTGTCGAGACTTTTCCAGGCTATTTTGCAGGGTCCAATGCAGACCTGCCCATTGTAGGGGGATCTATCCTGACTCATGATCATTACCAAGGCGGACGCCACACCTTCCCTATGGAGCTAGCTCCTGTGCAGGAAAGCTTTACCATTGAGGGCTTTGAGGCTGTATCGGTAGGAAGTGTTAATTGGCCCATGTCGGTTCTCCGTTTGCAATCAGATGACAAGGCGCAATTGATTGCCCTGGCAGACCATATCCTAACAGCCTGGCGAGGCTACTCGGATCCAGCCGTTCAAGTTTTAGCGGTATCCGATGGTCAGCCTCACCATACCATTACCCCCATTGCACGGATTCGTGATGGGCATTATGAATTGGACTTGGTGCTCCGTGACAACCAAACCTCACCAGAGCATCCAGATGGCATTTATCATCCACATGCGGATGTGCAACACATCAAAAAAGAAAATATCGGCCTGATCGAAGTCATGGGCCTGGCCATTTTGCCACCTCGCCTCAAGGAAGAGCTCAAGCAGGTTCAAGACTATTTGCTTGGACGTGAGAGCACAGTGGCAACCTACCACCAGGCTTGGGCAGATGATTTGAAAGCTACTCACCCAGCCATCACAGATGGAGCAGAGGCAGAAACCCTTGTCTGTGAATCGGTTGGCCAGATCTTTGCGCGAGTGCTGGAAGATGCCGGTGTCTACAAGCGAACCGCAGAAGGTCAAGCGGCCTTTAGACGCTTTGTTGCGACACTTTAAGTGTGGAGAAGCGGCAGAAATTTGGTACAATAAGAGAGAAGACAAAGAAGCGAAAGGAAAACAAATGGCAATACTCGTACTCGGAGGAGCTGGCTATATCGGTTCCCATATGGTGGACCGCTTGGTCAATGAAGGACAGGAAAAAGTCGTCGTGGTGGATAGTCTGGTCACAGGCCACCGTGCAGCGGTGCATCCAGATGCCGTCTTTTACCAAGGAGACCTGGCGGACCAAGACTTTATGCGCACTGTGTTTAAAGAACACGAAGATATCGATGCGGTCATCCACTTTGCGGCCTACTCACTGGTCGCTGAGTCTATGGCAGATCCATTGAAATATTTTGACAACAATACAGCAGGCATGGTCAAACTCTTGGAAGTCATGCATGAATGTGGGGTGCACTACATCGTCTTTTCTTCGACTGCTGCCACCTACGGCATTCCAGAAGAAATTCCGATTCTTGAAACCACTCCGCAAAAACCAATCAACCCTTATGGCGAAAGCAAGCTCATGATGGAAACCATCATGCGTTGGGCTGATCAAGCCTACGGCATCAAGTATGTGCCCCTTCGTTACTTTAATGTTGCGGGTGCTAAGCCTGACGGATCTATTGGGGAAGACCATGGACCAGAGACCCATCTCTTACCGATCGTCTTACAAGTGGCCCAAGGAAAACGCGAGAAGATCGCTATTTTTGGAGATGACTACCAGACACCAGATGGCACCAATGTTCGGGACTATGTCCATCCATTTGACTTGGCGGATGCCCATCTTTTAGCAGTGGAGTATCTGCGTAATGGCAACCCATCTACTGCCTTTAACCTGGGCTCGTCGACTGGATTCTCCAATCTTCAAATCGTAGAAGCAGCCCGCAAGGTGACGGGACATCCAATCCCTCTGGAGATTGCAGATCGTAGACCAGGAGATCCAGATACCCTGATCGCGTCATCTGAGAAGGCGCGTGCCATCCTCGGCTGGCAGCCAAAATTTGACAATATCGAAACCATTATCCAAACAGCCTGGGAATGGCATTCCAGCCACCCAGATGGCTACAATGATCGATAAGTAGGGGACTGCGAACATTATTTTTGAGACTTTTCTAATAACATCTAAAACGACAGTTGATCCTGCTAAATGACTCGTTTCAGATGTCAGTCATTTCCCTAACCATCATAAAAAAGTGAGGTATTCAAAATGAATAAAACCACAAAAATGTTAGCCGTCTTCTTGACAGCGGGTCTTCTTTTAGCTGGTTGCGCACAAAAAGAGAGTACAAAATCTACTAGTCCATCGTCCACTAAGGCGACTAGTAAAGCAACAAGCAAATCATCCGCTAAAGAGAAGACAAAAGAGTCATCAACGGATGAAAGCCAAAAAGAGGATGCACTAGCAGGTGCTCAAAAAACGGTTCTTGAATCGAGTGATGAAGCAGGTAAGTCCACTGTAACCTTGTATTACAAGGGAGATACCTTGTTAGTACAAGAAAAAGTTGATGATTACGACGTCTCAAAAGTTCCTGGTGAAAACCCTCTTGAATCCATGAAAGAAGCCGTTGCTAAGAGCCAAGAAATGTTCAAAGATTTGATGGGACAAGGATTTGAACTAACATCAGAATACAAAGATGGAATCTTTTATATCCGCAATACCATTGATTACACAAAAATCGATTTTAATAAATTAAAAGAAATCGTCCCAGGCTTTAATCCCCTAGATGACAAAACAGTTAGTTATTCAGTAACGAAAGAAAGTCTCATTAACAGTGGTATGGTCGAAAAATAATGTTTTGATATTCTAATCGGTCAGATTTTTCGCTTTGCTAAGGCTAGTGATGACCAAATCGTGAACAAGGATTATGTCTTCCAAGCAATAATGAAGTGGTCGCCTTGATCAAGCAACATATCGAAAGTCAGGACAATCTGGGTCGTCGAGAGCAAAAGGACCCAAATTAGATCAAAATGAAATGGAATAAGAAGGTTTTACACAAATCATCAGGTGTAGCCTTCTTTTTTGGTATAATATAAAGAGAAAAGTACAAATGTCAAGGATGGCACAAAAGGAGAAGCTTATGAAACGAAAAGAGAAGTTAGGAGCCTTTATTCTCTTACTAGCAGGACTTATTACGGTTGGTTGTAGCAAACGAACTCCTCGACATTCTAGTCAGTTGAATAACAGCGCGGAAACAACGACTTTATCATCTTCTAGTAAAAAGGTCACTAAAAAAGAAGTAAAAAAAGATTACAAGAAGTTGTACCAGCCTGTATTTGAGGATTATCAAAAGATTTTGACCTCGCCAAAGGATACAGCAAGCATCGCAAGTCTCTCTCAAAGTTTACATGCAACTGAGCGTCCAATCAATAGTTGGGCAATCGAAAATGCGGTTAACCAGGCAGATGAAATGCGTTATGCCTTTGCAGATTTAAATAACGATGGGATAGAGGAACTTCTGATTGCGGACCTAAATTTGAGTGGCAAATATTTCTTAACCGGTCTTTACTATTTGCAAGCCGGGAAACCTGTCCTTTTGGCAGAAGGGTTCGTGGCAGGTCATGGTGGAGCAAGAAATGCTACGCTTGTCTATAAAGGAGGAGAAGTCCTAGAGCTTAGCTGGTCTTCAGGAACGGGTCAAGGTTATGGAACTCTTTATCAGCTTAATGCCAAGCAAGAGCAAGCAACTATCCTCCAAGAAAAAGAGATTCAAATACAAGCAAATGATATTGCTGCTGATTTTGGAAAAAATGCATCGGATCAAATTGACTTAAGAGGCCTCGATTGGCAGGAATTTGAAGTTCCAAGTCGTTCATCTAAGTCAACAACTGAGCAAAAAGCACCATGGAATCTCAACAAATCTGCCAAGCTAGAAGCTTTTATAAAGGACTGGGTGGAAAGACTAGGACAGCCCAATTACCAAAAGGGGATCGTAGGAGGAGATGTTGGTCCTGACCACCTCTATACACTTAGGGATGATGGACCAAGTGAAAAAATGAATGCTGAGTACTCGGATACAGGTCTAGGAAATGCCCAGTACCGAATAGTAGAGTGTTATAGCAATTGGGATAAGTACCCGGATGTTCATAGTTACTTCTTTGCGATAACCAATACAGGAGAAGCGATTGTATTTCATTCACAGACGACTAATGGTGGGGTCATGTACTTAAAACCAACAGAAAATACAGAAATCCAAGCGGAGTTTAAACGTTTGGTAGAAGAAGAATAGTCCATCATAATGAAGAGTTTGGCCTTGGCCAAGCTCCTTTTCTTATATATGATTTCAAATCAAAATTGTTGACAGATGTAATATCTAGCATTACAATGTTATAATAATGATTACACTCTTATAAAAAGTGAGATAAGGATCTTAGCTTTTAAGGAGATGGTGAGGAAGAATATGATTGAATACAAAAATGTAGCCTTGCGCTACACGGATACAGACATTTTAAAAGACGTCAATCTCCGTATTGAAGATGGAGAATTTATGGTTCTTGTGGGACCTTCAGGATCTGGAAAAACCACCATGCTCAAGATGATCAATCGTCTTTTGGAGCCGACAGATGGCAATATTTATATGGACGGAAAACGCATCAAGGACTATGATGAACGAGAGTTACGTCTTTCTACTGGTTATGTTTTGCAGGCCATTGCTCTCTTTCCAAATCTAACTGTTGCGGAAAATATTGCTCTGATTCCTGAGATGAAGGGCTGGAGCAAGGAGCAAATCACCTCTAAAACCGAAGGACTTTTGGACAAGGTTGGTCTGCCTGCTGCAGAGTATGCAAATCGCAAGCTAAGCGAGTTATCGGGTGGGGAACAACAACGGATTGGCATTGTGCGGGCCATCATTGCAGAGCCAAAGATTCTATTGATGGATGAGCCCTTTTCAGCCTTGGATGCTATTTCACGCAAGCAGTTGCAGGCTCTCACCAAAGACTTGCACAAAGAATTTGGTATGACGACTATCTTCGTAACACATGATACAGATGAAGCCTTGAAATTAGGTGATCGGATTGCGGTGCTACAAGAAGGAGAGATTGTGCAGGTGGCGGATTCTGATACCATTCTAGCCCAACCAGCCAACGACTTTGTTGCGGATTTATTTGGAGGTGCTCACCATGTCTAAACTAGTTGCAACCTTTCAAGAACGCTTTGGAGACTGGCTCACTGCACTGGGGCAACATTTGCAACTGTCATTACTGACCTTGCTCCTTGCGATTTTTCTAGCTGTTCCACTGGCTATTTATTTAAGTAGTCGCAAGAGAGCCAGCAACTGGGTTTTACAGCTAGCTGGGATCTTCCAGACCATTCCTTCCATGGCCCTTTTGGGGCTCTTCATTCCCATCATGGGAATTGGAACACTTCCTGCCTTGACAGCTCTCGTTATCTATGCCATTTTCCCCATCCTTCAAAATACCATCACCGGTTTACAAGGGATTGACCCAAGCCTTGAAGAAGCGGGAATCGCCTTTGGGATGACCAAGTGGGAGCGACTCAAGAAGTTTGAGATTCCCTTGGCCATGCCCGTCATCATGTCTGGGATTCGGACAGCAGCTGTGATGATTATCGGGACGGCTACCCTAGCTGCCTTGATTGGAGCAGGGGGACTCGGTTCCTTTATCCTTCTGGGGATTGACCGCAATAATGCCAGTCTGATTTTGATCGGTGCCCTGTCTTCTGCCTTCTTAGCTATCGCCTTTAACCTTCTTCTTAAATGGATGGAAAAGGCCAAACTGCGGACCATCTTTGCGGCCTTTGCGGTCATGATCCTGGGATTGGGAGCTAGCTATACACCAAGTCTTCTTCCCAAACCGGAAAAAGAGAACCTAGTCATTGCTGGGAAGTTAGGACCAGAACCCGAAATTCTAGCTAACATGTATAAGATATTGATCGAGAAAAATACGGATATGACAGTGACGGTCAAACCGAATTTTGGAAAGACTACCTTCCTCTATGAAGCCCTGAAAAAAGGGGACATCGCTATCTATCCAGAGTTTACAGGGACCGTGACCGAAAGTCTCCTCAAGCCAGCACCACAAGTCGGTCATGATCCAGAAGCAGTCTACAAAGCTGCCCGAGATGGGATCAAGCGACAAGACGACCTAGCCTTGCTCAAACCCATGGCTTATCAGAATACCTATGCTGTCGCAGTGCCTAAGAAAATTGCCCAAGAGTATGGCCTCAAGACCATTTCCGACTTGAAAAAGGTGGAAGGGCAACTAAAGGCGGGCTTTACGCTAGAGTTTAACGACCGAGAGGATGGAAACAAGGGCTTGCAGAAGGTCTACGGTCTTCATCTACAAGTCTCCACCATGGAACCAGCCCTTCGCTACCAAGCTATCCAGTCTGGCGATATCCAGATAACAGATGCTTACTCAACAGATGCCGAGCTGGCTCGCTATGACCTGGTGGTCCTTGAAGATGACAAGCAACTCTTCCCACCTTATCAAGGGGCGCCCCTCATGAAAACTGCATTGCTCGAAAAACACCCTGAGTTGGAAGCTGTTCTCAATAAGTTGGCTGGTAAAATCACAGAGAAACAAATGAGCCAGATGAATTACCAAGTCGGAGTAGAAGGCAAGTCAGCTAATCAAGTGGCACGTGATTTTTTGATTCAGGAAGGGATCATCAAGTAATAATGCGAATTTTAAATTGAAAAAAACTTTATTTAAGTTACTTACCTAGGATTTCTCTATGAACCTGATCTATTTAATGCTTAAAGGTTACTAAGAAGGAGAAAAACGGATTACCAAAAACTCATTAGAGGTGGGGCATTTTGTCCCACCTCTTTTTGTGATATACTAGAATAGTTTTTGAGACTTGTAGAAAAACTGTCATTTCAAAAAAGTAAGAGGAGAGAACATGGACATCTTTTTGAGGAGCATATCAGGGATTCTCGTTATCCTGGGCATGATTTTAGTGGGCTTTGTCATCGGTGAAAAGGTTGGTTTGATGACAAGTCACGTGGCCTACTCGCTAAACTGGTCACTCAAGTTGCTCTTCCCTGCTATATGCTCTACACCATCACGCAGCGCTTCACAGCAGCAGATCTACTTAAAATGTTGCCAGCCTTGCGGTTTCCTGCCCTGTCTATGGTTATTTTGCTTGGCATCGCGACAGGAGTAGCTAGGATCTTTGCGGTGAAACAGGACCGTCGTGGCCTCTTTATTTCCATGTTTTTTAACTCCAATACCATTTTCGTTGGGCTCCCTATTAACCAAGCCCTCTTTGGAGATGCCAGCATTCCCTATGTTTTGATCTATTACATGTGTAATACGACCTTTTTCTGGACTTTGGGAACATACCTCATACAGCGCGATGGTGAGGGAGAAGCACAGTTTGATCTCAAAACTAGTCTGAAAAAAGTCTTTTCTCCGCCCCTGATGGGATTTATCTTGGGGCTAGTCATGGTGATGCTGCATATCAAGCTGCCAGCCTTTATAGCCAGTGATTTGCAGTATCTGGGTAATTTAACGACCCCCTTGTCTATGATATTCATCGGTTTGTCAGTGTCTCATATAGGTGTGAAGCAGTTTGTTCTGGGAAAAGATCATCTATTGATTCTACTAGGTCGCTTCCTGGTTGCCCCTCTCTTGATGGCGACCATCGTCTACTGGGCCCCTCTTCCAAGCTTGATGAAGCAAGTCTTTATCATCCAGTCTGCCATGCCTGTGATGACCAATGCGCCAGTTGTTGCCAGACTCTACGGAGCTGATAGTGATTATGCAGCAGTCATGGTGACAGAGACGACCCTTGCAACCATGGTGGTGATCCCTATTCTCATGCTGTTGATGGGCTAATAAATAGAAAATACAAAAGCTCAAGTTTTCAAAAAACTTGAGCTTTTCTTATATGAGAGCTAATAAAAGCGTAATCACCAGAGCGATGCTCATCCGAATCAGGTGGTAGGCTGGGTGGAAGTTTCCTTTGTGTTTTCCATTCCAATAGGCCCCGTAGCAAATCAAACCACAGCCAATCATCCAAAGAACTAGAGCGACAATCGGTAAAAAGAAGTAGAGGATGAGAGAAAAGGTCGCAAGGCAACTTCCGATGAATAGAAGTCGATTTCCTAGAGTATTCTTGCCCTTTCTTAATTCTGAAAGGCTGGCCAATAAATGAAGGAGGGGAAAGGCAAGGGCTAAGAATGCTGTAAAAATACCAAGAAGAATAAGGAGGTTCATAAGATTTCCTTTCTAGCTAGAAAAATGATGTTTATTCTTGTTTAGCTGTCATTTCCATAACATCTAAATAGAAGCTAACAACTTCTTGCTCGTTATAAGCTTTCCCTTTCCTCAACCACCAGGTCAGGGTTTCGATGAAGTTAGTAACGACAAAGTGCTTGAGGTAAGAAGTTGGAATCCTAGGATGAGCTGTTTTTAAATCATCTGCCACCATAGGAAAGATATGGGCTTCTAATTCCTTATGAAGTTGACGGAGAAAGTAATCATTTTTGGAGAGAAGGAGGCTGGTCACGTGGTCTTGATTTTCTCGGAAATGGAGAAAGATGTGAGCCAGGTAGTCTTCTGCAGCTAGGTGTGCCTCTCTCTCAAACAAGTGATGGAATAGGTAGTGGCAGAGTTCGTCAAGCAAGAGTTCCTTGCTTTCATAATGACTGTAAAAGGTAGATCGCCCAACATCTGCCCGATCAATAATATCTTGAACAGTCGTCGCTTGGTAACCTTTACTATTTAACAGTTCTAAGAAGGCTGTATAGATCGCTTTTTTTGTTTTAGCAATCCGCCGGTCGGTTTGACTCATATAGACAATTCGAACAAACTGTTCGGTAACGTACACAAAGAACGGTTTGCTTCTATCCTTTCTAAATAGAGTAGGAGATAATACTAGTGAGAGAATCATCTATTCCCATTATACCATATATTAAAGGAGGTCAAAAATGAGTTCTAAATTTGCTGTTTGGTTAGCTTTTGTCTTAAATTTTAGCTTTGCCATCATCGAATTTATCTTTGGCGGTCTCTTTGGCTCCAGTGCAATCTTAGCGGATGCTGTCCATGACTTGGGAGATGCCTTGGCTATTGGTATCTCAGCTTTTCTCGAAAGTATTTCCAATCGAGAGGAGGACAGCCACTATACCCTGGGCTACAAGCGCTTTAGCCTCTTGGGGGCCATCCTGACAGCAGTCATCCTCATAACAGGCTCTAGTCTAGTCATTCTAGAAAATATCAGCAAGCTTATCGAGCCTCAGCCGGTGGATCATGAGGGGATGCTTTGGTTGGGAGTCATTGCGATTGCCATAAATCTAACAGCCAGTCTCATCGTCCGTAAGGGGCAGACTAAGAATGAATCCATCCTGAGTCTCCATTTCCTTGAGGATACACTAGGTTGGTTGGCAGTGATTGTCGTCGCCATCATCTTGCGCTACACTGATTGGTACTTCCTCGATCCCCTCTTATCTCTTTTAATTTCTGCGTTCATCTTGTCCAAAGCCCTTCCACGTTTTTGGAGTACGCTCAAGATTTTCCTCGATGCTGTGCCAGAAGGAGTGGATATCCAGAAGATCAAGAGTGATTTGGAGCAGTTGGACCATGTGACTAGTATCAATCAGCTCAATCTCTGGACCATGGATGGCCTGGAAAAAAACGCCATTGTCCATGTTTGTTTAGAGCATGTCAAGCATATGGAAGGCTGTAAAGAGTCTATCCGCACCTTGCTTAAAGACTGTGGCTTTCAAAACGTCACCATTGAGGTAGATGAAGACTTGGCAACCCACCGTGCTCACAAGCGCAAGATCGAAGAGCTGGAAGCCAGTCAAAGTCATGGACATAATCATCATCATTAAGAATCGTTATGCAAACTCTTAGAGCTCAGAGCTAAGAGTTTTTTTGATACCAAGTCCCCTAAAGTAAGCCTTTTCATGGTAAAATAGAACAAACATGGAACAAGGAGTAGTTATGAGTAAAAGAGCTGTGTTGATGATGACCTTTGGGTCGCCAGAAGAGATTACCTACGAAGGAGTAGCAGAGTTTTTCACGAATATACGCCGTGGGGTTCGTCCTGAACCACATGAAATTCAGACTTTATATGACAATTACGTCCGAATCGGTGGAACGCCGCTCCAAAGGATAACTAGAGAAGAAGTGGACTTGGTTGCTACTGCTCTTGGAAATCAAGCGTCGGTATACTTTGCCAACAAATTTTCCCGCCCTTTCATCACAGATGTGATCAAAGAAATGGAGTTAGATGGAATTAAAGAGTGTTTGTGTTTGATTCTAGAGCCCCATTATTCCTACTATTCTGTCATGGGTTATGAAAAATTTCTAGAAAGTGAGCAGATAAAGTTCCAAATCATCAAGGACTGGTACCGCGAACCTGACCTACTCCACTATTGGGCTGATGAGATCCAAAAGATTGTAGATCAAATTGGAGACGACAGTTATAAGGTGATTTTTTCAGCCCACAGTGTCCCAGTTTTGGCACTAGATTTTGGTGACCCTTATATCGACCAGATTTATGACAATAGTCGCATGATTGCAGAGATTTTAGGGCTTGAAGAGGAGCAGTACACCAATACTTGGCAGAGTGAGAGTGATATAGGTATTCCTTGGATTAAGCCAGATGTCTTAGAATACCTGCGAGATGAGAGGGAGCATCCTGACCACTATATTTTTGTTCCGATTGCCTTTATTAGTGAGCATATTGAAGTTCTTTTTGATAATGATGTGGAGTGTCAGGAGCTATGTCAGGAGCTCGGAGTGGCTTATCATCGACCTCCTATGCCAAATAGCGATTCACGACTGATTAAAGCCCTTCTGTCAACCATTCAGTCTCATATAGATGGTGACTATAGTGACTATCAACCTCAGCTAGAGACTTTTGATGAGTTGGAAGCTCCTTCAAGTACAGGTCAGATTTTGGAAGCAGAAAAAGATATTCAAATGCCCGATTTTGTCAGAAAATTGATTGATAAGAAAGGCCGCGATAATGTCAAAATGCCCTATTTGATTAAGAAAATGCTAGAAAAGAAGTATGGAAAAAAATATGATTAAAAGATGGAGTTTTAAATCAGGAAGTGGGCTAGAGCTCGATAAAAAGTGTATACTATAGGTAGGTAAGCAATAGAAAGTAGGTTGTTCCTATGAAGAAAACAGTCTATACAAAAGCTGGGCAAGTGGGTCTAGTAGAAGTAGAACGTCCACACATCGAAGAACCGGATGATGTTATTCTCCGCATCGTCCGAACATGTGTCTGTGGATCCGATCTCTGGAGCTACCGCAATCCAGATATTGAAGCGGGGCACCAAAATAGTGGCCACGAGGCTATTGGGGTTGTCGAAGAAATCGGTGAGGCCATTACCACGGTCAAACCAGGAGACTTTGTCATCGCGCCTTTCACCCATGGCTGTGGGGAGTGTGATGCCTGTCGTGCAGGCTATGATGGGACGTGTGACCGCCATATCGGCACTAACTGGTCTGATGGGGTTCAAGCAGAGTACATGCGCTTCGAGTATGCTAACTGGGCTCTTGTCAAGATTCCTGGGCAACCATCAGATTATACAGAAGCCATGCTCAAATCCTTCTTGACGTTAGCGGATGTCATGCCAACCGGTTACCATGTGGCGCGTGTAGCAGACGTGAAGCCTGGTGACAAAGTAGTGGTCATCGGGGACGGTGCCGTTGGTCAATGTGCGGTTATCGCAGCCAAGATGCGTGGTGCATCGCAAATCGTCCTTATGAGCCGTCACCAAGATCGTCAACAAATGGCTTTGGAATTTGGTGCGACAGCAGTCGTAGCGGAGCGTGGCGAAGAAGGCATTGCCAAGGTCCGTGAAATCCTCGGAGGAGGAGCAGATGCGGCTCTTGAATGTGTCGGTACCGCAGCAGCTGTTGATCAGGCCCTTGGGGTTCTTCACAATGGTGGACGTTTAGGTTTTGTCGGTGTTCCTCACTACAATAACCGTGCTCTTGGTTCGACCTTTGCGCAAAATATTTCTGTTGCAGGAGGCGCTGCTTCCGTGACAACTTATGACAAACAGTTCTTGCTGAAAGCAGTGCTTGACGGCGATATCAATCCAGGACGCGTCTTTACCCATAGCTATAGCTTGGACGAGATTGATCAAGCTTATAAAGACATGGATGAACGCAAGACCATTAAGGCTATGATTGTCATTGAGTAATGAAAAAATTCTAGTAGAGGTTGTCTACTAGAATTTTTTTGTAGTGAAATCAGTTCTTATTTCAAATCCGACATCACTTGTTTCTTGGTGAAGGTGCGCTCTTGTTTGTTAGCCAAGGCCTTGATGCGTGCATCTAAAAGAACAGCACGGCCTTCGGCGCTTCTGGTATAGACGAGGTCATACTTACCTAGGCTCTTTCGGATTTGCTCGACAAAGGCTTGGGCCTCCTCTTTTCGCTTATCAAAGAGGCTTGGCACGGCGAAGTATTCTGTCTGGTCGGATACTTTTTCCTGAGCTTTTAGGATGTAACGCTGGTTTTCAATCGGTGCGAAAAATTCGATCATGGTTTGCGAGAAGAGTTCTTTCTCTCGCATGGTTCCGCCCTTCATATAGATCAGCGTGTTGATGGCATCCTTCCTATCTCGGACCACTTGGATGCGGGTCTCCTGGGTTTGAATCTGGCCAGAAGCTAATAAGGCTTGACGGACAGCTTCTCCAAATACTTCCATGCGTTTATAAGGACTCTTATAGAGGTAGTAGCGTAGCCAAGCAAGGAGTGCGAGAACAGCTAAGACGAATAGAAGAATAAGAGAAACAGTGTTCCTTCCACCTCTATGTGAGTAGTAAATAAGGTTGGCGAAAGCATCGGTCAAAG
The DNA here is from genome assembly GCF_004166885.1 of Streptococcus sp. bf_0095. Classification (GTDB taxonomy): domain Bacteria; phylum Bacillota; class Bacilli; order Lactobacillales; family Streptococcaceae; genus Streptococcus. Next base: position 613,643 of record NZ_RCYU01000001.1, on the reverse strand, counting down.
CAGCAGCCGTCAGCCAGCGAGCTAGCTTTCTGGCATCAAAAAATAGGGCCAGAGGCAGGAAGTGTTTATCCACTTGGACCTCGTTTGCAATCTCCATATTCTCAAGAATCGGAAGAGCTTTTTGCCAGTCATCCCGAAGTTCTTGACGATGAGTGGAGCGCTCTAAGGACTCTTCGTTGAGTTTCTGTAACTGTTTTTTAGTATAGCGGATATTGTCAAAGGATAGACGTTCGATTCCGGATTCGATAAAGGGTTCCTTGTAGTGGAGGCCTAAAAATTGCTTCATCCGTCTCTCTAAAAGCTCTAGATCAGGACTGTATTCTTTCAGTTGATCAGTGATGGCTTCGATCTCTTCCTTTTCAAGATCTGACTTTTCATACCATTTCTTTGAGGAAAGATTGATGGAGACCAGATGCCAGATGTTACTGGTCTTGTCTGGATCCTCAGGCCACACTCGGATGGCACGGCCTCGCATTTGGTTGCTGAGCATAAAGCTACCGACAAAGCTCGCTAGGATCAGGGAGTTGACACAAGGAGCATCCCAGCCTTCTCCTAGAAGAGACTTGGTTCCAATCACGACTTGGATGAGTCCCTCTTGAAAGAGCTGAGTCACAGCTGTCACCAAATCATGTTGAGAACCAACCAAGCGAATCTTGAGAAAGTCATCAGGAGATAATTGGCCGACATTTTGGTAAGTCAGTCGATTCGCTCCTAGAAGCTCTTCTAGTTTTGGCTTAGCAACTGTTGGGATGATGACGATAGTACCTGTTAAGACAGCGATGGCAGGAGGGGTCGTTAGCTCTATGCTTTCCCTGCGAATGGATTCAAAATACGAGAGAACTCCCAACTGAGTGAATTGGGCGTCCGTGTCCCCTAGATGAACTTCAAAGTCTTGGCGAATATAGTCTGTTAAAACCAGTTGGCGCAGTTGGCTTCCAAGAGCCTGGTATTCCGCCTTGAAAATCTCTCGAACCGCATTGAGTTTTCCAAGGGATTGGTTCAGCAGGAGGTCTTGTTTTTTGTTGCGGACCAGTTTGACTTGTTTTCGATCGATTAAGCTAGCTGCTTTTAATTCATGGAGGAGTTGCTTTTCGTATTCTTCTGGTAGATTGTACCAGTGGGGAACCTGAAAGAGCAGGCCTTGCAGAAGAGTTTCAAGCCAGTCCATGGTGAAGGCAGGTAGTTTTTTAGCTCCTAAAAGGTCCTGAAAACGGTTGGGAAAGGCGATTCCCTTGCTCCGAAGAAAGATCAGGGTAGCAGAGAGATACTTGGGCTCATTGAGCAATTCATCATCACTAATCTGACCAGATAAGGCCTGACAGGATTGCAGGTGTTGGCAAAAGAGGGGATCGGAAGTCAATTGTTGTAAGAGAGCATTCTTTTGTTGGCTAAAGGCGTCCAACTGAGCCTGCTCTTCCTTGGTTGGAAAGGCAAAGTAGACATAGTCTTGGTGGGGACAAAGGGTCTCTTCCTTTACCAATTCGGGAACCGTGATTTCCTCATCAATCTCCCCACACATGCGGATATAGCGTTCCCAAAGAGTAGGGTCCCCTTCATAGGGAGGGGTAGCAGTGAGGGAGATCATCTTTAAGTCAGGGAAGGCTTGGCGAAAGGCTTCCAAACTCTTCCACCATTCATTGCGCAGGTGGTGACACTCATCTAAACAGAGGGTTCCAAGTGAGATTTCTTTGAAAGTAGAAAAGATGTCAAAGCCTTTGAAATCAAATGTTTCAATCTCTGCCTGGTCATCGGTATCTTCAGCTTGCGATTGACCGACGATTTGGTTCATGGCACTGTGTAGGGCTTGATAGGTAGCCACTGTAATCAGCTTAGGATGTTTAAGATTCTGAGAGATCAATTGCTCCGCTTGGCTTTCATCTTTCAAGAATGCTTGGATAATCCGGTCGACCCATTGTTGACGAATGGTGACCGTAGGTGCCAAGATCAGGGTTGGTTGCCCAAAGCGTCGGATGAATTCAATTCCTAGGGTTGTTTTTCCAGAGCCAGGAGCTGCTACCAAATGCAGGTGGCCATCCGCCATAAAAGCCTCACTCTTATCGAGAACGCGTTTTTGATAGTGTCTCCATTGTCCTGTAAAAGCTAGTTCTTGTAACATTGTTTTCCTCCCTTGTACTGTCCCCATTATATCATAGTTGAAGGTATTCATTAGAAAGGGAGTTACTATGGAAGAAAAATAGTCCTTTTTGCTATCTCTTCTTGACACCGGCTAGATAGACTTATATAATGTTACAAACAAGTTTGGAGGCAACAGATGATCCATAAACATGAAATTCCTATTTTAGAGTTTGACGACAACCCACAGGCAGTCATTATGCCGACCCATGAGGGGTTAGACCTGCATTTGCCTGATAAATGCGTTTATGCTTTCTTAGAGGATGAGATTGACCGCTTTGCCAAAGTTGCTGGAGCCAAACAAGTAGCTAGCTTTGTCTCAGCTACCAAGACCTATCCGGTTTATGTCATGGAGCACCAAGGAGAGGAAATCTGCTTGGCTCAAGCGCCAGTTGGATCTGCAGCAGCAGCCCAATTCATGGATTGGTTGATCGGCTATGGGGTGAAGAAGATCATTTCGGCAGGAAGCTGTGGCGTCTTGGTGGACATGGAAGAAAATGCCTTCTTGATCCCGACCAAGGCCTTGCGAGATGAGGGAGCTAGTTACCATTATGTAGCGCCTTCCCGTTATATCGAAGTGGATAGGCGAGCACTGACCGCTATTGAAACGGTCTTGAAAGGAAAAGAAATTCCTTATCAAGAGGTCATGACCTGGTCGACGGACGGATTTTATAGAGAAACGCCTGATAAGGTCGCCTATCGCATCGAAGAAGGGTGTAGTGTGGTGGAGATGGAGTGTGCCTCTCTTGCTGCAGTGGCCCAGCTTCGTGGGGCGGTTTGGGGCTTGCTCCTATTTACCGCAGATTCTCTTGCCGACCTGGAAAATTATGATCAGCGTGACTGGGGATCTGAGGCATTTGAGAAGGCCTTAGAATTATGCCTAGAAATGATTCATCACTTGTGAGTCCAATCCACTTTTATGATACAATGAAGCTATGTTAGTCAAATCATTTTTTAAACAGTGGCAGTCCAAGATCAAAGGTCTGTCTCCGGCAAGGCGGATCTTTTTCAGCTTTGCCTTGGTTATCATAATCGGCTCGCTCTTACTGAGTCTGCCTTTTGTCCAGCAAGCAAGCTCAACAGCAGGCTATGTCGACCATCTTTTTACAGCGGTATCCATGGTCTGTGTGACAGGGCTTTTTACCCAGTCGGTGGCTTCGACCTATAATGGTTGGGGGCAATTGATCTGTATGCTTTTGATCCAGATCGGAGGCCTAGGTATCTTGACCTTTATCGGTCTCTTCTTTATGGAGAGCCGACAAAAGCTCAGTTACAAGGACCGGCAGACCATCCGGGACAGTTTTAGCTTTAGGAATAACCAGAGCTTGGCCCGTTTTGTGCGCTCCATCTTCATTACTACCTTTACCATCGAAGGGTTGGGAGCCTTGTTCCTCATGACCCGCTTTATCCCTCGCTTCGGCTGGGGCCATGGAATCTTTAACTCTATCTTTGTCGCGGTTTCCGCCTTTTGTAATGCGGGCTTTGATAATTTTGGGGGCGATAGCATGATGAGTTTCCAGACTGATTGGCTGGTCAACCTAACCTTGTCTGCCCTAATTATCACAGGCGGTTTGGGCTTTATGGTTTGGTTTGACCTCGCTTCAAAGACTCGTAACCAATCCGGACGACGGACTCTTCGCTTTCACACCAAGGTGGTTCTCTGGTTAACAGCTGCGATTCTCCTCTTTGGGACAGTAACCAGTCTCTTGACCGAGTTTGATAATCCAGCAACCATTGGGTCTCTGCCATTGGGAGAGAAGGTCTTGGTCAGCTTTTTCCAGACCGTCAGCATGCGGACAGCCGGTTTTGCCTCCTTAGATTATACAGCAGTCCGGCCAGTGACACTCTTTATCTATCTCTTGCAGATGTTTCTAGGTGGAGCACCAGGCGGGACAGCAGGAGGGATGAAAATTACGACCTTCCTGGTTTTAGTTCTTTTGGCTCGCAAGGAACTGCTCGGGTTGCCACATACCAATTTAGGAAAACGAACGATCGCGCCAGACATTGTTCAACGTTCCTTTGGGACGGCGGTGATTTTCCAGTTGACCTTCTTACTGGGTCTATTAGGAATCTGTTTGGTGACGCCGGATGGCCAACGCTTTATCTATTTGGTCTTTGAGGTGGTATCAGCTTTAGCGACAGTCGGAGTGACGGCTAATGTGACCTCAACCTTAAATGGAGCAGGGCTTAGTATCATCATGATTCTCATGTTTATCGGTCGGATCGGTCCCTTGACCCTCATGGTCAGCTTGAACAATTACAAAGCCAAGAAGGCAGACGCCTTGCAGTATGCCAAGGCAGACATCATTATCGGATAGGAGAGACTTATGGCAAATCGAACTATTGGAATTCTGGGCTTAGGGATTTTTGGACAGAGTGTCTTAAAAACCCTGCAGGACCAGGATGTGGATATCATTGCAATTGACGATCATGCAGATGTGATCAACCAATATGAATCTATGATTACAACTGGAATCGTTGGAGACATTACGGAAATGGACCTATTGGATGCGGCAGATATTGGGAACTGCGACACAGTCGTGATTGCGACAGGTGAAAACCTGGAGTCCAGTGTCCTAGCTGTCATGCACTGTAAGGCACTTGGTGTTGAGCGAGTCATTGCCAAGGTCAAGAATGAAGTGACCAAGGACGTTCTTGAGAAGATTGGGGCCGATTTGGTTATTTTACCTGAGGTGGAAGCTGGGATGTCTCTGGCCAAGATGATCCTCTTCCAACACGGGATTGAAGTTTTCCAGTTGGATGAAGCAGTGGTGGTGGCTGAGTTCACGGTTCCAGCTAGCTGGGTAGGAAAAAGCCTTCAAGACTTGGCGGTCAGAGAAGAGTACCATCTCAATATTATTGGTTATCGAGATGCGGAAAGCCAACCACTTCAAATTCAGCTTCATCCTGACTTTATCTGGCCAGAAGGGGTACGCGTGATGGCAGTGACAGACAACCAGTATCTAGATAGAATCCAAGACCTCTTAGAGGAATAGAAATAAAGAAACGACCAACTGGTCGTTTTTATATAGACAAACTGTTCTATACATAAATTAACCTAGATTATTCTTCAAAGAAATCAACGATTTCTTATTTTAAAGTCTTTTCAATATAGATTAAAACTTTCCGCCGTGAGAAAAGTGCCTGAAACTCAATTGTTTCAGGCACTCGGGAGTTTTGAAACATTAGGTTCAAAACTAAGTCATGGAACTTCGTAGAAGTTCCATGACGTCCGTACTCACATAAGGAAAGTTATTAATAAAATTTATCTTTATATTGTAATAACAGCAAATTATTTATAACAATTTTATTACTAGCTAAGAATTAAAGTTTCTTTAAGCCTATTCTTTTATAGTAGAACTATCAAAAATACTTCCAATGTGGGAATAGAAGGATGAATGATGAAAATTCTTAAGTTTATACGTCCAGAAAAGCCTTTGAAAGAGCTCAAATGGTATGATATCGCTATTGTTACCGCCATTATGTTTGGGCAGTTTATTGTCTGGTCGACGCAATACTTTATAGCAAGCTTTCAGCCGGTTGCTCAAGCCGTTAGCCCAGCCACGGAAACAGCTACCAATACTGCCACGGATGGAGCAACATACTCCAGCAACTTCACCTTGCAGATCATCTTATTAGCCCTTGCCTTGGCTTACTTGCTTCTCCGGAATTTCGATTTTAAACAGCTGCCGATTCGCTTCAAATGGTCTGTCCTCTTTTGGGTACCCTTTATCTTTGCCATCGTCGGTTTGTTTGGGGATATCGTGACGACGGTGAGCGGAGAGTATGATTACTTCAATGTTAATCTCCTTGCTTATATCGATCCTATGCAGATTATTCACAAGTTCTTGGCGCTCAGTCCCATGGCGATTGCTTATGCCTTGCTCAATGGTTTCTACGAAGAGTTCTTCTTCTTAGGAGTCATGACATCTGTTAATCAGAAGTACAAGTGGTGGGCACTGGCTTATTCGACCTTGATTCGGATTTCCTTCCATACCTACCAAGGTTTGCTTTGGGCAGTGGTCATCGGTGTCATCTATGGACTCTTCTATTATGTCCTCTACAAGAAGGTAATCAAGAACCTCTTGCCATTCTTCCTCATGCATGCTTTGGCAGATATGTTTGGCTCTAGCATACTCTATCTTTTGATCAATTGGGGAAGCTAAAAAAATAGTTGAAAAGAGAGTGGGACAGAAATCGGTAATTCGTTAGAATTCGATTTCGTCGTCCCACCTCCGCACAGTTGAGTAGGGCTGTAAAAGCTGATGAAATCAGCGTAGTAGAGCCCACTCAACAACTGCGTCTTGCTCGATAATCCAAAGACAATTGAGAGGCTAGGACTTTTGTCCCAGCCTCTTTTTTATCTGCTTTGAAACTCCTGAATGATGGGAAAATCCCTGTAGAAAAGGCGCAAAGATGGTATAATAGAACTATCATTTTACAGGAATCCTAACATTATGAAATTAGTCTATACAGATATTCGAACGCCTTTAACCCAGGTCTTGGTGGATGAGGCCAATCGATTGGTTGAAGAAGGGAAGCGGGTCTTTTATATCGCGCCCAACTCTCTATCTTTTGAGAAGGAGCACAAAGTCTTGCAACTCATAGACCAGAAGGCTTCTTTTGCCATCACCATTACGCGCTTTGCTCAGATGGCACGCTATTTTACACTCAATGAAAGTCACCAGCAGCAGTCGCTCGATGATATCGGTCTTGGCATGCTCTTTTTTAAGGTGCTTTCTCAGATGCCGGATGAAGAGCTCAAGGTTTATGCACGTCTTAAGAAGGATCCCCAGTTTATCCAACAATTGATCCAGCTCTTTCATGAGTTGCAGACAGCCCAGATGACAGCATCCGACTTGGATGCCTTGCCAGATCAGGAGAAGAGAGAAGACTTGATCCATATCTTGAAGGCTGTTCAAGACCAGTTAGTTGCAGGTTCTTTTGAGTCTGAGTCTAAGTTGGCTAGTTTTGCCTCTCATCTTATCAAGGGAGATTTGGATGAGGAGTTGAAAGACTTGGCCCTAGTAATTGACGGTTTTACGCGTTTCTCAGCCGAGGAGGACTACCTGGTTCATTTGCTGCATGACAAGGGCGTCGAGATCATTATTGGGGCATACGCCAGTGAGAAAGCCTATCGCTCGACCTTTCGTGAAGGAAACCTCTACCAGGCAAGTGTCGACTTCCTGCTAGACTTGGCTAGGACCTACCAGGTCACGCCAAGCTATGTCGGTCAAGGAAAAGAGGATGCCTTTAGTCGTATGACGCGGATCTTGGAAGCTCGTTATGACTTTACAGAGGTAGAGGGTGAGCTGTTTGATCAAGATCGAGAAGCAGTAGAGATTTGGACCTGTAACCATCAAAAGGAAGAATTAGAGGCTGTAGCCCGCTCCATTCGCCAGCGTCTGTATGAGGGCGCACGGTACAAAGACATTCGGGTCCTCTTGGGGGATGTGGATGCTTATCAGCTCCAGCTCAAAACCATCTTTGACCAGTACCAGATTCCCTTTTATCTTGGAAAGAGTGAGTCCATGTCCCAGCATCCCCTGGTCCAATGGGTGGAATCCTTGGACCGTCTTCGTCGCTATCGGTTTTTGACCGAGGATGTGGTCAATCTCTTGAAGACGGGGCTCTATGGGGCGCTAACGCGAGAGGACATCGACCATTTTGAACAATATGTTCGCTTTGCAGAAATCAAGGGTTTAGCTGCCTTTTCTCGTGACTTTACAGCCAATCACCATGACAAATTTGACCTAGAGCGTCTCAACCAGATTCGCCAGCAGGTCATCGGTCCCCTTCAGGATTTTTACAAGACCAAGAGCCAGACCAGCCAGGGGCTACTGAAAAAGTTTGCCCAGTTTTGTCAAGATGCCCAGTTGGCGCAAAACATGCAACAGTTAGCCAGTCGTGGCTCTGAACAGGAAATGGAACGCTATGACCAGGTATGGAAGTCCTTTAGCCATGTGCTAGAACAATTTGCCCAGGTCTTTGATCAAATCAAGGTGACCTTAGATGATTTTCTTAGCCTTCTCTTGTCAGGGATCTTGTTGGCAAGTTATCGAACGGTCCCAGCGACAGTGGATGTGGTGACAGTCCAGTCTTATGATTTGATCGAACCTCTATCAGCTCCTTATGTCTATGCCATTGGCTTGACCCAGGAGCGTTTCCCTAAGATTGCCAAGGACCAATCCTTGCTGACGGATGAGGAGCGTCAGGTCCTGAACCAAGCTTCAGACCAACAGGCTAATCTCCAAATTGCCAGTCAGGACAACTTACGGAAGAATCGCTTCGTCGCCCTATCTCTCTTCAATGCGGCCACCAAACAGCTGGTCTTATCCAGCCCTATTCTTGTCAATGAGGTGGACGATAAGATGTCCCCTTACTTGTTCGAGCTGACCAAGGCACCGCTTGCTCTACCCGTCATTGAGAAGAAGGCAAGGGCCTCTAGTGAAGATATGGGGTCTTACCAGGCCCTCTTAGCTCGACTGATTGAATTGCACCAGGGAGAAATTGACCAGGAGTTGAGCAAGGAAGAAGCGACCTTCTGGGCAGTTGCCATTCGCATTCTTCGGAAGAAATTAGCTTCAGAAGGCTTGCATATCCCGCAAATCAGCCACAGCTTGACGACCAAGGTCTTAGAGGATGAGACGCTGGAAGTCCTTTATCCAAAAGGGCAGGCTCTGTCTTTATCTGCCTCAGCTCTCAACACCTACTACCAAAACCAATATAGCTATTATCTTCACTATGTCCTAGGTTTGCAGGAGGAGTGGCACTTGCGCCCAGACGCGAGAAGCCATGGGAATTTCTTGCACCGTATTTTTGAACGGGTGCTGAAAGATCCTTCAGAAGGAGATTTTGATGAGCGCTTGCACAAGGCCATTCGCGAAACCAGCCAGGAGACAGAGTTTGCCCTCCTTTATCAGGAGAATGCTATGGCCGCTTTTTCAAAAGAATTGCTCCTGGATACAGCTCGGGCGACTGGTCGTGTCCTCGCCCACAATGACAGTATTGAAACCATTGGAGAGGAAGCTCTCTTCGGCCGAGAAGATCGCCCCTTCTTAACCTTAGAAGATGGTCGTCCGCTCTTGGTCAAGGGCAAGGTTGATAGGATTGATCGGCTGTCTGAGACAGGGGCCTTGGGAGTGGTGGACTATAAGTCCAGTGAGACTAAGTTTAACTTTGAGAAGTTCTATAATGGCCTCAACTCCCAGTTGCCAACTTATCTATCTGCTATCAAAGACTTTCAGGCCTTTGATCCTGACAAGGGGATTTTCGGTGCCATGTATTTGCAGATGACGGATCCTTTGGTGCCTCTCAAGGATACCAAGGCGGTCGAAGATGCTGTCCAAGCGGTTCTAAAATCCCAACAATACAAGGGGCTCTTCTTGGCAGACCAAGCCAGTCAATTAGGGGAGAGCTATGAGAAAAACAAGGCCATGTTGCTGAGTCAAGAGGAGCTAGATCTGCTCTTGCTCTACAATGCCCATCTCTATCAACAAGCAGCCGAAGGTATCTTGTCGGGTGACTTTGCTATCAACCCTTATACTGAAAATGGTCGAAGCATTGCTCCGTATGTAGAACAATATAAATCGATTACGGGATTTGAAGCCAATCGCCACCTAGGACAAGCCCGTTTCTTGAAGAAACTGGATCCAAGTCAGTATGACAAACGCCCAGTCGGTGACAAGCTCCGTCAGGCCTGGATAGAAAAAATGAAGGAGGAATTGAATCAATGAAACCAATTGAATTTTTAAGTCACAGTCAGATTCAAGACCTCCAAATCCAGGAGGCCCTGTCTGACAAGGAACAAAAACGGACCCCTGAGCAAATAGAAGCCATCTATTCGTCAGGAACCAATATCCTAGTATCAGCTTCGGCTGGTTCTGGGAAGACCTTTGTCATGGTCCAACGGATCCTGGATCAATTGCACCGAGGGGTTTCCATCCAGCAATTGTTTATCTCGACCTTTACGGTTAAGGCAGCAACTGAGCTCAAGGAACGCTTAGAAAAGGAGTTGGAGAAGAGCCTCAAGTCTACCAAGGATGAGGAGCTCATGCGCCACTTGGCTCAACAAATCGCAGAATTACCAACTAGTGATATCGGGACCATGGATGCCTTCACGCAGCGACTGGTCTCCAAATACGGCTATTTATTAGGCCTCTCGCCGACTTTCCGCATCCTTCAAAGTGCGAGCGAGCAGTCCTTACTCAAGAATGACTGTTTTGAACAAGTCTTTGAGCGCTTTTATGAGGAGCAAGGGCCTGACCGCCTCTTTAGTCGTCTAGTTAAGAACTTTACAGGAAAGGGCAAGTCGCTAGCTGGTTTTAAGGAGCAGGTTTATGCACTAGTAGACTTCCTCCAATCCACTGCGGATCCTCTCATCTGGTTGAAGGAGTCCTTCCTCAAAGGCTATGAGGATCTGGACTATGATGAAGCCTTGGACCAGTTGGCCCAAGGGGTAAAAGAGCAACTCTTTGAACTGGAATCTTTCTTTACCTTCCACCTGGCCAATGAGGGGCAAGCCTTTGCAGGGGCCAAGTACCAAGAGAATGTCACCGCTATTCAAGACTTAATCGCTAGTCTCAATGAGAAATCCAGCCAGGAAGCTATCTTTGAGGTCTTAGAGCGGGTGGTCTTGATCTCCCGTGCTAGCGGAGGACGAAGTCTGGCCATCACGACACGAAAAGAAGACCTGAAAGAGTTAGCTACGGCCTTCAATGACGAACGCAAAGAACGCATCGAAGCCTTGCGGGCAGCAGCTTCCCAGCACTACCAACTAACCTATCAGATTCGCTTCAAGGATGAACCCTTGCCTTTGCTGGTCTTGCTCAGGGACTTTGTCCAAGCTTTCTCTACTGCTTATTTAGAGCGCAAGAAGCAGGAAAATGCCTTTGAATTTGGCGACATCAGCCATTTTGCTATCCAGATCCTTGAAGAATTCCCCCATATCCGTAGTCTCTATCAAGAGCGCTACCACGAGGTCATGGTCGATGAGTACCAGGATACCAACCATACCCAAGAGCGGATGTTGGAACTCTTGTCCAATGGCCAAAACCGCTTCATGGTGGGAGATATCAAGCAGTCCATCTACCGTTTCCGTCAGGCAGATCCTCAAATTTTTAATGATAAGTTTAAGGCCTATCAAGAAGAAGGGGCTGATGGTAAGTTGATCCTGCTCAAGGAGAATTTCCGAAGCCACGTAGAGGTCTTAGAGGCGACCAACCATGTCTTTGAACGCCTCATGGATGAGGAAGTTGGGGAGATTCTCTATGACCAGAGCCACCGCTTAATTGCGGGCAATCCCGAGAAGAAAGAGCCGACACCCGCCTATGAGACAGAGTTCCTGCTCTACGATGGCAGTCAGGATGTGGCTGAAGCAACTGAAGAAGAAGAGCAAGAAGGGGATAGCCTATCCTCAGGTGAAGTCCTTTTGGTCATCAAGGAAATCATCCGCCTCCACAACGAAGAAGGGGTTCCCTTTAAGGATATCACACTCTTGACGGCGTCTCGGACCCGCAACGACAAGGTACTGTCTTCCTTTGAAGCCTATCAAATTCCTATCGTTGCAGACGGGGGAGAGGAAAACTACCTCCAGTCGGTCGAAGTCATGGTCCTTTTGGACACCCTCCGAACCATTAACAATCCCTTGCAGGACTATCCCTTGGTGGCCCTCCTGAAATCAGCCATGTTTGAGTTTGATGAGGACCAGTTGGCTCGCTTAGCCTTACAGGGAGTTGAAGGAAAGAAGGCAGAGAATCTCTATGAGAAACTGCAACACGCCCTAGACCAGACAGGGAGTGCTCCTCATTTGATCGATTCTAGCTTGAGAGAGAAGCTCACCCGCTTTATGGAGACACTAGATGCCTGGCGTGACTATGCTCAGACTCATTCTCTCTATGACCTGCTCTGGAAGATTTACCAAGATCGCCACTATTATGATTATGTGGGTGCCCTGCCAAATGGAGCCCAACGGCAGGCCAATCTCTATGCCTTGACCCTGCGGGCAAATGACTTTGAAAGCTCTAGTTTCAAAGGTTTGCCACGTTTCATCTCCATGATTGATAAGATTTTGGAAAACCAACACGACTTGGCCAATGTCGCCCAGGCAGTTCCTAAGGATGCTGTCCAACTCATGACCATCCATAAGAGCAAGGGACTTGAGTTTCCTTATGTCTTTATCCTCAATACTGACAAAAAGTTTGTCGGCAAGGAACTATCGACCAATGCTGTCATCAGTCGGAAAAATGGGGTCGGGATCAAGTATGTTGCGAATCTCCCCGTCGAGTCAGATCAAGAGGGACTTCCCGAGTCGGTACGCTTGGTCATTGAGACCCTGCCTTATCAGCGAAATGTTGAGGAAATTCGTCTAGCATCCTTGTCGGAACAGATGCGCCTCCTCTATGTCGCTATGACCCGGGCAGAGCGCAAGCTCTATCTGGTGGGCAAGGGCCGGCAGGATAAGTTGGAAGAGAAAAAATGGGGATCCAGTGTCAATGGACGCTTGAGCCCAGCTCTTCGTAAGGAGATCAATTGTTTCCAAGACTGGCTCTATGCCATCCAGGCAGTCTTTGCCCAGCAACACTTGTCCTATCAGACCCGCTTTGTGACCGACCAAGACTTGACGCCGGAGCAAATCGGTCACTTGGAGTTGAAGTCTTCTCTCCCAGTCGATGACCTCAAGGACAACCGGCAATCAGAAGAGATCCGCCGTGCCCTGGATGTCTTAGAATCAGTGGACCGGCTCAACACCCAGTACCAAGCAGCCATCCAACTTCCGAGTGTGCGGACTCCGAGCCAAATTAAGAAATTCTATGAACCTATCCAAGATATCGACGGAGTGGACCTCATGGAAAAAGCGGATCTTGCCTTACCAAGCTTTGAGTTTCCAACCTTTGGCAAGGAAGAAGCTGTGACAGGAGCAGCAGTCGGTAGTGCCCTGCACGAATTGATGCAACGGATTCCATTGACGACGATTCCAACCATGGAGAGCCTAGCAATGGTCCTCCAAGAGGTCAATGCCAGTCCGGCTGTCAAGAAGCGGATCGACCTCAAGAAGGTTTTGGCCTTCTTCCAGACCGACTTGGGCCAACTCTTGCTAAAAGAGTCCGACAAGGTCCATCGTGAAGCGCCCTTTGCCATGCTCAAGACAGATCCAGCTAGTGGCCAGGACTTTGTGGTCCGGGGGATCTTAGACGGCTACCTACTATTGGAAGATCGGATTCTTCTCTTTGACTACAAGACAGACCGTTACCGGAACCCTCAAGAATTGCTGGATCGCTACCAAGCCCAACTGGAACTCTACGCAGAAGCCCTCCGCCGTTCATATGGTGTGGAGCAGGTTGAATCCTATTTGATTTTACTAGGCGGTGAGCAGCTGCAAGTCGTTTCTTTAGCAGATAGAAAGGACAACTCATGACCCCAATTGAACGAATCCAAGAGATGGAAGGCCATCTCAACACCTACCAAAGTTTAATCGAAGAGCTCGAAGCATGTTTGAAACGGGTAGAAGCTGGCCAGTCTAGCTATATCGCCCTTCGCGATTACTACACTAGCCAGGTCTACATGGACGATGTCGAATTGTCCAATCAGCCAGACTTCCCTGAAGAGGTCTACTGTGGCGTCTTATCGGAAGATGCCGTCTACGATTTGTTGGACGAGCACTACCAAAAGGCAGTAGAGATGCTAGACCTTGCTACCAAGATGTTAAAAGAACGATAAGAACACAAAAAACTCCGGTTTTCCGGAGTTTTTAGATTAAAGATAAATTCTTCTGAAAAACTTTCCTTAGGTTAGTACGGACGTCAGCGAACTTCAACGAAGTTCCATGACTTAGTTTTGGACCTAAGGTTCCAAAACTCCCGTGTGCTAGAAACAATCGTGTTTCTAGCACTTTTCTCACAGCGGAAAGTTTTTGACTTGCTTAAAATCTTAAATAATAAATAACTTTTTTGAAAAAATTATCTAGCTAGTAATGTAAAAATAGTTTGTCTACATTCACAAAAAAAACTCCGGTTTCCCGGAGTTTTTTCTTTTGATTAGTGTGATACACGACGACGTGCTGCTTTTTTGCGGTTTTCTTCGATGAAAGCTGCTTTTTGTTCTTCAGGCTCGATTACTTTTTTCTTGAATGTGTAAACTGCACCTGCTACAGCAGCAACTGTACCAGCAACACCAGTAACAAAACCTTTACCAAATCCTTTAGCCATGAGAATTTCTCCTTTTTAGAACTTTAAATTTTTATGTTATAATATATGGTAACGAAAAAATGCGATTTTTGCAAGGAAAAACGATGAAAAACAAGATAATTGTGATAGTGGGACCGACCGCTGTTGGGAAAACAGCCCTCGCTATCGAGGTGGCCCAGCGCTTTCAGGGGGAGGTCATCAGCGGAGATAGCCAGCAGGTCTACCGCACCCTAGATATTGGAACGGCCAAGGCTAGTCCAGAAGAGCAGGCAGCAGCTCCCCATCATCTGATCGATGTCCGCGAGGTGACAGATACTTACTCAGCCTACGATTTTGTGACAGAAGCCAGCCAAGCCATCGAGGAGATTCAAGAACGAGGCCACCTTCCTATTATTGCTGGAGGGACAGGCCTCTATGTCCAGAGTCTCTTAGAAGGCTATCACCTAGGAGGGGATGTTGCCCACGAGGACATTCTAGCCTATCGGGAGTCCTTGTCCCCTCTCACTGATGAAGAACTGTTTGATCGAGTAGCAAAAGAGGGAATTGAAATTCCGCAGATCAATCGTAGACGAGCAATGCGGGCCTTGGAAATCTCCCATTTCGGTCAGGACTTGGAAAATCAAGCTCCAGCCTATGAACCCTATATCATTTGTCTAGACGATGATCGCCAAGCCTTGTATGACCGCATCAATCGACGGGTGGATCTCATGGTTGAGCAGGGCTTGTTAGAAGAAGCCCAGTGGCTCTATGACAACCATCCTGAGGTTCAGGCTGCGAAAGGGATTGGCTACAAGGAGCTCTTTCCTTATTTCAAGGGGGGGCAAAGTTTAGAAGAGGCTCTTGAACAGCTCAAGCAAAATACGCGCCGTTTTGCCAAGCGCCAGTTGACTTGGTTTCGCAATCGGATGACAGTTCATTTTTACCAGATTGGAGAAGAAGGCTTCAAGGAGCGGGTTCTTCAAAATATAGAAAGATTTTTAGATGATAGAAACTGAGAAAAAACAGGAGCGGGTCCTCATTGTTGGTGTCGAGCTCCAAGGTATGGAGAACTTTGACATGTCCATGGAGGAGTTGGCCAGTCTAGCCAAGACAGCCGGAGCAGAAGTCGTAGGGATCTACACCCAAAAGAGAGAAAAGTACGATAGCAAGACTTTTGTCGGCTCTGGAAAGCTAGAAGAGATTGCCCAAATGGTCGATGCAGATGAGGTTTCGACAGTTGTCGTTAACAACCGTTTGACCCCTCGCCAGAATGTGAATTTAGAAGAAATCTTAGGTGTAAAGGTCATCGACCGGATGCAGTTGATTTTGGATATCTTTGCCATGCGGGCACGAAGCCACGAAGGTAAGCTCCAGGTTCATCTGGCCCAGCTCAAGTACCTCTTGCCCCGTCTCGTGGGTCAAGGGATCATGCTCAGCCGTCAGGCCGGGGGGATTGGTTCCCGTGGACCGGGAGAAAGTCAGCTGGAGTTGAACCGCCGGAGTGTCCGCAATCAAATCACCGATATCGAGCGTCAACTCAAGGTGGTCGAGAAGAACCGTGAAGTGGTACGGGAAAAACGCCTAGAATCCCCCATCTTTAAGATTGGCTTGATTGGCTATACCAATGCCGGCAAATCAACCATTATGAATGCCTTGACCAGTAAGACCCAATACGAGGCAGATGAACTCTTTGCGACCTTGGATGCGACCACCAAGAGTATTCATCTAACAGGCAATCTACAAGTAACTCTGACAGATACAGTCGGCTTTATTCAGGACTTACCGACAGAGTTGGTGACCAGTTTTAAGTCGACCCTGGAAGAAAGCAAGAATGTGGATCTCTTGGTCCATGTCATCGATGCCTCTGATCCCAACCATGAAGAGCATGAAAAGACAGTTCTTCAGATTATGAAGGATTTGGAGATGCTGGAGATTCCACGCTTAACTCTCTACAATAAAGCTGATAAAGTCGCGGACTTTACTCCGACTCAGACACCTTATCGCCTGGTTTCGGCCAAGGATCCCGATAGTCGGACTAAACTGCATGACATTCTACTTGAAAAGATGCAGGAGCTCTTCCATCCCTTTACGATTCAGGTTCCTTTTGATCAAGCCTACCGCATCCATGAATTGGAGACCATTGCCATATTGGCTGAGCGTTCCTATGAGGAGACTGGTGAGGTCATAACAGGCTACATCGCCCCTAAAAATGCATGGAGACTAGAGGAGTTTTATCATCATGGATTATCTTAATATCGCTCTCAGCTATGGGGGCTATACCAGTCTAGACAAGGTCTATTTGGAGCGGGTCTTAGCGGGATTGACAGAAGAGCAAAAGCTCCAGTTTATCACGCCACCGCCCAGTGTAATCAATGCCTACTTCGCTGAGCTTTACCAAAAGAAGAGCCCCGATGCAGCAACAGACTACTATGAACAAGTCACTGAGGTCTTTGATCTCTATCAGACCAGTCCCAGCTTCGAGGAGGACAAACCCTTTGTCCGTCTCAATCTCTCTGGCAAGGCCTATGGCTTTTGCTACCGAGAAAAGGGATTAGCTCAAGTCTTTGCCCAGCAAGCAGAAGCCATCAGCATGGACCTCTTGTTTGAGATTGCGCAAATCTTCCCTCACTACCTGGTATATGATGAGGAAGGCTTCATCTTGATGCGTCATGTTACGGATCAAGAGGTGGTGGATACCAAGGAGTTGTCACCTCTATCTAATCTTGAAGAGTTGGCAGATGGGAGCATCCGCCTGACTGGCTACAACCAGGACGAATTGGCTCAATTAGCTAGGGCCTACCCAGGAAAAATCGCCGTTCGATCGAAGAATCGGACTGCTATGATCTATATTAGTTAGAAAGAATACAATGGAAATTCAATTTTTAGGAACGGGTGCGGGCCAGCCGTCCAAATCTCGTAATGTCTCAAGTCTAGCGCTCAAACTCTTGGATGAGATCAATGAAGTTTGGCTCTTTGACTGTGGAGAAGGGACACAAAATCAAATCTTAGAAACCAGCATCCGTCCTCGAAAAGTTAGCAAGATCTTTATCACCCACTTACACGGGGACCATATCTTTGGCTTGCCAGGTTTCCTCTCTAGCCGCGCCTTTCAGGCCAATGAAGAGCAGACGGATCTAGAGATTTATGGACCGGTTGGGATCAAATCCTTTGTCTTGACCAGCCTTCGAGTTTCCGGTTCACGCCTGCCTTACAAGATCCATTTTCATGAGTTCGATGAAGGTTCACTTGGGAAAATCATGGAGACCGATAAGTTCACGGTCTATGCCGACGCCTTGGATCACACCATTTTCTGTGTCGGCTACCGGGTCATGCAGAAAGATTTGGAAGGGACCCTCGACGCAGACAAGCTCAAGGCAGCAGGGGTTCCATTTGGACCACTTTTTGGCCAGGTCAAAAATGGCCAAGATGTTACCCTGGAAGATGGCACCAAGATCATTGCTGCGGATTATATCTCCGCCCCTCGACCTGGTAAGATCATCACCATCCTGGGCGATACCCGGAAGACCAATGCCAGCGTCAGACTTGCCGTTAATGCAGATGTTCTCGTGCATGAGTCTACCTATGGCAAGGGCGATGAGAAGATTGCTCGTAAGCATGGCCACTCGACCAATATGCAGGCGGCAGAAGTGGCGCGTGAAGCAGGAACCAAACGCCTTCTACTCAACCATATCAGTGCCCGCTTCCTCTCCAAGGACGTCAGTCAATTGCGCAAGGATGCCGCGACTGTGTTTGAGAAGGTCCATGTGGTCAAGGACTTGGAAGAAGTGGAGATCTAAGATGCGAACTATCATCATCACAGGAGCGAGTGGAGGCTTAGCCCAGGAAATGGTCAAGCTCCTTCCTGAGGACCGGCTTATTCTCTTAGGCAGAAATCAAGAAAAACTGGAACAAGTCTATGCTGAACATCCTAAGAAAGTATGCATTGGGATCGATATCACGGATTCCTCAGCTGTCCAAGACTTGGTAGAAGACCTCTATCAGCGCTATGGGCAGATTGATGTCTTGGTCAACAATGCAGGCTATGGGATCTTTGAAGAGTTTGACAAGATTACCAATGAGCAGATCCATGCCATGTTTGAAGTCAATACCTTTGCCCTGATGAATCTCTCACGCTTAATTGGTGCCCGCATGAAGGAAGCAGGTAAGGGTCACATCGTCAATATCGTCAGCATGGCGGGTCTCGTCGCAACTGCCAAATCCAGCCTTTATTCGGCGACCAAATTTGCGGCCATTGGTTTTTCTAACGCCTTGCGGTTGGAACTCATGCCCTTTGGTGTCCATGTGACGACGGTCAATCCAGGCCCTATTCGGACCGCTTTCTTTGACCAGGCAGACCCCGATGGAAGCTATGTCAAGGCTGTAGACCGTTATATTTTGGAACCAGACTTCGTGGCTAAGAAGATTGTCAAACACTTTGGAAAAGCAAAACGTGAGCTCAATTTGCCTTGGCTCTTGAACCTGACCCACAAGCTCTATACCCTTTTCCCTCGTATCTCGGACAAGCTAGCCAGCAAAATGTTCAATTACAAATAGGAGGAGCCAGATGGCAGCAAATATTCAAGCTTATTTAGAAAACCTCCGGCAACCCTGGGGACAGATCTATTATGATATTCTTTTTGCTCAATTAAAAGACATCAAGAGAAAACGGGTGCTTGATTTTGGCAGTGGCTTTGGACTGGTGGCCAACCACCTAGCGAAAGACAATGAGGTCCTTGCTGTGGAACCAAATGAAGAAATGTTGGCCTTGCGGGACCAAGACCATCCCTACCAGCAACTGGTCGGAAGTCTGGATCAGTTGGCAAGTCTTGAAGATGCCAGCTTTGAGGTCATCCTCTGCCACAATGTCTTGGAGTATGTAGGGAATCGCGAGGCTGTCCTCAAGGCATTCACCCGGCTCTTGAAACCAGGTGGCCTGCTCTCCATTGTCAAGCACAATGAAGTTGGGCGCGTCCTACAGACTGTCGTCTTTGAAAATGATACTCAGAAGGCGCTTGATCTCTTAGCCGGCCAAAATCTGGAAACCCACTCCATGGGCTTGGCACAGGCCTATGATCTCGGTGCAGTAGTAGAAGATCTAACCCTCGAAGTACAGGACTACCAGGGAATTCGTGTCTTTTATTCCTTGCAGGACAATCGCTTCAAAGGCCAAGAAGGCTGGCGAGAGTCCATGCTTCAGATGGAGCTGGCCGTTTGTCAGGAGTCCCCTTATCGGGATATAGCCTTCTTCCAGCACTATACCTTAAAAAGGAGTTAAGATGTTAGAGTACAAACAAGAGATTCCAGCGATGGCAGACTTAGTCGCACTTTACAGCTCGGTCGGCTGGACCAATTATACCAAGAACCCATCTATGCTAGCAGAAGCTGTCAAAGCCAGTCTCTGGCAGTTGGCCGTCTATGATGAGAAAGAGCTCGTTGCCTACATCCGCTTGGTAGGAGATGGTCACTCAGTCATTTTTGTGCAGGACCTCCTGGTACGACCAGATCACCAGCGCCAAGGTATCGGAAGGAAACTCTTAAAAGAGGCTTTAGCGACCTTTCCCACTGTCTACCAACGACTCCTCGCCACTGAACGGAGCGAGAAGAATCTTGCCTTTTACCAATCCCTGGGCTTTGTTGAACTTTCAGAGCAAGCCTGTACAGGGATGATTTATAGTAATTGACGGAGAGAGAGTGGGACAGAAATCGGTAATTCGTTAGAATTCGATTTCGTCGTCCCACCTCCGCACAGTTGAGTAGGGCTGTAAAAGCTGATGAAACCAGCGTAGTAGAGCCCACTCAACCACTGCGTCTTGCTCGACAATCCAAAAACAATTAATAGGCTAGGACTTTTGTCCCAGCCTCTTTTCTTGTTTTTCCTGACATTCCTTGTAAATAATGGTAGAATAGAGCTAGATAAATAAATACGTTGATGAGTAATTCAACTTGTGAGAATCTTTCATCCTATATAGTCCTCTATCTAACTTTTGGAAATTTTCTATTTTTGGAGGTAGACCTATGAAAAACAAAGGTTATTCCCTTTTACTCCTAGTTCCCATTTTATTCTTAACGATGGTTCTAACCAGTTGTAAGATCATGACATCGAGTGATTACAAAAAGGCTAAAGAAGTTGTTAGCAGTGAGCTTGCTCAAGCTGGTCTTCATGGAAAAGTAACCATCACCAAGTTATCTTGGACTGCCCTAGAATTCCCAACTTATCATGTAAGCTACACCTACTCTGAGAAAACCTACGATGATCAAACGGTACGATTGGAAAATGAAACAACTTTTCATGATGACTGGTCAAGTTCATCTATTATTTTTCTTCCAGACTATAAGAAAGTGTTTTTAGAGCAGAAATCCATAAAAAATATCGAGGAAAAACTAGAGAAGGAAATAAAGAAGCAATCTCTCGGCCTTCCAATTGAATTCTCTATCTTTTTAAGTAACTTTTATCAGGAAGAAAAAGAGGAAATCCTGGATAGCATTGCAAGACAAAATCTCAAAGAAGGGAAAAAAGACTTTGCCGGCTACTATCAAATTCCTTTTCAAACCTTGATCGATCAGGAGTTAATCCGTATGACCATTTATGTAGATGATGCCGTGTCCGTTAAGGAGCAAGACCTAGAAGAAGCAGCTAAAAAGCTAGATGCGAGCAAACTACCGAATGGTTCCTATAGTTTCTACTATTCCAATCATAAAGATGATTCGGAAGACACGCTCAGTTACTCCTTCAAAGTGAAAGATGGGAAAGTTGTTTTTTATGAAGATCAAAAGGATGAACTAGAGGATCAAAACTAAAATGAGACTTCTTGGGTATCCTAATAAGATTTAATAAATCTATTTTTATAATGCTACTTAAATGGAGGCTGGGACAAAAGTCCTAGCCTCTCCATTGTCTTTGGATTATCGAGCAAGACGCAGTGGTTGAGTGGGCTCTATTACGCTGATTTCATCAGCTTTTACAGCCCTACTCAACTGTGCGGAGGTGGGACGACGAAATCGAATTCTAACGAATTACCGATTTCTGTCCCACTCTCTATTATATATTTGACTGACAAAAGAGGGGATTGATGGTAAAATGAGTGTGAGATTAGGAGGCCATGGAATGAAGAAGATTTTGAAATCATTTAAGTTTTATCTATTGTTGATTTTTATCCTACTAATCGGGGGATTGCAAATACAGCATGAACTTCATAAACGGGAACTGACACAATTTATCAGTTGGAAACCTCGTCCTAAACTGGTTGAATCTCAATTTATAGGAGATGGAAAAGCAGTTGCAATCCAATGGGAAACTCAAAAAGAATTAGCTGAGGCTCTAGAGGCACAAGATTACGATAGGGAAATTAGTGTAGAGAGACCTATAGAGGGAAGTCATCGTGGAAATTATATTGCACAAGTAAGCTACAAGTTAAAAACAGATGCTTGGACTCCTGGGCGTTATAGAAAGTATAAAACTCTCGGTGGTTCTGGTATCGATAGTATCAATAATAGGAGTAAGCAACCGGAAAAAGGAGAATACTGGCTTATTGATATTTACGACACTTCAGATAATAGAATAAAAAAGAAAACATTTGATATGTTCAAAATTGTAAGAGATCTCAATAAAGATTATCTTCCATTGGCTACAAATACTGGCTCTTTATATTATGATAAGGATGATCAAGAAACCTATCTTTCTATCGGTATTTTAGTAGGATCGAAAGTTAAATATGTGTTTGATCCAGGAGACATTCATGTGGAGACGGAATACAATACCCAAGTCGGCTTAATGAATGTTAAAACAGGAAAGATTTCACTTACAACATCATCAGGAAAAGAGTATGATCAACTTCGAGATGATGATGAAAAAAACTATAAAGTAACTCATCCCTTTGAATCTAATCCTAATCCTAATTATAATTTTGATTCGAAAATCTCTTTTTCTGATTCACGTTTAAGATATAAAATAAAAGATTATGAAAACGAGTCGATTCCATTAAAGTCTACTTACCCGAAAGTCTATTCTATTTTAAGTAAGGGGCATAATGAAAGAACAGATGGAGACTATGAAAAGGGTGAGGAAGCCTACCTATACTTTCTTGGAACAGAAGATCTCAACTTTGATATATCTATTCTAGAGCTGTTCTATCCAATGGGAGGTTCGGATACTTCAAAATTATTTTACAATTACAGGATTCCAGCAGAATATTCAAAAGATGGTCAAGAGCATGTTGTAAAGAATAAAGAAGAGTTTTTCAAATATTTCAAAGAGAGTTCCGATCAGAACTAAAATGAGAACACGCATTTTGTAAATTTCATAAGGAGGTTAGGTTATGAAATCCAACTATTCCAAACTATTGGTGGGGTTTCTGCTTTTTCTTTCTTGCCTTTGTAGTCACTAGCTGTAAGTGCATGACACCTAGTGACTACAAAAAGCCAAAGAGGTTGTCACAGAAGTGTGTAACAAAAATGATCTTCATGGAAAAGTAACCATATCAAATCCAACTCATCTAACCGTTTCAAATACCTCGAATTATTTCAATGTCGAACTCTATGATGGCCAAGGAAAATCTGCTTATATGCTGAATAATACTTTAAATGACGTCCAGCCAACGGTCCTTGAGGCGGGGGAGTCAGCTAACTATAAAAATAACTATTTAACAGATGGGGATGGACCTTTTAGAGTCGTTTATGGTGACACGAAATGGGTCATTCAAAAATAAGGGATACTTCTAGCAAGGAATTGATGGACTAGAGGAGTAGGTTTAGTCGGATGTTTGTATACTTTGAGTTTTTCTATCAGACAGTATTCACATAATGCAAGGATTTCCAAGAATAGAATTCCTTTTTTCAACCACTGACACTTTATAAGAATCATGGTAAAATAGTTTGTAGGAGCTAGTGAATAGGAGGAGTTGTTTATGCCCAAGTTATTTAAGTCAAAGTTGTTTTTATTTACTTTATTCGTCGTGGTGGTTGGATCGATCTCTTCTATCAAAGAACAAATTCGTATAAGAGAATTGCGTCAGTATGTTCAATGGAAACCGAGGCCAGTAATTAAGGACTATGAATTTATTCATAACGGGGAAGCACTAGTTATCGAATGGGACGATGGTGATGAGAGAGAATTAATTGAAGAAGTGAATAAAGGTAAACCAGAATTTGCGTACCAACTTAATACACATGATGGTGCAAGTGGTGAGCGCTATATCATGCAAGAAAGCTATAAGTTAAAAGCGAGTAGTGATAAGTTTTCACGCTATCGTACTGCACCAGATTCGGCGCCTTATCTAAGCTATAATGAGCCCAAAGAAGGGGAGTATTGGTTGATTGATGTATACGACACGAAGGATCGAAAACTAAAACCTAAAACCTATGATGTCTTTAAAATGGTGCGTGACTATAATAAGAAATATATCCCACTCGATATTTCAGGAGAAATATATGAAACAGAGGATAATGAAGCCTACTTTATTATTACTATGTTAGCACCCAAGGAATCAAAAGCAGTGATTGAAAATGGAACTATGAAAGTTGTTACGGAGGGGTTTAACGAGACTTCACAGTATCCGGTTGAGTGGGGCTGATTGATGCAAAAACAGGAAAAATATCTAAAAAGAGTTCCTCTGGTAAAAGTGTTGAAGAAGTTAAAACGGAGTCAAAACAGAGACTTGAGAATAGACATCCATTCGCTCTTATGCCAAAAACGAGATTATCTGGTTTCGGAGGAAATGACTATATTTCTAGAGGATTACAACTTAGGTTTAATGAAAGTTTTAGGGAGACTGAAAGATACAAAATATCTCTAGCAGCAGCCTATCCAAAGGCCTATCAGATGTTGAAAAATCACTATCGCTCCGTTTTGTATTTCTTAGGCGAGGAAGATGTAGAGTTTCGTCTCTCCTTTTTAGAATTACTAACAAGTCCCTATAATTCATTTGTTGAAGATTTCACGCTTCCTGCTGATTATTCAATAGATGGGCAAGAGCACCTTGTTCAGAATAAAGAAGAATTTCTTCAATACTTCAAATCTCAGCCTCAAAAAAACAGTACTAATTTTGAGTTGGCTCTTATGAATATATTTTACGAAGAAACACCAGAAGGATACATAAGGAGAGATCTTTTTAAAAATTTAACCATTCCCGCCGAGTTTTCAAAAGATGGGCAAGAACATGTGATTCAAGATGTGCTCCAATTTCAAAAGGTCCTCAATATTGAAAAGATAGAAAATGAAAAATTAAGGAAGAAAATAATAGAAACATTCCCATATATGAAATAGACTGGAATATAAGTGAAGATACAAAAGAGCCTAGTGAAGTTTTCACAGGCTCTTTTATATAACCTCTAGGACAGAAAAATGAGAATGAGGTAGGACTTGGTTTTCTAGTTTATTCTATCGTCATAGGTCCATAAAAAAGAGAGAGAATGTGATTCTCTCTCGTGCTATTAGTGACTAGGAGGTGGAGCTAGTGCAAGCTAATAGTAGTTTTCTGAACTGAATTAGTTATCAGTCATTTTACGTTTCAATACAACGGCACCGGCCAAGACCAATACTCCTGTAAGAACAAGACCTGTTGCGACAACTTCACCTGTACTTGGAAGAAGTTTCTTACGTCCGCCACCATTGCCTCCAGCGTTCGGTCCAGTTGGATTTTCAGGTGTAGTGGTAGTAGAACCATTCTTTTTAGGTCCTTTAGGTGTTGTACTAGGTGTTGTAGTAGGTCCTTCAGGTGTTGTAGATGGTGTAGATGGTGTAGGTGGTGTAGGTGGTGTTCCAGGCGTAGTAGTTACTGTAGTCTTAGGCTCATCAGGCGTAGTAGTTACTGTAGTCTTAGGCTCACCAGGCGTAGTAGTTGTTGTAGTAGTGGTTGTAGTAGTAGTGGTTGTTGTAGTCGTTGTAGTTGGTTTGTTTGATGTGTTGACGACCTTAATCACGTTTGCATCATCAATTTTTTCAACTTTAGAAGTGTAACCTTCAGGTGTATTTGTTTCCACTACTGAGTACTCAATCTTCTTACCGTCTTTGATACCTGGCAATTTCGTAAATGCTGCTTGCCAACCAGAAGCTTTTGTAAGAGTTTGTGTCATTCCTTCTAAAGCTTTGCCGTCAGCATACAATTGAACAGTGATATCTTTACGGTCAGCTTCTTCGTCACCAACCCACTCTTTCTGAACTGTCACAGTTGTATCACCAGATACCCAGAATTTCAACTCTGTATTGTTCCAGAATGCTGGGTCTGTTTGAGGTGTTGTGATTTCGTCAGCTTTCAAGGTAGCGTTGTTATCAACACGGATAGTTGTTTTAGGAATGATTGTTTGGTATTCAACAATGATTTCTTCATCTGAAGCTGTTTTAAAGACATCACTGACATCTGATAAGTTCACAGTAAATCCATTACCGTCTGGATCAAATGTCACATGTTGCCAGAAGTCCCATCCGGAAGCAACCACTTGTCCACCTTTTCTTAATGTGAAGGATGGTTTCAAGTAAGTTCCAACGAAGAATTCACTTGCAGCGTGATTAGCAGGTGTTTTAAAAGTGATTTTTGAGTAATCTACAGCTGAAGCTTGGATTTTATCTGATACAACAGGATTTGTGATGGCTTGTTTTTTACCATCGCCATTGATACGGATGAACCATTTTGTAAGGTAGTAGTCATCGCCAACGTTCATCCATGCATAGTTTTCTGATGCATCGAGTTTGAATTCTTTAGATACATAGTCACCAGTAAGGTTGTACTTGTTCAAAACAGATTCAAATACGCCAGGTCCATCAGGACGAGTGATGACAACGGATTCTGAACCAACTTTAGAAGTTGCGGTTTTGTTTCCAGGATTTCCTGGAGTACTATCCCACACTGCTTGGTATGAGAAACCACCCTTAACGTTTTGGTTCATGGATTCGATTGCTTTTTTAAAGGTAAAAGTAATCTTTTTGTCTGTCATCGACAAGGTAGCTACTTCAGCACCGTTTGCTTGAAGTGACTCCGTTGCAAGTTTGGTGATATTGACACCTTCTGGAGCGTCGATAGTAAACGTATCACCTTCCTTAACAGAAATACCTGTTAAGTCCCAGTCAAAAGAAAAATTGACCTTTTGACCAGATGTATCTGCTTTAAGGTTTGTAATGGTTGGTGTAACAGTTGCTGCAGAAACTGGCTTAATGATTGACAAGCCAAGAGCAACTACACTAATCATTGCTACAAACGCGAATAATTTTTTATAGAAAGTTTTCACTTGTTCCTCCATTCCTTTTTCCTGGTTTGGAAGTATATCACTTTTTTTCCACACATTTTAAGCGTGTCCAGTTCTATACCGACAAAAAGTCGGCTAGATGTTTATGACGGTTTTTCTGCTAGGACTGAATGGTAGAGACCATCGTTGTAGCCAGAGAAAAGCGAAAGTCGACTGTGACATCTTAAAATAAAAAACTGATTGTCCTTTCCACACACAGAATTAATAACTCCAAGGGCCATAAAGTCAAGAGTTTCAAACCAAGACGGCTGAAAAACCGATCGCTTTGTTTCCCTATAATTTTAGGCCTCTTATATTATATTACAATCCTTTGCAGTGTCAAGTAATTTGTAACGAAATACTAAAATTTAGTAAGATTTTTTTATAGGGAAGTATTATCGTTAGATCAAAAGGTAGAAAAAATAGGAAGAAGGCTTGTAACAGAGGCAGTTTGGGAGCTGGACTAAGCTTGATTTTTATGACCTTGGATAAAAGATTTTACCCCTACTGATTCAAAGCTAGCTTTCATTTTCCGGATTCCCGGCTTTCATGTTATAATATGCTGATAAGAAAAACAGGAGACAAGGACCGAGATGATCACGTCAAAATATGAATGGCAATTTGCTGCGCCCTTTTCAGATGATACTTTTTTGGCGCAAGCAAAGAAGAGAGGATTAGAAGCATCTGCAGCCAAGTTACTGGGAGAACGAGGGATCCAGACGGAAGAGGCGCTGGATCGTTTTCTTGAACCTCGGCTAGAAGATCTGCATGATCCCTACCTGCTTCACGATATGGACAAGGCAGTGGATCGCATCAGACGGGCCATCGAAGATTATGAGCAGATCCTGATCTACGGAGACTATGATGCAGACGGGATGACGGCCGCTTCTATCATGAAGGAAACCCTGGAGCAGATGGGGGCGGAAGTAGCCGTCTATCTGCCTAACCGCTTTACAGATGGGTATGGTCCCAATGCCAGTGTCTACAAGTACTTTATCGAACAGCAGGGGATTTCCCTCATCATCACGGTGGACAATGGGGTAGCTGGACACGAAGCCATTGAATTGGCCCAAAGCATGGGAGTAGATGTCATCGTGACAGACCACCATGCCATGCCAGAAGTCTTGCCCGATGCCTATGCCATCATTCATCCCGAGCATCCAGATGCCGACTATCCTTTCAAGCACCTAGCAGGATGCGGGGTTGCCTTTAAGTTGGCTTGTTCCCTCCTAGAAGAGGTGCCCCTAGATTTCCTTGATTTGGTGGCCATTGGGACCATTGCGGATATGGTCAGTCTGACAGATGAAAACCGCATCCTAGTCAAGTATGGCCTTGGTGTCCTTCGTCAAACCCAACGGATCGGCCTCCAGGAAATGCTCAAGCTGGCCTCCATCGCCCCTCAAGATGTAAATGAAGAAACAGTTGGTTTTCAGATTGCCCCTCGTCTCAATGCGCTGGGGCGCTTAGATGACCCAAATCCAGCGGTTGAACTCTTGACAGGTTTTGATGACGAAGAAGCGCTAGAAATTGCGCTGATGATTCAAGCCAAGAATGAAGAGCGCAAGGAAATTGTCCAAGCCATCTATGATGAAGCTAAAGCCATGGTTGATCCAAGTCTTCCCGTCCAAATCTTGGCCAAGGAAGGCTGGAATCCAGGTGTCTTAGGGATCGTGGCCGGTCGACTACTTGAAGAGCTCCATCAGCCCATTATCGTCCTCACCATAGACCAAGGCAAGGCCAAGGGGAGCGCACGTAGCCCTGAAAGTGTTCATATTTTTGAAGCCCTAGATCCCCATCGTGATCTCTTTATCGCCTTTGGAGGCCATGCGGGTGCAGCTGGTATGACTCTGGAAGTTGACAAGCTCCCTCGTCTGACCGAGATTTTTTCTGACTATATTGTAGAAAAAGGGATTGACCTGACGGCCAAATCCACACTCTTTGTGGATGAGGAGTTGGACCTAGAAGAGCTGACTTTGGATACCTTGAAGAGTTTCGACCGTCTCGCTCCTTTTGGGATGGACCATAAGAAACCAGTCTTTTACATTCGTGATTTTCAAGTTGAGTCTAGCCGGACTATGGGGGCCGGCAATAGCCATCTGAAGTTGAAGATTCAAAAAGGCGATGCCCGTTTTGATGTGGTGGCTTTTGGTCAGGGCCATTTGGAATTGGAGTACTCCCAAGCGAAAAACTTGGAGTTGGTGGTATCCTTGTCCGTCAATCAGTGGAATGGACAGACCACCCTGCAACTGATGGTGGTGGATGCCCGTGTAGAAGGAGTACAGCTCTATAATATCCGAGGGAAAAATGCTCCTCTCCCACAAGCTATTCCCCTCTTTAGTCAGTTGGAAGAAGGGGAAGATTCTCCTGCCATTGTCATCGATCGCATACCGGATGACCTGGCTGACTTAAAAGCCCTCTTCCAAGAACAGAGCTTCCAAGCGGTCTATTTTAAAAATCACCTAGACAAGGCCTATTATTTGACTGGCTATGGTAGTCGGGATCAGTATGCCAAACTCTACAAAACGCTGTATCAGTTCCCTGAGTTTGATATTCGCCATAAGCTCAGCCAACTATCTGACTACCTCAAGATTCCACAAGTTTTGTTGATTAAGATGATCCAAATCTTCCAAGAGTTGGGCTTTGTCCAGATTGAAAATGGCATCATGACGGTCAACAAGGACGCGGAGAAGAAGGAGATTGCCTCTAGTTCCATCTATCAGGACTTGGTGCAGACGGTCAAAGACCAGGAACTCATGGCTTTAGGATCTGTGCAAGAAATTTATGACTATTTAACGGAATCGATTTAATGAACAAAAAGAAAATATTTCTCTGGCTCAGCCCTTTCCTCCTTTTTGCCCTCTATTGGCTGGGGATCTACTGGAGTTTGAGAAATCCCATGGAAGAAATCAACTACGCTGAAAATGGCAGCTGGATGCGCTATGTGATGTTTAGGCCCTTTACAGAAACGATCGGGAGTGATCGCATCTGGAAGGAGGATGAAGGATTTCAAATGTACCCCTATTCAGATAAAATCGTTGGTGGTCAAGAAGAGCTATCCGTCATGATGTTTCGAGATAGTTCTGAATGGGTTTAATGGTATGAATACCATCTAAACAAAAATGCATACGTTTGGATGACCTTCAAATACAATTCTAAAAAAAGAGCATTGATTCAAGAAAAAGTGTATCTTTACGAGGATAATCAAACAGTTGAAGGAAGTGATTTTTTACAGAAACTTGCTACCTATGGCAAAGACCTTACTTGGCTTCGAGACCAAAGTAAGAAAGTCGCCGAACAATACATCCTTGGTACCTGGTTTAAAAATGGAAGTTCTCGTTATTCCATGAAAAATCTGGGCGATATGAAAATCCAGTACAATGAATTGTTAGAAGAGAAGTAAGACATTTTTTCGAATCCAATCCCACATCTTTTTTGGATGTGGGATTTTGTTTTCTTTGTAGGAGGGTGGGAAAATGATTTAGTAAAAAATGATGCACGTTAGTAGAATTCATGGTATAATGGAATGTAAAAATTTTTTTATGAAAGAAAGTTAACCATGAATTTAAAAGATTACATTGCAAGCATTGAGAACTATCCGCAAGAAGGAATTACCTTCCGTGATATCAGCCCTTTGATGGCAGATGGCAATGCTTATAGTTATGCGATTCGTGAAATCGTTCAATACGCGACGGATAAGAAGATTGATATGATCGTCGGCCCTGAAGCGCGTGGATTCATCGTTGGATGTCCGGTCGCTTTCGAGCTCGGTATTGGTTTTGCGCCTGTTCGGAAACCTGGCAAATTGCCACGTGAAGTCATCTCAGCTGACTACGAAAAAGAATACGGTGTTGACACCTTGACCATGCATGCTGATGCTATCAAACCAGGTCAACGCGTCCTTATCGTCGATGACCTCTTGGCAACAGGTGGTACGGTTAAAGCAACCATCGAAATGATCGAAAAACTCGGTGGAGTGGTTGCAGGTTGTGCCTTCTTGATCGAGCTCGATGATCTCAAAGGCCGCGAAGCTATCGGAGACTACGATTACAAGGTCTTGATGCATTACTAATATAGTTTAGAGCTATATCTAGATAGAGAAAAACCATAATTGAAAACTATATGCTCCTGTCTTATAATAAGAGGTAACAACTTGTAAGATGGGAGCTTTTTATGCCAATTACCTTAGATAAGAAATTACCAGCAGTTGATATTCTTCGCTCAGAAAATATTTTTGTCATGGATGATATTCGGGCAACGCATCAAGATATTCGTCCGATGAATGTTCTGATTTTGAATCTCATGCCGACTAAGGTAGCCACTGAGACTCAACTCTTACGCCTCCTGGCCAATACTCCCTTGCAGATCAATGTGGATTTTCTCTATATGACCAGCCATGAGTCCAAGACGACAGCGGCAGAACATATGGAAGTCTTCTACAAATCCTTCGAGGATATTAAAGAGAACTATTATGATGGCTTGATTATTACGGGAGCTCCAGTAGAGAAATTAGCCTTTGAGGAAGTGGATTACTGGGAGGAGTTAACAAAGGTTTTTGCTTGGTCGAAACGACATGTTTTTTCAACCTTGCATCTTTGTTGGGGTGCGCAAGCTGGTCTCTATTACCGCTATGGGATTGAAAAAGTAGCCCTCTGCGACAAGCTATCAGGGATCTATGAGCAAACAGTTATGAATCCGCAGAATCGCTTGATGCGTGGCTTTGACGATGCTTTTTTGGCCCCTCACTCACGTTATACAGATGTCCCCCTCAAGGAAGTGCTAGAGAAGAGTAACTTGCAAGTCCTGGCTCAGGGGGGTGAAGTAGGATTATCCATCCTGGCCAGTCCAGACCTTCGAGAGGTCTATAGTTTTGGCCATTTGGAATATGACCGTGATACCTTGGCCAAGGAATACCAGCGGGATGTCAAAGCAGGCTTGAATCCAGATCTTCCGAAGAATTATTACGATCAGGATGACAGTAGTCGTGACCCACGGATGCGGTGGAACTTAGCGGCAGCCAACTTCTTTAGTAATTGGATCAATTATGCAGTTTACCAAGAAACTCCTTATCGTTTGGAGGAGTTAGAAAAAGATATTTCATTTTATGGTTACCTATAAAGGGGTAGTATGACATATTCACAAGCATTTAAGTCGGGCAATTTGGTTTTACCAAGTGCTTTACTTTTCCATTATCAGCATTTATTTAAAGACGCAGAGGATTTTCTGGTTTGGCAGTTCTTTTATTTGCAAAACACGACCAACCAATCCAGCCTCACACCTAATCAAATTGCAGATGCAATTGGCAAGTCTGTCGCAGAAGTCAACCAGTCCATGTCTCGCCTGACCAACCAAGGGTTGCTCCAATATCGGACCATTGAGCTAGATGGGGAGATTGAAGTTCTTTTTGATGCGACCATTGCCCTCGAACGCTTGGATGACCTGCTTCAAAGTAAGACAGAAGTAGCACAGCGCGGGCAAGATAAGCAAGCAGAAAATGAACTGGCTAATTTGGTCAAAACTTTTGAGCAGGAGTTAGGACGTTTGTTGACGCCATTTGAAATCGAAGATTTGACGCAGACAGTCAAGCAGGACCAAACAGACCCTGATATTGTGAAGGCTGCCTTGAGAGAAGCTGTCTTTAATGGCAAACCTCACTGGAAATACATTCAGGCCATCCTGCGCAATTGGCGACGGGAGGGCATTACCAGTTTGACACAATTAAAAATCAAACAACAAGAACGGGAAGCCCTTCAGCCTGAAAATGTCACAGTTTCAGATGATTTCTTACAGGCGATGGATTTGTGGAAAGATTAAAAAAATACTAGCACTCATAAAGTGCTAGCTTTTTTTGTTTATAAATAGTCCGCGTAAGCCTTTTCTAGTTTGGTTAGGAGTTCTTGTTTTTCCTCATCACTAGCAAAGGAAGCTTGGATGGCATCGACATTGTGCTGGTAAAAGTCAGCTGGCGTCGTATGGAAGTGGCGATGGTAGAGGGCATATTCCTTGGTCAGGTCGGTATCAGAGACGGTGCGGTTATCGGTGTTGATGCTGATATGGGCTTGTGCTTCCTTCATCTTGAGGTAAGGGAAGTCCGCCACAGTGGCAGCTGCCTTGGTTTGAAGGTTACTAGTCAAACAGAGCTCACCAGTAACACCATTTTTCACAAACTCTTTTAGAAGCTCTTGTTCATCCGCTAGCAAGGTCACGTGACCATTTCGTTTGATGCCATAGGCCATGGATTGAGCGACGTTGGCTGGACAGTGGCACTCGCCAGCATGCAGTGTCATGGGACGGTTGTAACTTTTAACCTGTTGGATGAGGGCATCAATGGCTTGTGGTGGGTAGTGGTGTTCATCCCCAGCGAAGTCAAAGCCGACAAAATCTTGATCCCTAACTTGGTTGGCTTCTGCTAGGATACGAGAGGTGAGTTCTTGATCCGACTGGCGCATGCCGCAGACGAGGGCTTTTGCAACAATGCCAAATTCATCCTGGGCTTGGCGCAGTCCTTCACAGACAGCATCGATTGTTTCTGGGACAGTGAGCCCTTGGTCCATGGACAATTCTGGGGCAAAACGAACCTCAATGTAGACGACATTTTCGAGAGCAGCTTGCTTGGCCACATCGTAAGCAGCAAGGGTCAAGGCTTCCTTGGTTTGAAGGAGAGGGCGAATGTAGTCAAAGGCCTCCAAATAGTCCAAAAGATTCTCACAGTGGGCAGGTGCAGTGACATGGTGCTTGAGCTCTTCATCACTAGCAGGGAGGTCAATATTGGCCATGGCTGCCAATTGGCGAATGGTCGGAAGAGACAAGGAACCGTCTAAGTGGCAGTGTAGTTCTGTCTTTGCCAAACTATGAAAGTCGA
Source organism: Streptococcus sp. bf_0095 (assembly GCF_004166885.1). Classification (GTDB taxonomy): domain Bacteria; phylum Bacillota; class Bacilli; order Lactobacillales; family Streptococcaceae; genus Streptococcus. Next base: position 580,271 of record NZ_RCYU01000001.1, on the reverse strand, counting down.
TCGTGGACATGTTTTTTCTCCTTCAAAATGTATTTTTTCTATACTATCATTTTGCCAAGAAATGTCAAGTAAAGCCAGCGTAGCAGATTTTTGAAAGTAGCGACTGGATTTGATATGCTAGTAGTAACATAGACAAAGGAGAAAAGAGATGTCAGATTATCAATTACCAGAAGTATGGGAAGCACCAAACCAAATGGGAGGAGCCTGGGGTGGCTTGAACCAACCAACAGCAGGTGCCCGCTTTGAACAAACTCTTCCAAAAGGGGATCATCCTTTCCAACTCTATACCCTTCCAACTCCAAATGGGATTAAGGTGACCATTATGCTGGAAGAATTAAAAGAGTTGGGAGTGGATGCAGGCTACGACGCTTATCGCATCAAGATTGGTGAGGGAGATCAGTTTGGTAGTGACTTTGTAGCCATCAATCCCAACTCAAAAATTCCAGCCATGTTGGATCAATCAGGCGACCGAGACATTCGGGTCTTTGAATCAGCCAATATTCTCTTGTATCTAGCGGAGAAATTTGGCCATTTAATCCCGACAGATCCTGCTAAGCGGACAGAAGTGCTCAACTGGCTCTTCTGGCAGACGGGTGCGGCACCATTCTTAGGTGGAGGCTTTGGTCATTTCTTCCACTATGCTCCTGAAAAAATTGAGTATGCCATCAACCGTTTTGCCATGGAAGCCAAACGCCAATTGGACCTGCTGGACAAGGAATTGGCGACCAAACCTTATATCGCAGGGGATGACTATACCATTGCAGATATTGCCATCTGGTCTTGGTATGGCCGTCTAGCCCAAGACAAGGTCTGGGATCGTGCCGGAATTTTCCTAGATGTGAAGGAATACAAGCATTTGCAAGCCTGGACAGAGAAAATCGCCAATCGCCCAGCTGTGAAACGTGGCTTGGAAGTGGACTATAAGGAAATTAATGCATAAGAAAAGGGCGCCGTCGCGCCTTTTTTTAATGGTGCAAACATGGTATACTAAGGGATGGAATAAAAGTTTAGAAAGTAGCACATGGAATTTACAAAATTATCAAATCGCTTGGACTTAGTGGCTAGCTTCGTCCCAGCTGGAGCGCGTCTGTTGGACGTGGGGAGTGACCATGCTTATCTACCAATCGCCCTCTTACAAGAAGGTAAGATTGAGGCTGCTATTGCTGGTGAAGTGGTAGAGGGACCCTATCAGTCTGCCCTGCAAAATGTCGCCGATAATGGCTTAGAGGACAAGATTGAAGTCCGCCTGGCCAATGGTTTGGCTGCCTTTGAACCAGCAGACGGCATTTCTTGTATCACTATTGCAGGTATGGGAGGACGCTTGATTGCGGATATCCTAGCGGCAGGCCTTGAAAAATTAGCCAATGTCTCCCGCTTGGTCCTCCAGCCCAATAATCGAGAGGATGAATTGCGGGCTTGGTTAGTAGACCATGATTTCCGCATTGTTGATGAAGCGATCTTGGAAGAAAATGAGAAGTTCTATGAGATCCTTGTAGTGGAACAGGGTTCTCAAGAGTTGACAGCTATGGAACTGCGCTTTGGTCCCTATTTGATGCGGGAACAAACTCCAGCCTTTGTCCAAAAGTGGTCCAAGGAAGTGGAAAAATTGGCCTTTGCCTTGGAGCAAGTCCCAGTTGAGAATCAATCTGCCAGAGCATCGTTAGAAGAGCGCATCGCACAAATCAAGGAGGTCCTAAATGCTAGCAAGTGAAGTCATCAAACGCTATGAAGCCTACTGTCCTCAGGAACTATCCATGGAGGGAGATGTCCGTGGTCTACAAGTCGGCACGCTGCATAAAGACATCCATAAGGTCATGGTAGCCTTAGATATTCGGGAGCAGACGGTGGCAGAAGCTATCGCCCATGGGGTAGACTTGATCATCGTCAAGCACGCACCGATTTTCCGTCCCATCAAAGATCTGGTAGCAGATCGGGCTCAAAATCAGATCTATATTGACCTGATCAAGCATGATATCGCAGTCTATGTCAGCCATACCAATATTGACATTGTCCCAGATGGTCTCAACGATTGGTTCTGCCAACTCTTGGACATTGAAGATACAGAGCCCCTCAGCATGACAGGGGAAGGACTCGGAATCGGCCGGATTGGTCAGGTGTCCGCCCAAACCTTTGGTCAGTTGGCTGAAAAGGTCAAAGAAACTTTTGGACTAGATGCTTTGCGCTTGGTCAGTTATGACCAGACTGATTTGGATCGGGTTGTTACGCGTGTCGCCATCTGTGGAGGAAGTGGCCAGTCCTTTTATAAGGATGCTCTCGCTAAAGGGGCTGAGGTCTATATCACAGGAGATATCTACTACCACACGGCTCAAGACATGCTGAGCGATGGGCTCTTGGCCTTGGATCCAGGGCACCATATCGAAGTTCTCTTTGTCTCGAAACTAGTAGAAAAGCTCAATCAGTGGAAGGCTGAGGAAGCGTGGGAGATTGAAGTGATTGGCAGTCAAGCTAGCACCAATCCTTTTTACCATATCTAAGGGGTCATGATGAAAGTAGCCATTATCGGTGCAGGGATCGTAGGATCCACTGCAGCCTATTATTTATCCAAAGAAGCACAAGTGGATGTGACTGTCTATGACCATGGAGTCGGCCAAGCAACTAAGGCAGCGGCAGGCATTATTAGCCCTTGGTTTTCCAAACGGCGGAACAAGGCCTGGTATCGCCTCGCTCGTCTGGGAGCTGATTTTTACCAAGAATTGGTAGAAGACCTGGCCAAGGACGGAATTAAAACAGATTTTTACCAGCAGACCGGTGTCTATCTCCTCAAGAAAAAGGAGGACAAATTAGACGAACTCTATCAGTTGGCGCTGAGCCGTCGGGAAGAATCTCCCTTGATTGGAGACTTGGCGATTTTAAACAAAGAAGAGGTGGCCCAGCAATTCCCAGGTCTAAATGGTTTTGAACAGCTCCTTTATGCCTCAGGTGGAGCTCATGTTGAAGGAGCGCTTCTCACGGAAACTCTCCTTAAAGCCAGTGGGGCAAGAGTGATTAAGGAAGAGGTTGCTCTCTCAGTCTCGGATCATGGCTATCAGATTGCAGGAGAAAACTATGACCAAGTCATCCTAGCAACAGGAGCCTGGCTGGGACAAATGCTCGAGCCACTTGGCTACCAAGTCGATGTCCGTCCCCAAAAAGGACAGTTGCGGGATTATCAGCTAGACCTAGATACTGATGACTATCCTGTGGTCATGCCAGAAGGAGAGCTGGATATCATTCCCTTCCAAAAGGGCAAAATCAGTATGGGAGCCACTCATGAGAATGAGATGGGCTTTGACCTGACGGTGGATCAAGCTCAGCTAAATCAGATGGAAACAGAAGCTTTGGCCTACTATCCAGAACTAGCTCAAGCGACAGTTGTCGGCGAGCGCGTGGGAACACGGGCCTACACCAGTGACTTTTCACCATTCTGGGGGGCTCTTCCCGATCAAGCTGGTATTTATGTTGCCAGTGGCCTAGGTTCGTCCGGCCTCACAACAGGTCCCCTCATTGGTTGGCATCTAGCCCAACTAGTGGCAGGAGGAAACCTACGCTTAGATCCAGCAGATTATCCAGTTGAACAATATGTGAAGAAGTAGGCTGGGACAAAAGTCCTAGCCTCTCAATTGTCTTTGGATTATCGAGCAAGACGCAGTGGTTGAGTGGGCTCTACTACAAGGTAAGGCTTTCAGACGACTCAGTCAAGGAGCAGTAATCTATTTGAATTATGAGTAAGACCACTGCTAACAATTCTACAACTCTCATCTCCGGTCATCACCTTGCAACACAAATGCAAGGTGACTTTTTTATATAAACATGATAAAATAGGGGTAATGAATACGTAGAAAGGCCTAACATTATGAAAGGTATTATTTTAGCTGGTGGTTCGGGTACTCGTTTGTATCCTTTGACTCGTGCCGCTTCCAAACAGTTGATGCCCATTTACGACAAGCCAATGATTTACTACCCATTGTCAACTCTTATGTTAGCAGGGATCAAAGAAATCTTGATCATCTCAACTCCGCAAGATCTTCCTCGTTTTGAAGAGCTTCTTGGAGATGGTTCTGAACTTGGTATTTCCCTCTCTTATGCAGAGCAACCAAGCCCAGACGGCTTAGCACAAGCCTTTATCATTGGTGAAGAGTTCATTGGTGACGATCATGTTGCCCTCGTTCTTGGAGATAATATCTTCCATGGAAATGGCCTAACCAAGATGTTGCAACGGGCTGAAGCAAAAGAAAAAGGGGCAACTGTCTTTGGTTACCAAGTTAAAGATCCAGAACGTTTTGGTGTGGTAGAGTTTGATGCAGATATGAATGCTATCTCTATCGAAGAAAAACCAGAACATCCAAAATCCAACTTTGCGGTGACAGGACTTTACTTCTATGACAATGATGTAGTAGAGATTGCTAAAAACATCAAACCAAGTCCTCGTGGAGAGCTTGAAATCACCGATGTCAACAAGGCTTATTTGGAGCGTGGAGACCTCTCTGTTGAGCTCATGGGTCGTGGTTTTGCTTGGTTGGATACAGGAACTCACGAAAGTCTCTTGCAGGCTTCTCAATATATCGAAACTGTTCAACGCTTGCAAAACGTCCAAGTTGCCAACCTTGAAGAAATCGCCTATCGCATGGGTTATATCACCAAAGAACAAGTCCATGAATTGGCGCAACCTCTTAAGAAAAATGAATACGGACAATACTTGCTCCGTTTGATTGGAGAAGCTTAATGACAGAACAATTTTTCGGAAAAGAATTAGCAGCCCGCAAGATTGAAGCCATCCCAGGCTTGTTGGAGTTTGATATTCCAGTTCATGGGGACAACCGTGGTTGGTTCAAGGAGAACTTCCAAAAGGAAAAAATGCTTCCTCTTGGATTTCCTGAAAGCTTCTTTGCCGAAGGCAAGTTGCAAAATAACGTTTCTTTCTCGCGCAAGCATGTATTACGTGGTCTGCATGCAGAACCTTGGGACAAGTACATCTCTGTGGCAGATGAAGGAAAGGTTCTTGGCACTTGGGTAGACCTTCGTGAAGGTGAAACATTTGGGAATACCTATCAAACTGTGATCGATGCCTCTAAAGGGATTTTTGTTCCTCGTGGCGTAGCCAATGGTTTCCAAGTTTTGTCTGACAAAGTAGCCTACAGCTATTTGGTCAATGACTACTGGGCATTGGAGCTCAAGCCAAAATATGCCTTTGTCAACTATGCAGACCCAAGCCTAGACATCCAATGGGAAAACTTGGAAGAAGCAGAAGTCTCAGAAGCAGATAAGAACCACCCATTGCTCAAAGACGTCAAACCCCTAAAAGCAGAAGATTTGTAAAAATGAAGCTCTTAAAACAATCAAGTACATCATTATATAGTTTTTAGCTTTGCTATAAACGAGCGAAGCGAGCTATATGCTTAGCTTTCCGCCGTGAGAAAAGCACCTGAACCATAATATTTCAGGTGCTCGGAAGTTTTGAGACACTAGGCTCAAAACTTAGTCATGGAACTTCTTCGAAGTTCGCTGACGTCCGTACTCACCTAAGGAAAGCTAAAAAAAGATTGATTTAAGGAACGATTAAAAAACTAATATTTTTGGAGAAAAAATGACTGAATACAAAAACATCATCGTAACCGGTGGCGCTGGTTTCATCGGTTCAAACTTCGTACACTATGTCTACAACAACCATCCAGACGTGCATGTGATTGTCCTTGACAAACTCACTTACGCAGGTAACCGTGCCAACATCGAAGAAATCCTTGGGGACCGTGTTGAATTGGTTGTGGGTGACATTGCTGACGCAGCATTGGTTGACCAACTGGCTGCTAAGGCTGATGCGATCGTTCACTATGCGGCTGAAAGCCACAATGACAATTCATTGAATGACCCATCACCATTTATCCACACAAACTTCATTGGTACCTACACACTCTTGGAAGCTGCTCGTAAATACGATATTCGTTTCCACCACGTGTCAACAGACGAAGTGTATGGAGACCTTCCATTGCGCGAAGATCTTCCTGGACATGGGGAAGGTCCTGGTGAAAAATTCACTGCAGAAACCAAATACAACCCATCATCCCCTTATTCATCAACCAAGGCTGCTTCAGACTTGATCGTGAAGGCTTGGGTTCGTTCCTTCGGTGTTAAGGCAACCATTTCAAACTGTTCAAACAACTATGGACCATACCAACACATCGAAAAGTTCATCCCACGTCAAATTACCAATATCTTGTCTGGTATCAAACCAAAACTTTATGGTGAAGGCAAGAACGTCCGTGACTGGATTCACACCAACGACCACTCAACTGGTGTTTGGGCGATTCTTACTAAGGGTCGTATTGGTGAAACTTACTTGATCGGTGCTGACGGTGAAAAGAATAACAAGGAAGTGCTTGAGCTCATCCTTGAAAAAATGGGACAACCAAAAGATGCTTACGACCGTGTAACAGACCGTGCTGGTCACGATTTGCGTTACGCTATTGATTCAACAAAATTGCGTGAAGAATTGGGTTGGGAACCACAATTCACAAACTTCGAAGCAGGTTTAGAAGAAACCATCAAGTGGTACACAGACAACCAAGACTGGTGGAAAGCTGAAAAAGAAGCTGTCGAAGCCAATTACGCGAAGACACAAGAAGTGATCAAATAAAAATTAGCCTCTGTTGATCAGGATTTCTGGTCGACAGAGGCTTTTCTATATTTTTAAAATAGACTATACTGTTTTTTAGAATGCATACAAACTTTTTTTGATAAAATAACTAGTTAATTTTTTTAAAAAGGTGATGTTTGATGGTTTGATTCATTTATGTAGTTATAAAACTTTCCGCTGTGAGAAAAGTGCTTGAAACAATAATGTTTCAAGCACTCGGGAGTTTTGGAACCTTAGGTCCAAAACTAAGTCATGGAACTTCTTCGAAGTTCGCTGACGTCCGTACTCACCTAAGGAAAGTTTTTTTAAAAGTACTCTTTTCTATAATAAAAAGACCAACTGGTCTTTTTATTAATTAGCAGATGATTCGGTATCCGTAGCAGACGGTGTTGTGTCTGCAGGAGCTTCACTGGCACTGGTTTCTACCTGTGACGAGTCAGTTTGTTCAGAGCTTGCTTCGGATGCTTGGCTACTGCTAGCACTGGTATCTGTTCCCGTAGCACTTGAATCAGTAGCAGATCCATCCTTTTCATGGACAACAACAACGCTAGTGGAGCCATCTTTTTTCTCCTCTGTTTTAGCTGTTGGTTTCATGATACTGTAAATAGTAAAGGAAGTAACGATAATACCGAGAAGACTAGCAATCGTTGCGACAATCATCTGGAATAAAGAAAGGCTCTGTTTCACTTTTTCGCTTCTTGATGGTCTGTTGCTGTCTTGGTGTTTTTCTTTTCGTGAGTATTGTGACATATTCTATTTCCTCTTCATTTCATTTTTTGTTCTTTTATGTGAACACTTTAGTCATTATACGTTATTTTTATGAAAATGTCTAAGAAGAAATGGAAGAGATTTTTAAAATTTCAAATTGCTTTCAAACTGGACGCTTTGAGTCTCGCTTGCCTCAGAGGACGTTTCAAAGTTTGCCTGTTCTTTTTCAGAGACGGAAATTGGTTGGTTTGTTTGACTAGGCTGGCTGATGATTTCATGGTTACTAAAACTAGAGGAGTCATTAGGAGAGATAAACTGACCGTTCGCCTGAACCTCTATCTTGTTTGGATCCGGGATAGAGTAGTCAATCTTACCCTTGAATTCCTTGGTTTTTGAAATCACTTTTACATCTTTGACACGGATGATACGACGGAACCAGCCATTGTATTCGACCAAGCAATTGAATTTGATGTAGCTATCGGATTCACCAGGGATTGGTTGGATAAGGCTCATTTCGCGGAGGCTGCCTTCATCTTCCCTAAAGTAAGGTGGCTTCTCCAAGGGCTGTTGTAGGTCACACTGTCCTTTACCGTGACAGGCTAGTCGGGCAGAAGGGAGGGAAAATGGAAGTGGTGGTAGGACAGTGAGCAGTCCTCCAAGAGCAAGACTTCCACCTAGGGCAATGGAAAAATAGATCGGTCGTTTCATGCTTGTCTCCTTGTAACTTCAATCAGTTCCAGTTCTGGACTTGAGTAGGTCATAAAAAACAACAGGGGGTCTTGTAAGCGTTTTACAAAACTCTCCATCTTCATCATAAGCTATTTTGAAAAATTTACAAGTTTTCTGTCTGAAACTAGGAACAAAATGAAGCCTGCCAAATCCTTGTCCCTCCAACCTATAAATGTTACAATAAGATGATTGAAAATTGACTAGGAGAGAGTGGAAGATGATTTACTTTGATAATTCAGCAACAACCAAACCTTATCCCGAGGCCTTGGCTACCTACACGGAAGTCGCAAGCAAAATTTGGGGCAATCCATCTAGCTTGCACAACCTGGGAAGTCAAGCGACCCGGATCTTGGAGGCATCCCGCAAGCAGATTGCTTCCCTCCTAGGCAAGAAAGCAGAAGAAATCTATTTCACCTCAGGTGGGACTGAAGGAGACAACTGGGCGATCAAGGGAGTTGCTTTTGAAAAAGCTCCTTATGGCAAGCATATCATTGTCTCAGCTATTGAGCATCCAGCTGTGAAGGAATCGGCCCTTTGGCTACAAGGTCAAGGATTTGAAGTGGATATTGCTCCAGTCGATGCGCATGGCTTTGTCCAAGTAGAAGAGCTGGAAAAACTCTTGCGTCCGGATACAACCCTCGTTTCGATCATGGCTGTCAATAATGAAGTGGGTTCTATCCAGCCGATTCAAGCTATTGCAGACCTATTGGCGGATCGTCCGACCATCACTTTCCATGTCGATGGGGTTCAGGCGCTGGCTAAGGTTTCAACCGCTCTCTATTTGCCAGAACGGGTGGATCTAGCGACCTTCTCCAGTCACAAGTTCCATGGACTTCGTGGGGTTGGTTTCCTCTATCTCAAAGAAGGCAAAAAGATCAGTCCCCTCTTAACAGGTGGCGGACAAGAAAAGGACCTTCGTTCGACGACTGAGAACTTAGCTGGAATTGCAGCGACTGCCAAGGCCTTGCGCTTGGCGATGGAGCGTCAAGAGGATTTTGAGCGTAAATGCCATCAGTTGAAGGAAGTCATTCGTGAGGAATTAACTCATTACCCAGATGTGACTGTCTTCTCAGGAGATGAGGGCTTTGCACCCCATATCTTAACTTTTGGTATTAAGGGAGTGCGAGGAGAAGTCATCGTCCACGCTTTCGAAGAGTATGAGATTTATATCTCGACAACCTCTGCCTGTTCTTCCAAGGCTGGCAAACCAGCTGGAACCCTGATCGCTATGGGAGTCGATAAGGCTCTGGCGCAAACAGCTGTCCGTCTTAGCCTCGATCTCGAAAATGACATGAGTCAGGTCGAGCAATTTTTGACCAAGTTCAAACTGATCTATGAAAAGACGCGAAAGGTGCGTTAAGGAAAAGAAAAGGAAGTTACTATGCCATTAACTTATTCAGAAATTATGATCCGCTATGGGGAGCTTTCTACTAAAGGAAAGAACCGGATGCGCTTTATTAATAAATTGCGTAATAATATCTCAGATGTCTTGTCCATTTACCCAGCTGTCAAAGTGACAGCCGATCGGGACCGGGCCCATGCCTATCTAAATGGAACGGATTATGAACAGGTAGCTGAATCCCTCAAACAGGTCTTCGGGATTCAAAATTTTTCACCCGTTTACAAGATTGAAAAATCAGTCCCAGCCTTGATTTCAGCCGTTCAAGAAATCATGCAGGATATTTACCAAGAAGGGATGACCTTCAAGATTTCCAGCAGACGAAGTGACCATTCTTTTGAGTTGGATAGCCGTGAGCTCAACCAAACCTTGGGTGGCGCTGTCTTTGAAGCGATCCCAAGTATCCAAGCCCAAATGAAAAAACCGGATATCAACCTCCAAGTAGAGATCCGGGAAGAAGCAGCCTATATCTCTTATGAAACCATTAAGGGAGCAGGTGGTCTGCCAGTTGGGACGTCTGGTAAAGGCATGCTCATGCTATCTGGTGGGATTGATTCTCCAGTAGCGGGTTACCTAGCCTTGAAGCGTGGTGTGGACATCGAGGCGGTCCACTTTGCTAGCCCGCCTTATACCAGCCCGGGTGCGCTGAAAAAAGCCCACGATTTAACTCGTAAATTGACCAAGTTTGGGGGCAATATCCAGTTTATCGAAGTACCTTTTACTGAGATTCAAGAAGAGATTAAAGCCAAGGCGCCGGAAGCTTATCTCATGACCCTGACCCGTCGCTTTATGATGCGCATTACAGACCGTATCCGTCAAATCCGTGGAGGCCTAGTCATCATCAATGGGGAAAGTCTTGGTCAGGTAGCTAGCCAAACGCTAGAGAGCATGCAGGCTATCAATGCCGTGACCAATACGCCCGTCATTCGTCCAGTGGTGACTATGGACAAGTTGGAGATTATTGACATCGCCCAGGCCATCGACACCTTTGAAATCTCTATCCAGCCTTTCGAAGATTGCTGTACCATCTTTGCACCAGACCGTCCAAAGACCAATCCAAAACTAAAAAATGCGGAGAAGTATGAAGAACGCATGGACGTGGAAGCCTTGGTGGAGCGTGCGGTAGCAGGCATCATGATTACTGAGATCAGACCACAAGCAGAGACTGATGAAGTTGACGAGCTGATTGAGGATTTGTTGTAAGATCCATTGAGATTGCTTGAAGAATCAGCAAGACCAATCGATGAAAAAGGGGAAAACGCTTGTTTTCCTCTATTTTTATCATTAAATGATGAAAATCCGTTTTCAAGGAACAAAAATACTTGTCTTTGTCTGATAGAAGTGATATACTTAGAGAGTTGACTATGCACATGCCTGTGCAACCGCTCGATCATCGTTGCTCATCCTTTGAGCTTAAGTGGTTCGTCCCACGATGCTAGGCGAGTCTTCACAAAATACGGGGAAACCCAAAAATACATAGGAGGTGCATAATGAGCACATACGCAATCATTAAAACTGGCGGAAAACAAGTTAAAGTTGAAGTTGGTCAAGCAGTTTACGTTGAAAAATTGAACGTTGAAGCTGGTCAAGAAGTTACATTTAACGAAGTTGTTCTTGTTGGTGGTGAAAACACTGTTGTCGGAACTCCACTTGTTTCAGGAGCTACTGTTGTTGGAACTGTTGAAAAACAAGGAAAACAAAAGAAAGTTGTTACTTACAAGTACAAACCTAAAAAAGGTAGCCACCGTAAACAAGGTCACCGTCAACCTTACACTAAAGTTGTCATCAACGCAATCAACGCTTAATTTTTAGGAGAACACATGATACAAGCAGTCTTTGAACGAGCCGAAGATGGCGAGCTGAGGAGTGCAGAAATTACTGGTCACGCCGAAAGTGGCGAATACGGCTTAGATGTCGTGTGTGCATCGGTTTCTACGCTTGCCATTAACTTTGTCAACTCAGTTGAGAAATTTGCAGGCTATGAACCGGAACTAGAATTAAACGAAGAAGAGGGTGGCTTCATGCGGGTCACAATCCCGACAGACATTCCACCTCATCAAAGAGAAATGACCCAACTATTCTTTGAATCATTTTTCTTAGGGATGGCAAACTTATCGGAGAACTCATCGGAGTTCGTCCAAACAAGAGTTATCACAGAAAACTAACTGGAGGAAAACAATTATGTTGAAATTGAATCTTGCTAACTTGCAACTTTTCGCCCACAAAAAAGGTGGAGGTTCTACATCAAACGGACGTGATTCACAAGCAAAACGTCTTGGAGCTAAAGCAGCTGATGGACAAACTGTAACAGGTGGATCTATCCTTTACCGTCAACGCGGTACTCACATCTACCCAGGTGTGAACGTTGGACGTGGTGGAGACGATACTTTGTTCGCTAAAGTTGAAGGCGTAGTACGCTTCGAACGCAAAGGTCGCGATAAGAAACAAGTTTCTGTTTACCCAATCGCTAAATAATCGCTCTAAGTAGCATTAAATAAGGCTTTCCGAGTTTTCGGAGAGCCTCTTTTTTTGTTTTGATACCCACGCTGATACCCATATTTCAAAAACCAATGTAAGAAGCGAACTTGTCAGCTACTTCATCCTTTGCTTTTTGGGTGACGTGAGCATAGATGTCCATAGTGGTTTGAATATTCTCATGACCGAGTCTTTCCTGGACTTCCTTGATAGTAGCACCAGCTTCGAAGAGTAGAGAGCAGTGTGTATGCCTAAATCCATGAGGTGTGATTCGTTTGAAATCAGGGTACTTCCTCCAGATTCTGTTCAACATATTGTTGACATGGACAACACTCTTGGGTTCTCCATTATCATTTTTAAAAAGAAGTCCTTTTGTACTATACTTGTGCCAATCTTTTAAAACCTTGATTGTTTTTGAATCGAGGGTAATTGTTCGGGCACTCTTTTTTGTCTTTGGAGTTTGAAAGATAAGTTTATTATCTTCACCCTTGGCCAAGGTTTGATTGACAGTAATCTGCCCTTTTTTAAAATCGATATCAGACCATCTTAGAGCGCTAATTTCATTCTTTCGCATTCCGGTAAAAGCTAGTAATCTAAAATACGTCATCATTTCATTATCGTCGAAGCCTTTAACGATTTTAAAAAATTCCTTAAGTTCTTCTTTGTTGTAGAACTTTTCAAGTTCATTTGTATTATTTTTTTGTCGTTTTGGCTTAAGAGTCTTTCTCATAGGGTTACTATCAATCAATTCCATAGATATTGCATAATCAAATATCTGATTAGCAATGCTGATGATACCGAAAAAACGCTTATATTCTTCAGCCCATTTATTAACCTGAGTTTGGCACATGGCCAAACTTATTTTATTTATAGGTTTGTCTCCAAAATGAGGGATAATAAGTCTGTCTGCTTTGTCGATTTGGCTAACATAGGTTGATTCTTTTACAGTATTTCTATAATGCTCTTTCCAAGTTTCATATACCTGATTAAAAGTAGTAGTGGTATTTCTGCTTCTAAAGGTTTTCTTCTCATAATCAGATAAACACTTAGCTTCAGCCAGTCTAGCTTCTCGTTCGGTTTTAAAGCCACGTCTAAGAGTAACAATCTTCTTGCCAGTCAATGGATCAATTCCATGATAGGCTTTAAAATAGTAGGCGAAACCATCACCTTTTTTATATTTTTTGATCATTGATTTTCACCTCATTTCTTGTTAAAATGGGTATAGTAAAGAGGGCTTTTTAATGCCATTCTTTCTATACAGCACATCCTCACATTTTAGCTTGCAGGCGATTGTGGGGATTTTTTTCTTTTTATAGAAAACAAAAACACCTATCCTTTAAGACAGGTGCTATCAGTGAGTCCTTTTGGACACAAAATAATTCCTCAATGGCAAGATACCTTGCCAAGATTACACCATTATCTTAACACTATTCTGTTTGTTTGTCAACACGTCTCCAAGGACCAGATAACAATTTTCTTGCAAGAGCTTGGTCTATTTCGTCCATCGTCTCTTTGCTTAATTGAATTTTCCCAACAGGATCCAAATCGTTTATTGGTTTCGCAATTTTTAATTTACTGACTGAAGTAATAGAATCAATCTTTGCATAAGAAACCTTGTTGTAATTTCGATATAGCTTCTTCAAATGATTAATCTTATCTAAATCTGATTGGATCCATTGCTTTATTGTGACATTAGCAACCGGTATATGTTTGCCATCTGGATCGTGTCGATTATAATATTCATGCCAATCCTTATAATTAGGGTGATTCTCCCCCATATGGAAGTGACTAGGAGGTTTTGGTAATGAATAATGTAAACGTTCAAGGTCAAAAGTCATATTCAAGATTTCTTGCATCTTTTTCACTTGTTTTTCAGCATCATTCATAATTCCAGAAAAGATAGCTTTCCCAATCGAAATATTTTGTTTCCCGCTTTTTGAAGTAAGTGGAAGAATGGTCAGCTTTCCTTGTTTAGGATGATCGTCTTTGTCTAGCACTATTCCGAAGTGAGAGTTTGAGAACTCTGTACCTGTATTTATTCCAAAATGTATAAATACAATAGTTCCTCTTTTATATCTAATAAACTTTTTCTGTTTATTATTGTTTTCAGAACGAAAAATTTTGGCACGAAGAACTTCGTGTTGTGGTAAAGAGAGGAATTTTGGGTTGTGCGGATTCAGAGCCACGTTAAGTAGTATATCTCTAGAAGCCGTTAATTTTCGTTTATGTTCATTGTCATTCATGTAAATTGATCACTCCTATTCGTCAACCACCATCATTTAATTCACGATGGTTTTTATTTTTCTTCTCTATACACATCCACGACTTTACCGATGATCCTAAAATCACTGTTTGAATCAATCGGTATATCTTTGTATTTCTTATTGAAACTTCTCAGATAGGCCTTATCTTTCTCTATAATAAGCTGTTTGATATAGGCTTCTCCCTCGTAGTCAAATACTCCAACCGTACCACTTGGAAGCTCTACCGTCAATTTAACAAAGACATAATCCCCAGATTTATAATCGGGCTCCATCGAATCTCCGTCAATCGGACAAACAAAGTCAGCATCTACCTTCACAGGTAGTTGGATTGTCTCTATCTGTACTTCATTCAAATATTGTCCTGTACCAGCAGAAACAGGCTGATCGTAGTAGTTGTATGTAATATATTCGACGACCAAATCATGGACTTCAGCTAGTCTCTTCTTAGCTTGTTTTTGCTCTTCAAGTTGTCCTTCTGCGTAAGTTAGTACATTGCGCTGGTATGGTTCTGGGTCGAGTTCTTTAACTGTATTAACAATTTTGTCAACGATACGATTCTCAACAATATTTTGTGTTGCTGAACGATCTTCAACAAGATCTGATTTCATCACACCGAAGTAATTTGCAAGCATTTCTATTTTGTCAATCCGCGGATATGTTTTACCATTTATCCAGTCAGAAACTGTCATATACTTCAAGTTCAAATCAGCTACTAGGTCATTTCTAGTTTTGCCATATTTTTGAAGGTAGTATTTTATATTTCGAGACATAATCTCTTTATTTCCTAATGCCATAAAAATCGCTCCTTTTATTATATTCTACGGTTAAAACGTAAAAAAGTAAAGAAGAATGATAAAAAAATAAAAAAAACGTATTTTTTTATTAACATCACGGTTTAACCGCGATAAAATATAATCAAGGTTAAGGAATTAACCAAAAACAAAAGGAAGGAAGGACAGTATGCTAAGCCGAAAGCAAAAGAAAAAAGACCCTTGGTTGACACAACCAAGAGCCACAGTGATAGCGGCGATCATCGCACTGATAGCCGTGTTACTCCAACTCTTATTTAGATAAGAGTTACACACAGTTGTAGGAGGGGTGCAAGCCCCAACCCTACGACTTAAGTTTAGCATACTGTTCGGAGAAAAGCAATGGACGACAAAAGATGGGAAATCGGCGGTTTGGTCGCAGTAGGAGTGGTTATTGTAATTGTAATTTTAAATTTAATTAAGTAGGAGGTAGTTTCATGCTGAACGAACAAGAAAAAACAGCAGTTCGTGAACTGCTGAATAGCGTCAATGTTATCCGTAGTAAAACAGAAGAATTGGTTCAATTACAAACCGAACAGAAGATGCTTATTTACTATCTTCAGGGCGTGATAGATGCTTCAGATCAGGAGTAATGAAAGGTGTTGATTCTCGAGAACGTTCTAAAAATGTTCGGATACCTTTGCTATCAATTCCATTAATTTCTGATGAGATTGTAAAATTTTTATTAGTATTTTTCTTCAACAATTCTAGTATTTTATCTAATTTATTGTTAATCGTTTGGTTTGATGAATTTGCAAGAATATCGTCGATCTTATTATTCAAGTCATTTAATGTTGTTTGCTGTTGTTCTTTTTCGTCAGGCATGATAAAACCATCAAAACTTTTAATCATCTCGTGAAGTTTATTTTTGGCTACGTCAATGTCCTCTACTTCTAAGGAATACATGATTGTTCTATTGCTAGAAACATCAAAAGGCAAACTTTCTCCGTGATGAATAATCGGGATCATAGGCCGATTAAGAGCCTCTCTAAATCCTAGCTCATAAAAAGCATTAGGATTGTGGCCAGTCATATCTGCAATTACAAGATGATCATGTTTAAGATGACTAATAATACTGTCGTTGATATTTCCAGATGAACTTTCTTGATCGACTCGAACTACATTGTAACCTAGTTCTTCACAGACAGGTTTAATTAGATTTCTCAATACTTTGTTTGCGTGTTTATTGGTGGCATCTCCTGGTGAACCGATAGCAGTAACAACAAAACAAGTTTTATCAGACATAAATACTAACCCCAATCGTTTTTATTTTTATTATACCAAATAGCGATAGGAAATTAAATAATAAGGAGGTGAAAGAATGAAACCTAAACGATATCCGTATAGATTTAAACCAAATCGGGTGAATATTTTAGATAGTCGTTTCTATACACGACTAATTGTTGAAACTAGTGACGGTAAGAAAAAAATAGCAGAAGTCACATTGGATGATGTAACTCCTGCTACAGGATATGTTATAAGGCTAAGACCGAAATATGACTAGCCTTTAGGAGGGAATGGATCTTTACCGTGACTGTCTCGGCTTTGGATTTTCCCATCTTTTCCATGAATGATTAGCTCGGAACCTTGATTTTGTGAAATCTGTCTAGCAATGTTTGTAGCTTCTCTCTTCGTAGTAGTATGAGCTGTTGCTCTAGAATTGCCAGCACCTTTCACGTTCCAACCGCCATTCTTGGCAGGTACGACATGTTGGTTTTTGCCCATAGTTTTTCCTCCTTTCCGTTGAAATTTTGACTAAAACGGTGAGAGGTCTCAGTCAAGATACATTATAATGTAAAAGCTTTTATTTGTCAATATATAGTGGTATAAAGGATTGAATATGTTGCGCGTACACAACATATAGTGTTTAAAATGTAGAAAAAGATTGAACAACAATTAAAATCAAGAGGCTGGTCAGTATATCGACTAGCTAAAAAATCAGGCATTTCTCAATCGAATTTTTCCAACTTAAAGGCTGGAAAATTGAAAGAGATGTCTTGAACGAATATGTGAAAATTAGCTGATGCACTAGAAGTCAGCTTGGACGAATTTAGATAGGAGGTGAAAGAATGCAGATTCTGCTATATAAGTTGAGAAAAGAACACGGCCTTTCTCAAAGAGAAATGGCAAAATTGATAAATAAAAGTGAAGTTACTTATCGAAATAAAGAATTAGGGAAGACGGCCTTCACTCAAAGTGAGATGTTTATAATCGCTCGACATTTCAATAAAGAGTTGGGCGATATATTTACACCCTGAACTTCACGAAACGTGAAATCCAAGAAAAGAGAATTTATGAACGAACTGAAAATAAGAAAAGACGGCGTTTATTTGAATAACCAAAAATTAAAAGGTGTGCAATCAATCAAATCAAAAAGCACGGCTGAAAGCAACCATGCTACTGTCTACTTAAAATTTACTGCCAAGTTGATTTGAAATGAGGTTGGTAATAACTTGTGATGAAATATCTTTAGAACATCCAATGAAAAAGAGCCGACACTTTTGGCAATTTCCTTTGTTTTATTCCAGTTATTATCTTGACGTATATCATTAATGAAACGATGACCATAAGGTGATAGATCCTCAATGGAGAAGCCTCCAAAATAGTGTACCACTTTGAGGAATAATCCGCTGTGTTCGCATTGTCGTACATGGTAGAGGATTTCTTCTCGAGAATATTTTGGAGTAAGTTCTTTGAAAATCGATTCTTCAGAAACATCATTTGAATACGTCGCATTATTTTCTACAACAAAAAGAATATCTCGAATACAATCGGGATTTAGTCTCATAACTATCACCTCGTTTTTTTTTATTATACCAAATTTAGGAAGGAATACTATGAACGAACTTATTAATGTAACCTAGAATGATAGTTAGGAGTCAGCGGTGTCGGGTAGACAACTGAAAAGGAGCTTGAAGTGAAAACCCAATATGCCGATTGGTTCGATCAAATGATTGACTAAAGTTATTCAGAAAATCAAAATCTTTTGCTTCTCAAAAATGAGTAGCAAAAGATCAAGGGGGGGATAATATTGTCTAGAAATATCCACACCAAATCGATTTGAAAGTTGGTTGAAGCTTTGCCTTTTCTTTCTGAGTTCATAAATTTTAAGCTTATTATTGTACGTTAATTTAACAATAAAAACACTCCGAAAAGTTAAATTATTCTGTCTAACTTTTGAGGTGCAGTTGACATCAGGGAGTTTTTTTGTGCTCTTTCGATTGATGCCCCCATCTTTTTTCATCCTCTAGATTATGGTATAATGGAGTGATATTGTTAGAAGGAAGAAGACATGAATATTCAACAATTACGCTATGTTGTCGCGATTGCCAATAGTGGTACTTTTCGTGAAGCAGCTGAAAAAATGTACGTCAGTCAGCCGAGTCTGTCCATCTCTGTGAGAGACTTGGAGAAGGAACTGGGCTTTAAAATTTTCCGTCGGACTAGTTCTGGGACTTTCTTGACCCGCCGCGGGATGGAATTTTATGAAAAGGCCCAAGAATTGGTCAAGGGCTTTGATGTTTTTCAAAACCAGTATGCCAATCCTGAGGAAGAAAAGAAGGAATTCTCAATCTCGAGTCAGCACTATGATTTCCTTCCCCCTTTGATTACCCAATTCTCAGTCCTTTATCCGGAGAACAAAGATTTCCGAATCTTTGAGTCGACAACGGTTCAAATCCTGGATGAAGTGGCTCAGGGTCATAGTGAACTGGGGATTATCTACCTCAATAAGCAAAATACAAAAGGGATCATGCAACGGGTGGATAAACTGGGCTTGGAAGTCGTTGACCTGATTCCTTTCCAGACTCATATCTATTTGCGCAAGGGTCATCCATTAGCTAAGAAAGAATCCTTAGTGATGGAGGACTTGGCACACCTACCGACTGTTCGCTTTACCCAGGAAAAGGATGAGTATCTCTACTATTCGGAGAACTTTGTCGATACGAGTAGCAGTTCCCAGCTCTTCAATGTGACGGACCGCGCAACCCTGAATGGGATTTTAGAGCGGACCGATGCCTATGCGACCGGTTCTGGCTTCTTGGATAGCCAGTCGGTGAATGGCATTACCGTTATCCCCTTGATCGATGATCTGAATAATAAAATGGTCTATGTCAAGCGGGAAGAGGTAGATCTCTCACCGGTAGCTGAGAAGTTTGTCCAAGTTATGGAAGCCTACTTTGATGAGAAGAGGTAGGTAATGAAGAGAAAAGTAAGTATTTTTATTAGTATCCTCCTCTTGATTATCCTAGATCAAGCGGTGAAGGGGTATGTTGTCAAGGAGATCCCGCTAGGGGGTATGCGTCGCTTCATTCCCAAAGTGGTCAGCCTTACCTATCTAAAGAACTCAGGTGCTGCCTTTTCTATGTTAGAAAACCAACAGTGGTTCTTTACCATCATTACGATCCTAGCCATGGGAACCGCCTTTGTCTACCTTTATCGTCACATCAAAGGTTCCCTCTGGCTCTTGGTTGGGTTGACCCTGATTATCTCAGGGGGAATCGGCAACTTTATTGACCGGGTTCGTCAGGGCTTTGTCGTCGATATGTTTCACTTGGATTTTATGAATTTTGCCATTTTTAATGTAGCAGATATTTATTTAACCGTCGGTGTGGGATTGTTACTGATTTATCTTTTAAGAGAGGAGAGCCATGGAAGTTAGAGTGGAAGTCGCTGGTGCGCGACTGGATAAGGCCGTCTCAGAGTTGACGGAACTCTCACGTGGCTTGGCTAATGAACAGATCAAGGAAGGAAAGATCCTTGTCAACGGTCAAGTCAAAAAGGCCAAGTATACCGTAAAAGAAGGGGATGTCATAAGCTATGAAGTCCCTCAAGTTGAAGAAGTGACCTATGAAGCAGAAGATATCCCCTTAGAGATTGTCTATCAGGATGCAGATGTCGCAGTGGTCAATAAACCCCAGGGCATGGTGGTCCATCCTAGTGCTGGTCACACCAGTGGAACTCTGGTCAATGCCCTCATGTATCACATCAAAGACTTGTCAGGCATTAATGGCGAGCTTCGTCCAGGGATCGTCCATCGGATTGACAAGGACACCTCTGGCCTCCTCATGGTGGCCAAGAACGATGCCGCCCATGTAGCCTTGGCAGATGAGCTCAAGGCTAAGAAGTCCCTGCGTAAGTATTGGGCCATTGTCCATGGAAATCTTCCTAACGATCGAGGTGTCATAGAGGCACCGATTGGACGGAGTGACAAGGATCGCAAGAAGCAGGCTGTGACAGCCAAAGGGAAACCAGCTCTGACTCGTTTCCAAGTCTTGGAACGTTTCGGGGATTATAGCTTGGTCGAGCTGCAATTGGAGACCGGACGGACCCACCAGATCCGGGTTCACATGGCCTATATTGGCCATCCGGTCGCTGGTGATGAAGTCTATGGACCTCGTAGGACTTTGAAAGGCCATGGGCAATTCCTCCATGCTAAAACACTGGGCTTTACCCATCCTCGGACGGGAGAGGTCATGGAGTTTTCAGTGGAGGTTCCGGAGATCTTCCAAAAAACCTTGGAGCAGCTCCGTCAAGGATAAGCATTCAATCATAAAAACGAGTTTGACTCTTGAGGTTCAAACTCATTTTTTTGTGGGCAATAGCCTTCTCTGGTCCCCTCTTAGAAATTTTTAAGGCTTTCATGGTATAATGTTACAATCGAATACTATGAAGAATGAATGGATGAAGAATAAGCGAATTGTGTTTAAAGTAGGGACCTCTTCCCTGACCAATCAAGATGGAAGCTTGTCTTGGAGCAAGGTCAAGACCATCACCCAGCCCGATTAAGGGATGCGGTTTGTAGTCCAGGTGGCTCTACCATCGCAGGAGTCAACCGCTTAGAACAAGTTGGTTTACGGGGCGACATTATTGCAGGTGTGGAAGCTGCCTACAAACGCACCCAGGAAATGGGACAAGAGGCAGGGCGAAATTAGATAAAATAATTGGTCAAAACCAAGCTTGTAGAACAGTGACGAACTGTTCTTTTAAACAAATCTAACAAATTCAGAGTTATCAAATCCTCTATTGAAACTTTCCGCCGTGAGAAAAGTGCCTGAAACTTAATGGTTTCAGGCATTCGGAATTATTGAGACCTTAGGCTCAATAATTAGTCATGGAACTTCGAAGAAGTTCGCTGACGTCCGTTCTCACCTAAGGAAAGTTTCAATAGAGGACTTTATTTTCAACGTAAAAGATTGGTTTTTTAGCCAATCTTTTTTACGTTAGAGAGCCTCTATTTCTACCAAACCATTTTCAGTCAGACGATAGATTTTTTGGCAGACTTCTTTGAGGAAGGTCCGATCGTGGGAGACTGTAACCAGTCCGCCTGGGTAGTCTGCGAATAGGCGACGAATTTCTGGTTGGGAAGTGGGGGAAAAATTGCGGGTAGGCTCGTCCAAGAGTAGAAACTGGGGACTTGTGAGTACTAATTGAAGGAGGAAGAGTTTTCCTTGCTGGCCACCAGAAAGTTCAGAGATCGGATGATGCATTTCAGAATAAGTAAAGTTGAGGGAGGCTAAATGCAATTGAATGGTGTTGATTTCTTCGCGATCGCCTGAATGCTGTAGAAATTGAACGGGTGTCTGAGTCAGAGGGAGATGTTCAGTGTAATCTTGAGGCATATAGGCAGTGCGGATACTCTCATTATTCTGTAAAATCTCCCAGATCATTTTTAGGAAAGTGGATTTCCCAACACCGTTGGAACCGATAATCCCTATCTTATCCTGCCCTTGAAGTGTGAGGGAGAGGTTCTTGACTAGGACACGATCACCAATTATGAGCTCTTCCTGATCTAAGAGAAGGACAAGTTTTTGAGGAGACAAGGGAGTGAGGGAAGGGAAATGTAGATTGATGATTTCCTCATCATAGGGTTGGGAAGTCATGGATTGGAATTCTCGCTCGTAGCGCTTTTCTTGTGAGAGGAGGGACTTCATTTTCTTTGCCAGGAGACGTCCAGCAGTGCTATCTTTGGTATTTCGTAAGGAGGTTTCGACTTGCTGACGGACGCGACGGTGCTTCTCCATTGTTTTTTGGTAGGCTCGTTGATCGTTGGCTGCTTGCTGAGACTGTTGCTTAAATTGTTGTTCCCTCTGGCTACTGTAGTCTTGATAGCCTAGGTGCTCTACGATGGTTTCAGCCTCCTTGCGGTGTTTGATCTGTCTGAGGTGTATGATCGTATCCGCCGTCTGAGTCAAAAAATCCTCATGATGGGAAATAAATATTATGGTTTGGGGGCTCGTTTGGATCATATGCTGGAGCCAGTCCAAGGTCTCCAAATCCAGATCATTTGAAGGTTCATCTAAAAATAGCAATTCATGAGGACAACAAAGTTCGTGAAGCAGTTGGACTTTGAGGGCTTCTCCTCCAGATAGACTTCCGATAGCTTGATCGCTTGCAAAGCGCTCGCTATTAAAATGCAATTGATCTGCCAGTCTGTAGAGGGTGGCATAGTCTAGTTCGTCCTCTCCAAAAAAATATTCTTCCAAGGTTTTTCCCTTCAAAGCTTCCGGTAAAGTTTGGGGAATATAGGCATAGGAGTGAAAGGAAGTGGTGATTTCTCCTTCTATGGTCAGATAATCTGGTAGAGATTTTGGGGACATAAGGACCTGAAGTAAGGAAGATTTTCCATTCCCTTCTTCGCCAATAATGGCAACTTTTTCTCCTTCATGAATGGTCAGGGAAAGATTTCGAACCAGATCTCGTAAATCTTTTGTATGTCGGATAGTGAGGTGGGATAGTTTTAGCATAAGATTCCTTTCTACTGGGACAAAAAATAGCTCTACCTATTTAGTAGAGCTGTATTCAAGTGAAACCCAAGCAGAAAAAGACCTTATTTAGCCAACAAAAGGCTGGAAATTAGGCGAGAGGGTACACAAAAAGAGATAGAACAAACAGTCCACTAAATAAAGTATCTTATTTAACGAAACTTAGTTGTTCATATCTCCTTACCTCCGAATGTGATTAGCTTTATTCTAATCCTTTCATTCCTTCTTGTCAAGGAAATCCTTGCTTTCCCCTTTATTTTCTGCTCGGGCTTTGGTCGGAAATATGGTATAATAAAGGTTATGCAAGCTAAACCGTCTTCTGCCTATGTGCATATTCCATTTTGTACCCAGATTTGTTATTATTGTGACTTTTCTAAGGTTTTTATCAAGAATCAGCCGGTCGATGCCTATCTGGAACACTTGATCCAGGAGACTCGATCGTATGAGATTGGCAAACTTCGGACTCTCTACATCGGTGGAGGGACTCCGACAGCTCTGTCCGCCCAACAACTGGCCTATCTCTTGACAGAATTGCCCAAGGTTATGGACCTATCGGAAGTAGAAGAGTTTACCATCGAAGCCAATCCTGGCGATTTGGATCCGGATAAGATCGCAGTTCTCAAGGAGTCTCAGGTCAATCGGGTCTCTCTGGGTGTCCAAACCTTTGATAACAAGATGCTGAAAAAGATCGGTCGGAGTCACCAGGAGCAGGATATCTATGACAATATCCGCCACCTCAAGCAGGCAGGATTTGACAATATTTCGATTGATTTGATCTATGCTCTGCCGGGTCAGACCATGGACCAGGTCAAGGAAAATGTCGCCAAGGCGATCGACTTGGACATCCCCCACATGAGTCTCTATAGTTTGATTTTAGAAAACCACACGGTCTTTATGAACCGCATGCGACGGGGCAAGCTTCCTCTCCCCAAAGAAGAGTTGGAAGCGGAGATGTTTGAGTACATCATTGAGGAACTGGAAAAAGCAGGCTTTGAGCACTATGAGATTTCCAATTTCTCCAAGCCTGGCTTTGAAAGTCGCCACAATCTGGTCTATTGGGATAATGCAGAATACTATGGCCTGGGAGCTGGTGCTTCCGGCTATGTCGATGGGATTCGCTACAAGAATCATGGCCCAATCCGGCATTACCTGGAAGCTGTTGAGGCTGGTAAGGCACGGATTACAGAGGAGCACCTGACACTGGAAGAGAAGATGGAAGAGGAGTTGTTCCTCGGTCTACGGAAAAAGACAGGTGTGTCTAAGGCACGTTTTGAAGAAAAATTTGGTATCTCCTTTGACCAACGCTATGGACAAGTGGTGGCCAGTCTAACGGAGCAGGGACTCTTGGTTCCAGATGACAAGCAAGTGCGGATGACTAAGAGAGGCTTGTTCCTTGGGGATACCGTAGCAGAGAAATTTATATTGGAGTAAACGATGGCTAAAATTTATCAGTATGACATGAAAGTCCCCTTTGATATGAGCGATGTGAATGGCTTTATCAAAATGCCACAGCTCATCCTCTTGTCCTTGCAAGTCTCAGGCATGCAGTCGATGGAGATTGGTATCAGTGACAGGGACCTGCTCGAACAGTACAATCTAGTCTGGATCATCACCGACTATGACATCACGGTTCATCGCCTGCCGGTCTTTGATGAACAGATTACCATTGAGACTCAGGCCCTGGCCCACAATCGTCTCTTTTGCTACCGTTCCTTTGTGGTCAGAGATCAGAATGGGGAAGCTATCGTCGAGATGGTGGCCACCTTTGTCTTGATGGATCGGGATAGTCGTAAGGTCCAATCCGTACCGGAGGAGATCACCGATCCATATGAGTCACCGTTTGAGAAGAAAATCCGCCGTGGTCCACGCTATCCAGAACTGAATGGGGCCATGGAGCAGGACTACCATGTGCGGTTCTATGATCTAGACATGAACGGTCATGTGAACAACAGCAAGTACCTAGACTGGGTCTTTGAAGTCATGGGAGCAGAATTCCTAACCCAGCATATCCCCAAACGTGTCCATCTCAAGTATGTTAAGGAGGTCCTTCCTGGAGGCATGATTACCTCTAGCGTTGAGCGAGAAGGGATGATCAGCAATCATGTCATCTCATCAGAAGGCCAAGTACACGCCCAAGCCCTCATCACTTGGGAAGAAATAGATAAGGAAACATTATGGAAAAAAGAAGATTAAAACAGAAAAAAGAAGACTTGATGGAGGTTCAACGACGGGTTGTTGCCTATGCTCGTCGTAAGAAAAATCCTCTCTATGTATTGGGAGATGGTTTCTTAACCTTAGTCGCAGCCTTTTATATCTTTATTGAGGAAGCGATTCGTTTTGTACGCTACCGATTGAATTTTGAAGACTTTCTTCGTTTTCTCAAGGAAGATGTACGCTGGTATCGTGTTTGGATTCATTTGATTTTGGCCTTTATCCTGCCTGTCGTCGTCTTTTCTTTGAGTATCACTAGCCAATCAGGTAGCTTTTGGAGTAACTTCTTTAATAAGCTCTCTCAAGGTGTCCTCTTCAGTACGACTGTCAGCCTCGCAGCGACTTTAATGACAGATTTCATTGAGACCATGAAGCCTATTCAGGCTGGCAAAGAGACTAATGAGGAAAAAGAAACTGGCGTCTATACCATTACCATTGATCAGGCTAAGATTGGTGGCTTAATGGTGACCATCGTCATCTTGATGATTTCATCCTTCCTCTTTACTCAGGCTGGAAAAGCAAGTATCAATTTCTTCGGTCTTGTCCTTCAATTTGCCTTATACGGGGCTTGCTTGCTTCTCTATGGAGCAGGTGGCCAGTTTCAATTTCAGGAGAAAGAAGCAGAGGAATTAAGTGAAAAAGGAGACCAAGAATCTCGTGACTTATAAGGGTTATTTAATTGACTTAGATGGAACTATTTATAAAGGGAAAGAGCGGATTCCAGCTGGGGAAGCCTTTGTCCACGAATTGCAAGAGCGTCAGATCCCCTACCTCTTTGTGACCAACAATACCACGCGGACGCCAGAAATGGTCCAAGAGATGCTGGCAGGCCAATTCAACATCGAAACGCCGCTGGATACCATCTATACAGCGACACTAGCAACCATTGATTATATGGTGGATATGAATCTTGGAAAAACCGCCTATGTCATTGGAGATGTTGGCTTGAAACAAGCCATTGCTGAGGCAGGCTTCGTCGAAGATACCGTCAATCCAGCCTATGTCGTGGTGGGTCTCGACTGGGAAGTGGACTATGAGAAATTCTCTATCGCTACCTTGGCCATTCAAAAGGGAGCGCATTTTATCGGGACCAATCCTGACCTCAATATCCCGACAGAGCGGGGAATGATGCCAGGGGCGGGTGCTCTAAATGCTCTTATCGAAGCGGCAACGCGCGTGAAGCCGACCTTTATCGGTAAGCCCAATGCCATCATTATGGACAAGGCCATCGCTCACCTGGGACTAGAGCGCGAAGAAGTGGTCATGGTGGGAGACAATTACCTGACCGACATCCGAGCAGGAATTGACAATGGCATTCCTACTTTGCTGGTGACAACTGGCTTTACCAAGCCAGAAGAAGTGCCGGATCTGCCCTTGCCACCAACGCATGTCCTATCTAGCTTAGCGGAGTGGGATTTCGATGCGTGATCGGTTAAAGGTAACGGGCTTTGTCCTCTGGCTCTTAGCAACAGTGATTTTAGGGACCATTCTCGTAGCCTGGTTGATTTATCCCATGGAGATTAGCTGGTTACGAATTCAAAATCGGACCGGTTTGACTCCTGCAGTCATTCAGAAGAACTTTCAAGTCCTCATGCAGTATTTGACCAGTCCTTTTAATTGGAAGCTGGATATGCCAGATTTTCCATCCTCTCCAGATGGCCTCCATCATTTTCAAGCAGTCAAGTACCTCTTTCACCTGACTCAGATCTTGTTCCTGGTCTTGTTGCCAGTGGCTATACGATTTATTCGAACGGTCATGCGTAAAGGCTACGCAGGTCTCTATCGCCCTTTATTTGGTGGGATGGTTCTCTTGCCTATCGTCATAGGAGGAGTGACCCTATTTATTGGCTTTGATCAATTCTTTACCCTCTTTCACCAAGTCCTCTTTGTCGGAGATGCTACTTGGCTCTTTGATCCCTACAAGGATCCCATCATATTAGCTCTTCCGGAGGACTATTTCCTACATGCCTTTCTGATTTTCTTTGTTCTCTATGAGGGGGCTTTTGGATGGTGCTACGGATGGAGCCGGAAAACAAAAACAGTAGATTAGCGGAGTGAATGGATGAAACAGTTTAATCGATTTTTAGATCCCAAAAAGGATTTGGGAAGCTTTTCGGGGATGGTTTGTCTCTATCTCTTGGTCATGGTCTTTGTTAGCATCATTTTGACCTTTGCCATTACCCTCTTTATGTTTGGACGGTATGGATTGGAGATGGCAGAGAAGCAGGAGTATGTAGAAAATCTCATCAATGGGAATGGGATTAGCTACCTGATATCTGTCAGTATAGGTGTCTTCCTATTTGCCCTTTATCGGCAAGGCTCCCTCTTTAAAGGAGATGTGAGACAAAAGGGACGCAAGATGACCTGGCAGACTTTCTTAGTATTCATTGCCTTCTTGGGGTTCGCCCAATTGGCTTCTAGCGCCTTGTCTCAACTCTTAGACCACATGATGGAAACTCTAGGCTTTTTCAAGCCACAAGAGGATATGTCCGAGCAACTCAGCCAGTCTTGGAGCCTCTTGCTCTATGCGACTCTGATCGGTCCTATCACAGAGGAATTGGTTTTCCGGGTTGCTGGACTGAGAGCCTTGGAAAAGTATGGAAAAGTCTTTGCGATCGTCATGACAGCCTTGGCTTTTGGAATGTTCCATGCCAATTTTGATCAGTTGTTCTTTGCGACAATTATCGGCTTAGGCTTTGGCTACTTGACCTTCGAGTATTCGATCTGGTGGGCTATTTTCTACCATATCTTTAACAACCTGGTCCTCTCTCAAGGGCTTCATTACCTCGGTACGCATGTCAATATGAATGTAGCTGAGTGGGTTCAAATTCTGGTCTTTTTAGGTGGAACCATCGCCTTTACCATAGTTTTGATTTTAAAAAGAAAAGCTATTTTTCACTACATTCAAGAAAACCGACCAGCACCCGGTGTCTTCCAAAGAAGCTTGTATTCTTTCTGGTTCTGGGTCTTGGTCCTTGGGACAACTCTTGTGTCCTTACTTCCTTACCTAAGAGGCTATTAATATCAAAGAGGGATCGTTTTCGATCCCTCTTTGATTGAAGATAAATTCTTCTGAAAAACTTTCCTTAGGTGAGTACGGACGTCAGCGAACTTCAAGGAAGTTCCATGACTTAGTTTTGAGCCCCTTCGCTCTTTAATTTCTGGGCTCAGGCTAAAACAGTTCCCAAAACTGTTTTACTCTCAAAACTCCTGAGTGCCTGAAATTCGAATTATTTCAGGCACTTTTCTCACAGCGGAAAGTTTTTTATCCTCTTAATTGACTAAAAAAGTCATTTTTTTATAAATATCTAACTATTTTACTTAAAACAATAGTCTGTCTCCATTATAATAGAGAGAGTCGAAGTGGAAAGATAAAACTTGGAAATAAGGAATTTTAAAATATAAAAATTGGAGGAATGTCTACTGATGAAAAATAAATCTAAAAAATGGAAATGGTTTTTGTTGATTATTCCTGCACTTATGATTTTAGGGATTATCAGTATTACCCTTGATGAGATGAAATCAAAGGATGGAATTTATTATCTGACAGTAAAAAATGAATCTACTAAAACAGCCTCACTAGATAAAACATCATGGATAAAAATAGAAGGAGAGCAAATCACAGTGAAGGAAGGGAGTTCAGAGCGAACCTACTCTTATGATACTGAAAATGATGAATTTGTTAGAGATTCTGTGAAGTATTCTTGTCTGATATATGATGGAATTTTAACTCTTTCAGGAGATCAGCCGCAGAAAGAATTACCTGAGTATGTCAGCCCTAATAGCAGTTGGTACTCGGGATATGAGAAAGGGCAAGTCGAGATAAAGGATTGAGATTGGATGTCTGATCTATCTTTTAATCATTTTTTTAACTTGCTGAAGGTGAATATAAAAAATACAGACATAATACAGAGAGGATAACACCCCTCTTTTTTGCTATAATAGAGAGTATGAATAACTTGATTAAATCCAAGCTCGAGCTCTTGCCGACGAGTCCGGGCTGTTACATTCACAAAGACAAGAACGGTACCATCATCTATGTGGGGAAGGCCAAGAATCTTCGCAATCGGGTGCGGTCCTATTTTAGAGGTAGCCACGATACTAAGACGGAAGCCCTGGTATCTGAGATTGTGGATTTTGAGTTTATCGTCACTGAGTCCAATATTGAGGCCTTGCTTCTCGAGATCAACCTCATCAAGGAGAACAAGCCCAAGTACAATATCATGCTCAAGGACGACAAGTCCTATCCCTTCATCAAGATTACCAATGAGCGCTATCCGCGTCTCATCATCACGCGCCAGGTCAAAAAGGATGGCGGTCTCTATTTCGGTCCCTATCCGGATGTGGGGGCGGCCAATGAGATCAAGCGACTCTTAGACCGGATTTTCCCTTTTCGCAAGTGTACCAATCCTCCTTCCAAGGTTTGCTTTTACTACCATCTAGGGCAGTGTATGGCCCACACGGTATGTCACAAGGACGAGGCCTATTTCAAGGGCATGGCACAGGAAGTTTCTGATTTCCTTAAGGGGCAGGATGACAAGATTATCGATGAGCTCAAGGTCAAGATGACTATGGCAGCGCAAAACATGGAATTCGAGCGGGCGGCCGAGTATCGGGATCTGATCCAGGCCATCGGGACCCTGCGGACCAAACAGCGGGTCATGGCCAAGGATTTGCAGAATCGGGATGTCTTTGGCTACTACGTGGACAAGGGCTGGATGTGTGTGCAGGTCTTCTTTGTCCGTCAGGGCAAGCTGATCGAGCGCGATGTCAATCTCTTTCCTTACTACAATGATCCAGACGAGGATTTTTTAACCTATGTGGGGCAGTTTTACCAAGAGAAATCTCACTTGATTCCTAATGAAATTCTGATCCCTCAGGATATCGATGAGGAAGCGGTCAAGGCCCTTGTGGATACCAAGGTCCTCAAGCCCCAGCGTGGGGAGAAGAAGCAGTTGGTCAATCTGGCCATCAAGAATGCGCGTGTCAGTCTGGAGCAGAAGTTCAATCTCCTTGAAAAATCCATGGAAAAGACCCAAGGTGCTATTGAAAATCTTGGAAAACTCCTGCAAATCCCAACTCCTGTCCGGATTGAGTCTTTTGATAACTCTAACATTATGGGGACCAGTCCGGTCTCAGCCATGGTGGTCTTTGTCAATGGGAAACCAAGCAAAAAGGACTATCGCAAGTACAAGATCAAGACCGTTGTCGGGCCAGATGACTATGCCAGCATGCGGGAGGTCATTCGCAGACGTTACAGCCGGGTCATGCGGGATGACCTGACGCCACCAGATCTGATCGTCATCGATGGAGGTCAGGGACAGGTCAATATCGCTAAGCAAGTCATTCAAGACGAGTTGGGGCTGGATATTCCCATTGCAGGCCTGCAAAAGAATGACAAGCACCAGACCCATGAATTGCTCTTTGGCGATCCTCTCAAAGTCATCGAACTCTCTCGGACCTCGCAGGAATTTTTCCTTCTCCAGCGAATCCAGGATGAAGTCCACCGTTTCGCCATCACCTTCCACCGCCAGCTACGGTCCAAGAATTCCTTCTCCTCCCAGCTGGATGGCATCGAAGGCTTGGGTCCAAAACGCAAGCAATTGCTGATGAAGCACTTCAAGTCACTGACCAAGATCAAAGAAGCCACTGTGGATGAAATCGTCACGGTCGGTATCCCACGGGCAGTAGCGGAGGCTGTCCAAGCCAAGCTCCATCAAGGAAAGCAGGAAGAAGCAAGTCCGTTGATGGAAGTGGCGGAGCCCTCCCAAGGATTTGAGTAATTGCACCATCCATTTTCATGGATGGTTTTTACGTTTTACTTCTAATTTTGTTATACTTAATGCACACAGATTTTTGATCGATAAAGGAGTAGTTATGAACCATCGAATCGCTATTTTATCTGATATCCACGGGGATACAAGAGCCCTGGAGGCAGTGATTGCGGATGCGCGTGATCAAGGCGCGACGGAATACTGGCTTTTAGGGGACATTTTGTTACCGGGGCCAGGAAGAGAGGATCTTTTTGACTTGCTGGATGCGATTCCCATTACAGCGGCTGTTCGTGGAAATTGGGACGATTGTGTCCTAGAGGCTTTGGATGGCGAATACGGGCTTGAGGATCCGCAGGAGATTCAGATGCTTCGTCTCACTCAATATGTCATGGAAGGAATTGATCCTAATCGGATCTATTGGCTTCGCTCGCTTCCTCTAATGGAGAAGAAGGAGATAAACGGCATTCGCTTTTCACTGACCCACAACTTACCAGAAAAGAATTATGGTGGGGACTTGCGTCCAGCTAATGCGACGGAAAACTTTGACCAATTGCTCGATGACCAGACCGATGTGGCCATCTACGGTCATGTCCACAAGCAATTGCTTCGCTATGGTAGTCAGGGCCAGCATATCATCAATCCTGGTTCCATTGGCATGCCTTATTTTGACTGGGAACAGCTCCAAAATCATAGAGCCCAGTATGCGCTGATCGATGTTGAAGAAGATGGGGTGACCAACCTGCAATTTCGCAAGGTAGCTTACGACTATGAAGCAGAGCTCCAAGATGCCAAAGATAAGGGACTTCCCTTTATTGAGATGTACGAAGAATTGAGACGAGAGGATAATTATCGGGGCCATAACAAAGAACTCCTCGCAAGTCTTAATAAGAAGTATGGTTATGACCAAGATGTCAAGAACTTCTATGACTTTCTCTCCTAAAAGATCAATGAAAAAACTCTGCAAGCTCTTTCATTTTGTGTTAAAATAGAGGTAATAGAATTAGAAAAGGAAGTTGACTATGAAATTCCTAGAACTCAACAAAAAACGTCATGCGATCAAGCATTTCACAGACCAGCCGGTCGATCCAAAGGATGTACGGACAGCTATTGAAATTGCGACCTTGGCTCCAAGTGCACACAATAGCCAACCATGGAAATTCGTGGTCGTTCGCCAGAAAAATACGGAATTGGCAAAAGTAGCTTATGGTGGGAACTATGACCAAATCATGGAAGCACCTGTGACCATCGCTCTCTTTACGGACACCGATTTGCAACGTCGGGCTCGGAAGATTGCGCGTGTTGGTGGGGTCAAAAACTTCACAGAGGAGCAGTTGCAATACTTCATGCAAAATCTTCCCGCAGAATATACTCGCTACAATGAACAACAGATCAGCGATTACTTGGCATTAAATGCTGGATTGGTCGCGATGAACTTGGTATTGGCCTTGACGGACCAAGGGATCGGCTCGAACATCATCCTGGGCTTTGACAAATCAAAAGTCAACGAAGTCTTGGAAATCGAAGAGCGTTTCCGTCCAGAACTCTTGATCACGGTTGGTTACGCAGCAGAGAAGGTAGAACCTAGCTACCGCTTGCCAGTAGACGAAATCATCGAAAAACGCTAATAACAACAGAAAGAACCGGATGGTCCTCGTCTCGTACGATACAAGTCCGGTTTTCTAGAATCCTTTGGCAGGCTGATAGACAGTCGCTGAAGGGATTCTAGAGGATTCAATTTAAATCGAAATAACGGAGGAATGCATGACAACAATTGACTTTAAAGCAGAAGTAGAAAAACGTTGCGAAGAAATGATGGCTGATCTTTTCAGCCTCTTGGAAATCAACTCAGAACGGGATGACAGCCAGGCGGATGCGACTCACCCTTATGGACCTGGACCCGTCAAGGCTCTTGAGAAATTCTTGGAAATTGCTGAGCGTGATGGCTACGAAACAACCAATGTGGACAACTATGCTGGACACTTCACCTTTGGACAAGGGGAAGAAGAGCTCGGAATCTTTGCCCACATGGACGTGGTACCTGCAGGTAGTGGCTGGGATACAGACCCTTATAAACCTGAGATTATCGATGGCAAACTCTATGCGCGTGGTTCATCAGATGACAAGGGGCCTACAGTAGCTTGTTACTACGGCTTGAAGATCATCAAGGATCTGGGATTGCCAGTTTCTAAGCGCGTGCGCTTTGTGGTCGGTACAGATGAAGAATCTGGCTGGGGCGATATGGACTACTATTTCAAACATGTCGGTCTTCCCGATCCAGACTTTGGCTTCTCTCCAGATGCAGAATTCCCAATCATCAACGGAGAAAAAGGAAACATTACTGAGTACCTTCACATCGGTGGTCAAAACACAGGTCAAGCGCATCTTCATAGCTTCACAGGTGGCCTTCGTGAAAACATGGTACCAGAGTCAGCGACAGCAGTCGTTTCTGGGCAATTACCAGATTTAGCTGGTCTCTTGGAGGCCTTTGCCAATGAACACCAACTTCGTTATGAAGTGGCAACAGAGGATGACGGTAAATTTAAAGTCACTATTATCGGGAAATCTGCCCATGGCTCTACTCCAGAAGCTGGGATCAATGGAGCAACTTATTTGGCTCTCTTCTTGAACCAGTTTGACTTCGGTGGAGATGCCAAAGCATACTTGCAAGTGTCAGCATCTCTTCTTCATGAAGACTTTGCTGGTGAGAAGCTTGGCATTGCCCATACAGATGAGAAGATGGGGGCTCTCAGCATGAATGCGGGTGTCTTCAACTTCGACGAAAACAGCTCAGATAACACTATTGCCTTGAACATTCGTTACCCTAAAGGAACAGATCCAGAAACCATCAAAGCTGGACTTGAAAAAGTAGAAGGAGTGGCGTCCGTTAGCTTGTCTGCCCACGGCCACACCCCTCACTATGTTCCAATGGAAGATGAATTGGTCTCAACGCTTTTGCGTGTCTATGAAAAACAAACCGGACTGAAAGGTCATGAGCAAGTAATCGGTGGCGGAACCTTTGGTCGTCTATTGAAACGTGGGGTTGCCTTCGGTGCCATGTTCCCAGACTATGTGAACACCATGCACCAAGCCAATGAATTTGCGGATGTAGAAGATCTCTACCGTGCAGCTGCAATCTACGCAGAAGCCATCTACGAACTCATCAAATAAGACGCTACTCAGTCGGCACTTGCTGGCTGAGTTTTTGCTTAGAGGAGGAGAAATGGAGCAACTAGAGCGGATCAAAGAGGCCATCATGGCCGATCCACAAAACAAAGACTATACGGATAAAGGAATCGAACCCTTATTTGCGGCACCAAAGACAGCTCGAATCAATATTATCGGACAGGCTCCTGGCCTCAAGACTCAAGAAGCGGGCCTCTATTGGAAAGACAAGAGCGGGGACCGCTTAAGGGAATGGTTAGGAGTCGATGAAGAGACCTTCTACCATTCGGGTCTATTTGCGGTCATTCCTATGGACTTTTATTTCCCAGGGCATGGAAAATCAGGTGACCTGCCACCTCGCAAGGGCTTTGCGGAAAAGTGGCATCCTCAACTCCTCAAAGAATGTCCAGATATTGAGTTGACCCTCTTGATTGGCCAGTACGCCCAAGCCTACTATCTTCATGAGAAGGTCAGTGGCAAGGTGACAGAGCGGGTGAGATGGTACAAGGACTACCTGCCCGACTATTTCCCTCTGGTCCACCCTTCGCCTCGCAATCAGATCTGGATGGCCAAGAATCCTTGGTTTGAGGCAGAAGTGGTGCCGGCTCTCCGGTCTCGAGTCCAGCAGATTATAGCCGAACATACAAAATAATAGTTAGTGATAATTGTAAAAGGAGGTATTTCCATGGATCCATATCAAAAAGTCAAAGACAAATTAGACGAACTCGGGATTGAATTTGATGAGGTGGAACACCCACCAGCATTCACTACAGAGCAGGCTGATTCCTATATTGAAGGTCTAGAAGGGGTCCGGACAAAGACTATGTTTTTGACCAACAAGAAGAAAACCCAGTATTATCTGCTCATCATGGATGAACAAAAACTCTTGGATATGGATGACTTCAAAGAGCAAGTAGGAGCCAATCGGATCCGTATGGCTTCAGCTGAATCTCTAGCAGAAAAAATGCAATTACCAGCTGGGACGGTATCCCCATTTGGCTTGTTAAACAATGCAGAAAAGGATATTCTCGTCTATTTTGATCAGGACATTGTGTCAGAGGAAATCATGACCTTCCATCCCAATACCAATGAAAAGACCATCTTTATCAAAACCCAAGACCTATTCCGCTTTTTAGAATCCATTGATTTTAACTATGAAATACTAACCTTGCCATAGTGGCATCAAAAAGGAGAAATCATGAAAGAAATTCCATTTAATGACTTTTTAGCAAAGTACCAAGTTGGAGAGATCCAAGTCGTCGATGTCCGTGAGCAGGAGGAATACGATGCCCTTCATCTGGACGGAGTGACCTTGCTTCCCTTATCCGTGTTGGCAGAACGGTATTCAGAACTAGACAAGGAGCAAGCCTATTATGTCATCTGCAAGTCTGGCCGGCGCTCAGCCCGTGCCTGCCAATTTTTGGAAGAAGAGGGCTATGATGTGACCAACGTCCAAGGTGGCATGGATGCATTTGAATAGTTGGGATGCTCTAGACAGTTGATTCCTGTATAATATTGAATTATAGCTAAAATTTTTATATAATATATCTGTATTTTATTTTATAAGGAGATTATTTTATGATCAAACAGGATTGGCTTGATTACTTTGAAGCTGTGAACGGTCGTTCAGCAACTGAAGCAGAGATCGCACAAGCATTGGCTGCAGGTGAGTTCCAAGAAGAACAGGCAGCTCAAGAAGCTTCACAATTTGTAGGTGCTCCAGTAGCTCCAGACCAAGCAAGCGCTGGATTCGTCGCTGCTCCAGTAGCACCAGAAGAAGCGGCTTCACAATTTGCTACTGCTCCAGAAGCACCAGTACAAGAAGCGCCACAATTTGCTGCTGCTCCAGAAGCACCAGTTGCTGCTGCGCCAGAAGCACCAGTACAAGAAGCGCCACAATACACTGCTGCGCCAGATGCACCAGCACAAGAAGCGCCACAATTTACTGCTGCGCCAGAAGCACAAACATTTGGTGCTCAACCAAATAGCTTCCAGCAAGCACCTCAACAACAGCCACAACCAGGATTTGGTCAACCGGCTCCGGGTCAAGCTCCAGGTCAAGGCTTCCAACAAGTACCTTATCCAGGACAACCTCAACCAGGTCAAGCCTATTATGCACAACCTGCTCAATCAAATGCCTTTGGTCAAGCAATGAAAGGATTCTGGTCATGGTTCGTTTCTGCTTTGGTTCGTCCAACAGTAGAAACTCAACCAAGAGTATTGAATGGGATCCTTCATTATGTCTTAACTGCATTTATCCTTAGCCTCTCACTTTTCTTCGTGGCGAGTGCCTTCCCTTATGCTGAAGTTGGATTTACAGCTTACCTATTGATTGTCATTGTAACTTTCTTTACAATTTATGTTACTCAATTAACTGGTTTCTTGGTTCGTAACCTTGTCTTGCAAGATAAAGAATACACCTACAAACGTTCATTCGATGAGTTTGCTCGCTTGTCTATCTATGCCTTGCCAGCATCCCTCATTGTCTTGATTTTTTCTCTAGTCAAGTACTTTGAAGGATTTATCTTCCTTCGATCGTTAATCTTCGTTCTCTATTTCTTAGGCTTGCTCTATACTGTTTACCAAGGTTTGAACAGAACAAAATTCAAGGCTGACAAATTCTTGTTGCTCCTTGCTTCTTCAGCAGTCATTCTAGTCATCTTCACAATTGTTGGCATCATTGACAGACGTATTTTAGAACAAGTATCTATCTATATCGCTTCCTTCTTCTAATCAGATAGGAACCTTGTCATAAAATTCTTGTTCATATACATATCGGATGAAAATATTTTAGTTTTTAGGAGAACATACCGATGAACAAAAAATGGGTAGAATTATTTGAAAAAGTAATCGGTCGCAAACCTACTCCTGAAGAATTCATTGCCGGAAGAGATTCCGGCTTTGATTTTAAGGCAATCAAATCGATTGCTGGAGTAGCGATCGACCAAGTGGCTTCAGAAGCGTCAGCTATAGGAGGACAGGGGCCAGTAGAAGCGGTTGTAAATCCTCTTCAACTTACTTGGGAAGAGCGCTTCATCGCCTTCTATGGACGTTCCCCGCTTCCAGAAGAGATCGAATCAGCACGTAGTCAGAACTTTGAAATCGTAGAAGCACCTGCTCCGACGATTAACTTGGAAGAGACCAATCAGACAACGCAGGTCTTCGCACCAGTGGAGAGTCCATCAGAGACCGCAGAAAACTTGTCCCAGCCGGTTGAGGCCCTAGCTACAGCAGAAGCTCCAGAGCAAGAAGAAGCTGTCAAGAAAGGCAAGAAAAAGAAAGTCAAAAAAGAGAAAAAAGGCAAGAAAAAGAAAGTCTTCTTCTTCAGTATTTTGGCTTTGTTGGTCTTGGCCTTGTCTGGTCTAGGCTATTACTTCTCATCAACTACAGGCCCACAGGTGATAGTGGACAAATTGGTCACAGCCATTGAACAAAAGGATTACCGGGAAGTGGCGAGCATCCTTTCTAGTGACAAGGATAAGTGGACCAAGGAAGAAGCTCAAGGCTTGCTAGACTATATGACAGCTCAGAAGATCGATGTCATCTACGAATTAGATCATATCGCTCAGTCTTCAAAAACAGGTAGCGTCAAGGACAAAAACCAGAATCTACTGATCGGGATTGAGAAGGCGGATAAGAAATTCGGTATCTTTCAAGAATACCGCATCGCGACCTATCCACTTGAAGTCACAGCGGTTACGAATCTGGATGATGCCAAGCTTAAGACTAGCGAAAAAGAGTCGACAGTGCTTAAGAAGAACCAAACGACCAAACTTGGGGAGGTTCACTTTGCGCCACGAGACATGCAACTAGATGGTAAGACCGAAGTTGGAAAAATCTCTAGTGAGGTTAAACTAGACCCAGCTCAGGCTTCTAAGAATAAGCTGAACTTGACTTTCAATTCTGAAAAACGTCTTCTCGAAATTGAATTCCCAGAGGAAGTAAGCAATCCAACTGATATCAAGGTAGCAGTGAATGGTAAGGAAGTCGGCACAAGTACTTTATTTGAAGTCGATGTCGTAGCCCATCAAGAAATCGAAATTCATGCAGTCTTTAGTGTCAATGGTGAGAGCTATACAACTGAAAAAGCTAAAGTCACAATCGGTGAAACTCCGGATGACGATGAAGTCATCACTTTGAAGCTTTCTAAGGATGTAGCCAAACGATTAAAAGATGCAGAAACAGCTCGTAAAGCCAAGGAAGAAGAAGCCAAGAAGGCAGAAGAGAAGAAAACAGCTATCACCTCCTTCCTCCAAGACTACCGGACAGAAATCTTCTCATCTGTCTCAAGTAGATCCAACACCTACTCCAAGTACTATGACACTTCAAGTGATGCCTATAAGGAAATGGTGGAGTGGACAACAGGTGGTGGAGTCAAGAAGGCTGAAATCGACTACTATACACCAGGTGTTTTCAACGTTCTTAGCGTTACCGAAGAGAACGGAATGGTGATCGTGAAAACCCACGAAGAATATACTGTACATTATGTGACCAGCCGAAAAGATAGCCAGAGTAGCAAGGACAAGACCTATACCCTAAAACCAGTAGGGGATACTTACGTGATTACGGCTATTGCGGTCACAGCTGGTAATTAGGAGGTTTATGATGAAATTAAGCATGACAAAATGGACACTTGCTGGCCTTGTTCTTTTGAGCCTAGGCGCTTGTGGCCAACAGAAGGAATCAAAGAGCTCAACGCAAAAAGAGCCTGCTTCAAGTAAGCAAGTCGCACAGTCATCAGCCAGCAAAGAAACCAGTGCTTCTGAAGCAACATCGTCTAACGATAGCGATAAGTCAAGGAAGAAGGCAGGCGAAGTCACGGTGGACCAAGGTGTTTCCTTCAATGGTTCTTATTACAGTGTCCAAGGAAAATCTGGAGATATCGTCATCGCCAACAAGCACTATCCCTTAGCTGCAGACTACAATCCAGGTGAGGATCCGACAGCGGTTGCGGCCTTGCATGAGTTGATTGCGGCTATGCAGGCAGAAGGCTATGCTATCAGCGATCAGTACAGTGGTTTCCGCAGTTATGAGACCCAAGTAGGTCTCTACCAAAGCTATGTCAATCAAGACGGGGTAGCTGCGGCAGATCGCTATTCAGCTCGTCCTGGATTTAGTGAGCACCAGACAGGTCTAGCATTTGACCTCATCGATACCAGTGGCAATCTCGTTCAAGAACCAGGCGCAAGCAAATGGTTGCTCAAGAACGCTGCCAAGTACGGCTTTATCGTCCGCTATCAAGAAGGGAAAGAAGCGAGCACAGGCTACATGCCTGAAAGCTGGCACCTTCGCTATATAGGAGAAGATGCAAAAGATGTCGCAGCCTCAGGAAAAAGCTTAGAAGAATACTTCAACTTTACCGGTGGCGACTACGAATAATAAGAAAACCGCTCTTTCAGGAATCCTGAAGGAGCGGTATTTTTTGTGCTGGGCAGGACAAGAAAAAACCACTGCCAAGTGGAAGTGGTTTTGATTGGTTTCTTATTTGAGACCGTATTTTTTGTTGAAACGATCCACACGTCCATCTGCTTGAGTGAACTTTTGACGTCCAGTGTAGAATGGGTGTGAGTCTGATGAAATTTCAACACGGATCAATGGGTAAGTTTCACCTTCGAATTCAACAGTCTCGTTAGAGTACTTAGTTGAACCACTAAGGAACTTATAACCAGTAGTAGTGTCCATGAAGACAACAGGGCGATATTCTGGATGGATATCTTTTTTCATTTTGCAATAATTCCTTTCTGCCATGGTCTCTTTCCGAGCCATAGATTGTTACTAAGTTAGTTTATCAAAAACAAAAGAGTTTGGCAAGGATTTTTACCAAATTTTTCGCATTTTTATTAAGAAAAAAGTGGGAGAAGCTCATCCTATCAGACAAGCTTTCCCACTCTGCCTAACAGTCCCAGTAAAGAAATGTTGGACATGTAAGATCAATAGAAATCTTTTTATTCTTGACCAGGTTCAGTAGTTGGCTGTTCTGGTTGTTGAGGTTGCTGTTGCTCTTGTGGTTGCCAAGCTTGTTGAGGCTGTTGAGGCGCTTGTTGGAACCCTTGTGGAGGCTGTTGAGGTGCTTGTTGGAACCCTTGCTGAGGTTGTTGTAATCCTTGTTGAGGCGCTTGTTGGAACCCTTGTCCTGGAGCAGGTTGACCAAATCCTTGTTGCGGTTGTTGCCATTGTTGTTGTCCAGGTTGACCCGGTTGTTGTGGTGATTGGACAGATGATGCAACAGACTGTGCGAATCCTCTACTTGTTGATGCAAGATCTTGGAATGTTCCTTTAGTGATTTTACCACCAGACATGGCAAGAAGTCCTGTGATCACAATAGCAATACTTGCAATGACTGCAATAATCAAACCAAAACCAATAGAGAAGCCATCACCGAATTCAGATGAAGCACCCAAGACTCTAAACATAGTGATGATCGTAATTAAGCTTTCAAGAATACCGATAGCAATGACACCAATGGAAAAATTCTTGTTCATTGGTGGAGCAATGTTTGGAAGGCAAGCTAGAACGATGGCACCAATAGCTA
Source organism: Streptococcus sp. bf_0095 (assembly GCF_004166885.1). Classification (GTDB taxonomy): domain Bacteria; phylum Bacillota; class Bacilli; order Lactobacillales; family Streptococcaceae; genus Streptococcus. The sequence goes on along the minus strand of NZ_RCYU01000001.1, from coordinate 539,814 downwards.
GGACAACGATGACCCATCCAAATTCACCTCGAATTCCACTGAAAGAATAACTTCCGTAGGATCCACCATTGAATGTACTCCATGGCAAAAAGGTAGAAATGGCAGTAAGAGCTGCTGCGACAATGATAAAAATACGATGTTTATGCATAAAACGTCTCCTTTTTTTGTGATTATTATAGCATAAATAAGCTCAAACTGGAATGGAAATTTAAGAAATCGTTCACATTTTTCTAAATGTTATTAAAATTCATTCGTTTTTGTTTAAAATGAAAAAAGGCCAATCGTCTTCACTAGAAACGACTGACCTGCTTGTTTGATTTTCATTATCTATTTGGCCTTGGCAACTTCCTGTAGTTCCCGATAAATTTGCTCGTTTTCTTCTAAGGAATATGAATTGGCTCCACTAGCGAGGGGGTGGCCTCCACCATCGTGACGTTTTGCAATCTCATTGATTACCAGAGCTTTACTTCTCATACGGACGCGGTAGTGGCCATCAGCTTGCTCGACAAAGATAGCCCAGACGCTGACGTCTTCGATCCGACCAGGTGCTGAGACGATCGCAGCAGTCTCGGCATCTGTGATTTGGTAGTGTTTGAGGAGCTCCTGGGTCAGGGTTACGCGACTAGCTCCATTTTCATCGATTTCGAGATGATCATAGATATAGCCTTGAAGCTTGGCGATCTTAGAGCTCATGCTGTCCATCTGACGAGAAAGACCTGCAAAGTCAAAGTCAAAACTACGAAGGTGGGCAACCATCTCGAAAGTCCGGCTAGTCGTCGAAGGGTAGAGGAAGCGTCCAGTGTCTCCGACAATACCAGCATAGAGGAGACGGGCTGCTTCTGGACTGATTTCAAGCTGTTGTTCAAGAGCAAAGAGGGTGATAAGCTCACTCGTAGAGCTTGAATCTGTGTCTACCCAGAGGAAATCTCCGTAGGCATCGTCGTTGGGATGGTGGTCGATTTTGATTAGAAAATCGCCGCTCGTGTAGCGTTTGTCATCGATGCGAGGGGTGTTGGCAGTATCGCAGACAATGACCAAGGCACCTGCATAGTCCTCATCTGTTACAGTATCCATGCTAGCCATCCAAGCAAGAGTCGGCTCGTTATAGCCGGTAGCTAGGACTCTTTTATCTGGGAAGTTGGTCTGGATGATTTCTTTCAGTCCGACCTGGCTTCCAATAGCATCCGGATCCGGATTCATATGGCGGTGAAGGATAATGGTATCGTAGTGGTTGATTTTCTCTAAAATGTCCTGTGTGATCTGCATATAGTACCTCATTTAATTCTCATTCAATTTTAGCATAAGGAGGGCATTTGGAAAAGAAAAAGGTTGTCTAGCCTCAGGTGGACAATTTCCGAACAATGTCAGGCTCCCAGTACTTTACCATGCAAAATGCGCGCGAAAGTGGTATAATGTCATAAGATTATTATTTGGAGGGAATTATGACATTAGCAAAGATTGTTTTTGCAAGTATGACAGGAAATACAGAAGAGATTGCTGATATCGTAGCAGATAAGTTTCGCGATCTTGGTGTCGAAGTAGATGTCGACGAATGTACAACAGTAGACGCAGAGGACTTTCTTGAAGCTGATATTGCAGTCGTAGCGACCTATACCTACGGTGATGGTGAGCTTCCTGATGAAATCGTAGACTTTTATGAAGACTTAGCGGGTCTTGACTTGAATGGTAAGATCTACGGTGTTGTTGGATCCGGTGATACCTTCTACGACGAGTTCTGTAAGGCAGTCGATGACTTTGATCGTGTTTTTGCAGCGACTGGTGCGGTTAAAGGTTCTGAGTGTGTCAAGGTAGACTTGTCAGCTGAAGATGAAGATATTGAAAAATTAGAAGCTTTTGCAGAAGAAGTCGTAGCAAAAGTAGGCTAATCCATAGCTAAGAAAGGTGTTTGCATGCGGCAGGCACTTTTTTTTATGGATGAAAACCTTCAATAGCTGGATAGGGCTAGTAAGATTGCCCGATTTTTGATAAAATGGGAGCAAAAAGTGAGGAGACCAGTATGGAGTTAGAGAAAATTCGCCAAGAGATTGATAGCATCGATAAAGAATTGGTCCATTTATTGGAACGCCGGATGCACTGTGTAGAAGATATCATTCGGTACAAAGAAACTCATCAAAATCCTATCTTGGATCGGGGCAGAGAAGATGAGGTCTTAGCCAATGTCGCTGGCTTGGTGCAGGAAAAGCGCTATGAAGAGACCATCCTTGCGACTTATCGAGACTTAATGAAGCGCTCCAGAGGCTACCAGGCCGATCAATTAGATGGGGACGAAGGTGCTTGAGATGACGATAAGTAAAAGAACCTTAGTATATACCCTAGATGCCATTATGATCGGGGGGATCGTCGGGGTGATTGATACTCTCTTCGGGCGTGTCTTGATTGGGATTGGAGAAGTTCGTACGGATTACCTTCTCTATCTCTTACCCTTTCTGCCTCTAGCCGGTATCTTGATCACCTATCTCAATCGCACCTATGGAGGTAAGAGTCAAAAAGGGATGGAGCTCCTCTTTGAAGTAGGAGAGGGAAGGGAGAAAGCCATTCCCAAGCGCTTGATTCCCTTGACCATCCTTTCTACTTGGTTGACCCATCTCTTTGGTGGATCTGCTGGTCGAGAAGGAGTAGCGGTCCAGCTTGGGGGAACAGTGGCCCATGCTCTTCGAAGAGACTGGCTTGGCCCTCACGCTTCACGGATTTATTTGGTCACTGGGATGGCTGCCGGCTTCGGGGGACTCTTTCAGACGCCTCTAGCTGCCATCTTCTTTGCTATGGAGGTCCTAGTGGTTGGGAGACTAGAGTGGCGGGCTCTTTATCCTGCGGCCATTGCAGCCTTTGTTGCTAGTTGGACCTCTCACACCTTGGGACTAGAAAAGTTTACCCAGATCATTTCTGCCAAGCTCTCCCTATCCCCACAAGTCTTCTTGCAGTTACTTCTTTTGGGAGTCATCTTTGGTCTGACAGGCAAGCTCTTTGCCTATCTCCTAGGCACCTTTAAACAAAGCTTTACCAGGACCTTTGCCAATCCCTATGTGCGGATTGGAGTGGTTGGCCTCGGTCTGAGTATTCTCTTGTATCTGATTGGAGCAGGTCGCTACACGGGACTGGGGACCAATCTGATTTCCCAAAGTTTTGAAGGAGCTGATGGGAAGAGCTTGATCACTGGGGCAGACTGGATCCTCAAGCTCCTCTTCACGGTGACGACCATTGCGGCAGGCTATAAGGGAGGAGAAGTGACCCCGCTCTTTTCTATCGGGGCCAGTCTGGGTGTCTGGCTAGCTCCTTTCTTTGGACTTCCGGTTTATCTGGTAGCCGCCTTAGGCTATGCAGCAGTCTTTGCCGGAGCAACCTCGACGACGATTGGACCTATCTTGATCGGGTGTGAGGTCTTTGGTTTCCAACATTGGCCAGCCTTTCTCTTGGTTTGTCTGGTCGCAACTCGTCTCTTTCCAGCCCTGTCTATCTATGGTGGACAAAAAGTTGCGAAAAAGTTGCAATAATCCTTTACAAAAGGACATTCTTTTGGTATTATAAACTTTGTGCGTAATGGAAGCACAAAAATACAGTTTATCCGCTGGGGGAGTAGCCCTCAAGATTGACGAAGATAGGAGAATAAAATGAATCCATTAATTCAAAGCTTGACTGAAGGTCAACTTCGTACTGATATCCCTGCATTCCGTCCTGGTGACACTGTTCGTGTACACGCGAAAGTTGTCGAAGGAACTCGTGAACGTATCCAGATCTTTGAAGGCGTTGTTATCGCTCGTAAAGGTCAAGGACACACTGAAATGTACACTGTTCGTAAAATCTCTAACGGTGTCGGTGTTGAACGTACATTCCCAGTACACACTCCACGTGTAGAAAAGATTGAAGTAGTACGTTACGGTAAAGTACGTCGTGCGAAATTGTACTACCTTCGTGCATTGCAAGGTAAAGCAGCTCGTATTAAAGAAATCCGTCGTTAAGACGAACAAGGAGGCGGGAGTGATCTCGCTTCTTTTTTTATAGGTCCCCTTAGTTCAATGGATATAACAACTCCCTCCTAAGGAGTAGTTGCTGGTTCGATTCCGGCAGGGGACAGAGATAGAAAAAACACTGAATTTTCAGTGTTTTTTTGTTGGTTTATGGAAGGATGGATCATGGGGAAAGTGCTTGTATGGTATAATAGTGGAAAATGAGAACATTGATTTTTAAGGTAGTCCTATCATTTTGGAATACCAAATTAAAAGATTATGAGTGCTCTACAAGTTTAGTCTGAAAGGGATAAAGAAAAGGGAGTAGAATGAAAATTTCTGGTACAAGGTCTATCATCACATTTGACTATGAAAATGGCTATGTTTTAAAAGCAGAGGGAGAGTTGTTGATTGATGGTAGCTTTATTGTATATAGGTCAAGCATACAGAATTGGGAGCCACCTTACAACCACATTCCTATCACACAGAACGAGATAGATAAACTTGTCGAGGAAGTGAACTCCATGATGACTGAGCAGACAATACAGATCGAATTTATCTGAGTTAGAGTAGGAGAAGGATGATGAAAATTGATTACAGTGAATGGATGGTTATATGGGGATGGGATGGTTGTGTAATAAAGATAGAACTATCAGATATCATTCATGCGGAATATAATAAAGATGAGAACATTGTTATCGTCTATAGTGGAGAAAACTTTGTAAGCAAAATCATTTTCTACTTTAGTTTAGAAGGAAAATTGATAGGGCAACAAAATCTGATAGAAGGAACCATAGATTGGAATCATAATGGTCAACACCAGATTGGTTTCCCTCATTTACATCATCTTCGATTTAGTCCTAAATATCAGCGTATCTTCAGTATATTTCGCTTATCAAGTGACTTTGGACTTCCTTCAGAATTAGAGATTTATAATTTAGAAGGTGAGAAAATTGACAAAATTGAATCTCCTATAGGATATACAATGATGTATATTTCTGAGATAAGTAAAGAGAAACTGAGAATTGTATGTGAGGCTCTTAAAGAGGATTGTTTTGATAAATTTGGTCGAAGGGATTTCTATTTTGATGTGGAGTTAGAAAATAGAAAATGGGTAAAAGATGGCATTGCCTATTGAGGAAGAGAAAAAGAAGCCTGATTTAATGATATTCTGGTTGAGAGAATAACTTGCACTAGGAGAATACAAATGAAACCAACCAACCTAGAATGGGAAGATGTCATCCAGTTTGAAGAAGTAAAAGGTTATGGTCAGCACATTTGGAGAGATGGCAATAATCTTTATTACGTTACTGAGGAGGGAGGAATTGCCCCTCAGCGAGTGGTTTATGAATTACCAAATGAGTTATTTGCCTTACTGGAAAGTGGGGAGAGAACGCTAAGCGAAGTATCTTGGAAGATTCAGAACGATCGTTGGCCACCGACGGAAGAAGAAAAGAAAGCTAGTGAGAAACAATTTATATTAAAAGGCTTAACTCCTTTAATAGCTAGTCCTAAGAGTTGGGAATTATTTACTCAGGAAGAGCTTGAAAGATTAATTCCACTTGCTGAGCAAATGTGGATTGATTGGAGAGGGAGACTTCCAGATGATTATGTATCGCCATTGAAATAGCTTATGGGGAAAATAGAGAGGGTTTATTTTTAAATGAATCAGATAAAGGGGAATGGATTCATTATAACTGAAGAAAATGGCAATTATACAATGTCCTGGATGACAGGAGGTTTTCAAGATAGAGAAGTTACTTATCCAGTTAGTAAAGAATTAGTGGACAAGGCTTTAAGGTCAGAACAGGATGCTTATGAGGTTGAGTTATTCTTACAAACTGGAGAATGGGTGACTAAAGAAAGTAAAGAAGTAGCCAGACAAAATTATTTTAGATCCTCACCAGTTCGTATTTTAGTAAATCCATCATCTATTAAACGGTTATTTTCCAATCAAGAATTTGAAGAATTGTTACAAAAAGCAATTTCCTCAGAGCTCAAACCAACTGAACTTGATGCAATTGGTGTTGTTGGTAGTCATTTAGAACTTCTTCTGGTGGATCCAATTGGCTGGGAGGAAGAGATAGAAGCAGTCCATTTGGAAATTCTGCAGGAAAAACTAAATAACTATATCTACTTCCTCGAAAACAAGCAGTATGTGGATCGATATGGTGATAACTTTAATAAAAAATTCATCCAAATTACTTTTCAATACTCTCCATCTGATAATGGATTGGCCTTTCTCGCAGCTGTTCAGAAAGTGTTACAACCAACAAATATGAGCTTGAAGGTAGAATTGCCGGAGTAATAAAGGGAGCGGGAACGCTCTCTTTTTGTGCTATAATGGAATACGTGGAGGGATAAAATGGATAAAGAATATCTAGTTTACCAAAACAAAGTATACTCTAATTTTGTGAATTATATAAATGATTATATTCTTCTTTCAAAAGATCCGGCAATGTTGAAAGAAGGCTACGTTCCCTATAGTTGCTATGTAGATGATGCCGGAGAAGGCGTATACGGGAAGCTTGAGCCTTATAGTGAGGTTAGTCAGAGGTATTCGGTTTATGATCGTGTTTTGTATAAAGGTCAGGAATTTGAAATGGCTGGTCACAAGCGTGGAGATGATGATTTTACAGCACCCGATTCTTATGTGCGAATATTAGTTTCTGATAAAGAATTTTTAAATGAAAACAATATAGCAGATGGTGCGGAATTGATGGATGATAAGTATGGTCTTATCACGTATGCATCAGGAAAAATCCCTGTCAGCGAAGTAACCATTTTACGTCGTAGAAAGGATTTGCCAGTAGACCGAAGGAGAAAAATATGAAATCATTTTCTATTTAACCTAGTATCGGTAAGGCTGTTTCTGGAGTTGGTTTTTGTACTCTCAAGATTTAAGTAACTGTACAACTGAATGCGAGGGAATGGAAGTTGACGAGGTGAGTGAGTTTTAGAGCTGTGTTGTTTCGAATAGTTCTAAAACGTATTTTTTGTATGATATAAAATAAAGGGCTTTCTATGGAAAATGATGCATTTTTTGATTATTATTTAAAATCACTTAAGTTTTATTTTGGTGATAGGTGTAAGGATTTTGGATTTATAAAGTTTTTTAAAGATAAAAATAATTGTTTTATTACTATAGAGGATTATGTTTTGGAATCATTTGTAGTATTGTCAAATTTTTTGAGTACGGATAGGATTGTGTTTTCTTGTGGAATTATTTATAGTAAGGGGGTAGTTACTGGAGTAGAAGTATGTATGAATGTATTAGAGTTAGAAAGATTAAATAATTTGTACAAGATATAGTTTTGATGAATATTAAAAAACATAAGGGAAACTGTCTATGTGGGATGTGTGGAGTTGATAGTATCAATGTTCCCTAGTTCTAGAGCTCTGTTGTTTCGGATGGTCACAAAATGCCTTCAATAATTTGCAGTACTCAGCAGTCTCTATTCCCCGTAGCCATTTATTGTTTTTTTAAGCTTTTATTGTTACAATATCCATATAGACAAAAAGACTGGATTTCCAGCCTTTTTAATTGTTTTAAAGAAAGGTTTTTTATGAAACGCAAATCGATTTTGTTTCTATTTTTATTCTTGCTCTCGATTGGTCTGGCTTATGAGACGCAGTCTATCACAGCTGGTTGGATGACAGGCAGCCAGTATGGAATCATTGGTATCTCTGTCCTCTTGCTCCTAGTTTATGCGATTCCTGCTGTTTGGGCTCTCTTTCATTTCTCCAAGAAGTGGAAGTTGTCTTGGATTCCGGTTCTCTTTTCACTTCTAGGTGGGGGCTTTATCGCAGGTTGGTTATCTAGTTTTGCCAATACCTATTTCCATGAGATGATTCAAGCCGTAGCGCCCAATAGCGATTTTTGGAACCAGTATGAGAGTGCTATTGCAGGACCCCTCTTTGAGGAACCCTTCAAGTTGATTCCAATCTTCTTTGTTCTCTATTTATTCAATGTGCGTCGGATCAAATCCATCTTCCTTTTAGCGATTGCTTCTGGTCTTGGTTTCCAGATTGTGGAGGACTTTGCCTATATCCGTCAAGACATGCCAGAAGGCTTCTCATACGCAGTATCTGGTATCCTAGGTCGGATCATGAATGGGGTCGTATCTCACTGGGTCTACACAGCCCTCTTCATGGTGGGTCTCTTCTTAATCGTTCAAGCGACAAAAGGTCGCAAGGAATTGATGCTGACGGGTTGGTTCTATTTTGTAGCTGGTTTTGGCCTTCACTTTGTCGGCAATTCACCATTTGGTCAAATCGAGACAGAACTCCCTCTTGCCATTCCATTCTTGACAGCAGTAGGACTCTTCTTGGTCTACCAAGCCTACCTCACTGTCCAAATTCTGGACCAAGGAAATTAAGAATAGAAAAATCGTATGTTTGCAACATACGATTTTTTGATGGTTATTTTCCAAGACAGAACTGGCTGAAAAGTTGGGTGATGAGCTCGTCTGGAGCAGCATCTCCTGTAATCTCTCCAAGGATTTCCCAAGTGCGGGTCAGATCGACTTGGAGCAGGTCCACTGGCATGCCCATAGCCAAGCCTTCGTTGACTGCATGGAGGCTCTCAACAGCTTTCTCAATGAGAGAGATGTGGCGGGCATTAGACAGGTAAGTAGCATCTTGCTCGACCAGGCCAGCATTTTCAAAGAAGAGGGCATTGATCCGGTCTTCAATCTGATTGATATTTTGGTTTTTCAGGACAGAAATCTTGATATGATCAGCAGGGATCTCGTCCAACTCGATTTGCTGCGGGAGATCGACCTTGTTGAGGAGGATGATGCGGTTGCTGTCTTGAGAGATTTCTAGCAGCTGGCGATCCTGATCGGTCAAGGGTTCACTGGCGTTGAGGACCAGGAGGACCAGGTCGGCTTCTTTAAGGGCTTTGCGAGAGCGCTCCACACCGATGCGTTCGACGATGTCCTCGGTCTCGCGGATACCGGCTGTATCGACCAGCTTGAGAGGAACACCGTTGATGTTGACGTATTCCTCGATGACGTCCCGGGTTGTCCCTTCGATATCGGTCACGATGGCTTTTTCCTCGCGCAGGAGGTTGTTGAGAAGGCTGGACTTCCCGACGTTTGGTCGCCCGATGATAGCAGTAGAGATTCCTTCGCGAAGGATTTTTCCACGGCGAGCTGTCTTGAGGAGGTTGGTCAAGAGGGCTTCGAATTCTGTGGTCTTTTCGCGGATTATCTCGGTTGTTGCTTCCTCGACATCATCGTACTCAGGATAGTCGATGTTGACTTCGACCTGAGCTAGGGTATTGAGGATCTCTTGACGGGTATTGTTGATCAGATCAGACAGGGAACCGTCCAACTGCTTGACGGCGATGTTCATAGCCTTGTCGGTCTTGGCGCGGATAATATCCATGACCGCCTCAGCCTGGGTCAAATCGACCCGACCATTCAGGAAGGCCCGCTTGGTAAATTCACCAGGCTCAGCCAGACGAGCGCCTTCGCGGATCACCAATTGCAGGATTTCGTTGGTCACAGCAATCCCACCGTGAGTGTTGATTTCGATGATGTCTTCTCGCGTGAAGGTCTTAGGCGAACGCATGGCTCCGACCATGACTTCATCCAGAATCTCATCCTTATCCGGATCCACGATATGGCCGTAGTTGAGGGTATGGCTAGCCACGCTGGTCAAGTCTTTTCCTTTAAAAATCTTTTGAGCGATTTTAAAGCTGTCTGTCCCGCTCAAGCGAACAATCCCAATCGCTCCCTCACCAAGTGGAGTCGAGATCGCAGCGATGGTATCAAATTCTCTAGTAATCATGTATCTTCTCTTTTCCTGTGTATTCCCTTCTATTCTATCGTAAACTAGCAAGAGGGGCAAGGTTTTGCTTTTAGAAGGAGAAGTTGAAAAGGTTTTCAGTTAAGTAGTGAAATCTGTCGGTCGATATGCTATACTAAATATGAATAGAAATGGAGGTCTAAGATGGTAAACCTAAAAGAACAGGTAGGCATTAAGGCGGCTGAGTTTGTTACAGACGGCATGATTGTCGGTCTTGGTACAGGGTCAACTGCTTATTATTTTGTGGCTGAATTGGGACGTCGCATCAAGGAAGAAGACTTGCAGATTACAGCTGTAACGACCTCAAGCGTGACCTATGAACAGGCAGAAGGCTTGGGAATTCCTCTCAAAGCGATCGATGATATCGAAGTGGTGGACTTGACCGTCGATGGTGCGGACGAAGTAGACCCTGCTTTGAACGGCATCAAAGGTGGAGGCGGTGCCCTCTTGATGGAGAAAATCGTTGCGACCAACTCAAAAGACTGCATCTGGATTGTTGATGAGTCAAAACAAGTGGAGACGCTTGGTGCCTTTAAACTACCAGTAGAAGTGGTTCAATACGGAGCAGAAAATCTTTTCCGTCATTTTGAAAAGAAGGGCTATTCACCAGCTTACCGTGAAAAAGATGGACAGCGCTTTGTGACCGATCAAGGGAACTTTATCATTGATTTGGATTTGAAAGTGATCCCAGACGCTGAAGCCTTAGCAGAAGAGTTGGACCGGACTGTCGGTGTTGTCGACCATGGTCTCTTTTTAGGAATGGTTTCTAAAGTTATCGTAGGGACACCAGAAGGTCCAAAAATCATTAGCAAATCACTTTAAAAAGGGCATTTTGTCCTTTTTTCTGAGGATATAAAACTTATTTATAAATTTTTATATGAAAGCGTTACATTTTCAAAAATTTGTGTTATACTGTATTGAGTTTAAAATATAAAGGAGACATTCAAAATGCCAAAATTTAATCGTATGCATTTAGTTGTATTGGATTCAGTAGGGATCGGAGCAGCTCCAGATGCTAATAACTTTGTCAATGCTGGTGTACCTGATGGCGCATCTGATACACTTGGACACATCTCAAAAGCAGTTGGTTTGAATGTACCAAACATGGCAAAGCTTGGTCTTGGAAATATTCCGCGTGAACAACCTTTGAAGACTGTTCCAGCTGAGAGCAATCCAACTGGTTACGCAACGAAGTTAGAAGAAGTCTCTCTTGGAAAAGATACCATGACAGGTCACTGGGAAATCATGGGTCTTAATATTACAGAACCATTTGATACTTTCTGGAATGGATTCCCAGAAGAAATTATTACAAAGATTGAAGAATTCTCAGGTCGTAAGGTCATCCGCGAAGCTAACAAACCTTATTCTGGTACAGCTGTCATCGATGACTTCGGACCACGCCAAATGGAAACTGGCGAGTTGATCATCTATACATCAGCTGACCCAGTTCTTCAAATCGCAGCTCACGAAGACATCATTCCTTTGGATGAACTCTACCGTATCTGTGAATACGCTCGTTCTATTACGTTGGAACGTCCGGCTCTTCTTGGACGTATCATTGCTCGCCCTTATGTTGGAGAGCCAGGAAACTTCACACGTACGGCCAACCGTCGTGACTTGGCTGTTTCACCATTTGCGCCAACTGTTTTGGACAAATTGAACGAAGCTGGTATCGATGCTTACTCAGTTGGTAAGATTAGCGATATCTTCAACGGTGCTGGTATCAACCACGATATGGGCCATAACAAATCAAACAGCCACGGTATTGACAACTTGATCAAGGCTATGAAATCAGAAGACTTTAAACATGGCTTCTCATTCACTAACTTGGTAGACTTCGATGCCCTTTATGGCCACCGTCGTGATCCACACGGATACCGCGATTGCTTGCATGAGTTTGACGAGCGCTTACCAGAAATCATCGCTGCTATGAAAGAAGATGATCTCTTGATGATCACGGCTGACCACGGAAACGACCCAACATACGCTGGTACTGACCATACGCGTGAGTACATCCCATTCTTGGCTTACAGCCCATCCTTCAAAGGTAGTGGCTTGATCCCAGTTGGACACTTTGCGGATATCTCAGCTACAGTGGCGGACAACTTCGGAGTTGAGAAAGCCATGATCGGTGAAAGCTTCTTAGATAAATTGGTCTAAGATGACGCGTTTTGCCTTACTCGTAAGAGGAATCAATGTTGGTGGCAAGAATAAGGTGGTCATGGCTCAACTGCGTCAAGAATTGACGGAGCTGGGATTGGAACAAGTGGAAACCTACATCAACAGTGGCAATATCTTCTTTACGACAGGTCTTTCTCGATCTCAATTAGTAGAGTGCCTGTCGACCTTCTTTAAGAATCACTATCCCTTCATTCAGTGCTTTTCTCTCCTGAGTCGTGAAGACTATGAAGCAGAATGTGCAAACCTACCGCAATGGTGGACAGAAGAGATGGCTCGCAAGGATGTGCTCTTTTACACCGAGGGCGTGGATAGGGAATCCGTAGAAGAGAAGTTGCTTGCTTTGAAGCTAGGAGATGAAGTGCTTCACTTTGGCAAGCTAGCTGTTTTCTGGGGGAAATTCTCAGAAGCAAGCTACGCTAAAACCGCCTACCACAAACATCTGATGAAGATGCCTTTCTATCGTCAGATCACTATTCGCAACGCTAACACCTTTGACAAAATTGGTAGATTACTTAAGAAATAAAAGGAGAAACACAATGACATTATTAGCAAAAATCAATGAAACAGCAGCATTTTTGAAGGGCAAAGGAATCGAAGCTCCTGAATTCGGTTTGATCCTTGGTTCAGGTCTTGGAGAATTGGCTGAAGAAATCGAAAATGCAGTCGTAGTAGACTACTCTGACATTCCAAACTGGGGTCAATCCACAGTAGTCGGACACGCTGGTAAATTGGTTTATGGTGATCTTGCTGGACGTAAAGTCTTGGCTCTTCAAGGTCGTTTCCACTTCTACGAAGGAAACCCATTGGAAGTGGTGACTTTCCCAGTTCGTGTCATGAAAGTTTTGGGATGTGAAGGAGTTCTTGTAACCAACGCTGCTGGAGGTATCGGCTTCGGTCCTGGTACCTTGATGGCTATTACTGACCACATCAATATGACAGGTCAAAACCCATTGATCGGTGAAAACTTGGATGACTTTGGTCCACGTTTCCCTGATATGTCGAAAGCTTACACTCCAGAATACCGTGAAACTGCTCATCAAGTAGCAGACAAATTGGGCATTAAACTGGATGATGGGGTTTATATCGGTGTGACAGGTCCAACTTATGAAACTCCAGCTGAAATCCGTGCGTATAAGACTCTTGGTGCAGATGCTGTCGGTATGTCAACTGTTCCTGAAGTCATCATTGCGGCTCACTCTGGTTTGAAGGTTCTTGGTATTTCATGTATTACCAACTTTGCGGCTGGTTTCCAAGAAGAGCTCAACCACGAAGAAGTAGTGGAAGTGACTGAGCGCGTCAAAGGAGACTTCAAAGGATTGCTGAAAGCGATTCTTGCTGAATTGTAAAAAAGATGGAAAGAATTGTGAGAATCATCCAAGCAATTCCCTATAAACTGAGAATAGTCCTAGCAGCTTGTCTGCTAGGGCTTGTTTCGGGTTTTGCAGGTATTATTCTTCATGATCTTCTGGAATTTGTTGAAGGGCTAGTATTTGGTCACTCCGAGCATGAGTCTAGTTTTTTGACGGATGGAGTTCCCCCTTATCGGATAGGAATCAATTTACTAATTGTAGGTCTTACTTCAGCCCTAGTCTGGTATTTTTTGCAACGAAAGGGGAAGCTTCTCTCCATCAAGGGGCAGATGAATGAGGAAGATTCCCGTCTCGCCCTTCATTTCTGGAGACAATTGTTCCATTCTAGCTGGCAAATTGTGGCTGTTGGAGGAGGAGCACCGATCGGCAAGGAAGGAGCGCCCCGAGAGATCGGGGCCTTGTTGGCAGGTCGTCTTGCGAAAGGTTTTGGCCTGCCGCTGGCAGATCGTATTTTTTTGATCGCTTGTGGGGCGGGAGCAGGATTGGCTGCGGTTTACCAAGTCCCATTAACGAGTGTGTTTTTTATTTTTGAAACCTTAGGCATTGCATTTTCACTTAAACGCTTTTTCTTGGCAGGGATTTCCACTTATGTGGCTGCTTATACGGCAGGTTGGGTGATTTCAGATCATGCACTCTACAAGCTGCCGGTTACGACTTGGTCACTACAGGTGTTGTGGTTGCTGCCAATCTTGGTCTTGGTCTTAACGCCGCTAGCCTATGGATTTGCGCGATTGACCAAGCAAGCTACTGCTCATCGGATTAAAGACAAGCGTATTCTCCTGACTCTTCCACTTGCATTTCTTTTCTTAGCTGGCCTAGCTCAGAAACTCCCCCACCTTCTTGGAAATGGAAGAATGGTAGCTCAGGAGGTCATCAATGGAATTTCATGGAAGACGGCATTCCTCTTGTTTGTCCTAAAGGCACTTGTCGTTTTGCTTACTCTCTGGGCGGGAGCTTATGGAGGGACTTTGACGCCTTCCTTTGCCTTGGGGATGGCAGGAGCGGCACTTTTCACTCTAACTTTTGGACTTGAGAGTCCATCTACTATCTTACTTATTGGCGCTGTTTGCTTTTTGACCGTGACCTTAAAGGCTCCCTTTTCTGCAACTGGTTTAGTGATTGGATTTACAGGTCAAGGATTAGATGCGCTGCCTTACCTTTTACTAACAGCCTTTCTAACTGCTGGTTTGTCCCAAAGATTGGATCGTATGATGGGGAGAAAATTAAAGGAGTCTTCAAGTAGATAAGATTCAGGAGCTTTTATGGAGGGGATTTACCCTACAAGCTAGATGAATCCTATCTTCTTATGGTATAATTGATGTATACGCAATAGGGCAGTTTAGTCTGGGATTCAAATAGAATCTGAGGCCCGACCTATAAGAAAAAAACAAGAAGCTAGAACGTGTGTTCTCTATGAACACGAGCGGAAAGCTTTTCTAAACAAAATACACACAGAAAGGTAGGGTTAACCGTATTCGCTGAACTGAATACGGGCGGAGAACTGTGTAAAAAAGATAAACTGTCTAGCATCTGCGATGCGTCGTCAGTTTCCTATTTTTACTTTGTTCTCTGTCGCCCTTTATATCTTAATTATGTCTATCCATATTGCTGCTAAGCAAGGTGAAATTGCTGATAAAATTCTTCTTCCTGGAGATCCTCTTCGTGCGAAATTTATTGCTGAGAATTTCCTTGAAGATGCTGTTTGCTTCAACGAAGTCCGTAACATGTTTGGTTACACGGGTACTTATAAAGGTCATCGTGTTTCTGTCATGGGAACTGGAATGGGGATGCCATCGATCTCCATCTATGTGCGTGAATTGATTGTCGACTACGGTGTGAAGAAATTGATCCGTGTGGGAACGGCTGGTTCTTTGAACGCGGATGTGCATGTTCGTGAATTGGTCTTGGCACAAGCTGCCGCAACCAACTCAAACATCATCCGCAACGACTGGCCTCAATACGATTTCCCTCAAATCGCTAGCTTTGATCTTTTAGACAAGGCTTACCACATTGCCAAGGACCTTGGCATGACGACTCACGTTGGTAATGTCTTGTCTTCTGATGTCTTCTATTCAAACTACTTTGAAAAGAACTTGGAGCTTGGTAAATGGGGCGTCAAAGCTGTGGAAATGGAAGCGGCGGCTCTTTACTATCTTGCTGCTCAACACCATGTGGATGCCCTTGCCATCATGACCATTTCTGATAGCTTGGTCAATCCAGATGAGGACACTACTGCAGAAGAACGTCAAAATACTTTCACAGACATGATGAAAGTTGGTCTTGAAACCTTGATCGCAGACTAATGACAGAATACCTTCATGATGAGTGGCTCTACGACCTTCAGACCTACCAGTATAGTCGGGCCCTTCGTTCTGCTAAGAAGCAGAAGAGCTTGCCAGAGCTGGTCTTGACCTTATTGCAGTTAATGACCGAGCGTCGAGAGCTCAATATCCAACCAATCATGAATCAAAAGTTGAGAACCGACTTGCTAGAAGTGACTGGTTTTCAGCTTTTTTGGCATGAGGACCCAGAAGAGGAACAGTTGGCGAACTATCTGTATGACTTAGAAGCCAAGCTTCGCAACGAGCAGATTATCGACTTCATTCGGGCGGTGAGTCCTGCTATCTATCGGATCTTTATGCGCTTGATTGAGATGCAAATCCCAGATATTGCAGACTACATCCACAACTCTAAGGAGTCCAGCTATGACCATTGGAAGTTTGACAAGATTCGGGCCTCTGACAATCCAGCCTTGCAACAATTCCATAGTGAGAGTGCGGTCAATTCGTCTAGTTTGACAGAGTTAATCTTACTCTTGGACTTGACAGATTCCATCAAGGATGCGGCCAAGCAACTGCGGGAGTTGGAGAAATCTGTCCGCAATCCTCTGGCCCACTTGATCAAACCCTTTGATGAGGAAGAATTGCACCGGACGACTGGTTTCTCCTCCCAGCATTTTATGGAGCTCTTGGTGAGCTTGGCTCAGGAGACGGGGATTATTTACCAGCGAGAACCTTTTTACTTCGACCAGGCCAATGCTGTTATCGAGGCACTCTTGTAAGGAGGAAGACATGGATAAACTGAAAGAGTTGCAAGAAATCATTGATCAGAGTCAACGGATCGTCTTTTTCGGTGGGGCAGGCGTCTCTACAGAATCCAATATTCCAGATTTTAGGAGTTCGGACGGCGTCTATAGCGTCACATTGGGGCGCCATTTTACTGCAGAACAACTGGTCTCTCATACCATGTTTGAGCGCTATCCAGAGGACTTTTTCGACTTCTATAAGAAATACTTGCTCTATCCAGATGCCAAGCCCAATGCAGCCCATCGCTATCTGGCTTGGCTGGAAGAGACCGGTAAGCTCAAGGCAGTGGTGACGCAAAATATTGATAGTCTCCATGAAATGGCAGGGTCTAAAAAAGTCTTGAAACTCCATGGTAGTGCCGACCGTAATTACTGTACGAGTTGCCAGCGATTTTATGATTTAGAGTCCTTTCTAGCTTTGGAAGGGCCTGTTCCACACTGTCTGGACTGTGGTAATGTCGTCAAGCCGGATGTAACCCTCTACGAGGAACCTCTCGATATGGACGTCTTTAGCCAAGCAGCCCAAGCCATCCAAGAAGCTGATTTGCTGATTATTGGAGGTACCTCCCTCGTCGTCTACCCAGCAGCCAGCCTGATCCAGTATTTCCAAGGGAAGAAGCTGGTCGTTATCAATAAGACCAGTATCCCACAGGACAAGCAGGCAGACCTGGTCATCGAAGGGAAGATTGGCCAAGTATTTTCGAAATTAAGACAATAAAAGAACACCTGAAGGAAGTAGAGGTTTACTTCTTTCAGGTGTTTTTATTAAGCGAGGCATTTTTAGCAAGTCTATAATAATGATGGTGATTATGATATAATGAAATAAATTTCCCAGGAGGAGAGTATGAAGAAGGTGAAGATTAAGAGGAAATATGTCCTTCTTGCTTTAGTTAGTCTGTTTTTTGGCTATATCGGTCTGCGCTATTACATCAAGCCTGAGTGGTTTGATTCAGAACATATCTACCATAGAATAAAAAATTATAAGCTGAAAGAACTCAAAAAACAAAAGAAGATCATTCAGTCTATCAATATTGAATTTTTCTATCGAAAGGATATTTCCATCCCATGGGAAGCTCACTGGGTTGAGTCGACAAGAAGAAATATTGACAGAAAATTAACGCCCATCATGCATGTGACTTTCACCGATAATACCAAGGCAGATATCCCAATTCAAACTTCTACTGAGGGTCCAGCATTTAGTCGCAATATGTTAAAAAGTGACTTGTACCAAAAACTGCTCTCCCGATTTCCTGGTGTTCAGAGTGATCATCAAGACAAACTACTTGAAACAGTGTTGATGTTTTATCCAAATGACACTCTCTACCAGGATACGGATCTAAAAGAGATAGTCAGTTTTCAATTTAAAGATCCCATCATTCAGACCGATCAAACTTATTATAAGTATGGCACAGAAACACAAAAAAGCATTTTCCCAATCTTTTTTGTGCAACAGAAGACTCAGCATGCAACATCAGATATGACAGAGTTTTTGGAGGATGCTGAGAAAAGAGAAAATAGAAATTATGTTGACTGGTTAAACTATCTTAGTGCTGAATTAGACGCTCATATAGATAATTATGGATACCGGCTTTATTATTCGGATGAATTCTCAAATCTACCATTAAATTTGATGCCAACTGGTAACCAGTTAAATATGACAATCACTTACACTATGGTAGACTATGGGGATGATGATGGTGTTTTTTATAAAGCTTGGTCCACTTCGAAAACTTACACCGAATCGAATAAAGATGAATATATTACTGAAATTTTAATACCAAATCAAAACAAGAGAGTGGGACAGAAATCGGTAATTCGTTAGAATTCGATTTCGTCGTCCCACCTCCGCATAGTTGAGTAGGGCTGTAAAAGCTGATGAAATCAGCGTAGTAGAGCCCACTCAACCACTGCGTCTTGCTCAACAATCCAAAAATAATTGAGAGGCTAGGACTTTTGTCCCAGCCTCTTGTTTTTACAGTAGGATGTTTAAAATAGGATCTGCAAAGTCATCATCAAACAAATTGATGTTAGAAAAATTATAATTCTTATCGATAGCTTTTGGGGCGATTCTTCCGATATTGAAGTCTTTTTTATTTTCCTTTATAGTGGCTGTTTTGGGCGTTTTTTTGATTAAATCCGGTAGTTCGTTAACGATTCGTTTGTATAATTGGCGAAAATCGTGACCAACCTCTTGTTTTAATTGGCTTTCCCGCTCATTGATCCTCCGATTGAGATCCTCTATATCGGGCTCAGACCAGTTAGAAGTAACCGTAAAGGAATACCCTGTAAAAGTAGCTGTATCCATATGTACTTTATAACCAGAAGAATGGGTTATAAAAGTATCTGTGTAAGCTTGTTGAATAGCTTCTAGTTCTTTTTCAGTAGGGATGTAATAGACTTCAATAGACTTAGACATTTCCTTTGTCTTATCCAGTATACTATCTTTTATATTCGTATCGAATTCAGCCTTTATTTTCTTCTCTACAATTTGATAAACATCTTCTAAATTGAATGGTTTATCAGCAGTGGAAAAAGTCTCTTGAAGAACAGCTTTATCTGTATCATTTTTCTTTTGAATGTGATAAACCAACTTATAGTTGGCATGAGGTTTTCCGTAAAACCATAAGATGGTTTTGCCTTGAGAAGAAATTTCTTTTCTCTCAATCTCTACTTCCTTGTTCTGTTCATCTACAAGCCTTATTTTTTCGGTAGAGTAGTTTTCAAGATTCTTTTCTGAAATAGTCACGAAATACATCTCGTTTGATTTTTGAAAATTTGAAGTGTTTTGGTCCTTATCAAACACTCCATTGTCAACAGTTCCAACGCTGATAGAAGGACTTAAATAGTAAATTAGTAACAACATCGAAATAAGAATGGAGAAAATCCATATCAGTCTTTTTTAATCTTTTTGCTCATACATACTCCGGTTACAGTGTGAGTTTTTTAAAAATAGCGGTTGTTAGAAGCATCGTTTCAACGATACCAGTCAAACATAGTGCCTCTATTTTAACATAGGTGATCAATATTATCTAGAGTCCTCATGGAACCTCAGATGTATGGAAAAGTCTTATTTTTGAAAAAAGAAATGGTTGCTTTTCGATTTAAGGAATTTTTGTTTCTGAATTTACTCTACATTTTGAAAATTGTTACTGATTATGGTTTAATGAAAAGAGATACTGTTGCAATGAAATAGATTTTCCTTGGAGGTGAGTATGAAGAAGGTGAAGTTTAAGAGGAAATATGTCCTTCTTGCTTTAGTTAGTCTGTTTATTGGCTATATCGGTCTGCGCTATTACATCAAGCCAGATTGGTTTGATTCAAAACATATCTATCATAAGGTATATGATTATAAGGTCAGTGACGTCAAACCTCAAAAAAAGGTCATTCAAGATATCAACATTGAATTTATCTATGATAAAGATGTTGAGAAACCTTCTGATGGTCAGTGGGAAGAGTCCACAAGAACAGATGTAAGATTATATGATAATGATTCTGTATTACATGTAACCTTTACTGATAAAAGTAAAGCAACTATTCCAATCTTTACCTCTAGAAGCGGCCCGGCTTTTAGTAAGGAAAGTATCGATTCACGACTATTAAAAAAACTATCTTATCGCTTTCCTGAATTGCAAGTGAATGAGAAAAGAAGTACGATTGAACTTGGCTCTGTCTTGATGCTCTATCAAGGCGATACCTTGTTTCAAATTCCTGAAGCAAGTACAGAGATTCAGTTTCAGCTGAAGAATCCGAAAACAGGGAAATTGCAAACCTATTATCAATATGGCGGTGCACCAGATTTTAATTATTTCCGCCCGGTATTTTTTCTACAGTATCAATCAAACTCAACAGCAGAGAATCAAGCATTCTTTGATGATTATGATCCTTCAAAAGAATTAAATTATTGGGATACACGCTATGATTTGGGTTCCAATACGCTAGATGTGAAGCAAGATTATTCTTTCTATAATTTATTTTATTCAAATCAATTCTCCAATCTTCCAGTCGGTATTAGTACAACCGGTGATACCTTTAAAACAACGATTACTGAAACCTATGTTATAGAGGATGTTGATGGAGGAGATAAGGCGGTCAAAGTTGTATCAAGGTCAAAAACCTATACAGACAAGATGACCTATACCACTGAAGTTCTTGATAAAAAACTAAACAACTCCAGGTAGCCAATTGAGCTATCTGGAGTTGTTGTGCGTTTAAGGATATATTTCTTCAATTGTATTAAGAATATCTTCCAACCCAATGATCCTTAGTCTATCAGAAGTCTTGTCTAATGATGGAGAATCACGATTAAAGCTTAAGGAAGCTGTCTGCTCTTCTGTTTCTTTCCGAGGTGTATCCTTGATCATTTCTGGCAGTTCTGAAACAACTGTTTTGAATACTTTTTTTGGATCATTCTTGAATTCTTTTTTTAGTTGGT
This sequence comes from Streptococcus sp. bf_0095, assembly GCF_004166885.1. Classification (GTDB taxonomy): domain Bacteria; phylum Bacillota; class Bacilli; order Lactobacillales; family Streptococcaceae; genus Streptococcus. The sequence goes on along the minus strand of NZ_RCYU01000001.1, from coordinate 518,967 downwards.
CTTCACGATCATTTATTTTTTTGTTCAGCTCGTCCATATCTGGCGGTGACCATTTATAACGGATAAGAAAACGGAAATCAGAAGCATCAGCTTCATAGAATTCCAGAGTATAGGTCATGGATGAGTCCCAATAGGCATCAGCAATGGCCTTTTTCTCCTCATCAGTTGGAGTATAATAAGGGGAAATATTGGTCCAGTTAGAATTTAGTTTACTGTATATTTCTGTTTGGATGTTGTTTTTCAGATAGTTAGCAAGTAGATTCTCTCCTTCTTTTCGAACTTCCTTAAATTTAGTTCTATTTGAAGGTGTGGTGAAAGAGGATTCTGCTTTGGTATCTGAAAAACGATCTTCATAACTGAGTTTGTACTTGGTATTTGGTTTTCCCGCGAACCAGAGGGTGTTCTCTCCTTCTGAGTCGTTTTCAAATGTCAAAATACTTTGTTCCTTGTTATCTTGATCCAGGATTTTGACATCATCTAAAGATACGCGGTTGATGCCTTCGATACTAAATGTTAATGAATACCTATTTTCGGCTTCTTTATCTTCCTTTAATGGATACTCAGAATCAAAATAGCCATTAAAATCGGAACTCAAGGTAACTTGAGGGGGGATTTCGAATAGAGTCGGTATAGGATGAACATTAAAAAAAGCAATCAAACCAATAACAAGAGCTATACTGATAACAATAAGGGTTTTCTTTACCTTCATAGTCCCTCCTTATTTATCAAATTGGACTTCCTCAAGTAAGTATTCGATAAATTTTTCACCCATTTTAGAGAGGCTAGCTTTTTCGTGTTGGATGTAGACTAGCTCGATTGGGTCATCAATATCTAGCGGGATGGAAACGATATTGTCTCCGTTGAGGTTGCTGTTAAGGATACCGGTCGCAATGGTGTAGCCGTCCAGACCAATCAAGAGATTGAAGAGGGTGGCACGGTCACTGACAACGATGGACTTCTTGTGATGCTCTTGGGAGAGGATCTCTTCTGAGAAGTAGAAGGAGTTGTGGGTCCCTTGGTCGTAGCTGAGATAAGGGAAGTCTTCTAGATCTTCTAATTTCACCACCTCTTTGTTAGCTAGAGGGTTAGTCTTGCTGACGAAGATATGAGGTTGGGCAGTGAAGAGGTGGGTTGCCTTGAGGTGGCTGTCATCCAGCATTTTGGAGAGGACATCCCGGTTATAGCCGTTAAGGAAGAGGACACCGATCTCACTACGGAAGTTCTTGACGTCATCGATGATTTCCCAGGTTCTGGTCTCCCGTAGGAAGAGCTCGTATTTCTCCATATCGCTTTTCTTGAGGAGAGAGACGAAGGCTTCGACTACGAAGGCATAGTGCTGGGAGGATACGCTAAAGAGCTCCCGATTGGCTACTGGATTTTTATAGCGTTCTTCTAGGAGTTGGGTCTGCTCGACGACTTGACGGGCATAAGAAAGGAACTCCATCCCATCCTTGGTCAAAGTGATTCCTTTGGGATTACGGATGAAGATATCAATTCCCATTTCTTTTTCCAAGTCCCGCACAGCATTGGACAAGCTTGGCTGGGTGATGAAGAGTTGCTTGGACGCCTCATTCATAGAGCCTGTTTCGACGATTTTGATAATGTAATGTAATTGTTGGATTCTCATGCTTATATTTTAACATACTTTTGACAGAAAATCCCAGCTAGTATCAGTCTCTAGAAGGATTTTTCCCTATAAAACAGGTTAAGAATTGAAGGATTGAGTGTGGCTTGATAGAATGATGACAAATAGTGCTTAGGAGGCTTTATGAAAAGAATTGCTCAATGGTACAAAAAATGGAATCAGGAACTGGAGACCAAATTTTTAGCCAGTTTAGTAAAGATAAACTTTATGACCAATTTACTGATCTTTCTTGGTTTGTACGTCTTTCTAATCCTTGGTAGCTTGCCAGGAAATATCCAATCTTTGGGTTTCTGGAATGCTATTTTTGGAGTCGCAATATACAGTGTTACAATTCTTGTTCATGCCCTAGTAGTTAGTTATTTTGTTCCCAATATCTTTGTGATTCTGTATGCTATATCTTGCTGGTCTTCGATACAGGCCCAGACCTTGGAAAAGGAACTGGTCGGTGTCTATGAAGAGAAAGAAGAGGAAAAAATTAAACGAAGGGTTAACAATCGCAAGTACTTTGTGATCCTTTGGATAGGAGTCTTTGGCTGTATCCTGGAATCCTTCGTCATCTATCTGGTAAAGGATTTGACAGATTATGATTGGACCAAACAGCTCATCAATGAGCAGAAGCATACCATGATTTGGTCGGAGACTCTCCCGACGATTCTTGTTTTGGCACTGATTTCCTTCCTAGCTCTGGTCATCTATTCTTACCGAGATGCCAATTCCTTATCTCCACTTTTAAATATCTTTTGTATCAGTGGGATATTGATGGGATTGGTATTGTTAGCGGTGTTTGACATCCAGTTGCAAGTCATCGGTTGTCACACGGTCTTCTTGTTGGTTTATTCTATTAGTCTCCTGCGGACCAGGATAAAGGAGTGGGAGGGTGCTGATCCCATTAGGGTCTATGACAATCCAATTCTCCAGCGCTTTCACCTGATCCTCCACCAATCCAAACACTGGCCTTGGTTGGCAGTCGTCTTTGCCCTCCCCATGTTAGCAGTATTGGTCATGGTTCTCATGCTCTTTGGTCAACGTCCTGATAGCTTGGTCAAGGCCTGGACCAATACGGCAGATTGGACCTTCTCGGAAAAGATCCCTCCTCAGAATCTCATCATGGATGAGCACTATCTCTGTACGGTTGCGGCTAGTGGCCATGAAAAAGTTGTCAAGCCCCAACGGATGGGTGTTCGGCACGGTCATCCTGTAGTGGTGAATCGCCAGCTCTGTATTGCCAATGCCTTTGAGCAGGTTCTAGAAGAAAAGACGCCACGTTTCCATCGATTCCTGCGTCGTAATTATGACCGCTATGGCTATCCCTTTGCCAAACATATCAAGAAGAAATGGGCCATGGATATCATTTACTATCTGATGAAGCCCCTGGAATGGATCTTCTTGTTGGTTCTCTACTTGGTCGATCGCAAGCCTGAAAATCGCATCGCTTTACAGTATATCCCACCGGTACCAGAAGGGTTTTCTCCTGAACTAGAAGGGAAATGAGCGGAGCCATCGGGCTTCTACTTGACAAGCGACAAGGAGAGCGATATAATGAGACAAATTTAACCTTTAAGGGGTCCAGAGAGGCCTGCAAGGAAAGACAGAAAAAAGATCAGCGGACCGAGTCTAGCTGATCATTTGTAGGACCTTGCTTTTGCGAGGTCTTTTTTGCTGGAAGAAAGAAGAGGAAACCAATGGTCAGTGATAGCTGTAAGAAACGGTTTGGAAAAATCATGATGGAAGACATGGAGTTAATCGCTCAAGAAGAGATTGCGCCACGGATTTTTTCAATGGTCTTGAAGGGGGAAATGGTGGAGCAGATGCTACCGGGGCAGTTTCTCCATATCCGTGTACCGGATGACTCTAAGCTCCTCCGTCGTCCTATTTCTATCTCTGAGTTAGATCCAGACAGCCAGACCTGTCGCCTCATCTATCGGGTAGAAGGGGGAGGGACAGCCATCTTTTCTCACTTGCCTGTCGGTAGCTTCCTCAGCGTCATGGGTCCTCAGGGAAATGGCTTCGACCTAAAAGGTCTTGGTCAAGGGGCGCGTGCCTTAATTATCGGCGGAGGGATTGGAGTACCTCCTTTGGTTCAAGTGGCTAAACGGCTACATGAGCAGGGAGTAGAAGTTGAAGTGGTTGTCGGCTTTGCGACCAAAGAAGCCGTCATTTTGGAAGAAGAACTTTCTCAGGTTGCTCATGTTACTGTAACGACAGACGATGGGACTTATGGTACCAAGGGTTATGTGTCAACAATCGTTGATCAGATGGACCAGGAGTTTGACGCTATCTATTCTTGTGGGGCACCTGGCATGCTCAAATATGTCAATACCAAATTCCATGACCATCCTCGGGCCTATATTTCAATGGAATCCCGTATGGCCTGTGGGATGGGAGCTTGCTATGCCTGTGTCGTTCATCTGGAAAATGCAAGCCAAGCAGCCAATAAACGCGTGTGTGAAGATGGTCCAGTCTTTGAAACTGGTACGATTGTGATGTAGGGAGGAAAGTATGACTAGTAATCGATTAGCTGTATCCTTACCAGGATTAGACTTGAAAAATCCCATTATTCCTGCCTCCGGCTGTTTTGGTTTTGGCCAAGAATATGCCAAATACTATGACTTGGACTTATTAGGATCCATTATGATCAAGGCAACGACAGCTGAGGCTCGTTTTGGCAATCCGACACCACGTGTCGCAGAGACTCCTGCAGGAATGCTCAATGCCATTGGTCTCCAAAATCCAGGTGTCGATGTCGTTCTCGCAGAGAAACTCCCTTGGTTAGCCCAGCATTATCCAGATCTACCGATTATTGCCAACGTAGCAGGATTTTCCAACGAAGAGTATGCGAAGGTATCGCGGAAGATTTCTCAAGCACCCAATGTCAAGGCCATCGAGCTTAATATCTCTTGTCCCAATGTGGACCATGGGAATAACGGGCTTTTGATTGGTCAGGTTCCTGAGTTGGCCTATGATGCCGTTAAAGCAGCAGTAGAGGCTTCGTCTGTCCCCGTCTATGTCAAGCTGACCCCGAGCGTAGCAGATATCACCCAGGTAGCCAAGGCTGCTGAAGATGCGGGCGCTAGTGGCTTGACCATGATTAACACTTTGGTGGGGATGCGCTTTGACCTCAAGACTGGCAAACCCATTATTGCCAATGGTACGGGAGGTATGTCAGGACCAGCTATCTTCCCAGTAGCCTTAAAGTTAATTCGCCAAGTAGCCCAATTCACTAAACTTCCAATTATAGGAATGGGGGGTGTAGATTCAGCAGAAGCAGCGATTGAAATGATGATTGCTGGCGCTTCTGCGATCGGTGTCGGCACTGCCAATTTCACCGATCCTTATGCTTGTCCAACGATCATCGAAGCCCTGCCGCAGGTCATGGATCGATATGGCATTGACACTCTTGAGAACTTACGAAAACATGTTCGAGAAAATCTATTATAAGGATTATCATGAAAATAAAAAATGCCTGCTGGCTACAACCCCAACAGGCTACTGAGTAAGCTACAACTGAAACAACCCTTACTCAGCATAGCAAAAATTTTACAGGAAAAACGTTTATTCGTCAATCTTTTAACATGTTTATGAATCTTTCCTAGTCGAAAGATGAAAAAGACAGATGGAATCCGAACGTTTTATGATTATTTCTTGACTTTTCTTTAATATCGTACTACAATGTAGAAAAACCTTTAAAGTGGTCCAGAGAGGCTCCTAAGGTCTAGACGGTGAATCAGGGTAGATACTACCTAATTTTCGTGTAACCTTGCCTCGGGCAAGGTTTTTTTGTGGAAAAAATGTCACCCATTAAAAGGAGAAACCCATGCGTGAAGAACGTCCCATCATCGCCCTTGACTTTCCAGCTTTTGAAGATGTAAAAAACTTTTTAGAACATTTCCCAGAAGATGAAAAACTTTTTGTAAAAATAGGAATGGAATTTTTCTATGCAGTTGGACCAGAAATTGTCCACTATCTGAAAGGTCGTGGCCACAGTATTTTCTTGGATCTAAAATTGCACGACATCCCAAATACGGTTAAGTCAGCAATGTCTGTCCTTGGCACCTTTGGTGTGGATATGGTGACAGTTCATGCGGCCGGCGGTGTAGAGATGATGCGCGAAGCTAAAAAAGCACTTGGGCCAGGGGCCAAGTTGGTGGCGGTGACTCAGTTGACTTCTACCAGTGAAGAAGACATGCGTGATTGCCAAAACATCCAAACCACTGTCCAAGAATCAGTAGTTAATTATGCCCGAAAAGCACAAGAGGCTGGTTTGGACGGAGTTGTTTGTTCAGCCCATGAAGTTGATTTGATCAAGAAGGCTACATCAGAAGAGTTTGTCTGTGTAACCCCAGGTATCCGTCCTGCGGGAGCAGAAATTGGTGACCAAAAACGGGTCATGACCCCACAAGAAGCCCACGCCATCGGTTCAGACTACATTGTCGTTGGACGTCCGATTATCCAAGCAGAAAACCCATGGGATGCTTACCATGAGATTAAGAGACAGTGGAATAGTTAAGAAGGTCTAAGAAGCTGTGCTTCTAAGACCTTCTATGGGAAGCCCGATAGGGCCTTCCCTAAACTATTCACTAACTTGTTTGAAAGAAAATTATCGTTTCTTTCAAACAAGTGTCGGAACTCTGAAAAGTCCGATGGGACCTTCCCTAACGCATTCACTAGATTAGAAGAAAGAAAAATATAGTTTCTTTCTTCTAATCGTCGGAATAATATGGTCTACTAAAAGTGAAACTTTTGTAGCTATACGGTAAGTCCGATAGGACCTTCCCTAGACTATTCACTAACTTGTTTGAAAGAAAAATATCGTTTCTTTCAAACAAGTGTCGGAACTCTGAAAAGTCCGAAGGGACTTTTCCTAACGTATTCACCAACCTATACTGTTATTGTTTAAAACTATTTCCTATTTAATTCGTATTCGATTAAAATCGTAAAAAAGGAGTTATCATGTCATTAGCTAAAGATATTGCCAGCCATCTTCTAAAAATTGAAGCCGTTTATTTGAAACCAGAAGAGCCTTTTACTTGGGCTTCTGGAATCAAGTCCCCTATTTATACAGATAATCGTGTGACCCTCGCTTATCCTGAAACTCGTACCTTGATTGAGAATGGATTTGTAGATAAAATCAAAGAAGCTTTCCCTGAAGTAGAAGTGATTGCTGGAACAGCAACTGCAGGGATTCCTCACGGGGCTATTATTGCTGACAAGATGAACTTGCCTTTTGCCTACATTCGTAGCAAACCAAAAGACCATGGTGCTGGAAACCAAATCGAAGGCCGTGTACCACAAGGTCAAAAGATGGTAGTGGTGGAAGATTTGATTTCTACTGGTGGGTCTGTCTTGGATGCTGTCGCAGCTGCGAAACGTGAAGGAGCAGATGTCCTTGGTGTGGTGGCTATCTTCACCTACCAATTGGAGAAGGCAGATAAGCAATTTGCAGAAGCTGGTGTCCAACTCGAAACCTTGTCTAACTACACAGAACTGATTCATTTGGCAGAAGAACAAGGTTATATTACTTCTGAAGGTTTGGAACTGTTACGCCGTTTCAAAGAAAACCAAGAAACCTGGCAAGACTAAAGTATAATGGAGGAGGGCCAACGCTTGGCTCTCCTTTTGTTTTTGTGATGAAAGGAAATTTTATGGAGCTTAAAAGACGGATTCGTCTGAGTTTAGAAGAAAAAAAGCAGTGTGAACAACTTGTGAGAGCCTGTCACCAAATTGACCATACTTATCGCTTGCCCTATTTGGATAATCTCTACAATGCTGATCCTACGATGCCAGCCTTTATCCTTGCATTGGTGGAGGAGCAGCTAGTTGGATTTTTGTCCATCTATGCGGATGAACCCAAGGAAGCAGAGGTTCAGCTCTTTGTGACACCTTCTTTTCGTAGACAAGGGATTGCCCGTTCCTTGTGGGATGATTTCAAGAGCTTGGCAGAGGAGTACCAATTGGAAAACCGCTTGTATGTATCAGAACTTCGCTTTTTGGACCAGCACCCAGACTTACTTAGCCATTTTCATTTAGTGGAGGCAGAGGAGGAAGACCACGAACTGTGGTTGGAGGCTCCATGTAAAGTCACTGACCATGAGAAGAGAGAAGGGCTGATGGTGTTGGAAGCTGAGGAGTCCATGCTCCAAGAGATCGCGCATTTTCAATCCAAGGCTTTCGAGACGGATCTTGACTATGCCCTCAAGTATGCGACCGAGTCTCTCGAGGGGCTGGATACCCGTCTCTTTGTCTTGCGTGACCAAGAGCAAGTTCTTGCTTCTGTTACGGTGGATCTATCTCAGGGAACGACCTATTTCTTTGGATTAGCCGTTGACCCGGATCATCTCCGTAAAGGGTACGCACGCTATCTCTTACGAAGTGTGATGAATCAGATGGCTGCAGAAGTGGAGCAGCAATTTCAGATTGTCGTTGAAAAAGAGAATCAAGCAGCCCTGAGTCTTTATCTAAGCCTTGGCTTCATCATCCAAACTGAAGTCCTCTATTTGATGGAAAGCCGATAGAAACCAGCTAAATCACTATTTTTTTGCTATAATGGAGCTATGTTAGTAAAAAGTAAAAATATCTTATTTGGATTGCTCCATCTGGTCATGTTGCTCCTGATGGTGCACTGGTTTGTCATTAGTGTCGTCTACCTAAAAGATATTTCGGGATGGGGACTTGTAGTTGGGGGACTTGTCTTTCTCCTAGCTTATCTTGGTCGCTCCTATCTCAAAAGAGCCTTTGCCTGGTTGATGAAACACAAGACTGGATTGATGCTGGGAGCGATTCTGGTTCAGATTGTTTTTATGCTGTCTGCGGAACTCTTTATCCGTCGGGATGCTGCAGTTGTCTATACGGGAGCCTTTGGCCTTCTAAAAGAGTCCTCCATTTCTAGCTACCTGAGCCGGAATCCCAATAACCTTCCCTTGTTCTTGTACGAACGCTTTTTCTACCAAATCTTTGGTGGGGCAGGCCTCTGGGTCATGCAGATTCTCAACATAGTATTTGTGAATGCAGGAGCTATCTTCTTGTATCGTTTAGGGCTGAAACATTATGACCAAAAAGTAGCAGACTGGGTGTATACGCTCTATGTGGTCTTAATCTGTTACTCGCCTTATTTTTACTCCATGTACACGGACATTCCGCCTCTTCCTCTCATCGCCTTGCAATTAGGGCTAGCCTTGGATCTCTTAAAAGGGGGCGACAGTGGTGCACAATGGAAAACATCCTTGTGGCTTGGCCTCTTATCAGGGCTTACTATGCTGATCCGTCCGACGACTATTATTGTCGTGATGGCCTTTTGGATGGTCCTCTTCTTTAAAGGGCAGTGGAAGGTCTTTGGAAAAGTCTTTGCTTTAACCCTTTTATCAACCGGTCTGGTCTTTGGAGCTCTGAATACAGCTGTCAAACACCAAACGGCTGTTCCTATTTTAAAAGGGGAAGGTCTGGCTAAAGGACCGCTCTTGTTTATTAACTTGGGCTTGACGGATATTGGTCACAACCAAGCAGATATGAAAGAGGGTCTCTTGAAATATGTCGATGAAGATAAGCGAGACGAGTACAATAATGGGATGTTCAAGAACGAATATATCATGAAAGAAATCAAACGGCGCTTGAAGGAATATGGTCCGATTGGACTCCTGGGACATCTTTATACAAAGCAATCCTTGACAGTGGCAGAAGGGACACTTGGTTGGCTCTATCGGGATGTTGAATACGAAAAGACTCCGGTCATTAACCCTCTTTACGAGCCTTATACCAAGGATTTACCAGTTGCCAAATGGATTCGTACCTACTTCTTAAGTACAGATCGTCCTCAGTACCGTTTTTATGAGTTCGTCAAACAGTTGGTTTGGATTGTGATGGCGGCTGGCCTAGTTCTAGTCTATCTCAAGAAGAAGAACGATGACGAATTCCACTTCCTATCGCTTGCTGTCTTTGGTGGTCTTCTCTTTTTGACCATCTTTGAAGGTGGCAAGACTCGTTATCTGATCCAATTTCTACCACAAATTCTCTTGTTAGCCTCTATTGGTTTGGCTGCTGGTCCAAGGAAATCCCAAGAGAACGGTTAATTATTTTATGCTGTAAGGAGAAGCGATGGAACATTCAAGATGGCACCAATTGCTTAAGGAGCAGCTTCCAGAGGGCTACTTTAAGCAAATCAATCAATTTTTAGATCAGGTCTATGCATCAGGGACCATCTACCCACCTCGTGAAAAGGTTTTTCAGGCCTTAAAGACAACGAATCTGGAAGAGGTTAAGGTTGTGATTCTGGGTCAGGATCCCTATCACGGTCCTAGTCAAGCGCAGGGGCTCAGCTTTTCTGTACCGGATGACATCCCAGCACCTCCATCCTTGCAAAACATTTTAAAGGAGTTGGCGGAAGATGTGGGGCTTAAGCCTTCCCATGACTTGACACCTTGGGCAGAGCAAGGGGTTCTCTTACTTAATGCCTGTCTGACGGTACCTGCTAGCAAGGCCAATGGGCACGCTGGCCTGATTTGGGAAGAATTTACAGATGCAGTTATTCGCCTAGTCAGCCAAGAGGATGAGCATGTTGTCTTTATTCTGTGGGGTGCCTATGCTCGGAAGAAGAAGTCTTTGATTGATGCAAGCAAACACTTGATTATTGAAAGTGCCCATCCCAGTCCCTTATCGGCCTATCGCGGTTTCTTTGGCTCCCGTCCTTTTTCAAGGGCTAACGCTTATTTAAAGGAGATGGGTCGCGAGCCGATTGATTGGCTGTGAAGTTAGGAAAATAGAAAGAAGAAATAATGCCACAGTTAGCTACAATTTGCTATATCGATAATGGAGAAGCGTTTTTGATGCTTCATCGCAATAAAAAGCCCAATGATGTCCATGAAGGAAAATGGATCGGAGTTGGTGGAAAATTAGAACGCGGGGAAACTCCTCAAGAGTGTGCTGCTAGGGAAATCCTTGAAGAAACGGGTCTAGTTGCTAAGCCAGTTCTAAAAGGAATTATCACCTTCCCTGAATTTACACCTGACCTGGACTGGTACACCTATGTCTTCAAGGTGACCGAATTTGAAGGGGAGCTCATCGAGTGTAACGAAGGGACACTGGAGTGGGTGCCTTATGATCAAGTCTTAAGTAAGCCAACTTGGGAAGGGGACCACACTTTTGTCGAGTGGCTCTTGGAGGATAAACCCTTCTTTTCAGCTATGTTCCGCTATGATGGGGATCGCTTGCTAGAGACCCATGTTGATTTCTATGAATAAAGGAGTAGAAGATGTTAGTCATTAAAAATGGTCGGGTAATGGACCCAAAAACTGGTTTGGACCAAGTATGTGATCTCTTAGTAGATCAGGGGAAAATTGTGGAAATAGGTCCATCTCTTTCTTATGAAGGAGCCCAAGTTATCGATGCGAGTGGCAAGGTGGTAGCGCCAGGTTTGGTGGACATTCACGTTCACTTCCGGGAACCAGGTCAGACCCATAAGGAGGATATTCACACTGGGGCTCTTGCAGCTGCAGCTGGTGGTTTTACGACAGTCGTCATGATGGCCAATACCACTCCAACCATCTCGGATGTCGAGACCTTAAAAGAAGTCTTGGATTCTGCTGCTAAGGAAGCCATCCATGTCAAGACCGTTGCGACGGTTACCAAGAACTTTGATGGCCAACATCTCACCGACTTTGAAGGCTTGTTACAAGCTGGAGCTGTCGGTTTCTCAGATGATGGGATTCCGTTGCAAAGTACAAAGGTAGTCCGTCAGGCCTTGGAAGAAGCCAAACGTCTGGGGACCTTCATTAGTCTCCACGAAGAAGACCCAGAGTTGAACGGCATTCTGGGACTCAATGAGCACATTGCTCGGGAGCACTTCAAGGTTTGCGGAGCCACTGGTGTGGCAGAATACTCTATGGCAGCGCGTGATGCTATGATTGCTCACGCGACTGGTGGCCACCTCCACATCCAACACCTCTCGAAAGCAGAGAGTGTCAAGGTTGTCGAGTTTGCCCAAGCAATCGGTGCTCCTGTTACAGCAGAAGTAGCTCCTCAGCATTTCTCTAAGACCGAAGACCTCTTGCTGTCTAAGGGAAGCAATGCCAAGATGAATCCGCCTCTTCGTCGGGAAGAGGACCGTCGCGCAGTCATCGAAGGCTTGAAGTTAGGAGTCATTACCGTAATCGCAACGGACCACGCGCCTCATCATGCGGATGAAAAGAACGTAGCCGATATCACCAAGGCTCCTTCCGGCATGACAGGATTAGAGACCTCTCTATCGCTTGGTTTGACCTATTTAGTCCATGCAGGAGAGCTTGGCTTGATGGAACTCTTAGAAAAAATGACCTATAATCCCGCTAAATTATATAATTTTGAAGCGGGCTATTTGGAAGTCGGTGGACCAGCGGATATTGTGATCTTTGATCCGGATGCTGACCGTTTAGTGTCTGATCATTTTGCTTCTAAGGCAGCCAATTCCCCGTTTGTCGGTGAATCTCTCAAGGGACAGGTAGCTTATACCATCTGCCAGGGCAAGATTGTCTACCAAGCCTAAATCTGAATAAAAAATAAGAAAGTCAAATTGAAAGCTGGACGAATGAGGAGTGTATGAATAGTAGAAAAATACTAGAGATGATCTTATATTGTTTGGTCACTTTTCTGGTCTGCTTTTTTCTGGTCAATTGGCTCCTTCCTTCGGCAGAACCAGTGATGACCAAACCGTCAACAAGTGCCAAAAAGGAGGTAGTCACCTATGTAGCGATTGGGGATTCCTTGACCAAAGGCGTAGGAGATAGCACCAATCAAGGAGGTTTTGTCCCTCTGCTCGCTCAGAGTTTGACCAATGAATCCGGTCTTGAATTCAAAGCGATCAACTATGGTGTTTCTGGTAACACGAGCGGTCAAATTTTGTCACGTATGCAGGAGAAAAAGGAGATTCGAAAAGACCTGAAGAAGGCTCAGTTACTGACGATTACTGTCGGGGGCAATGACCTGCGAAAGGCCATTCTTGAGGATACCAGTAACTTAGATCTGGACCGCTTCGAAAAAGCATCGAAGACCTATGAGAAAAATCTCAAACAGATTATCGAATTTGCCCGCAAGGACAACCCGGATCTGCCCGTTTACGTGGTGGGGATCTATAATCCCTTGTATCTCAATTTCCCCGATCTAACGGAATTGCAGACCCTTGTCGATCAGTGGAACCAAAGAACGGAGGAGACCCTCTCTGCCTATCAAGGCGTCTACTTTGTTCCGATCAATGACCTCCTCTATAAGGGCATTGATGGCAAGAGTGGGGTGACAGAATCCGAATTAGGAAAAGAGACTGTGACCAATGATGCCTTGTATGATGAGGATAGTTTCCATCCCAATAATACTGGCTATGAGATCATGAAAGAAGCCGTACTGGAGAAAATACATGCAACTGAGAAAAAATGGTTCGAGCGAGAAGAAGGTTAAACCAGCAACCACAGGACCTCATTTTAAGGAGAGACGAGGAAAAACGCCGATTAACATCTGGAAATGGCTCTTTCTAGGCTTGGTCAGTTTCTTGCTGGCAACAAGTCTAGTCGTATGGACTCGTTTCTCAACGGTACGAGAGGATGTCCAGCAACTACAGACTCCTAGCCAAGGAGGAGATGTCAAGATCGGCAGTATGACCACAACTAGGGCTCAACTAAATGAAACCATCAAGGTCATGCTTAAAAGTTATCATTTGAGTGATTATCAACTGTATGCAGACAACCAACAGATGTTACTAGAGGGGAAGATGGACTTTTTAGGAAAGGAGTACCCGCTCTATATCTATTTCCAGCCAAGTAAGCTAGAGGATGGGAGTATCCTCCTGACCCTCAAGGATTTTTCGGTTGGGACCTTGAAATTTCCTAAGAAGACCGTGATGCAGGTGCTGTCTACAAACAAGGATCTACCTGACTTTGTAAAAATTGATAGCAAAGAAGCGACGATCAAGATCGAGCTTGCTAAGATTAAAAATGAGATGGATTTCTATGTCAAGGCCAATACCATTGATCTATACAATGATCAAATCATCTTTGATCTCTACAGGAAAAAATAAGAAGATCAGGCGAAAGTAAGAAAGCGACTTTCGCCTTTATTTTGTTTCTATTCAAAAAATTCAGAATATTGTAGAAAATTCTTGACATTCAATTTTTCCTATGCTAAAATACTAAACAAGACATCAATCAAAGGAGAAAAGTCAAACATGAAAACAGCTAAGTTTATTCAATTTGCTTTGTTGTTGAGGTACTCGGGCTAGTGCAAAAGCATTAGTCCTGTTTGGCTTACCAAGCGGGAGTAACAAAACATCTCGCTTAGGTAACTGGCGAGATGTTTTTATTTTATTCACTATGTTTAGAAAAGAGGAGACCCTATGCGTAAAGTTGAATTTTTAGATACCAGTCTTCGGGACGGTGAACAGACTCCAGGAGTCAATTTCTCCATTAAAGAAAAGATTGCCATTGCCAAGCAATTGGAAAAATGGGGCATTTCTGCTATTGAAGCAGGTTTTCCTGCAGCCAGTCCGGATTCCTTCACAGCTGTGCAAGAGATTGCGAAGGTCTTGACCAAGACTGCTGTGACAGGTTTGGCTCGCTCCGTTAAATCCGATATCGATGCTTGCTATGAAGCCTTGAAAGACGCCAAGTATCCGCAAGTTCACGTCTTTATCGCAACGAGTCCCATTCACCGGGAATTTAAACTCAACAAGACCAAGGAAGAAATTCTTGCAGCGATCAAGGAACACGTTTCTTATGCGCGTTCTAAGTTTGAAGTTGTTGAATTCTCGCCCGAAGATGCGACACGGACGGAATTGGATTTCCTCTTGCAAGTTGTCCAGACTGCAGTCGATGCTGGTGCTAGCTACATCAATATTCCTGACACAGTCGGTTTCACGACACCAGCAGAGTACGGAGCTATTTTCAAATACTTGATCGACCATGTCAAGACAGATCGTGAGATTATCTATTCCCCTCATTGCCATGATGATCTAGGAATGGCGGTGGCTAATAGCCTCGCCGCTGTCAAGAATGGAGCTGGTCGTGTCGAAGGAACCATCAATGGCATCGGGGAACGGGCTGGAAATGCTGCACTTGAAGAAGTAGCGGTCGCCCTTAATATTCGCGAAGACTATTTCCAAGTGGAGAGTCCGATTGTCCTTAATGAAACCATCAACACCTCTGAGTTGGTCTCTCGTTACTCTGGGATTCCAATTCCTAAAAACAAGGCAGTGGTTGGCGGCAATGCCTTCTCACACGAGTCTGGGATTCACCAGGATGGAGTCCTTAAAAATCCTCTTACCTATGAAATCATCACTCCTGAGTTGGTGGGTGTCAAGAGCAATAGCCTCCCTCTTGGAAAATTGTCTGGTCGCCATGCCTTTGTAGAAAAACTGCATGAGTTGGGACTGGAATTCACAGAAGAAGACATCCAGCCATTGTTTGCTAAGTTCAAATCTCTGGCAGACAAGAAACACGAGATCACTGATGCCGATATCCGCGCCCTTGTTGCCGGTACAGCAGTGGAAAATCCAGAAGGCTTCCACTTTGATGATCTTCGTCTCACAACCAATGAAGATGAAAGCATCACTGCAGCAGTCAGTCTGAAAAATGAAAATGGTGAAATTCTTGAATACCTTGCCAAAGGTCAAGGTTCAGTGGAAGCAATCTTTAATGCTATTGATCAATTCTTCCATCAAGAAGTTCGTCTGACTTCCTACACTATTGATGCGGTGACAGATGGGATTGATGCCCAAGCGCGTGTACTGGTCACTGTTGAAAACGAAGCGACGGATACCATCTTTAATGCTTCTGGTTTAGACTTTGACGTATTGAAGGCGTCAGCGATTGCCTATATCAATGCCAATACCTTGGTGCAAAAAGAGAATGCTGGAGAGATCGGTCACATTGTATCCTATCGTGATCTACCAGATGCTTAAAGGAGAACACTATGACGAAGAAGATTGTCGCCCTAGCTGGAGACGGGATTGGACCAGAGATCATGGAGGCTGGCCTGTCCGTGCTGAAAGCAGTGGCAGAAAAAACAAATTTTGACTATTCAGTCCAAGATCATCCATTTGGGGGAGCAGGGATTGATGTGGCTGGTCATCCTCTACCAGCTTCTACTCTAGAAGCTACAAAGGAAGCGGATGCCATTCTCTTAGCGGCTATCGGATGTCCTCAGTATGACCAATCACCGATTCGTCCGGAGCAAGGCTTGTTAGCTCTTCGTAAGGAGCTCAACCTTTATGCTAACATTCGTCCGGTCAAGATTTACGACTCCCTCAAGCACCTCTCTCCTTTGAAGGAGGAGCGCATCCATGGTGTGGATTTCGTAGTAGTTCGCGAGCTCACCGGCGGGATCTACTTCGGAGAGCATATCTTAGAAGAAAATCAAGCACGGGATATCAACGACTACTCAGTTGAAGAAGTGGAGCGAATCGTGCGGAAGGCTTTTGAGATTGCGCGGGGACGTCGCAAGAAAGTCACCAGCATTGATAAACAAAATGTCCTCGCAACCTCCAAACTTTGGAGAAAAGTAGCTGATCGAGTGGCTCAAGACTTTCCAGATGTGACCTTGGAGCACCAGTTGGTAGACTCAGCAGCCATGCTCATGATTACCAATCCTTCTCGCTTTGATGTCATCGTGACGGAAAACCTCTTTGGTGATATCCTCTCAGACGAGTCCAGTGTCTTGTCTGGCACTCTTGGGGTCATGCCATCGGCTAGCCATTCAGAATCAGGTTCAAGCATGTATGAGCCTATTCATGGATCAGCTCCAGATATTGCAGGTCAAGGCGTGGCGAATCCAGTCTCGATGATCCTCTCTGTTGCCATGATGATGCGAGAAAGCTTTGATCGAGAAGAAGATGCTAGCCGCATTGAAAAAGCAGTGGAAGCTACTCTTGCTGCAGGGATCTTTACGAGAGACCTAGGAGGCAGTGCTTCGACAAAAGAAATGACAGAAGAGATTATAAAACGCTTATGAGTGTAAAAGGAATGATTACTGGCTTGATCCTTCTATGGAATCTCTTCGTAGGGATTCTCTACGGAGTTGATAAGGAAAAGGCCAAAAGAAATACTTGGCGGATACCAGAAAAGACCTTGCTCTTTTATGCTTTTGCAGTTGGAGGGCTAGGAGCGTGGATAGGAGGGCTACTCTTTCATCACAAGACACAGAAGTGGTATTTTAAGGTCACCTGGCTCTTAGGAACCCTTCTCACACTTTACACACTCTACGCTTTATGGAGGTAAGGATGGCAGGAAAATCAATTTTTGATAAAATCTGGGAACGGCATGTAGTGACCGGTGAGGAAGGCCAGCCCCAACTCATGTATGTGGACCAACACTATATCCACGAGGTGACCAGTCCCCAGGCTTTTCAAGGGCTTAGAGACACTGGTAGAAGGGTTCGGAGACCAGATTTAACCTTTGGAACCTTTGATCACAATGTCCCGACTGTTAACATTTATGATATCCGGGATGTGATTTCCAAGGCTCAGATTGATAAATTAGCTGAAAATGTCAAGGACTTTGGGATCGATCATGCAGGTCATGGTTCAGAAAAACAGGGAATTGTCCATATGGTTGGTCCTGAAACAGGACGTACCCAGCCTGGAAAGTTCATTGTCTGTGGAGACAGCCATACGGCGACCCATGGAGCTTTCGGCGCCATTGCCTTTGGAATTGGGACCAGTGAGGTGGAGCATGTCTTTGCGACTCAGACCATCTGGCAGGTCAAACCGAAGAAGCTCTTGGTCGAGTTTACTGGAAAGCCTCAGAAGGGGATTTATGCCAAGGACTATATTTTGACCTTGATTGCTCGTTATGGCGTAGCCTGTGGGGTTGGCCATGTGGTCGAGTATAGAGGGGAAGCAATCGATAGCCTCACCATGGAAGAGCGGATGACCATCTGCAATATGTCCATTGAATTCGGCTCTAAGATGGGGATTATGAATCCAGATGAGACGACTTTTGACTATCTCCGTGGTCGTGAATGTGTGCCAAAAGATTTTGAAGCTGCAGTAGCCGATTGGCAGTCCCTGGTCAGTGACAACGATGCGACATATGATAGAGTCATCACCATCGATGTATCCCAGTTAGCACCCATGGTGACCTGGGGGACCAACCCTTCTATGGGAGTCGACGTGGAAACAGCCTTCCCAGAAATTCGGGATATGAATGATGAACGGGCCTATGCCTACATGGATCTCCAACCAGGTCAAAAGGCTTCAGACATCGAGTTGGGCTATATCTTTATCGGATCTTGTACCAATGCCAGACTCAGCGATTTGCAGCTGGCTGCCCGTTTCGTAGAAGGGAAGAAAATTGCCCCTAATTTAACCGCCATCGTAGTTCCAGGTTCCCGTCCTGTCAAACGAGCAGCGGAAAAAATGGGTTTGGATAAGATCTTTCTGGATGCTGGCTTTGAATGGCGTGATCCAGGATGCTCTATGTGTCTCGGGATGAATCCAGACAAGGTGCCGGATGGCGTCCACTGTGCCTCTACTAGCAACCGAAACTTTGAAGACCGCCAAGGATTTGGGGCTAAGACCCATCTCTGTAGCCCCGCAATGGCCGCTGCAGCAGCAATAGCCGGTCGCTTTGTCGATGTGCGCCAAATGCCAGAAGTTGAGTAAAAGGAGGAATCATGGAGAAATTTACCATTTATACGGGAACTACGGTTCCTTTGATGAACGATAATATCGATACCGACCAAATCCTCCCCAAGCAATTTTTAAAGCTGATTGATAAAAAAGGCTTTGGTAAATACCTCATGTACGCTTGGCGCTACTTGGATGATCAATACACCGAGGATCCAGAATTTATCTTTAACAAACCAGAATACAGCAAGGCAACCATCTTGATTACTGGCGACAATTTTGGGGCTGGTTCTTCTCGGGAGCACGCAGCCTGGGCTTTAGCTGATTATGGCTTTAAAGTCGTTATCGCCGGCTCTTTTGGAGATATCCATTACAATAATGAACTCAATAATGGGATGCTACCAATAGTCCAGCCTTTAGAGGTTCGTCAAAAGCTGGCAAGCTTGAAGCCGACAGATGAGGTAACGGTGGATTTGGAAGAGCAGAAGATCATCTCGCCTGTTGGAGAATTTAGCTTTGAGATCGATGGGGATTGGAAGAACAAATTACTCAACGGTCTAGATGATATTGGGATTACCCTCCAATACGAGGACTTGATTGCTGCTTATGAGAAGAATCGGCCCGCCTATTGGCAATAAAAATTGTATAGTTAATTAAGAATTTTCAGAAAATATATTGAAGCTTTTTTGGAATTTTGATAGAATAGAAAAAAAGAAATAGAAGAGGACGAAATTTATGACAAAACACATTCAATGGGACGGAACACTTTCACAAGAAGGATTTGACATTCTTAAAGGCGAGGGTGGTTGTATCGTCTGCCCTACCAAAGTCGGCTACATCATCATGACCAGCGACAAGGCTGGCTTGGAACGCAAGTTTGAAGCCAAAGAACGTAACCGCAACAAACCAGGTGTCGTTCTTTGCGGAAGTATGGATGAACTTCGTGCCCTTGCGCAATTGAATCCTGAAATCGAAGCCTTCTACCAAAAACATTGGGATGAAGATATCTTGCTTGGTTGTATCCTTCCTTGGCGTGAAGATGCCTATGCCAAATTACAAGCCTTCGGCGATGGACGTGAAGAACTCATGACAGATGTTCGTGGAACCAGCTGTTTTGTCATCAAATTCGGTAAAGCTGGTGAGCAAATCGCCAAAGAAATGTGGGAAAAAGAAGGCAAAATGGTTTATGCCTCTTCAGCTAACCCATCTGGTAAAGGAAATCGTGGGAAAGTCGAGGGAATCGGAGAGCGAATCGAAGGTGCCGTGGATTTGGTCATCGAAGCCGATGATTATGTAGCCTCTATCCAACCAGACAAGACTATTGAAACTCGCTATGAACAAGGAGTGATGGTTTCTATGGTTGATGCAGAAGGAAAACTCATCCCAGAACAAGGAGCAGGTAGCCGTTCTGTCAATACTTGCCCAGTCGTGATCCGTAAAGGATTGGATATCGATAAGATCATGATGCACCTATCCGATCATTTCAACTCTTGGAACTATCGCCAAGGGGAATACTATTAAAAGATAGATGTATTAAAAAGAAAGTGGGACAGAAATCGGTCATTCGTTAGAATTCGATTTCGTCGTCCCACCTCCGTACAATTGAGTAGGGCTGTAAAAGCTGATGAAATCAGCGTAGTAGAGTCCACTCAACCACTGCGTCTTGCTCGACAATCCAAAGACAATCGAGAGGCTGGGACTTTTGTCCCAGCCTCTTTTGATTGAGTAGGAGTTGAAGTAACTTTTTAATAAGTCACGACATTAATCTCACCCTTGTCGTACTCAGCGATAAAGATGTCATCGACATTTTCAAATCCTTTTTTATTCAGTTCGGCCATAAGCCATTCTTCAGTTTTACCGATGGTCTCTAAGATTTCTACTTGGACTACACCATCTGTAATGATTGGGTATTTGGGATTTTCATCTCCCATTCGAACGATTATGAGTTGGCCATTTTGTTCGATGATGGCTCTTTTGACTTCTTTCAATTGGAAGACCCCTTGAGAGCGCAACTTAAGAGCGACGTCAGAAGCAGAAAGGCCTTTTGAGCGACAAGCTTCTGGATCTAATTTTCCGTTTTTTATGATAATAGTTGGTTTTCCATCAATCAGATGTTTGATGAAGGATACATTGGTATTAAGCCATTTGAGTGACAGAATCAAAATCGTCCAGATGATGAGGATGACGACATATTGAAGGATGGTAATCGAGCTATTGTAGATGACCCCGCCGATAATACCCCCGAGAACAAAGTTCTGTATTTGGTCTACTGCAGAACTTGGCGCTAAATTTCCTTTTCCTGTTACGTTAATAACAAAAACAAGAGAAAGAAGCCCGAAGGCCAATTTAATTGCAATTGTAGCAAAAAAGCTTATCATTTTTCAACCTCCACCAGTTCTACATCTGTTTTATATAAGTCCATTTTTTCAAGTAAATAGCTATCTGGGTCTGTTTCGCTAATCGCACGATAGAATTGCTTGTCTACCTTGATAATAGCTCCATCGGTCGTCGCTGAAGTATTGACGTAGACATCTTCTTTTTCAACTCCTAACTCTTTTGAAACGACTTCGATAAAGTGCAAAGAGCTACGGAATTGATTGTCGTTGGACTGATTGCTTTGGAAATTTGAAATACCAATCAAAACAACGGCCACTAAGATTAAGACAGAAATGATTGATAATTCACGGAACTTACTTCCGCGTTTATCCTTAAATGCCTTAAAGGCAAAAAAAGCCGTTACCAACACTAAGAGAATGGACATGATTACCATGACCCAATTTTGTTGACTAATCTGACTCAATACATAATCATATGAATAGAATTTCATAAAAATCCCTCACTTATTTTTTTATTCAAGATATTATAAATTATTTCAATCCATATTTCAATGATTAAAAGTGAAATTCTCATTATTTTAAGGTATAGATTGTACATTAAATGTTGAAGAATGGCAGTAGATGTTTTCTATCTAATCGAAATTTGGTACACTAGAGCTATGAAGATGGAAGATACAATTAATAAAGCGATCATTTTAGGGGCTACAGGAGGGATTGGCCGGCAGCTAGCGAAAGAATTGGCAAGAAGGCTGGATCATCTGGTCTTAGTAGGTCGGGATTCAGACAGACTCTCCCAAGTCCAAGAGGAACTAACTGGGAGCAAGGCGCAACTGTCAATCCTAGCATTAGATATGCTAGATCAAATGGCTCTAGAAGCCTTTGTAGAGAACCTAGATGCAGATTTTCTTGTCAATTGTGCGGGTTTATCTTACTTTTCCCGTGGAAGTGACCTTGATTCAGCTAGTGAGCAAGACCTCTGGCAAGTCAACTACCATGCTCCAGTCCAACTAATCAAGCAGGTGGTGAAGAAGAATCAGAAGATCCACTTGGTCCAGCTGTCATCTCTGGCTGCTCTTTTTCCTCATCCCTATTTAGCAGCCTACAGTGCCAGTAAGGCTGCCTTGCAGACCTACACTCTTGCTCTCCAGGAGGAACTGAAGCAATCAGATTCACCGATTCAGCTAGGTCTCTATATTCTTGGACCAGTCCAAACAGCTATTCTTCCTCCCAAACTAGTAGAAGCATTGGGTGGCGGTCGCTTGCAGATGAAGCCTGAGAAAGTCGCTCAGCAGTTGATTCGATTCATAGAAAGAGATACTTCCTATGCTGTTATCGGCCTTCGCTATCGCTTGCTCGTTTTGCTAGGTCGTCTGCTTCCCCAAAGATGGATCATTCGTCTCCTTGCACGGTATTTACGAAAGGGACTTACTAGATGAAATTTTTATTTATATTTTTAGGCGTTGCTTATCTTCTCTTATTTCTCATCCGTTGGTTACTGTCCTTCATTTATTATAAAAAAGGCCAGTCTCATATTGCAGACTTCCCAGAAGAGCTTTTTACAGTGGTCCAACCCATCCTCTCTGGGGATCCTCGTTTAGCGAATGATTTGCTGGCCAATCTCCAGCAAACAGAAGCAGTGGAATTCTACTGGTTGATCGACCAGTCTGATACAGAAGCCCAGCGAGTAGCAGATCAGATTTGCCAAGAGGCTTCCTTTGCCCAACGCATTCGAGTCTTTCTCATTGAAGACGTCCCTCAAGGGATTAATCCCAAGAGTTACAAGATTGAGCAGGTTGTAGAGGAGGTGACCCGGCCTTATCTGATTGTTTTGGACGATGATAGTGTGATTGATTTTTCTAAGATGGGGGAGCTGACTGCCTATTTGGGTCAAGAGGTCATTCTGACAGGTATTCCTTATAACCAGGAGAGAAGCAATTTCTGGTCCAAGCTGGTCGCAGCATTTGTAAATGGCAATTCTTTTATTACTTATTTTACCATGGCAGAAGTTGAGGCGAATCACTCCATCAACGGGATGTTCTATATCCTACCGGTAGAACTTGCAAAAGACCAGGGGCTTTTCACAGCGATTAAGGATTATCTATGTGATGATTTAGCCGTAGCCGATTTTTTAAGGAGTAAAGGAGTATCCATTATCCAAACACGGGTCACCTGTAATGTTCGAACCACTATCAAGGACGTCAAGCAATATCTGCTCCAGATGAAGCGTTGGCTTCTCTTTAGCTCTATCTATCTCAAAGAACACCTGGACTGGAAGGTCTTTTGCCTCATAGGTTTACCGAGTTTTCTGCCTCTTCCAGGTTTGATCTTAAGTCTTATTTTAGGGTGGCCTTATCTTCTTCTAGCCTTAAGCTTACTGGTATTCAAGGCAGTTTGGATGCTCCTGTATCGAAAAAGCATTCTAACCAATCGCTTACACTTGGATGAAGTCACCTACGAAGTGCTGAATGATCTCTTGCTTCCTTGGCTGTTTATCTATGTTCTAATGACTCCTCCTGTGATTAATTGGCGGGGGCGGAAGATTCGTGTGACGGACGGAAAGATTCGTTATGAGTAAGATGAAGTCCTATCTAGACCGTTTGTCTGCTTTATCTCTTGATCAGACCATGCTAAACTCTAATCGCTTGGTTCTCTTTCTCAGTGGGAGCAGTGATGTCACTTGTGCCGGACTGACAGCTGGGCAGCTAGACCTCCTTCATGCGATTTGTCCATCCGGCTATACAGTAGTAGCCAGCAATTTTCCCTTCAATCAAGATTTTGAACATATACAGTTTCCTCAAGTATCCCTCTTGTCGGCTTCTGCATCCAATATCATCTATTATTGGCATACCATTTTGAACCCTCGCTTTCAAAAGCTCTTACAACAACACTTGTCTCCCTTGTTGGAAGCGCAGGAAGTGGTTCTTGTTTGTAAGAGTTCAGGGGTCAATATGCTGACCCAGTGGCTCAGAAGTTTAGGGAATCAAGTCCCCCTTCCAAGATTGCGTGTGATAGCGCTTGGCCCGGTTTCCCAGCTTCTCATAAGTCAAAAGGAGCTAGAACTACTGGTCATCAAAGGAAAGAAAGATCCTTATTCACGTATCCTGGACCACCATTCAGCGGATATTCAAGTGGATACGGATCATTATAGCTATGAATACAGAGAAGATGTGAAAGGAATCATCTATGACTGGATTAGAAAAAGTGATAAAAATCGATGTAATTAGCGTCCCCTTTAGTGGCCATTTATTTCCAACCTTGACTCTGGTAAAGCCCTTACTGGAGGATCCGCGTTTTCAGATCCGTGTTATTACAGGTTTTCAGAAAAAGGCATTGGTTGAGCAGATTGGTTTTGACTGCCTTACCTTATTTCCTGATCGTCCGACAGTCATGGAAGATATAGCCAATACATCAAAGCAAGCAAACCTATTTATCATGTACCAACAATTAGGGGCCAATAGCAGACTGATCCCTGAAGTTTTTGACGAAATAACTCGAATTTGGAACTCTGAGGGGAGACCAGACTTGATCATTGCAGATTTTGTAGCCGCTCCTGCTGGTATGTTAGCAGATCGTTTGGGCATTCCCTGGATTACGACCATTCCAAGTCCAGTAGCGATTGAAAGTCGCACGACAACGCCTGCTTATCTAGGTGGCTGGAAACCTCACCAGGGGACCTTCTACAAGTGGAGAGATTCTCTGGGTAGGCAAGTCATCCGTCTGGCAAAGAAAGTTGGATTTTCGCTAGTTAAGAAGAATCTCGATACCCTAGAGGATTTCAAATTGTACCGTGAAGATGGGACAGAAGCGATCTATTCTCCCTATTCAATCTTGGCTCTAGGCATGAAAGAGTTGGAGTTTCGAGACGATTTTCCATCCCAGCTTAAATGGGTTGGTTATCGCTGTCTATCTTTTGACCGACTTCCTCAAGAACAGAGGCAGTATTTCACTAGCTCTAAAAAGCGGGTCCTCGTCACTTGTGGCACTCATTTAAAATGGGAAAAAGAGCGGATGGTGGAGTTGGCAAAGCTTTTGAGCCAAGAATATCCTGACTATGTCTTTTACGTAACCCTAGGCGACCCTAGTGGTTTGAATCACCTACCCCGGGTGTTGTCAGATAATCTTTTGATTTTTGATTACCTTCCTTATTCAGATGTTCTAAATCAGATGGACTTTGCTATTCATCATGCAGGTGCTGGGATTTTGATGGGGTGTATCGAAGAGGGCATTCCAAGCCTGATTTTGCCCCAGGACTATGACCAGTTTGACAATGCGGTTCGGGCTGAGTTATTCCAAATAGGATTGGTCTCTCGTAAAAAGACAGATTCCGAAGTCTTGCGCTTATTTAATGAATTGGTTTCTCGGGAAGATTGGTCGCACCTAAAGGCTCTGGCTCAGAAAAGCAAAGCCTACCAGCCAACGAAGATTCTTTATCAAGAAATAGAGAGACTCATGAAAGTGAGGTTATAGAAGAAGTGGAGGAGGCGACTCCTGTTTGCTTTCTTCCAAATACCTTCTATTATTGAACATAAAAAAACTAGAGGTTTGACTCTAGTCTTTTTGTTTTTGATGGGTGATGTTTTTTCCCCAAGAGATGATGTTTTCATTCTTGTTGAGGATGCGCTTGATATTGTCCTTGTGGCGGATGATGATCAAGGTGGCCAAAGCGAGGACAATAAGAGTGAAAATAAGGTCATAGCTTGGGAGGATCCAGCCAGTCAATGGGAGGAAGAGAACTCCGATACTAGCCAGAATAGCAACCGTTACACTTGAAAAAGAAATCATGCTGGTTAAATAGAGGCTAACAAAGAAATAGATGGCTAAGAGGATGAGGAAAACGGGAGAGAAACCAATGAGAACCCCAGCACTGGTCGCGACTGCCTTGCCTCCTTTAAAGTTAGCAAAAATAGGGAAGGTGTGGCCGAGGACAGCGAGAAGACCAAAGATCATTGGCGAGATTCCCGTGACCCCAAAAATAGTCGGCAATAAAACAGCCAAAGTTCCCTTGAGGAAATCAATCGCAAATACGATAATTCCAGCTTTCTTCCCTAAAATCCGAAAGGTATTGGTCGTCCCTGTATTCCCAGAACCGTGTTCCCGTAGATTGATGTTAAAGAAGATTTTCCCAATCCACAAACCAGAAGGGATAGAACCTAATAAGTATGCTAATACGAGTAAAAGAATAGTTTTCATCATAGTTTCATTATATCAAAAATGCTTTGAATGAAAAAGAAAATTTCTAGCTGAAGTGTCACATCGGATAGTTGATTTGATCCAATCGCACGTAAATAGCCTAGTTAAAGGGAGAGAAGAAAGAAAAATTTTGCAAAATTTCCTAAAAAGCTGTAATATAGAAAAGATGAACAAACAGGAGGTTCCTTGTGTCTAAAAAGGAAATCAACATTAATAATTACAATGACGATGCCATTCAGGTACTAGAAGGGTTGGATGCGGTCCGTAAACGTCCAGGGATGTACATCGGATCGACAGATGGAAATGGGCTTCACCATTTGGTCTGGGAAATTGTCGACAATGCGGTCGATGAAGCCCTATCTGGTTTTGGTTCTCAAATTGACGTTACCATCAACAAAGATGGTTCCTTATCTGTAGCTGACCAAGGTCGAGGGATGCCGACAGGGATGCATGCTATGGGCAAACCAACCGTTGAGGTCATCTTTACCGTCCTCCATGCTGGAGGAAAGTTTGGTCAAGGGGGCTATAAGACATCTGGAGGTCTTCACGGAGTGGGATCTTCTGTCGTCAATGCCCTTTCTAGCTGGCTAGAGGTTGAGATTACCCGTGATGGAGCTGTCTACAAGCAACGTTTTGAAGATGGTGGGAAGCCCGTTACTACTCTTGAGAAGATTGGGTCGGCTCCTAAGTCTAAGACGGGAACTAAGGTTACCTTCATGCCGGATCCAACCATCTTCTCAACAACCGATTTCAAGTTTAATACCATTGCTGAGCGGATCAAAGAATCAGCCTTCTTGCTCAAGGATGTAACACTGACGCTGACCGATCTCCGCAAGGAAGAAGACAACCATGTGGCCTTTCACTATGAAAATGGTGTCCAAGATTTCGTAGAGTACTTGAACGAAGACAAGGAAACCTTGACTCCCGTTCTCTACTTTAATGGGGAATCAGAAGGCTTCCAAGTAGAAGTTGCTCTCCAATACAATGATGGTTACTCTGATAATATCTTGTCCTTCGTCAACAATGTCCGCACCAAGGATGGGGGAACCCACGAGACAGGATTGAAGACAGCCATTACCAAGGCTATGAACGACTATGCAAGAAAGACGGGTCTTCTCAAAGAAAAAGACAAGAACCTAGAGGGATCCGACTATCGCGAAGGCTTGTCTGCTGTTCTTTCGATCTTGGTGCCAGAAGCTCATTTGCAGTTTGAAGGGCAGACCAAGGACAAACTAGGAAGTCCACTTGCTCGACCAGTTGTTGACGGCATTGTCGCTGACAAGTTGACCTTCTTCCTCATGGAAAATGGGGAGTTGGCTTCCAATCTGATCCGCAAGGCTATCAAGGCCCGGGATGCGCGTGAAGCCGCTCGGAAGGCGCGGGATGAGAGTCGAAATGGCAAGAAGAACAAGAAGGATAAGGGACTCTTATCTGGTAAATTGACCCCAGCCCAGTCCAAGAATCCTGCCAAGAACGAACTCTATCTAGTCGAAGGAGACTCAGCCGGTGGATCTGCTAAGCAAGGTCGGGACCGTAAGTTCCAGGCTATCCTTCCGCTTCGAGGGAAGGTTCTTAATACCGAAAAGGCTAATATGAGTGATATCCTCAAAAACGAGGAAATCAACACCATGATCTACACCATCGGTGCTGGAGTCGGGGCTGACTTTACAATTGAAGATGCCAACTATGACAAGATTATCATCATGACCGATGCGGATACGGATGGAGCCCACATTCAGACCCTTCTCCTAACTTTCTTCTACCGCTATATGCGCCCCTTGGTTGAAGCAGGACGTGTCTATATCGCCATGCCTCCTCTTTACAAGATGTCTAAAGGGAAAGGCAAGAAAGAAGAAGTGGCTTATGCCTGGACAGACAATGAATTGGAAGACCTACGCCGAACTTTTGGCCGTGGAGCAACCCTTCAACGGTACAAAGGGTTGGGTGAGATGAATGCGGACCAGCTTTGGGAAACCACCATGAACCCAGAAACCCGCACCTTGATTCGTGTCACGATTGATGATTTGGCGCGTGCAGAACGCCGTGTCTCAGTCCTCATGGGTGACAAGGCAGCCCCTCGCCGCCAATGGATCGAAGACAATGTTAAGTTTACCCTGGAAGAAACGACCGCGTTTTAAGAAGTGCGAGTGATGGATAGTTCAGGACATTCGATTATATGGACTTACTTAGGTTTTATTCTCTTAGTCTCATCGCCCTCAGCTATTTTTGCATTCTTTATGAATCATCGGAAAAAAAGTTTACTAGGACTTTATGCACCGATCGTGTTTACTTTGTTCATGATCTTGATGCTTATTTTTAATATAGAGGGCTCAGAATCCGCTGCTTTAGGGGCGACCTTTATCATGTTTTTATTTGGCTTTCCTTTGATAATAGGAGCCTTAGTCTACACACTGATTCGTTTGTGTTTCGTTTATAGGAAGAATCTGCGGAAGGGACTTTTGATTTTCCTATCCTATATCTTAGGCCCCCTATTAATTGGTCTTCTTGGCTTGTGTGTGGTAATGATATTTCAGATTCATCAGTTCGTATTCATAGTCCTTATTTTGATGATTCTGGTTTCCTATCTGCCTCCTCTTTATCTCTATCATTTTGAGCGAGATCAGTAGGCTACGGGACACTTCCTTAATAATATCTTGTCGTTGATTGTATAGAAAATTCAGAAGTGATCAATAGTTTACTGCTCTATCCTGTTAAAATATAACCAATACCTTTAAGTGATGAAGGAGGGAAAGATGAGAACTGATACAGAAATGATGAATCTGATTTTGCAAATAGCTGATACTCTAGAAGTAGAAGCAATTGCTTTATCCGGATCACGAACGAATCCTCAGGCATCCAAAGACGAGTTTCAAGATTACGATGTGGTTTATATAGTTGATGATCTGAAAGACTTGTTATCTGATTTATCTTGGCTAGGCCAGTTTGGAATGCGTCTGATTGAACAGCACAATGTCCTTGGACACCGTCGTCTGTATCTCATGCTTTTTGAAGATGGGAATCGTATTGATTTAACCCTCTGCCCCAAGGAGTATATCCAAGAGTGGGTGGACAGCGAAGCAAATTTTGAAGTTATAAAAGACGACAAAGGTTTGTTTGAAGCCTATCAGCCTAATTCCAAGCGCTATTGGACCGCTCCGCCTACTGAAGAGGAATTTGCAGCATCCTGCAATGAATTTTGGTGGGTATCGGCTTATGTCGTAAAGGCCATTCGAAGAAATCAGCTCATCTATGCGACGGATCACCTCTATGGCATTTGCCAGCAAGAACTCCTCAAGGTCTTTGCTTGGCAGGTGACAAGTGATAGGGGAGCAGTTGATATCGGAAAGAACTACAAATACCTCTTTCACTATCTCCCAGCTGAGAAAGAGAAGGAGTTCTCAGCTCTGCTAAATCTATCTAGTATAGAGAAGGTCAGCCAGTCCTTGTTTGCTACCATGAATGTTTTTGATCGAGAAGCTCAAAGCCTGGCCAAAAAGATGGGATTTGCCTACGATCAGGAAGAGGCTGAGAAGATGATAGCTTATGCTGAAGAGAAACTGTCAAATCATTGATTCAATAATCTATTTTAAACACTTTAAAATACAGAAAGGATAGTTTAGTTACTTGTAGTAACTGAATTCCTTTTTCTAAAAAAATCTACTCTACATTCTTTGAAAGGAGTTGAACACGCCCTAAATACTGTGTGAAAAAGATAAATTCTCTTGTGAGCATGGCTCACTGCAAGAATTTCCTATTTTCACTTTGTATTTTACGGGCTTTGTATCCTATATGAGTAATATCCAAAATATGTCCTTGGAGGACATCATGGGAGAGCGTTTTGGTCGCTACTCCAAATACATTATTCAAGAACGGGCTCTTCCTGATATTCGGGATGGCTTGAAACCTGTTCAACGGCGGATTCTTTATTCTATGAATAAGGATGGCAATACCCATGACAAGGGCTACCGCAAGTCTGCCAAGTCTGTCGGAAATATCATGGGGAATTTTCACCCTCACGGGGATTCTTCTATCTATGATGCCATGGTCCGTATGTCTCAAGACTGGAAGAACCGCGAGATCCTAGTCGAAATGCACGGAAACAATGGCTCCATGGACGGTGATCCACCAGCGGCCATGCGTTATACGGAAGCGCGTTTGTCCGAAATCGCTGGTTATCTTTTGCAAGATATCGAAAAGAACACAGTGCCCTTTGCCTGGAACTTTGACGATACAGAAAAAGAGCCAACTGTTTTGCCGGCGGCCTTTCCAAACCTTTTGGTCAATGGAGCTACAGGAATTTCAGCTGGTTACGCGACAGATATTCCGCCACATAATCTCGCTGAAGTCATCGATGCCGTGGTCTACATGATCGACCATCCATCTGCCCAGGTAGACAAGCTCATGGAGTTTCTACCTGGGCCTGACTTCCCGACTGGTGCCATTATCCAAGGGCGTGATGAGATCAAGAAAGCCTATGAAACTGGTAAGGGCCGGGTGGTTGTCCGCTCTAAGACAGAAATCGAGCAACTCAAAGGTGGTAAGCAGCAAATCGTCGTTACCGAAATCCCTTATGAGATCAACAAGGCTGTTTTGGTCAAGAAGATCGACGATGTCCGTGTTAACAACAAGGTGGCCGGTATTGCGGAAGTCCGGGATGAGTCTGACCGAGATGGTCTTCGCATTGCCATTGAGTTGAAGAAAGATGCCAATGCTGATCTAATCTTGAACTACTTGTTCAAGTACACAGACTTGCAGGTCAACTACAACTTCAATATGGTGGCGATTGATAACTACACACCACGTCAGGTTGGGATCGTACCGATTCTCTCTAGCTACATTGCTCACCGTCGGGATATCATTGTCGCTCGCTCACGCTTTGATAAGGAAAAGGCAGAACGACGCCTCCACATCGTAGAGGGCTTGATCCGCGTCATTTCTATCCTCGATGAAGTGATTGCCTTGATCCGAGCTTCCGATAACAAGGCAGATGCTAAGGAAAACCTCAAGGTCAGCTACGATTTCACGGAAGAACAAGCAGAAGCTATTGTCACCTTGCAATTGTACCGCTTGACCAATACGGATATCGTGACCTTGGAAGAAGAGCATGCCAGTCTCAAGGAGCAAATCGCGACCTTGGCAGCTATCATTGGGGATGAACGGACTATGTTTAACCTCATGAAGAAGGAATTGCGTGAAGTCAAGAAGCTCTTTGGTAACCCGCGTCGTAGTGAGTTGCAAGACACTGCTAAAACGATTGAGATCGATACAGCTAGTCTGATCGTTGAAGAGGAAACCTTCGTCAGCGTGACCCGTGCGGGTTACATTAAACGGACCTCTCCTCGTTCCTTCAATGCGTCGACAGTGGAAGAAGTCGGTAAGCGGGACGACGATGAATTGATTTTCGTAGAGCCTGCTAAGACCACCCAGCATCTTTTGCTCTTTACCAACTTGGGAAATGCCATCTATCGACCTGTTCATGAATTGGCAGATACCAAGTGGAAGGACATCGGGGAGCACCTTAGTCAGACCTTGACCAATTTCGAGCAAGAAGAAGAGATTCTTTTTGCGGAGATTGTGGATCAGTTTGAAGGAGTGACCTACTTTGCAGCTACCCAACAAGGCCAAATCAAGCGTTTTGAACGCAAGGAATTGAGCCCATGGCGGACCTATCGTTCTAAATCAACTAAGTACGCTAAACTGAAGGACCAAGAGGACCGTATCGTAGCGGTTGCACCAGTGGTCCTCGAGGACATCATGATCATTACTAAGAATGGTTATGGCCTCCGATTCAATATTGAAGAGGTTCCAGTGGTAGGGCCCAAAGCAGCAGGTGTTAAAGCCATTAACCTCAAAGACGGGGATCAAGTTATGGCCGTCTTTAAGTCAACGACACCAAGCATGTATATCCTGACCCAGCGAGGCAGCCTCAAACGAATGTCACAAGATGATATTCCTGTGACCAGCCGTGCCAAACGTGGCCTACAGGTCCTGCGTGAACTGAAGTCTAAACCACACCGCGTCTTTAAGGCAGGTCCAGTCTTCACTGACCAGGGCGATTTTGATCTCTTTACTAGCCAAGAAGAAGTGGGAGAGCAAGATCAAATTCTTCAGATTACCTCGACAACAGGTCAGGTGACAGAAGTGGATGTTACTCAACTCAGCTTGTCAGAACGAACTAGCAATGGTTCTTTTGTCAATGATCAAATTTCTGATCAAGAAGTCTTTACTGCTAGAATTAAATAAAAACAAAATTAGCCAGTTTATGGCTAATTTTTTTGCTCGATAAATTTTCTGAAAATTGCAAATTTCACTTGAAATTCTCATGAAATGGTGTAAAATAGAGTACATGAATAAAGTCATCCTTTGTGGTGGCTCTTGCTATTTAGCAAGTCTTGAATGGAAGAAGGAAAACTGACATGACAGTATCACTTGATTGGGAAAATCTTGGATTTTCTTATATGAAATTACCTTACCGCTACATCGCCTATTATCGTAATGGTGCCTGGGAAAATGGAGAACTATCCGAAGATGCCACTCTTCATATTTCGGAATCTTCTCCAAGTTTGCACTATGGACAGCAAGCTTTTGAGGGGCTGAAAGCCTACCGGACAAAAGATGGCAGCATTCAATTGTTCCGTCCTGATGAAAATGCCAAACGCCTTCAACGGACTGCAGATCGCTTGCTTATGCATCAAGTTCCAACGGACATGTTTGTGGAAGCTTGTAAAGCAGTAGTGCGTGCCAATGAAGAATATGTCCCACCATATGGAACAGGTGGAACCCTCTATCTTCGTCCATTGTTGATTGGGGTTGGAGATATCATTGGGGTGAAGCCAGCAGAGGAATACATCTTTACGATCTTTGCTATGCCCGTCGGAAACTACTTCAAGGGTGGCTTGGTTCCAACCAACTTCTTGATCCAAGACGACTATGACCGGGCAGCTCCCCATGGGACAGGTGCAGCGAAAGTCGGTGGAAACTATGCCGCTAGCCTCTTACCTGGTAAATTAGCTAAGTCTCGAAACTTCTCAGACGTGATCTACTTGGATCCTGCAACCCACACCAAGATTGAAGAAGTGGGATCTGCTAACTTCTTTGGGATCACAGCTGATAATGAGTTTGTGACGCCACTTAGCCCATCTATTCTGCCATCCATTACCAAGTATTCCTTGCTCTATCTCGCAGAGCACCGTCTTGGTTTGACACCAATCGAAGGGGATGTCCCAATCGATAACTTAGACCGATTTGTTGAAGCAGGTGCTTGTGGAACTGCCGCAGTTATTTCACCAATCGGAGGAGTTCAGCACGGAGATGACTTCCATGTCTTCTATTCAGAAACGGAAGTAGGGCCGGTTACCCGCAAGCTGTATGATGAATTAACGGGCATCCAGTTTGGTGATATTGAAGCACCAGAAGGATGGATTTTCAAAGTAAACGATTAAAGGAATGATCAGAGGGAGAAGTACTCCCTCTTTTTTCTTAGGAAGCGATACTAGCAAATTAAAATAATTTAATCATGAAACATTTCCGGCTTGCAAGCATGTGAAAAATTTTGTAAAATAAAGGGGTTGAAATGAGGTAGAAGAATGAGTAAAAAAGATAAAAAAATCGAAATCCAAATCTCTGATAGCAAGGTAGTTGTTGGAAAAGATACCTTTGATGGCTACCAATTAGCGATTGGGAAGAAGGCTATTGCAGAGATTGCTGATATGGGGGCTCAGTTCGCTCTTGTGAAAAATGGAGCCGTAGAAAGTCTCTATAAATCACTGGAAAAAGCAGTGGAAAGTGCCATCGAAAATTACAATTTGAATAAATAAGGGGTTGCATTTTCATGAAATCAATGGTATAATTGTGTCTGTTGATTTGCTTGGAGAGATAGCGAAGAGGCTAAACGCGGCGGACTGTAAATCCGCTCCTTCGGGTTCGGGGGTTCGAATCCCTCTCTCTCCATTTCACTTTTGGGGTATAGCCAAGCGGTAAGGCAAGGGACTTTGACTCCCTCATGCGTTGGTTCGAATCCAGCTACCCCAGTTCTAGGTAATATCAGATAAGGTGGTAAAATATCTACTCAGGTATTTTATTTCTTTATATGAAGAAGTCGTTGTAGATCATTTTGATTTCGTTGCGAGTGCTTGCTTAGGAAAAATAATTATAAGTATGTCAAGTTTAGAAAACTTGATTGTTGGAGGATTTTTTAGATGAATGAATTTGAAGATTTGCTAAACAGTGTTAGCCAAGTTGAGCCAGGTGATGTTGTTACTGCTGAAGTTTTGACAGTTGACGCTACACAAGCTAACGTTGCAATCTCTGGAACTGGTGTCGAAGGTGTCTTGACTCTTCGCGAATTGACAAACGATCGTGATGCTGACATCAATGACTTGGTTAAACCAGGTGAAACACTTGAATTGCTTGTTCTTCGTCAAGTAGTTGGTAAAGATACTGATACAGTAACTTACCTTGTATCTAAAAAACGTTTGGAAGCTCGCAAAGCATGGGACAAATTGGTCGGACGTGAAGAAGAAGTTGTTACTGTTAAAGGAACTCGCGCTGTTAAAGGCGGACTTTCAGTAGAATTTGAAGGACTTCGTGGATTTATTCCAGCTTCAATGCTTGATACTCGTTTTGTACGTAACACTGAACGTTTCGTAGGTCAAGAATTTGATGCTAAAATCAAAGAAGTTGACGCAAAAGAAAACCGCTTCATCCTTTCTCGTCGTGAAGTTGTTGAAGCTGCATCAGCTGCAGCTCGCGCTGAAGTATTCGGTAAATTGAATGTTGGTGACGTTGTAACTGGTAAAGTTGCTCGTATCACTAGCTTCGGTGCTTTCATCGACCTTGGTGGTGTTGATGGATTGGTTCACTTGACTGAATTGTCACACGAACGCAACGTTTCACCTAAATCAGTTGTAACTGTTGGTGAAGAAATCGAAGTGAAAGTCCTTGACTTGAACGAAGAAGAAGGTCGCGTATCACTTTCATTGAAAGCTACAACACCTGGACCATGGGATGGCGTAGAACAAAAATTGGCTGCTGGTGATGTCATTGAAGGTACTGTTAAACGTTTGACTGACTTCGGTGCATTCGTTGAAGTATTGCCAGGTATCGATGGACTTGTACACATCTCACAAATTTCACACAAACGTGTTGAAAATCCAAAAGATGTTCTTAAAGTTGGACAAGAAGTAACTGTTAAAGTTCTTGAAGTAAATGCTGCTGATGAACGTGTATCACTTTCTATCAAAGCTCTTGAAGAACGTCCAGCTCAAGAAGAAGGCGAAAAACAAGAAAAACGTCAACAACGTCCACGTCGTCCAAAACAAGAAAAACGTGACTTTGAACTTCCAGAAACTCAAACTGGATTCTCAATGGCTGACTTGTTTGGTGATATTGAATTGTAATCAACATAAAAAGCTTGCTTAGGCAAGCTTTTTTTACTTGTAAAATGATCGATTTTTTGATATACTATCATAGTTGCCACCCTTAGTGTAATGGATATCACGTAAGATTCCGGTTCTTGAGATGGGAGTTCGATTCTCTCAGGGTGGATGACGATAGGAGAGCCTTGAGGCTCTCTTTTTTTGTTTTTGGATGAAGAAAGATAGCAGTGAGTTTTTAAGAGCAGGATTGGGCTCTCAGGGCTCTCTAGGATTTCATAATAATGAGATCAAGAAAACACCATGTCCTAAGACATGGTGTTTAATGTTTTGTTTAGTTTTTAGAAGCTGCTTGGAATTCTGGGTTCTTCCATGCTTCATCGATAATTGCTTGCAATTCTTTTGCAGATGCTTGCATTTTTTGTGTTTCAGCGTCGTTCAATGGGATGTTTACTGGACGAACGATACCGTGAGCACCAACGATCGCTGGTTGACCGATAAAGACGTTCTCAACTCCGTATTGTCCTTCTTGGAAGACTGAAAGTGGAAGTACAGCATTTTCATCATCAAGGATGGCACGAGTAATACGTGCAAGGGCAACGGCGATACCGTAGTAAGTAGCCCCTTTCTTGTTGATGATTGAGTAAGCAGCATCACGTACAGAGATGAAGAGATCTACAAGGTCAGCTTCATCCAAGTCACGGTTAGCTTGCAACCATTGTTCCAATTTTACACCGGCAACGTTAGCGTGTGACCAAACAGCAAACTCAGAGTCACCGTGTTCACCCATGATGTAGGCGTGAACTGAACGAGCATCAACGCCGATTTTTTCAGCAAGTGCTTGACGGAAACGAGCTGAGTCAAGTGAAGTACCTGAACCGATAACACGTTCTTTAGGGAAACCTGAGAATTTCCAAGTTGAGTAAGTCAAAACGTCAACTGGGTTAGCAGCAACAAGGAAGATACCGTCGAAACCAGAAGCAACAACTTGTTCAACGATTGATTTGTTGATGGCAAGGTTTTTACCAACAAGGTCAAGACGAGTTTCACCTGGTTTTTGAGGAGCACCCGCAGTAATAACAACGAGGTCAGCATCCGCACAGTCTTCGTACTTAGCAGCATAAATCTTCTTAGGAGAAGTGAAGGCAAGTGCGTGGCTAAGGTCTTCAGCATCACCAACCGCTTTTTCAAACAATTGAGGGATTTCGATGATACCTAATTCTTGTGCGATACCTTGAGTAACAAGTGCGAAAGCATAAGATGAACCTACAGCGCCGTCACCAACAAGGATAACTTTTTTATGTTGTTTAGTTAATGTCATTATTCTAAACGTCTCCTTCTATTTTTTGGGGTTTCCCCATTCGCATTTATTCTACCACTTTTACTTTTCTTTGTCACGGTTTTACGCCTAATTTGGACGATGTAAACGTTTTTTCTCTTGTGTTCAGAAGGAGAAAAAAAGTGCTAAATGTGTTATAATAGTATGATGAATTAATTAAAGAGAGGCATTGTTTTAATGCAGGATAATAACTTAGTTGATGTTAACTTAACATCTGAAATGAAGACCAGTTTCATCGATTACGCTATGAGTGTTATCGTGTCTCGGGCTCTTCCTGACGTGCGAGATGGTTTAAAGCCAGTTCATCGTCGGATCCTTTATGGAATGAATGAACTTGGGGTTACACCAGATAAACCACATAAGAAATCTGCCCGTATTACTGGGGATGTTATGGGTAAATACCATCCACACGGGGACTCTTCTATTTATGAGGCTATGGTTCGGATGGCTCAATGGTGGAGCTATCGTTACATGCTCGTAGATGGGCATGGGAACTTTGGTTCAATGGATGGTGATGGAGCCGCGGCCCAACGGTATACAGAAGCTCGTATGAGCAAGATTGCTCTTGAAATGCTTCGGGATATCAACAAGAATACAGTTGATTTCACAGATAACTATGATGCCAGTGAACGCGAACCAAACGTCCTTCCAGCTCGCTTCCCTAACTTGTTAGTCAATGGGGCTACAGGGATTGCGGTAGGGATGGCGACAAATATCCCTCCACACAACCTCGGTGAGTCTATTGATGCTGTCAAGCTAATGATGGACAATCCTGATGTGACCACACGTGAGCTGATGGAGGTGCTTCCTGGACCAGATTTCCCAACAGGGGCCTTGGTCATGGGCAAATCAGGTATTCATAAGGCCTATGAAACAGGAAAAGGTTCAATTGTCTTACGGTCTCGGACGGAAATTGAAGAGACCAAGACAGGCCGTGAACGCATTGTCGTCACTGAATTTCCTTATATGGTCAACAAGACCAAAGTGCATGAGCATATCGTTCGTTTGGTTCAAGAAAAACGAATCGATGGGATCACAGCAGTTCGGGATGAGTCTAACCGGGAAGGGGTTCGTTTCGTCATCGAAGTGCGCCGTGATGCCTCAGCTAATGTTATCTTAAACAACCTCTTCAAGATGACCCAAATGCAAACCAACTTTGGTTTCAACATGTTGGCTATTCAAAATGGTGTTCCTAAGATTCTCTCTCTTCGTGAGATTTTGGGATCTTATATTGAGCACCAAAAAGAAGTGGTGACTCGTCGGACCATCTTTGATAAAGAGAAGGCAGAAGCACGTGCCCATATCTTGGAAGGACTCTTAATTGCTCTTGATCACATCGATGAAGTGATTAAAATCATCCGTAATAGCCAGACAGATGCAGAAGCACAAGCAGAATTGATGAGTAAGTTCAAGCTTTCTGAGCGTCAAAGCCAAGCTATCTTGGATATGCGTCTTCGTCGTTTGACTGGTTTGGAACGTGACAAGATTCAAAGCGAATACGATGATCTCGTTGCCTTGATTGCTGATCTTGCTGATATTTTAGCCAAGCCAGAGCGTGTAGTTGCGATTATCAAGGAAGAATTGGACGAGGTCAAACGGAAGTTTGGAGATCCACGTCGGACAGAATTGATGGTAGGAGAAGTTCTTTCACTAGAAGACGAAGATTTGATCGAAGAAAGCAATGTTTTGATCACTCTCTCTAACAAGGGCTACATCAAGCGATTGGATCAAGATGAATTTACTGCTCAAAAACGTGGGGGACGTGGTGTTCAAGGTACAGGGGTCAAAGATGATGACTTTGTCCGTGAATTGGTTTCTACCAGCACCCATGATCGTTTGCTCTTCTTTACCAATAAGGGACGGGTTTACCGTCTGAAAGGCTATGAAATCCCTGAATACGGCCGTACAGCTAAGGGACTTCCAATTGTCAACTTGCTCAAGTTAGATGACGGAGAATCCATTCAGACCATTATTAACGTCGCTCAGGATCGTAGTGAAGACGCCTATCTCTTCTTTACAACCCGCTCAGGTTTGGTAAAACGGACCAGTGTAGCTGAGTTTGCTAATATTCGTCAAAATGGCTTGAAAGCTCTTAACCTTAAAGACGAGGATGAGCTGATTAACGTCTTCCTAACCGATGGAAATACGGACGTAATCATCGGGACCAAATTTGGTTATTCTGTTCGCTTCAAAGAGTCTGTTGTACGGAACATGGGTCGCTCGGCAACTGGGGTTCGAGGTGTCAACCTCCGTCCAGGCGACCAAGTGGTCGGTGCAAGTGTGATTACAGATCAAGATGAAGTATTGATCATCACTGAAAAGGGGTACGGTAAACGAACGCGTGCTGATGAGTATCCAACAAAAGGACGTGGTGGTAAAGGGATTAAAACTGCTAATGTGGTTGATAAGAATGGTCCTCTGGCCGGTCTCATGACTGTCAAAGGAGATGAGGATTTGATGATTATCACCAATACAGGTGTCATGATTCGTACCAGCGTCGCCAATATTTCTCAAACTGGACGTTCGACCATGGGTGTGAAAGTGATGCGTCTGGATCAAGATGCCCAAATCGTAACCTTTACAACGGTTCAAGCTGACGAAAAAGATGAGTCAGAGACTGAAACTGAAAGTGAAGGGTAGGATAAATAATGGCTTCAAGAAGAAAAAAGAAGAAAACAAGCTTACGCAATCGCTTGATTAATATCTTTGCTACCTTACTAATCCTTTTGTCTATTGCCTTGATCTTTAATGCTCCGATTCGGAACATGATCATGGTGTGGCATACCAATCAGTATCAAGTCAACAAGGTATCGAAAAAGACCATCGATAAGAATAAAGATGCCAAGACTAGCTTTGATTTTAAAGAAGTCAAATCGCTTTCTACAGAATCTGTTATCAATGCCCAGTGGCAGGCGCAGAAGTTGCCTGTTATTGGGGGGATAGCAATTCCTGAGTTAAAGATGAACCTTCCGATTTTTAAAGGCTTAGATAATGTGGGACTCTATTATGGGGCAGGTACCATGAAAGAGGACCAGGTTATGGGGCAAAGGAATTACTCCTTGGCTAGTCACCATGTCTTTGGTTTAACAGGGGCAAATGAAATGCTCTTTTCCCCATTAGAACATGCCAAAGCTGGAATGAAAATCTATATCACTGATAAGGAAAAGGTCTATACCTATGTCATTAATTCTGTTGAGACAGTGACACCAGATCGGGTCGATGTTATTGCAGATCGTGAAGGGGTTAATGAAATTACCTTGGTGACCTGTGAGGATGCCGCAGCAACTTATCGTACGATTGTAAAAGGTACTTTGGAAACTTCAGTAGATTACTCAAAAGCACCAAATGATATACTGGAAGCTTTCACAAAATCTTATAATCAAATGCAATTATAATCAACTTAAAAAGAGAGGTCCTTGACCTCTTTTTTGAATGTAGACAAATTGTTATGTTACATAAAACAGCTGGATGATTTTCAAAAAATGACTTTTATTTTTACTCATTTAAGAAGAAGAAAAACTTTCCGATGTGAGAAAAGTGCCTGAAACACTGTTAATTCAGGCACTCGGAATTATTGAGAGTAAAACAGTTTGGGGAACTGTTTTAGCCTGAGCCAAGAAATTAAAGAGCGAAGAGACTCAATAATTAGTCACGGAACTTCTACGAAGTTCGCTGACGTCCGTACTCACCTAAGGAAAGTTTTTTAAATTACTTTGTTTTCAATCTGAAAAGAGGTCCCTGCCCCCTTTTTTTCTGTTAATTTTCTGCCAACTTGTAAGAGGATAGTCATAAAATGTTACCTGACTGACATATTTTTGCATGCTTTCTATTTTATAATAGAAGAGTGATAGAAAGAAACTTGGAGGAACCAAATGTGCACAGAAGATATCTATACTTTGTTAAGAAACTTCTATGGCTTACTGGTCAATGATTTCCCCAAAACAGGTCTCATTACCAAGGGGATCTACGAAGTTGAACAGGTCTTCGAAACCATTGAAAACCTTCCTGATGATCAAGAACACTTAATTCGATACGAAATTCGTCAATTTCTTGCGTCTTTGGAACAAGTGCAAGAGTGCTATAAAATTAACTTCTCAAATGAAGAAACTCGAATTCTTGAAAACTTAAGAGAAGTAGTTTGTCCAATTTAATTTATACAGAATCGTCCTTTTTCCTCCTCAATTGCGAATTATTAATTGAGGAGGTTTTTTATGTATCATATTGTATTTCAAGAATCAGGTCTCTTACCTAGAGAACGTTTGCTAACAGAAGGACCTGATAAGCTCAGTCATCAAGAATTGCTGTCCATCTTATTACGGACGGGGAACAAAAATAAACCAGTCTACGAGATCGCTCAGGACCTGCTGGGCTCACTAAAGAATTTAAAAGAACTGGCTAGTATGAGTTTTCAGGAGTTAAAGGAAGTTCCAGGAATTGGGAAAGTTAAGGCCATTGAGCTGTTAGCTGCTATTGAACTAGGGAAACGAATACAGACTTCTGAAGTGATTGAAACGGAACAAATCATGAGTAGTCAGAAGCTGGCAAAAATGATGCAACAAAAAATAGGCCATGAGAAACAGGAGCATTTACTGGCCTTGTATCTGAATACCCAAAATCAAATTATCCATCAGCAAGTGATCTTTATCGGAACAGTCAATCGTAGCATTGCAGAACCGAGGGAAATCTTGCACTATGCCATCAAGCATATGGCGACATCCTTAATCTTGGTTCACAACCACCCGTCCGGGGTCATTCATCCTAGCAAGAATGATGATGGCGTTACCCAACAAATGATTGAAGCCTGCAATTGTCTAGGAATTGTTTTATTGGACCATCTGATTGTCTCAACTGATGATTACTATAGCTACCGGGAAGAAACAGATTTATTGGTATAGAAAAAGAGAGTGGGACAGAAATCGGTAATTCGTTAGAATTCGATTTCGTCGTCCCACCTCCGCACAGTTGAGTAGGGCTGTAAAAGCTGATAAAATCAGCGTAGTAGAGCCCACTCAACCACTGCGTCTTGCTCGATAATCCAAGGACAATTGAGAGGCTAGGACTTTTGTCCCAGCCTCTTTGCTTATCATGAATTTTTGCGCATAAAGTAGAGAAGGGTTTGCAGTTCACTGGTTAGGTCGACATATTGGACTACCACATCTTTTGGAACTGTTAAGTGGACTGGAGAAAAGCTAAGGATTCCCTTGATACCAGCTTCAACTAGTAAATCTGCAACTTCTTGAGATTTTACACTTGGAACGGTTAAAATGGCTGTTTGAATCTCTTGTCCCTCAAGTTTTTCTTTTAGTGTGGAGATGCCGTAAATCGGAATACCATCTTTACTTTTAGTGCCGACTAACTCATGATCATCCGTATCAAATGCCATGACAATTTTCATTTTGTTTCGCTCATGGAAGCGATAGTGAAGAAGGGCACTCCCCATATTTCCAATCCCGACGATAGCAACATTGGTGATGGAGTTATCATTCAAGAGATCAGCAAAGAAGTTCATTAACTTTTTGACATCATAACCAAAACCACGTCGTCCAAGCTCTCCAAAGTAGGAGAAGTCTCGACGAACAGTTGCGGAATCAATCCCGATGGCTTCAGCAATCTGTTTTGAATTTGCTCGCTCGATTTTCTCTGCATTAAAGCGTTTAAAAATGCGGTAATACAAGGAGAGTCGTTTGGCAGTAGCACGAGGAATTGGATTAGTCTTATCTTGTTTCACAATATCACAACCTTTCAAATCTATTTTATAAAAAGTTTGTGAAAAAAGCAACTATCTTCTACTAAAAAAACACCAAAATGGTGTTTTTCTTTCTTAATTGGAATTTCTTAAACTCTGATCGAACTGAATCAGATAGCGATAAAAGTCACCGATTTTTCCAGTGAAAGGTAAGGTATGCTCCTTGTAGGTAACAGAAACAACCTGATAGGAATCTGGAATGGAAACACAGCCTGAGAAGGCTAATAGACAGTGATCGATGTTGTCGTAGCTAACCTGACGTTCCTTTTGGTATGCATCCAAATAGGTGAGGACTACAGGACCATTGGTCATTAGTTTTCAATCCTTTCAAAGATTTCACGTTCAACTAAACTGTCCATGAGGAAGTAGAATTTTTGTTGGATAATCTTGTTTTCTGGATTTTTAAAAATATTTACCAAACGAAGGCCTGACTTGTCAGTAATGTTAATTTTAAATCCTGTTAAATCCTTATTGATGATAATTTTTAACTTAAAGCCATCTCCGCTATTTGGAATAGCTTCTAACAAACGATTTAATTCGTAGTTTCCAACCTTTGTTTGTGCAAAGGTATTGTCGCGTAGGGTATATTTTTTAATATTTGGATGGATTGCGTATGTGTAATCGCAGTTTGGTAATGAGACAGATGTTTCAAATGCCATGTAATTCTCCTAAAATTTTGTGAATAGTTGTTATATAAGTATCGACTTCAGCAGTCGTATTGAATTCGGATAAACTAATGCGAATAGATTCCTTCAAGCGGGGTGAATCTTCGCCGTAATAAGCTGCAAGGACGTGACTTGGCTGAACAGTCCCCGCAGTACAAGCCGAGCCAGTTGAGACTGAAATTCCCGCCATATCTAAACGAAGCAGTAAGATATCATTGCTGATACCAGGGAAGCCAATGTTCAAGACATGAGGAAGTTTGGAGTCTGTGCTATTCAGATAGAAATCTAAATCTTCTAGGCCAGTTAGGATACGATCAGATAAGCGCTGAATATACTGATAATTTGCGTCTAACTGATCAGTTGCTTCTTTGAGGGCTTGAGCCATTCCAGCAATTGAAATCAAGTTCTCTGTGCTAGCTCGACGCTTGTCTTCTTGGTCACCTCCGTGTAAGAGATTGAAGAAGTCAGGCTTTTTAGCATAGAGAAAACCAACTCCTTTAGGCCCGTGGAATTTATGGGCTGATGCGGTTAGAAAATCAACTCCTAACTCTTCAGGGGCTACAGCAAGTTTACCAACGGCTTGAACAGCATCGACATGGAAAGCAGCAGGATGGTCTTTCAAAAGGTCAGAAATTGCCTTGATAGGCAAGAGATCACCCGTTTCGTTGTTGGCATACATGGTGGATACTAAAATAGTATCGGGACGAAGTGCAGCTCGAATATCTTCAGGTCGAATTTTTTGATCGACCGGTTGAATGATGGTTACTTCAAATCCATATTCTTGGACCAAGTACTCAATCGGTTCAAGGACGGCATGGTGCTCAATAGCCGTGGTAATAATATGCTTCCCTTGCTGTCTATGTTTGAGGCAGTAGCCCTTTATAACTGTGTTATTGCTTTCGGTCCCGCCAGATGTGAAGATAATCTGTTGACTAGAGGTCTTTAAACAAGTTGCAACGCATTCCCTAGCGTCTCTAAGAATCTTTTTCGCTTGACGACCATGGGAGTGGAGGCTAGAGGGATTTCCGAAACTGGTTTCCATCGTTTCTGTCATCACCTTGATTACTCCTGGGCTTAGGGGAGTGGTTGCCGCATTGTCAAAATAAATCACGCCATCACCTTATTTCTTGTGGTATGCAAAGAGAGGACTAACTGGTTTACGCTCTTGGATACGAACAAGGGCATCTCCAATCAATTCACTTGCAGTAATGTATTTTACATTTTTTGGTTTTTGTTCTTTGGTTGCTACAGAGTCTGTAACCAAAATCTCTTTAATCGGTGCTTGATCCAGTAGGTCTGCGGCTCCCTTAACGAAAAGTCCGTGACTAGAAACGGCATAAATCTCAGTGGCGCCGTCGCGTTGAACAATTTTTGCAGCCTCAGAGAAGGTTTTTCCTGTATTTAGAATATCATCGATCAGGATTGCTTTTTTACCTTTAACATCCCCGATGATGTAGCCCTCGTCACGGCTAGAATCGTCTTGGGCGTAGTCGATGATAGCAATTGGGGCATCTAGATATTCTGCAAGATTGCGTGCGCGTTTCACTCCAGAATTTTTAGGGCTGACAACCACTACATCTGAACCGGTTAAACCTTGTTTGATATAGTGATCAGCAAATAGAGGAATCGTGAACAAGTTGTCTACTGGGATATCGAAGAAGCCTTGTACTTGAACCGCATGAAGATCGAGGGTTACAACACGGTCTACCCCTGCCTTGACAAGCATGTTGGCAACTAATTTTGCTGTAATTGGTTCGCGAGGAGCAGCAGTGCGGTCTTGACGAGCATACCCAAAGTATGGAAGGACCACGTTTA
This sequence comes from Streptococcus sp. bf_0095, assembly GCF_004166885.1. Lineage (GTDB taxonomy): Bacteria > Bacillota > Bacilli > Lactobacillales > Streptococcaceae > Streptococcus. The sequence goes on along the minus strand of NZ_RCYU01000001.1, from coordinate 474,284 downwards.
CGGTATGGGCACTTGCTCGTTGGCAAGCATCTACCATGATTAACAATTCCATTAAGTGATTGTTCACTGGGAAGCTAGTAGATTGGATGATGTAAATATCATATCCACGCACACTTTCTTCGATATTAATTTGGATTTCACCATCTGAGAATTGACGTGAAGAAAGCTTTCCGAGTGGGATGCCAGCAACTTCCGAAATTTTTTGTGCAATTTCTTGGTTGGAGTTGAGTGCGAAGAGCTTCATATTGTTTTTTTCTGACATGTGTTTGATCCTCATTTAGATATTTTTGTCTACTCTTATTTTAGCAAAAAAATTCAGTAATTTCAGCTTTTTAGCAAACTTTGAGCCAATCTTGCTACTTTACTTTTTGCTGGCTTGTATTCAATTTGTTTTTCCTTGAGAAATTCGTGAAAATAAGTTTCATCTGAGGCGTCATCTACCTCCATCTCCAACTCATAGTCCTCGATAGAGTTATAGCGACTACGGTCAAAAGCTAATAATCCTTTAGGGATTCTTTTCTCCCGTCTCTCTGTTTCTAGACTTCCCCAGACATCTAAGGAAGTTAGAGGAATGTCTAAATCAGTGAGAAAGCTGGCAATCTCACCTTGAGGGAGTTTTTTCTTGGATAGAAAGGCTCCCACTTGATCAAATGTAAGGGCTTGATTGTATTCGAAATGTCCTGCTTCTTGCGGTACTTTAAGGGTTAGCTCAGCCCGATCTGCTAAGGTACGAATGCGCAAGGCCATCTGATGTTTTCGGATAGCTTGGTCAGGCGTATCGATATAGTGATTGGTTTGTTGGATAGGAGGTTGGTCCTTGAAAAAATCTTCAAGAGAGTGGTATTCTTCCTTGGTTAATAAGGTTTTAAATTCAATTTCTAAATGATTCATAGCTACGTCCTTTCCTTTCGTTTGCAAGCTCTTTATGATATAATAATAGATGTGTTTATTTTATACAAAAAACTTTGAGATGACAAGGTGATTCAATGGCGATTGATTGGGAAAATTTTTTAGATCCCTATATCCAAGCAGTTGGGGAGTTGAAGATTAAACTTCGTGGGATAAGAAAGCAGTATCGCAAACAACAAAAGCATTCCCCAATCGAGTTTGTGACCGGTCGTGTGAAGCCGATTGAGAGTATTCTCGAAAAGATGGAACGCAGAAGTATATCTGAAGAGAACCTGGCTCAAGATATGCAAGATATTGCTGGTCTGAGGATCATGGTTCAATTTGTAGACGATGTAGACGAAGTCCTAGAAGTCTTGCGGAAGCGTCAGGATATGCGCGTGGTTCAAGAACGAGACTATATTCGTCACAAGAAATCAAGTGGGTATCGAAGCTATCATGTAGTGGTAGAGTATCCAGTAGATACCATTAATGGCTATGAAACGATTTTGGCAGAGATTCAGATTCGTACTCTGTCTATGAATTTCTGGGCTACCATTGAACACTCATTAAATTACAAATATAAAGGAGATTTTCCGGACGAGATTAAGAAGCGTCTTGAAGTCACCGCGAATTTGGCTTATCAACTCGATGAGGAAATGGGTGCCATTCGTGATGCCATTCAGGAGGCGCAAGCTCTTTTTGATCCAATGCATCGTAAATTAAACGATGGCGTCGGAAATAGTGATGATACAGATGAGGACTACAGGTAAAAAGGTTTCGATTATTCGGAATCGAAAACGCCAGAGCGAAGAGGTTTTTCAACAACTTCGTTATAAATTAAAAAAGAATAATTTTATCTTAACTGAGAAGCATCCGGATATCGTGATCTCTATCGGTGGGGATGGTATGTTGCTCTCGGCTTTTCATAAGTACGAGAGTCAATTAGATCGGGTTCGTTTTGTTGGAGTGCATACGGGTCATCTTGGATTTTATACGGACTATTTAGATGATGAGATTGACAAGTTGGTAGAAAATCTCAAGTTCGATACAGGTGCCAAGGTATCTTACCCAATCCTTAATGTCAAAGTGACCTTTGATAATGGGGATACGAAGATTATGCGAGCTCTTAACGAAGCGACAATCAAACGCAGCGATCGAACCATGGTGGCTGATTTAACCATCAATGGCGTTCATTTTGAGCGATTCAGAGGGGATGGCATTACGGTTTCGACCCCTACAGGTAGCACAGCTTATAACAAATCTTTGGGAGGAGCTGTTCTTCACCCGACGATCGAAGCGCTTCAGATTGCTGAAATCGCTAGTCTGAATAATCGTGTCTATCGAACTTTGGGGTCATCGATTATTGTTCCCAAAAAAGATAAGATTGAAATCACTCCTAGCCGGCCAGGTTTTCACATTCTCTCTGTTGATAATTCAACCTATTCCTATCGAAATATCGCCCATATCGAGTACCAGATTGATAACCACAAGATCAATTTCGTAGCGAGCCCAAGCCATACCAGTTTCTGGAATCGGGTCAAGGATGCCTTTATCGGAGATATTGACGAATGAGGTTCGAGTTTATTGCAGATGAACATGTCAAGGTTAAAACCTTTCTGAAGAAACATCAGGTTTCAAAAGGCTTATTGGCCAAGATCAAGTTTTCTGGAGGCCAGATTTTAGTCAATGGCGTTGAACAAAATGCCATTTATCTTCTGGATATCGGAGATAAGGTAACGATTGATATTCCCTCTGAGGAAGGTTATGAAGCTTTGGAGGCCATTGATCGTGATTTGGAAATCTTGTACGAAGACGATCATTTCTTGGTTATCAACAAACCAGCAGGAGTGGCATCCATTCCTAGCTCCCTTCATTCCAACACCATTGCGAACTTTGTCAAGGGTTACTATGTTCGCAATCAGTATGAAAATCAGCTCGTTCATATTGTCACCCGTTTAGACAAGGATACCAGTGGGATCATGCTTTTTGCCAAACATGGCTATGCCCATGCTCGCTTGGATAAGCAACTTCAGGCTAAGACGATTCAAAAACGTTACTTTGCATTGGTAAAGGGCAAGGGTAAGTTGGAAAGCAAGGGGGATATCATAGCCCCCATTGCGCGTGATGAAGACTCCATTATTACCCGAAAGGTAGCAAAAGGTGGCAAGTATGCTCATACCAGCTACCAAGTTGTCCAGTCTTTTGGTGATATTCATCTGGTGGATATCCAGTTGCATACAGGCCGGACCCATCAGATTCGCGTTCATTTTTCTCATATTGGTTTTCCACTTTTGGGAGATGATCTCTATGGAGGTTCGTTAGAAGATGGGATTCTTCGACAAGCCTTGCATTGCCATTCCTTGGCTTTTTATCATCCTTTTTTGGAAGAGGAGCTCCGAATTGAAAGCTCTCTGCCAGATGATTTTAGCCGAGTCTTAAAACAGTTATCAAATATTTAATTTTTTTCAAAGGAGAAACTCATGGAAGTTTTTGAAAGCCTCAAAACCAACCTCGTTGGTAAGAATGCTCGTATTGTGTTACCAGAAGGGGAAGAGCCTCGTATTCTGCAAGCAGCAAAACGGATTGTAAAAGAAACAGACGTTACACCTGTCTTGCTTGGTAATCCAGATAAGATTCGTATTTACCTTGAAATTGAAGGAGTTTTGGAAGGATACGAAGTTATCGACCCGCATTCTTACGCAGGCTTTGATGAGATGGTAGCTTCCTTGGTAGAACGTCGGAAGGGTAAAATGACAGAAGAAGAAGCACGTCAAATTTTGCAAGACGATGTCAACTACTTTGGTGTTATGTTGGTACATCTGGGAATCGTTGATGGTATGGTTTCAGGTGCGATTCACTCAACAGCTGCAACTGTTCGTCCAGCCCTTCAAATTATCAAAACTCGTCCAAATGTCAAACGCACTTCAGGTGCCTTCCTCATGGTTCGTGGTTCTGAACGTTACTTGTTTGGAGACTGTGCGATTAACATCAATCCAGATGCTGAAGGTTTGGCTGAAATTGCCATCAACTCTGCTATCACAGCCAAGATGTTTGGCATCGATCCGAAAATCGCCATGTTGAGCTATTCAACCAAAGGTTCTGGTTTCGGTGAAAGTGTTGATAAAGTTGTGGAAGCAACAAAAATCGCTCATGAACTTCGTCCAGACCTTGAAATTGATGGGGAATTGCAATTTGACGCTGCCTTTGTACCAGAAACAGCAGCATTGAAAGCTCCAGGAAGCAAGGTGGCAGGACAAGCTAATGTCTTTATCTTCCCAGGTATTGAGGCTGGTAACATTGGGTACAAGATGGCAGAACGTCTCGGTGGCTTTGCTGCAGTAGGACCAGTTTTGCAAGGGTTGAACAAACCAGTTAACGACCTTTCTCGCGGATGTAATGCAGATGACGTTTACAAATTGACCTTGATCACAGCAGCTCAAGCTGTGGAACAATAAGAATGATTGAAAGGCTTAGGGATTTCCTAGGCCTTTTTATGGTAGAGTCAGAATCTCTAAAGTAGAAGTCATTCTATGGTATACTAGGAATATGATGGATTTAAAAGATTACGGGATTATCATGTGGGAGGAGGAAAAAATTGCCTCTTTCCGAGAAAAGTTATTAGCCTGGTATGATGCCAATAAACGGGATCTCCCCTGGAGACGGACGCAGGATCCTTATAAAATATGGATTTCAGAGATTATGCTCCAGCAGACACGTGTCGATACGGTTATTCCTTATTATGAGCGTTTTTTGGATTGGTTTCCGACCATTGCGGATTTAGCTCAAGCCCCTGAAGAAAAGCTCTTAAAAGCTTGGGAGGGCTTGGGCTATTACTCGAGGGTCCGCAACATGCAGAAAGCTGCCCAGCAAATCATGGAGGACCATGGGGGTGTTTTCCCATCAAGCTATGAGGCTATCTCTAAACTCAAGGGAATTGGACCTTATACAGCTGGTGCCATTGCCAGTATTGCTTTTGGCTTGCCAGAGCCAGCAGTGGATGGCAATGTCATGCGGGTTTTAGCTCGTTTGTTTGAGGTTGACTACGATATCGGAGTTCCGACTAATCGTAAGATTTTTCAAGCCATGATGGAAGTCTTGATCGATCCAGAGCGTCCGGGTGATTTCAATCAGGCTTTGATGGATCTGGGCTCAGATATTGAATCACCAGTCAATCCACGGCCCGAAGAGAGTCCTGTAAAAGAGTTTAGCGCGGCCTATCAGCATGGGACCATGGATCGCTATCCCATCAAGGCTCCAAAGAAGAAACCAGTACCCGTTTATTTAACAGCCTTTATTATAAAGGATAGTCAAGAGCGCTACCTGCTGGAAAAAAATGAGCGAGAGGGACTCTTGTCAGGCTTCTGGCATTTTCCCTTGATTGAAGTGGATAGTCTATCTGAGAACCTGGGCCAATTGTCTCTACTGGATGAGAAGGAACAAGCAGAGAGCAATCTAGAGATTCTCTCCTTTGAACAGGACTATGACTTAGTCATTGATTGGCAAGAGAGAACTTATCCCATGGTCCAGCATGTCTTTTCGCACCGCAAGTGGCAGGTTCAACTTCGGTACGGATTGGTAAAAGAAGGAGAACAAGCAACCAGTGAATCAACTATTTGGTTAAAACCGGAAGAATTTTCGGCCTTTCCTTTTGCCAAACCCCAGCAGAAGATTTGGACGACTTTTACAGAAAATGAAAAATAGCTAGAGAATAATCTCTAGCTATTTTTTTTATAGATGAGCGAATGCTTTGATTTCTTCTTCTGACATGGATGAGTCGCAGCGAACGGTAACTTCACCGGCTTCGACATGTAAAAATCCAGGAACAGTTGGAATGCCATAGGTAGAGCGGAAGACTTGCAAAGCATCCAGTTGACTTGGTTCTTCACTATTAATGAAGTAGATATGAGCTTTAGTTTCGGCTACTACAGTTGCTAATTTAGCAGCGAACTTTCGGCAATATGGGCAAGTCTTGCGTCCAATAAAGAAGGTTGCTGTTTCTTTTTGGTCGATGGCTTCTTGCGCACGCGCAACAGTGGTTACTTCAAGATCTTTAATATCTTCTAAAAATTGTTCCATGAGATTACCTCGCTTTCTTATAAATCTAGTATGCCATAAAGGGCGAAAAAATGCTGTATTTTGATACGAAAAAAAGATGAGATTGGTTGATCTCATCTTTTGTGGTTTCTTATTTTACAAAGGCATTGATTTCAGCTTCGATGTTAGCAATTTTAGCTTGAGAATCTTCGTTGCTTTCACCAACAACGGCAATGTAGAACTTAATTTTTGGTTCTGTACCTGAAGGGCGAACGGCAATCCAAGAACCATCAGCAAGTGTGTATTTCAATACATCACTTGGAGGAGTTGTCAAGGTTGTTACAGTGCCATCAGCAGCAGTAGATGTTTGTGCTTTGAAGTCTTCAGTGATTGAAACTTCTGTTGAGTTAAATTCTTTTGGCCCGTTTTCACGGAATTTCGCCATAATCGCTTTGATTTGCTCAGCACCGTCAACACCAGAAAGTGTAACAGAGATTGTCTTTTCAGCATAGTAGCCGTACTCTTTGTAGATTTCTTCGATACCGTCAGCAAGTGTCAAACCACGAGAGCGGTAGTAAGCAGCAAGCTCAGCAACGACAAGGACAGCTTGAATCGCATCTTTATCACGTACGAATGGTTTAATCAAGTAACCGAAGCTTTCTTCAAATCCCATCATGTAAGTGTGATTGTGTTTTTCTTCGAATTCTTGAATCTTTTCAGCGATGAATTTGAAACCAGTCAAGACGTTAAACATAGTTGCGCCGTAGCTTTCAGCAATCTTCGTTACCAAGTCAGTTGATACGATAGATTTGCAAAGGGCTGCATTTTCTGGAAGAGTGCCAGCATTTTTGTGAGCTTCCAAGATGTACTTAGCCATGATAGCACCGATTTGGTTACCTGAAAGGTTAAGGTAGCTACCGTCTTTTTGAAGGACTTCAACACCGACACGGTCAGCGTCAGGGTCAGTTGCCACAAGAACATCAGCTCCTACTTGGCGACCAAGTTCTTCTGCAAGAGCAAAGGCTGCTTGGCTTTCTGGGTTTGGTGATTTTACAGTTGAGAAGTCAGGGTCTGGAGTTGCTTGAGCTTCAACGACTTGAACAGAGTCAAATCCTGCTTGAGCAAGAGCACGACGAGCCAACATTTCACCAGTACCGTGAAGAGGAGTGTAGACAATCTTCATGTCTTTGCCAAACTCTTCAATCAAGGCTGGGTTGATGTTAACGTCTTTTACTTCTTTGAGGTATTCAGTATCGACAGCTTCACCGATGACTTCAATCAAACCAGATGCTTTTTCAGCTTCAACATCCGCAACTTCTACAGCGAATGGATTGTCGATGGCACGGATGTAGGTTGTCAAAGCGTCCGCGTCGTGTGGAGGCATTTGACCACCATCTTCACCGTAAACCTTGTATCCGTTAAACGGAGCAGGGTTGTGGCTAGCAGTAATCATGATCCCTGCGAAACAGTTTAGGTGACGAACAGCAAATGAAAGTTCTGGAGTTGGACGGAGACTTTCAAAGACATAGGATTTAATACCGTGTTTTGCAAGAACGGCTGCTGATTCAAAGGCAAATTCTGGAGAGAAGTGACGGCTATCGTAGGCGATGGCTACACCACGTTCTTTTTCATTTCCACCTTTAGATTCGATCAAACGCGCCAAACCTTCAGTTGCTTGACGAACAACGTAGATATTAATGCGGTTAGTCCCAGCACCAATCAATCCGCGCATACCAGCAGTACCGAATTCAAGGTTTGTGTAGAAGGCATCTTCCTTCGTTTTTTCATCCATGCTTTCCAAATCACGACGAAGGTAATCTGGTAGGTCCGCGAAATCAGCCCATTTTTGGAAGTTTTCTTGATAAGTCATAGTGCAACTCCTTATTTCTATAAATTAATCGCTTACATTATAGCAAATTTTTTCAGAAAATTCTAGCGATAATTGTAAATCTTTTCAAAAATAAAGGGGGAATTTTGGATAGAAAAAAAGAGGCTGGGACAAAAGTCCTAGCCTCTCAATTGTCTTTGGATTGTCGAGCAAGACGCAGTTTTCGAGTGGGCTCTACTACGCTGATTTCATCAGCTTTTATAGCCCTACTCAACTGTTTATTTTATTTTTTCAAGGGCTGGGACAACGGCACTAGTGATCAGAACCGTTGCAATAACTTCGATAAGTGAGTTTGTAGACACAATCAAGGCTAGAAAATCGTTGATTCCACCTTTGAATTGACTACCAAAAAAGAAGTAAATCCCACTTAAAACAAAAACGGTATTGGTCATGGATCCGACAATGCCGGCTGTTATTAACCCGGTACGATTGCGCATTAATTGATAGATATAGTAAGGTGTTATTCCGATCAAGATACGTGGAACTATTGCAATAAGGAGGGAATAGAAGTTTCCGTTTGGTACAAAGGGACTAAAGAGGTGGCTTGCAGGTGTTAAAACAAGGGTATTCATCGTTAAACTAAATAGTCCCATAAGCAATCCTAAGGTAGCTCCGATTCGTGGCCCGTAAATGATAGACGCGATCACAACAGGAATATGAACCAAGGTTGGCTGAATACCTGATGGTACAAAATGTAAGATGAAGGAAGTTGTAAAATGGATGGTAATCATTACCGCGAAAAATATAGCAATGCGTGAAATGGATGAAGATTTTTTCATGAAAGTGACTCCTGTATAGTAGTTAGAATGGTTTCGATAGAAGCTAAAGCTCCAGACCCTTGATCGCCACAAGCCAGAGTAGCATGGCGAGGTTGAATAATCTGATAGCCGTAGTCTTGTAAAAGTTTTAGATTTCGTTGGGTAGCTGGGTGTTCCAGCATTTTCGTATTCATAGCGGGGGCTAGGATTTTTTTAGTTCCTTGAGGCAAGGCTAGAGCTGTGCTCGTCACCATATTATCCGCTAGCCCTATGGCAAGTTTTGCAATGGTATTGGCACTTGCAGGAGCGACTAGAAAAAGATCAGCCTCTTTCCCCAAGTCAATATGTTGGATTTGTTTTGGATCGTCTTCTGTCATGACCTCTACCAGGACAGCTTGTTTGGAGAGGACCTGAAGTGTTAGAGGGGTAATAAAAGCTGTAGCTGCAGGAGTCATAAGAATCTTTACCTGGTGACCGAGCTTGGTCAATTGACTGGTGAGGTCTGCTGCCTTGTAGGCAGAAATGCTCCCAGTTACAGCCAGTAGTATATTCGCCATAGGTTTTATCCTTTGTTCCTAATGTGATGATAAATTTTTTGAGCAATATCCAATTTCGTTTCGGCTATTTGAGTAGCATCTTTCGTAACTAAGTAAGCTCGATGTTTTCCGTCTTGAATTTCGCTTAAGTCATTGGCAACAATCATTTCTGCCTGATTTTTTTCGAGACTTGCACGAGCAACGGCTAGGAGTTGATCCTGTGCTACACCAACCAGCAGTTTAAAGCCGATCAAGCGAATGTCTGGATTCCATGTTTTTACTAAGGAAATCAACTTAGGATTTTTCTTTAAAAAGAGAACTTGGTAATCTTCCTCTGAAGAAATTTTCGATTCCTGGTTGGTTTGATGAAGAAAATGCTCTAAATTGCTAGCTTCTTTGACAGCCTGGAAACCTGACATATAGACAGGGCTGTAGTCAGAGACAGCCATAGCATGGATGAGCACCTGGTGAGTTGGAGTTTCTTTTTCAAGGACTGTTTGAAGTTCAGCGACATCTTTGATAAATATCTTTCTTAAATGAGGATGTTCTTTAGGCTGAACCGCAGTTGGAGTTGTCACCAGAGTCACAGAAAAACCTGCCTCTAAAAAACGTTTGGAAATGATTTTTCCAAGTTGACCAGTGGAATGGTTGGTAATCGAACGAACCTGATCAATCTTTTCACTCGTCCCACCGGAAGTAATCAAAATATTCATAGGCTTATTTTACAAGAATTTTATATTTTAGTAAAGCCAAGAACACGGCTCTTGCGATTGTTGGTCAAGGGGATACAAAGGCGGTAGAGTAGACGACGAAGGGACTCATAGTTATTTCATATAGAGGGGTATAAGAAATTGGAATAAAGGCTGAAAAAGCAGAGTTACTAAGCAAAAACCGAACGAATGAGAAAAGTTTGAGATTTAAAATATATATCCTTGTGAAATTTCTGTATAATAGGATTATTAAATAGTGAGGAGATTCAGATGAAGACAGATATCGAGATTGCACAAAGTATTGAATTGAAACCAATCACAGATGTGGTAGAGAAATTGGGTATTCACTTCGATGACCTAGAACTCTATGGAAAGTACAAGGCAAAATTAACCTTTGACAAGATCCAAGCCGTTCAGAAGGAAGAACCAGGAAAGCTCATCTTGGTAACCGCCATTAACCCGACTCCAGCAGGGGAAGGAAAGTCTACCATCACCATTGGTTTAGCAGATGCTTTAAATAAAATTGGCAAACAAACCATGATTGCCATTCGCGAACCTTCTTTAGGTCCTGTTATGGGGATTAAAGGGGGAGCAGCAGGTGGAGGTTATGCACAAGTTCTACCAATGGAAGACATCAACCTTCATTTCACGGGTGACATGCATGCCATTACAACAGCAAATAATGCACTTTCAGCTTTGATCGACAATCATTTGCATCAAGGAAATGAGCTAGGCATTGACCAACGTCGGATTATCTGGAAACGGGTAGTGGACTTGAATGACCGTGCTTTGCGTCACGTATCGGTCGGTCTTGGTGGACCGCTCAATGGGATTCCTCGTGAAGACGGATTTGATATCACCGTTGCTTCTGAGATTATGGCCATCCTTTGCTTGGCGACAGATATTGAAGACTTGAAACGTCGTTTGGCCAATATTGTGATTGGTTACCGTTATGATCGTAGTCCAGTTTATGTCCGCGATTTAGAAGTAGAAGGGGCGCTTGCCTTGATTCTGAAAGATGCGATCAAGCCAAACTTGGTCCAAACCATCTATGGAACGCCAGCCTTTGTTCATGGTGGACCTTTTGCTAATATTGCCCATGGATGTAATTCTGTTTTAGCTACCTCAACCGCTCTTCGTTTAGCCGATTACGTAGTGACAGAAGCAGGTTTTGGCGCGGATTTGGGAGCTGAAAAATTCTTGGATATCAAAACACCAAATCTTCCTGTTAGCCCATCTGCAGTGGTGATTGTCGCAACGATTCGTGCTTTGAAGATGAATGGTGGAGTTGCCAAAGATGCTCTTTCTGAAGAAAATGTAGAAGCTGTTCGTTCAGGTTTTGCGAACTTGGAGCGCCACGTAGAAAATATGCGTAAATTTGGAGTTCCTGTAGTAGTGGCTATTAATGAATTTGTCACAGATACAGAAGCTGAAATTGCAGCTCTGAAAGAACTCTGTGCTTCTATTCAAGTTCCTGTTGAATTGGCGAGCGTTTGGGCTGATGGTGCTGATGGAGGATTGGCCCTAGCAGAAACAGTAGTGGAGACACTTGAAACAAGTCCAGCCAACTACACTCGTCTTTATGATAATGACCTTTCTGTTGAAGAAAAGATCACTAAGATTGCCCAAGAAATTTACCGGGCCGACAATGTTGTCTTTGAGAAGAAAGCCAAAACTCAGATTGCTCAAATCGTGAAAAATGGCTGGGACAAGTTGCCAGTTTGTATGGCTAAGACCCAATATAGTTTCTCAGATGATCCAAGTCTCCTCGGGGCGCCGTCTGGTTTTGACATTACCATTCGCGAATTGGTACCTAAGACTGGTGCAGGCTTCATTGTTGCTTTGACAGGTGAAGTGATGACTATGCCTGGATTACCAAAACGTCCTGCTGCTTTGAACATGGATGTAGCAGAAGATGGGACTGCTTTAGGATTGTTCTAATAAAATATATAGAGGTTGGCGGACAACCTCTATTTTTGTGCTTTTGGGGTATAATAGAGAAATAGAAAGCGAGAAGACCATGCTGAAGATACGACCAGTCACCCTTGAAGATGCTCCTGAACTTGTCAGGATTTATGCTCCCTATGTTGAGAAAACAGCCATCACTTTTGAATACCAGGTTCCGACCATTGAGGAATTTGAAGGGCGTATCGAAAAGATCCTTCAACGTTTTCCCTATTTAGTAGCAGAAGTAGACGGTCAAGTCCTTGCTTATGCCTATGCCTCAAGCTATTATGATCGATCAGCATATGATTGGGCGGTGGAAGTATCCGTCTATGTGGATCAAGATCGTCGTGGGCAAGGTCTGGGTTCTCGATTGTATGAGGCATTAGAGTCGGAGTTGGAGGCGCGTGGTTATTTACGTTTCTTAGCTTGCATTGCCCTGCCAAATCCAGCTAGTATCGCCCTCCATGAGAAACGTGGCTATGTGAAAGTTGCTCATTTTCCTAAAATTGGCTATAAATTTGATCAATGGCATGATATTGTCTGGATGCAAAAGACGATCGAAGGGCCTGTGAAGCCCCTAATGTAAAAATTAGAAGGAGCTTAGCTTTGCTCAATTTCTTTTAAGTTATTTAAAAGGAAGTCTAGAACGAGCCTCTTGACTTTTTTGGGCCGTTCATGGTACACTAAGTTTATGCGATGAGTCGATTGGCTCTTAGGAGCCTTTTGCGCTGAGGAGGTCTACATTTAATTGTAACGCAGGAGCGGACCTTGAACAGTTGTGTGAACCTGCTGTTCTCATCGAAAGATGCCTCGAATCCCTTACCATGTGGTAAGGGATTTTTTTTGTAAAAATTCATAGTAAGCAAATACATAAATTTGTTTGCCTCTTATGACTACCGGTGATATAATGATGTAAATAAATGGATTCATTTGTGTTTGAAAGGAGATGGTTATAGTGTATGATCAAAACAGTCCAAACAACAAGTGGTCACAAGAAACGTTTCAACGTATCAGTGAACTGGAAAAATTAGAACAATATCAGGCTAAGTTGCTCATTATGAAGTAACAAATGAAGAATAATCTTCATTGGAGAAACGCCACTATTCTTGGTGGTATTCTAGCTTTTCTCTCCTTCCAACTTGTTAGATGGCGAGCAGCGATTGTTATCATTCTTCTTGTAGTGGTGTTTTATTATTTACCGGCATACAAAAAACGAAAAGCCTTATTCGGAGATCAGGTTCGATCCAATGAAGAGATTTATATTACAGATTTTCTTTGTCCCATCCTGAAAGAAGTTTTTCCTCAAGCGGAGCTAACTCTGACAGCTGACTACCCAATGAATGTCCTGCAGGTCATTAGTCCGAGATCGACTAAGTTTGATCTCTTTCATCAATTGTCTTTCCATGATGAAAAGAATCTCGTAGTAGCCAATCTCTATGCTTATCATATTGAGACGCGAACAAAGAGATACTCAAGTGGGGAAACTCATACGGTCAGAGAAGAAGTTGAAGATTTTGCTGGTCAGATTTTTTCTTTAAAAGCTCCTATCTCATTTCCAGGGCACTTGAGAGTTGTTCCAACCAAGAAATCTTTGTTTTTAAAAAGAGAACTAAAAGGTGCCTATCCGGGTGCTGGACCTAATGAAGTTCAAATTGAAACAGAAGATATCCGAAACAATGAAAATTACAATATCTATTGTACAGATGAACTGGCTGCTCGAAAATTCTTAAAACCCAAGATCCTAGAATGGTTTGATCAGCAAATTTCTCAAAATGCTATGTGTGTGTATTTAGTACAAGATACACTCTATATTTCCTTATATACTAACCGCTACCTTTTCCCAACACCGAATAGAAAAGATGCAATCGAAAGTCTTTCGATTGCTGCAGAGTATCAAAAACTCTGTAGGGAGATTGATCTCATTGATGAATTAACCAATATATTTAAAGGAGAATAACTATGTTAGGATTATTTATTGCCATCGTCGTTTTTGCTCTTGTCATTGTTATGTGGTTTATCGGTGAAAGCAATCGCTTGAATCGTTATCAGGTCATGATTGAAGAAGCAAAGAGAACGGTTGATATAATTCTTGTCAAACGCTACGATACCATTTCTGAAATGTTGAAGGCAGCTAAGGCCTACGCCAAACATGAAGAGAAAGTCTTTACCGAATTAGTAGCCCTTCGTCAAGGTGCCTCTATCCAAGAATCCAACCAAGTTATTGCCAATCAAAATGATGTCTTGGCACAAATCCGAGCAGTAGGTGAGAATTATCCAGATCTCTTATCTTCTAACCAATTCTTGGCCTTGCAAAAAGAAATTGCAGACGAAAATGAAGATTTGGCAGCTTCTAAACGTATTGTTAATAGTAATATTAGCCAAATCAACCAAGCAATAGTAACCTTCCCAACTTCACTAGTGGCGGGTATCAAAGGGATGCAACAGGTGCCATTTTTATTGGAAGATACTCAAGGCAAGAAGAATTTGAATGATTTGGATTATGAAATCCATTAATTTTCAATAAAAGCTATTCGATATCTAGAAACTATCCCGGTCTTAGATCGGGATTATTTTGTTTTTATAAGTGTAAAATACACTTTTCATTTGTAGGGAAAAATAGTATAATAGATAAAATTCACAAATTTTTAGAAAATTCCGAAAGAGGTTTTATTATGGGATATACAGTTGCTGTTGTCGGTGCTACAGGTGCCGTTGGTGCACAAATGATCAAAATGCTGGAAGAATCAAGTCTTCCAATTGATAAGATTCGCTACCTTGCATCTGCGCGTTCAGCAGGGAAGGTCTTGCAATTCAAAGGGCAAGACGTGACCATTGAAGAAACAACTGAAGAGGCTTTTGCAGGAGTAGATATCGCTCTCTTCTCAGCTGGAGGATCAACTTCAGCTAAATATGCACCATATGCTGTTAAAGCTGGTGCGGTCGTAGTAGATAACACTTCTTACTTCCGTCAAAATCCAGATGTACCATTGGTTGTTCCTGAAGTAAATGCACATGCGCTTGATGCCCATAACGGAATCATCGCCTGTCCTAACTGTTCAACCATTCAAATGATGGTAGCTCTTGAGCCTGTTCGTCAGAAATGGGGCTTGGACCGTATCATCGTGTCTACTTACCAAGCTGTCTCTGGTGCTGGTATGGGAGCCATTCTTGAAACCCAACGTGAATTGCGTGAAGTATTGAATGATGGAGTGGATCCACGTGATTTGCACGCGGAAATCTTACCTTCAGGTGGCGATAAGAAACATTATCCAATCGCCTTTAACGCCCTTCCTCAAATTGACGTCTTCACTGATAATGACTACACATATGAAGAAATGAAGATGACGAACGAAACTAAGAAAATCATGGAAGACGATAGCATTGCCGTATCAGCAACATGTGTACGTATTCCAGTCTTGTCAGCTCACTCAGAGTCAGTTTACATTGAGACCAAAGAAGTAGCACCAATCGAAGAAGTAAAAGCTGCTATTGCTGCCTTCCCAGGAGCAGTGTTGGAAGATGATGTGGCTCATCAAGTATACCCACAAGCTATCAATGCGGTTGGTTCTCGCGATACCTTTGTTGGTCGTATCCGTAAAGACTTGGATGCTGAAAAAGGGATTCATATGTGGGTGGTTTCTGATAACCTTCTTAAAGGAGCTGCTTGGAACTCAGTTCAAATTGCAGAAACCCTTCATGAACGTGGACTCGTGCGCCCAACAGCTGAGTTGAAGTTTGAGTTGAAATGATTCATTAACTAAATAAATTGTAATAGGGGACAGCTATCAACTTTTGGTGCTGTCCCTCTTCCCTATGGTTGTCTCAAGAAGGAGTATGTATGTCTTATCAAGATTTAAAAAATTGTAGAATGATCACTGCCTTTATCACTCCCTTCCATGAAGATGGTTCGATTAATTTTGAGGCTATTCCTCCGCTTATTGAACATCTTTTGGCTCATCACACAGATGGGATTCTTTTAGCTGGTACCACAGCTGAAAGTCCAACTCTAACACACGATGAAGAATTAGAACTTTTTGCAGCGGTGCAAAAGGTAGTCAACGGACGGGTTCCTTTGATTGCTGGTGTCGGGACCAATGAAACTCGCGACTCGATTGAGTTTGTAAAAGAAGTCGACCAATTTGGTGGTTTTGCTGCCGGATTAGCGATTGTCCCTTATTACAACAAACCTTCTCAAGAAGGTATGTACCAGCATTTTAAGGCTATTGCAGACGCTTCTAACTTGCCAATCATAATCTATAACATTCCTGGGCGCGTGGTTGTCGAAATGACACCAGAAACCATGCTTCGTTTGGCAGAACATCCAAATATCATCGGGGTAAAAGAGTGTACAACCCTTGCCAATATGGCTTATTTAATTGAGCACAAGCCAGAGGAGTTCCTCATTTATACGGGAGAGGATGGAGATGCTTTCCATGCCACGAACCTTGGGGCAGATGGGGTGATTTCAGTAGCATCTCATACCAATGGGGATGAAATGCACGAAATGTTCCTAGCCATTGAAAATAATGATATTAAAAAAGCGGCGGCCATTCAGCGCCAATTTATCCCGAAAGTCAATGCTCTCTTCTCTTATCCAAGTCCAGCTCCAGTTAAAGCAGTCTTGAACTATATGGGCTTTGAAGCAGGGCCAACTCGTTTGCCATTAGTGCCAGCTCCTGCTGAGGAAGCGAAGCGCATTATCAAGGTTGTAGTGGATGGGGATTACCACGCGACCAAAGAAATCATTACGGGAGTTCTTCGTCCGGATTATTGACGTTTTAGATTCTTGACAAATCCCCTATTTATTTAGATAATAGAAGTATATTGATGATCAAGGAGAATAAGATGGAAGTCATTAAACGTAGTGGTGAAGTTGTAGAATTTGATCCAGATAAAATCTATCAAGCTGTTTTGAAGGCAGCACAAACAGTCTATGTCTTGACCGATGATCTTCGCCAAAACTTGGCGCAAGTGACTAAAAAAGTTGTGATGGATTTGGAAGAAGCGAAAGTGGAACGTGCCACAATCAGCATGATCCAATCAATGGTTGAGCACCGTTTACTTGGTGCTGGTTATATTACCATTGCTGAACACTATATTTCTTATCGTTTGCAACGCGATTTGGAACGAAGTGGCTATGGAGACCACATCGCTGTTCACTTGCACTTTGAGCAAATTCGCTAAAATAAGAAACGAAGTTACGGGTGTAGCTTCGTTTTTTTAAGAAAAAATGGGGAGCAGTTTTAAAAGAAAATACTGTATTTCATGGTATAATAGATAAGATTGAATGTTGAAAGGATTTCATTTCATGGCGATTATTCAATGGTTTCCTGGACATATGTCCAAAGCTAGAAGACAAGTACAAGAAAATATTAAATTTGTGGATTTCGTGACAATTTTGGTGGACGCTCGTTTGCCTCTATCAAGTCAAAATCCTATGTTAACAAAAATTGTTGGTGATAAGCCTAAGCTGATGATTCTGAACAAGGTAGACTTGGCAGATCCTGTCGCTACAAAAGAATGGCAGGAGTATTTTGAGTCACAAGGGATCAAAACTTTGGCTATTAACTCTAAAGAGCAATCTACGGTTAAAAAGGTTACAGATGCTGCTAAGTCTTTGATGGCCGATAAAATTGCCCGTCAGAAGGAACGAGGGATTCAAATTGAAACCCTTCGGACCATGATTATCGGGATTCCCAATGCTGGTAAATCAACGCTGATGAACCGCTTAGCAGGGAAAAAGATTGCTGTTGTTGGAAATAAACCAGGGGTGACCAAGGGGCAACAGTGGTTGAAAACCAATAAGGACCTCGAAATCTTGGATACCCCAGGGATTCTTTGGCCAAAATTTGAAGATGAAGAAGTGGCCTTGAAGCTCGCCTTAACAGGAGCAATTAAGGACCAGTTGCTTCCAATGGATGAAGTGACCATTTTTGGCCTCAACTATTTTAAAGAGCACTACCCTAAAGAGTTACAAGAACGCTATAAGCAAATGAAATTAGATCAGGAAGCGCCTGAAATCATTATGGAGATGACTCAACGCTTAGGTTTCCGAGATGATTATGATCGCTTCTACAGTTTGTTTGTCAAGGATGTACGTGATGGTCGTTTGGGTCGCTATACCCTTGATCGTGTAGGTGAAGTAGATGCCAACGATTAAAGAAATCAAAGAGTGTTTGTCAACGATTGATAGGCTAGATCATCCCTTATTTGAAGAGTTGATCCTTGATGGTCGAGCGGGCGTTCAAGCGGCTATCAGCAAACGAAAACGCGAACTCCAAAAACAAGTAGACGAAGATTTGCGTTTGGAAAAAATGCTAGCCTATGAGAAAGAACTTTATGCTCAAGGGATTCATCTTATTGCAGGTGTTGATGAAGTAGGGCGAGGCCCTTTGGCTGGCCCTGTCGTCGCAGCAGCCGTCATTCTGCCTGAAAATTGTAAGATTCCAGGTTTAAACGATAGTAAGA
This sequence comes from Streptococcus sp. bf_0095, assembly GCF_004166885.1. Lineage (GTDB taxonomy): Bacteria > Bacillota > Bacilli > Lactobacillales > Streptococcaceae > Streptococcus. The sequence goes on along the minus strand of NZ_RCYU01000001.1, from coordinate 456,055 downwards.
GAATTCCAAAATCGAAGCACCATGCTATTTACCAAGCGGTTTTAGATCAGGCTCTCTCTGTCGGGATTGGGATAAAAGATAATCGGGTCATTGATCAGGTTAATATTTATGAAGCAACCAAATTAGCCATGCTTGAGGCTATTCAAGAATTGGACCCTCAACCTCAACACCTCTTGATTGATGCTATGAAATTGGACCTCCCTATTTCTCAGACATCCATCATCAAAGGAGATGCTAATTCTCTGTCTATCGCAGCTGCTTCTATTGTGGCGAAGGTGACACGAGATCAGATGATGGCAGCCTATGACCAAAAGTATCCAGGTTATGATTTTGCTCAGAATGCGGGGTATGGGACAAGCAATCATCTTGAGGGCTTGGAAAGACATGGGGTCACGCCTATCCATCGTCGAAGCTTCGAACCCATTAAGTCCATGACGGATCTTGACTAGGAGGGAAGGAAATGCTATTAGCCTTTGATATTGGAGGAACCTTTATTAAATATGCCTTAGTGGATGAAGCCTATCAGGTGAATGATTCCTCTAAAGTTCCGACACCAGCTACTATTGAGGAATTCTGGGAAGCTCTTGAGCGCGTGATTTGCTTGTTCCAGAATCGAATCACTGGGATCGCCATCTCTTGTCCGGGTGAAATCAATAGTCGACTGGGATTTGTCTTTAAAGGTGGCCTCGTTCCTTATTTAAGGAATATTCCTTTAGCTTCTCGTTTAAATAAGACTTTTCAAGTCCCTGTGACCGTCCTCAACGATGGGGATGCTGCAGGCTTGGCAGAAGCACGAATTGGAAACCTCCAGGATTGTGATTGTGGCGCAACCTTTGTGTTAGGAACTGGGGTAGGCTTAGCCTTGACTTCCAACGGTTCCTTAATTTCCACCTGGAATCTCAAGGATTATCTTCGTTGGCCAAGCTTAGGGGAGAAGCAAGTGACTCCTGAACAAAAGCAATATCAGACCGAGATTTTGCGACATGGGATTTCCAGTTTGGTTCAAAATTTAGGCTCTGCAGTCAATTTTGTGGCTAATGCTAGTCGACTCCTAGAATTGCCTGAAGAAGATGGAGTTCAAGTTTTTGAAGTCCTTGAAGCTGGTTATCATGAGGAATTGCAAGACTTATTTGCTTCTTATTGTCGAGAAATTGCGATCCTAATCTATAACCTTCAGTCTTTGGTTCGGCTTGAAAAAGTGACGATTGGTGGGGGAATTAGTAGTCAACCCCTTCTTTTAGAAGAGATTAACCATCAGTATAAAAGCCTGATGGAGGAAAGTGGGGAGCAACGATTTTCTTTAGTAGAGATTCAAGCAGCTCGTTACCACAACTCAAGTAATCTTTTGGGGGCAGTTTGTCATTTTAACATCTTAGAAAATCATTAAAAAGTTCTATTTTTAGAGCTTTTTTTGTTTTCTTTTACGAATATTATAAATAGATAGTAGAAAAAGAGGTTTACGAATGAAGAAATATGAACTTTATAAATTAAAGGTTGCTGGCCTGTCAAATCTACAGGTTTTTAACATTGTCAATTACTGGGAAATGAATGGGGAGTGGCCCTCTTTAGAATTAATGGCAAAAATTGCAGGTTGTCGTAATCAAACACTATTTATGGAACGGTATATCCGGATTGATGACAAGGTCTTGAGAGAAGAGTTTAAGGAGTTTGATTCGATTTCCATTATGGATCCGGAATATCCTGAAGAGCTTCTCTGGATGCATAACCCACCTGTTTTGTTGTTTTACTCAGGCAATATTGATCTTCTTAAACAGCCAAAGATTGCGGTCGTAGGAAGTCGATCCTGTAGTCGTAACGGGATTCAATCCGTCGAGAAAATCATTAACGAGTTAAATAATGAATTGATTGTGGTGAGCGGATTAGCCAAGGGAATTGATGCTGCAGCCCATTATGCCGCTATTCGAAATGGAGGAAAGACAATTGGAGTGATTGGTACTGGCTTAGATGTCTTCTATCCTAGATCCAATAAACAATTGCAGAAGTACATGAGTGGGAGTCATTTAGTGTTAACAGAATACGGTCCTGGACAAGGCCCTCAAAAACATCATTTTCCAGAACGCAATCGGATTATTGCTGGGCTTTCTAGAGCAGTGATTGTGGCGGAAGCGCGGATGCGATCTGGAAGTCTGATCACCTGCGAGCGTGCTATGGAAGAAGGGCGAGATGTCTTTGCTATTCCTGGTTCGATCTTGGATGGACGTTCAGATGGCTGTCACCACCTCATTCAAGAAGGTGCAAAGCTGGTCACCAGTGGAAAAGATGTCCTAGATGAGTTTGAATTTTAAAATGAGTTTTCCTATAGGAGAACTTCACGGTTGACATCCCGAAAAAAATAGTTTACACTCTATGAGGTTTATTACAAAATAGAGGTAAAAAAGTGGCTACTAAAACAAAAAAGAAAACCACAACAACTAAAAAGAATTTAGTCATCGTGGAGTCTCCTGCGAAAGCGAAGACGATTGAAAAGTATCTTGGTAGAAATTATAAGGTCATGGCCAGCGTGGGTCATATTCGTGACTTGAAAAAATCTACCATGTCTATTGATTTTGAGAACAATTACGAACCAGAGTACATCAATATTCGCGGAAAAGGTCCTTTGATTAATGATTTGAAAAAAGAGGCTAAAAAAGCCAAACAAGTCTTTCTCGCAAGTGACCCGGACCGTGAAGGAGAAGCTATTTCTTGGCATTTGGCGCATATTCTTCAGTTGGATAAGGAAGATAAGAACCGCGTTGTTTTCAACGAAATTACCAAGGATGCGGTAAAAAATGCCTTTCAAGAACCCCGTAAGATTGATATGGATCTGGTAGATGCTCAACAAGCGCGCCGTGTCTTGGACCGGATTGTTGGGTACTCCATCTCACCAATTCTATGGAAAAAGGTGAAGAAGGGACTTTCGGCTGGTCGGGTGCAATCCGTTGCGCTTAAGTTAATTATTGACCGGGAAGAAGAAATCAATGCCTTCCAACCAGAAGAATATTGGACAATTGATGGAACCTTTAAAAAGGGGACCAAGCAATTCCAAGCCAATTTCTATGGAATGAATGGCAAGAAGATGAAACTTCAAAACCAGGAGGATGTGAAAGCTGTACTTTCGCATCTAGATGGGAAAGAGTATATCGTTGAAAAGGTTGAGAAGAAAGAGCGCAAACGCAATGCGCCGCTTCCTTACACAACTTCTTCCATGCAGATGGATGCTGCCAATAAGATCAATTTCCGTACTCGTAAGACCATGATGGTAGCACAGCAATTATACGAAGGAATCAATATTGGATCAGGTGTTCAAGGTTTGATTACCTACATGCGTACGGATTCGACTCGGATTAGTCCAGTCGCTCAAAATGAAGCAGCTAGCTTTATCGTTGATCGATTTGGAGATAAGTATTCTAAGCATGGTAGCCGGGTTAAGAATGCTTCTGGTGCTCAAGATGCCCACGAAGCCATTCGTCCTTCTAGCGTCTACAATACGCCTGAGAAAATTGCCAAGTATTTGGACAAGGACCAGCTCAAGCTCTACACCTTGATCTGGAATCGTTTTGTGGCTAGTCAGATGACAGCAGCTATTTTTGATACCATGAATGTCCGTTTAGGGCAAAATGGAGTTCAATATACAGCAAATGGAAGTCAGGTGAAGTTTGACGGCTATTTGGCGATCTACAATGATTCGGACAAGAATAAGATGCTACCGGACATGGAAGAAGGTGACACCGTCACTCAGGTCAACAGCAAACCTGAACAGCACTTTACCCAACCACCAGCTCGTTACTCTGAAGCGACTTTGATTAAGACTTTAGAAGAAAATGGAGTTGGTCGTCCTTCAACCTATGCACCGACCATTGAGACCATTCAAAAACGCTATTACGTGAAGCTTGTAGCCAAACGCTTCGAGCCAACCGAATTAGGAGAAATCGTCAATAAACTGATCGTTGAATTCTTCCCAGATATCGTCAATGTAACCTTTACCGCTGAGATGGAAGGAAAGTTGGATGATGTCGAACTCGGGAAAGAACAGTGGCAAAAGGTTATTGATTCCTTCTACCAACCCTTTAAAAAAGAAGTAGCCAAGGCTGAAGAAGAGATGGAGAAAATCCAAATCAAGGATGAGGCTGCTGGATTTGACTGTGAGGTTTGTGGAAGTCCGATGGTCATCAAGTTGGGTCGATTTGGTAAGTTCTTCGCTTGTAGCAATTTCCCTGATTGTCGCCATACGCAAGCTATCGTTAAGGAAATTGGAGTGGAATGTCCAGATTGTCACCAAGGCCAAATCATCGAGCGTAAAACCAAACGGAACCGTCTCTTCTATGGCTGCAATCGCTATCCAGACTGCGAATTCACCTCTTGGGACAAGCCAATTGGCCGTGATTGTCCAAAATGTGGTCACTACCTAGTTGAGAAAAAAGTTCGTGGTGGCGGTAAGCAAGTCGTATGTAGCAACGGCGACTACGAAGAAGAAAAAGTAAAATAAGATTTTAGAATCATGCGATGTCTATTATAACGGCAATTTTAATAAATGTCTGTTATAATAGACATTTTTGTTTTTTTTCGTTATAATAGACACAAGGAGGTGGGCTTATGTATCTTGCTTTGATTGCAGATGTCATTGATTCCAAAATGGTTCAAGAGCGTTTTGACCTGCAAAAACAGTTAGAAAAAACGCTTCAAACAATGAATGAACTATTTGGAGAATTCATAGCATCCAATTTTACCTTGACCCTTGGTGATGAGTTTCAGGGGCTCTTAAAGGTGGATGCTCCGGTTTTTCAAATCATCGATACCCTGCGTTCTGAACTAACCCCGACTCAACTTCGTTTCGGGATTGGTCTCGGGGAGATTGTAACAGATATTGATCCCTTACAAAGTATCGGTGCGGATGGGCCAGCCTATTGGAATGCACGCGCCGCCATCAATCTGGTTCATCAGAAAAATGACTACGGCAATACCCAGATTTATTTTTCATGCGGGAAGGAAAAGCAAGACTTCTTTGTGAATGCCCTCATCGCTTCCGGGGAAGCCATTCGTTCGGGTTGGCGTGGAAGTCAGGAAGAAATCCTGCTAGATCTTCTTAAGAGGTGTGTATATAGTGAGAATTTTAGTCAGCAGGATTTGGCCCAATCGCTGGAGATAAACCCAAGTGCTCTCTCTAAACGGCTGAAAAGTAGCAGTATCCGGGTTTACTTACGGGGGCGAGCAGCAGCACTAGCTAGTATTCAAAGTTTAGCGAAAGGAGAGGCTTATGACAGGATTATCTAGTATCGTAACAAATCCATACTTGCTTCTCTTGTTGAGTTGTCATTTGTTGTCTGATTATTATTTTCAAAGTCAAAAGATGGCGGACCACAAGGATCAGGATAAGAAGGTGCTCGGGCTTCATATTCTGTATGTAGCTCTGCCTCTATTCGTCGTTTCCCTCTGTCATCTGGATTTGTGGTGGATTTGCTTGATCATTTTGCTGACTCATGCAGGGATTGATTACGGAAAACCTTTGGTTCAGAAGCAATTGAATGTAACAGCCGCATGGACTTTTGCATTGGATCAAGTCTTGCATGTCGGTATCATTAGTTTCCTAGTCCTTTGGGGAGCTAAAAATGGCACGACTTATTTACCTATTGACAGTTTAAAGCTAATCTTTTATGTCCTCCTAGTGGGAAAACCGACCAATATCGTCTTTAAAATTCTTTTTGCTAAGTACCAGCCGACGATGGAGGAGAAAATGGATACCATCACTGGGGCTGGTTCCATGATTGGCTTCTTAGAGCGGTTGATTATCGGTGCCTGTCTCGTCTACGGCCAATTTGCTTCTATCGGTCTGGTCTTTACGGCCAAATCCATCGCCCGCTACAATAAAATTTCGGAGAATCCAGCCTTCGCAGAGTATTATTTAATCGGGTCCTTATTCAGTATCCTATCAGCCCTCTTTGCTGCTTGGTTGTGTCTATAAGAAAACAAATAACAGACTTAGGTCTAAGACAGGAAGGAAAACCCTCCCTGTCTTTTTACTTGGCTTTCTGGTATAATGGACCAAGTAGAAAATTAGAAAGATTTGTGGGTGTCTAACAGTCTAGTGGGGTGGTTTGGATACCCAAAGAGGTATTAGTGTCATGTCTCAATCTTATATCAATGTCATCGGTGCAGGCCTTGCTGGCTCGGAAGCAGCTTATCAGATTGCCCAACAGGGTATTCCGGTCAAGCTTTACGAAATGCGGGGAGTCAAATCTACTCCACAACACAAAACAGACAACTTTGCTGAGTTAGTCTGTTCCAACTCTCTCCGAGGGGATTCTCTAACCAATGCTGTCGGGCTCCTCAAAGAAGAAATGCGTCGTCTGGGGTCTGTCATCCTTGAAGCGGCTGAAGCGACTCGTGTACCAGCTGGTGGAGCACTGGCAGTGGACCGGGAAGGCTTTGCTAGTCGAGTAACGGAAAAGGTATCCCAACACCCACTCATTGAAGTGATTCGCGATGAAATTACAGAATTGCCGACAGACGCGATCACAGTCGTCGCAACGGGCCCTCTAACCAGCGATGCCTTGGCGGAAAAGATCCACGAGCTCAATGGTGGCGATGGCTTCTATTTCTATGATGCAGCAGCTCCAATCATCGATGTCAATACCGTCGATATGAACAAGGTTTACCTCAAGTCTCGTTATGACAAAGGAGAAGCGGCTTATCTCAACTGTCCCATGACCAAACAAGAGTTTATGGACTTCCATGAGGCTTTGGTGAATGCGGAAGAAGCCCCACTCAACTCTTTTGAAAAAGAAAAGTATTTCGAAGGTTGTATGCCAATTGAAGTCATGGCCAAACGAGGCATCAAAACCATGCTCTATGGTCCTATGAAACCAGTTGGTCTCGAGTATCCAGATGACTACAAAGGACCTCGTGACGGGGAGTTTAAGACCCCTTATGCGGTAGTCCAATTGCGCCAAGACAATGCAGCTGCTAGCCTCTACAATATCGTTGGCTTCCAAACTCACCTTAAATGGGGCGAGCAAAAACGAGTCTTTCAAATGATTCCTGGTTTGGAAAATGCGGAGTTTGTCAGATATGGTGTCATGCACCGTAATTCCTACATGGACTCTCCAAATCTCCTTGAACAAACCTACCGTTCTAAGAAGCAAGCCAACCTCTTCTTTGCGGGTCAAATGACAGGAGTAGAGGGCTATGTCGAGTCAGCGGCTTCAGGTTTGGTGGCTGGGATCAATGCGGCACGTCTTTTTAAAGGAGAAGAAGCAGCGATTTTCCCAGAAACAACAGCGATCGGAAGTTTGGCTCACTATATTACCCATGCCGACAGCAAGCATTTCCAACCCATGAATGTCAACTTCGGAATTATTAAGGAGCTGGAAGGCCCACGCATTCGGGATAAAAAGGAACGGTATGAGAAAATTGCCGAACGTTCTTTACAAGATCTGGCTACATTTATTGGAAAATAAAGTCAATCAATGAAAAAGTTTGGAGAAATCCAGACTTTTTCTTATAAAAATGGTATAATAAATAAAAATTTAGAATATAGAGAGTTTTCTGACAATGAATAAATCCTACTTTTATTTAGAGATGAAGACACACGAGTTGAAAGTGCCTTATACCGGAAAACTCCGTCGTGTACGAGTCTTATTACCTAAGAATTATGAATTAGATACAGATCGTCGCTACCCTGTGGTTTATTTCCACGATGGGCAAAACGTTTTGTATAGCAAGGAGGCCTATGCGGGTCATTCCTGGAAAGTCATTCCAGCCATTAAGCGAAATCCTGACATTAGTCGCATGATTGTCGTTGCCATTGATAACGATGGTTTGCAACGGATGAACGAATACTCTGCCTGGAAGTACAAGGAGTCCAATATCCCTGGTATGCAATTTGGTGGCAAGGGTGTCGAGTATGGGGAGTTTGTCATGGATGTCGTCAAACCCTTTATCGATCAAGAATATCGAACCCTTGCTGATAGAGAACATACAGCCATGATTGGATCTTCGCTTGGTGGGAATATCACCCAATTCTTGGGCCTAGAGTACCAAGACCAAATCGGTTGTCTGGGTGTCTTCTCCTCTGCTAACTGGTTGCACCAAGAGGCCTTTGATCGCTATATCGAGCGGAAGAAGCTTTATGCAGATCAACGGATCTACATCTATGTGGGGACTGAAGAAGCTGATGATACGGATAAAACGCTGATGGCGGGAAATATCAAGCAAGCCTACATTGACTCATCCCTTCGGTACTATCATGATGTCATTCAACAAGGGGTGGCTTTGGAAAATATTGCCATTCGGATTCAATCTGGGGCTATTCACCACGAAGAAGCCTGGGCCGAGCATTTACCAGAATGTCTGCGCTTTTTAGCTGAAAATTGGGATTAATAGCCTGTAAATAAAGAAATAAAGAGAAAGAGGGAACTTATGAATATTGAACATTTAAGCCACTGGAGTGGCCAACTTAACCGCGAAATGTATCTAAACCGCTATGGACATGCAGGGATTCCTGTTGTTGTCTTTGCTTCATCAGGTGGAAGCCATAACGAGTACTATGACTTTGGTATGATTGATGCTTGTGCTCAGTTTATCGAAGAAGGACGAGTTCAATTCTTCACCCTTTCGAGTGTCGATAGTGAGAGCTGGCTTTGTGATTGGAAAAATCCTCATGATCGAGCAGAGATGCACCGTGCTTATGAACGTTATGTGATTGAAGAAGCCATTCCTTTCATCAAGCACAAAACAGGCTGGTTTGATCCGATGATGACAACTGGTTGCTCTATGGGAGCCTACCACGCCCTTAATTTCTTCTTGCAACATCCAGATGTCTTCAACAAGGTGATTGCCTTGAGTGGTGTCTATGATGCTCGTTTCTTTGTTGGTGAGTTTGGTGGTGACGAAGCGATTTATCAAAACTCGCCATCTGATTATATTTGGCATCAAAATGACGGCTGGTTTATTGACCGTTACCGTCAGGCGGAAATTGTCATTTGTACCGGTCTTGGAGCTTGGGAACAAGATGGCCTACCATCTTTCTACAAACTAAAAGAAGCCTTTGACCACAAAAATATTCCTGCATGGTTTGCTGAGTGGGGCCATGACGTCGCCCATGATTGGGACTGGTGGCGCAAGCAAATGCCTTATTTCTTAGGTCAGATGTATTTATAAGCTAAAAAGGAGGAGACCTCTATGAATTATCTTGTTATTTCACCTTATTATCCGCAAAACTTTCAACAATTTACCATCGAGCTGGCTAACAAAGGCATCACGGTCTTAGGGATTGGTCAGGAGCCTTATGAACAGTTAGACGAGCCATTGCGCAATAGTTTAACAGAGTATTTCCGAGTTGATAACATGGAAAACTGGGACGAAGTGAAGCGTGCGGTAGCCTTTCTCTTTTACAAACATGGTCCAATCGATCGTATAGAATCCCATAATGAGTACTGGTTGGAATTGGATGCGGCGCTTCGGGAGCAATTCAATGTCTTCGGTGCTAAACCAAAAGATTTGAAGAAAACCAAGTTTAAATCAGAAATGAAAAAACTCTTCAAGAAAGCAGGAGTCCCAGTCGTACCTGGTGCAGTGGTCAAAGCCGAAAAAGACATCGATAAAGCTGTGAAGAAGATTGGGTTGCCATTAATCGCCAAGCCTGACAATGGGGTAGGAGCGGCAGCAACCTTCAAGCTTGAAACAGCAGAAGATGTGGACCATTTCAAAGCTGAATGGGATGAACATACTGAGTATTTCTTTGAGAAATTCGTTACTTCTAGTGAGATTTGTACCTTTGATGGTCTGGTCGATCGCGAAGGTAATATTGTCTTCTCGACGACTTTTGACTATGCCTATACGCCACTCGACTTAATGCTCTACAAGATGGACAATTCTTATTATGTCCTTAAAGAGATGGATCCAAAATTGCGTCAATACGGAGAAGCGATTGTTAAAGCTTTTGGCATGAAGGAGCGTTTCTTCCACATTGAGTTCTTCCGTGATGGAGATGACTATATTGCGATTGAGTACAATAATCGTCCTGCAGGTGGCTTCACCATCGACGTCTACAACTATGCTCACTCGATTGATTTGTACCGTGGCTATGCAGCCATCGTAGCCGGAGAACCATTCCCAGCTTCTGAGTTTGAGCCACTTTATTGCTTGGCGACTTCACGCCGTGCCAATGCATCTTATGTCCTTTCTGAGGATGAAGTTTTAGCTAAATACCATGACCAATTCCGCGTGAAGAAAGATATGCCTGCTGCCTTCGCCGAGCTTCAAGGTGATTATCTTTACATGTTAACAACGCCAAGTCGTGAGGAGTTAGAACAAATGATTCATGACTTTGGCCAACGCCATCAATAAAATATTCCGATAGGTCTTCCCTATCGGTTTTTTGATTTTCCATAATAGAAAACGACTTTGTGAATCTTTTATATAACAGTTTGGGAATTCATATCTATCAGTATTCTAGACGGATTAGTTTGTGAAAGGAAATGAGCATTTATTTTGACAGTGTTTTCATAGTGAGATAGAATAAAAGAGAATGAATAATTGCTTAGAAAGGCGAAATAATGGCAACATTAGATAAAAGTCTCTTATTGGAAATGTTCCGTAAAATGGAAGAAATCCGTCGCATGGACTTAAAAATTGCACAGTTAGTAAAAAAAGGGAAAGTGCCAGGAATGACGCACTTTTCTGTTGGGGAAGAAGCGGCTAACGTTGGAGCGATGTTGGCTTTGAACGAGGATGATCTGCTAACTTCAAACCACCGTGGTCACGGACAAGCCATCGCTAAAGGAATCGATTTGAATGGCATGATGGCAGAAATCCTTGGTAAGTATACCGGTACTTGTAAAGGGAAGGGTGGATCAATGCACATCGCCGACCTGGATGCAGGTAACCTTGGTGCCAACGGTATTGTTGGTGGTGGTATGGGGATTGCCGTAGGGGCTGCCCTTACTCAACAAATGCATAAGACTGGTAAGATTGTTGTCTGCTTCTTTGGGGACGGCGCAACCAACGAAGGTGTCTTCCACGAAGCAGTGAATATGGCTTCTATTTGGAATCTTCCGGTAATTTTCTACTGTATCAATAACGGTTACGGAATCTCTGCTGACATCAAAAAAATGACCAATGTCAAGCATATCCACGAGCGTAGTGCTGCTTACGGCATTCCTGGAATGTTTATTCCTGATGGAAACAATGTTATCGATGTCTATGAAGGATTCCAAAAAGCTGTTGAACACGTCCGCTCTGGTAAAGGTCCTGTCTTGATTGAAAGTGTCACTTATCGTTGGCTTGGTCACTCATCATCTGACCCTGGTAAATACCGGACACGTGAAGAAGTCGAAGAGTGGAAGAAGAAAGATCCAATCGAAAACCTTCGCAAGTATCTCCTTGAAAATGAGATTGCGAGCGCAGAAGAATTGGATCAGATCCAAGAAGAAGTAAAAGAAGCAGTGGAAGCTTCAGTGAAATTTGCGGAAGAAAGCCCATTCCCTCCGCTCGAATCAGCTTTCGAAGATATTTACGCAGACTAAGGGGGAGTAGAGAATTATGGAAACTAAATTAATGTCTTTCCGCGATACCATTATCCTTGCTATGTCTGAGGAAATGCGTCGCGACGAAAACGTATTGTTGATGGGGGAAGATGTCGGAGTGTTCGGTGGAGACTTCGGAACTTCAGTAGGAATGCTTGAGGAATTCGGTCCAGAACGTGTCCGTGACTGTCCGATTTCTGAGGCTGCGATTTCAGGTGCAGCAGCAGGTGCAGCCATGACCGGACTTCGCCCAATCGTAGATATGACCTTCATGGATTTCTCAGTAATTGCCATGGATGCTATTGTCAACCAAGCTGCTAAAACTCGCTACATGTTTGGTGGAAAAGGTCAAGTGCCGATGACCGTTCGCTGTGCTGCTGGTAATGGAGTTGGATCTGCAGCTCAACACTCCCAATCCTTGGAATCATGGTTTACTCATATTCCTGGTTTGAAAGTTGTTGCTCCTGGTACGCCAGCGGATATGAAGGGACTGCTTAAGTCATCTATCCGTGATAACAACCCTGTTATCATTCTTGAATACAAATCAGAATTCAACCAAAAAGGGGAAGTGCCAGTTGATCCAGACTACACGATTCCACTTGGTGTCGGAGAAATCAAACGCGAAGGAACTGACGTCACTGTCGTAAGCTACGGGAAAATGCTTCGTCGCGTGATGCAAGCAGCTGAAGAATTGGCAGAAGAAGACATCTCAGTAGAAGTAGTAGACCCACGGACCTTGGTCCCACTCGATAAAGAGATCATCATTAATTCTGTCAAGAAGACAGGAAAAGTAGTCCTTGTCAATGATGCCCATAAAACAAGTGGCTATATCGGTGAAATTTCAGCTATCATTTCTGAATCAGAAGCATTTGATTACTTGGATGCACCCATCCGTCGTTGTGCGGGTGAAGATGTGCCAATGCCTTACGCACAAAACCTTGAAAATGCAATGATTCCAACAGTTGAAAGCATCAAAGATGCCATTCGTAAAACGTATAATAAAGAATAGCATATAACATAAATTATTTTATGTGAATGAAATTCGTTTTTCTCTCTCGTTTTTTATCTGAAAAATGCGACATGAGAGAGTCGAATCGATGATATTCGACGAACGAATTAGTAAGTCTACTAGGTTGTCCGCCTGATAGCGGCAACCGTAGCAACTTGAGATACGCATGTATCCAAGTTGCTTGTAGAGTTGAATCCGGACGGAGGACTGTGAAAAAAAGATAGATTTCCTTGTGTTCATCGAACACAGCGTCAATCTCCTATTTTTTCTTTGTCCTCTACGTCCTTGATATCTTATAATAGAATAGGAGAGGTCATGGCTGATGATAAGCTAAGAGCGACTCCTGCGGCTAGAAAATTAGCGGATGATCTTGGGATCAACCTCTATGATGTTTCTGGTTCAGGCGCAAACGGTCGTGTCCACAAAGAAGACGTGGAAACATATAAAGACACAAATGTGGTTCGCATTTCACCACTTGCAAAACGAATTGCTTTAGAACACAATATTGCTTGGCAAGAAATCCAAGGAACTGGTCATCGTGGTAAGATTATGAAGAAGGACGTCCTTGCTTTCCTTCCTGAGAATATTGAGAATGAGACCATTAAGTCACCTGCTCAAATTAAGAAAGTCGAAGAAGTTCCTGATAATGTGACACCTTATGGTGAGATCGAGCGGATTCCGATGACACCAATGCGTAAGGTGATTGCTCAACGGATGGTGGAATCTTACTTAACAGCACCAACCTTTACATTGAACTACGACGTCGATATGTCTCAAATGTTGGCTCTTCGTAAGAAGGTATTGGATCCAATCATGGAAGCAACTGGTAAGAAAGTGACTGTAACAGATTTGCTTTCTCTAGCAGTGGTTAAGACCTTGATGAAACACCCATACATCAATGCGTCATTGACAGAAGATGGCAAAACCATCATCACTCACAATTATGTCAACTTAGCGATGGCAGTTGGGATGGACAATGGATTGATGACTCCAGTTGTCTACAATGCTGAAAAGATGACCTTGTCAGAGTTGGTCGTAGCCTTCAAGGATGTTATCGGACGTACCTTGGATGGTAAGCTTGCTCCAAGTGAATTGCAAAACTCAACCTTTACTATCAGTAACTTGGGGATGTTTGGCGTTCAATCATTTGGACCGATTATCAACCAACCAAACTCTGCCATCCTTGGAGTTAGTGCAACGGTTGAAAAACCAGTGGTTGTGAATGGTGAAATTGTCATTCGTCCAATCATGAGCTTGGGCTTGACCATTGACCACCGCGTTGTCGATGGAATGGCTGGTGCCAAATTCATGAAAGACTTGAAAGCCTTGATTGAAGACCCGATTTCAATGTTGGTCTAATCAACGAGAGAATTGAAACAAGAAAAAGAGGGAAATAAAATGGCCTTAGAAGTAATTATGCCAAAAGCCGGCGTAGATATGACCGAAGGACAAATCGTTCAGTGGAATAAGAAAGTCGGCGAATTTGTAAAAGAAGGAGAAGTTCTCCTTGAAATTATGACAGACAAAGTCAGCATGGAATTGGAAGCAGAAGAAGATGGGTACTTAATTGCTATCTTGAAAGGGGACGGAGAAACGGTTCCTGTAACAGAAGTAATCGGTTACCTTGGTGAAGAAGGGGAAAACATCCCAACCGCTGGAGCAGCAGCACCAGAAGCGAGTCCAGCACCAGCTGCAGCAAGTGCTTCAAACGATGACAATAAGAGCGATGATGCTTATGATATCGTAGTGATTGGTGGTGGTCCTGCTGGTTACGTATCTGCTATTAAAGCAGCTCAACTAGGTGGTAAGGTTGCTCTTGTTGAGAAATCTGAACTTGGTGGAACGTGCTTGAACCGCGGATGTATCCCGACTAAGACTTACCTCCACAACGCTGAAATTATTGAAAATATCGGACATGCAGCCAACCGTGGTATTATCATTGAAAATCCAAGTTTCTCAGTAGATATGGATAAACTTTTAGAAACTAAATCTAAAGTTGTTAATACCCTTGTTGGTGGTGTTGCGGGTCTTCTTCGCAGCTACGGTGTGGATGTTCACAAGGGTATCGGTACCATTACGAAAGATAAGAATGTCTTGGTTAATGGTTCTGAATTGCTTGAAACGAAGAAAATCATCCTTGCTGGTGGTTCCAAAGTCAGCAAGATTAACGTTCCAGGTATGGAATCATCCCTTGTCATGACCAGTGATGATATCCTTGAAATGAACGAAGTTCCAGAAAGCCTCGTGATCATCGGTGGCGGGGTTGTCGGTATCGAACTTGGTCAAGCCTTCATGACTTTTGGTTCAAAAGTAACAGTCATCGAAATGATGGACCGCATTGTTCCAGCTATGGATGCGGAAGTATCTAAGAACCTTCGCTTGATCCTTGAACGCAAGGGTATGACCATCTTGACGGATACGAAATTGCAAGAAATCATTGAAGAAGATGGCAAACTCCGTATCAAGGTTGAAGGAAAAGATGATATTATCGCAAACAAAGCTCTTCTTTCAATCGGTCGTGTTCCAGATCTTGAAGGAATCGGTGAAGTTGAGTTTGAATTGGATCGTGGACGGGTCAAGGTTAATGAATACATGGAAACGTCTGTTCCAGGTATCTATGCGCCAGGTGATATCAACGGTACTAAGATGTTGGCTCACGCTGCCTTCAGAATGGGAGAAGTTGCGGCTGAAAATGCTCTTAAGGGAAATCATGCTGTTGCCAAATTGAACTTGACGCCTGCAGCTATCTACACACTTCCAGAAGTTGCCGCTGTTGGTTTGACAGAAGAACAAGCTCGTGAAAAATACGATGTTCAAATCGGTAAATTTAACTTTGCGGCGAACGGTCGTGCCATTGCATCAGATGCAGCTCAAGGATTCGTTAAAGTCATTGCAGACAAGAAATACGGTGAAGTTCTTGGGGTTCACATCATTGGTCCAGCAGCAGCTGAATTGATCAACGAAGCTTCAACAATCATTGAGATGGAAATCACTGTGGAAGAAATGCTCAAGACCATTCATGGCCACCCAACCTTCTCAGAAGTGATGTACGAGGCTTTTGCAGATGTACTTGGCTTGGCTGTTCACTCACCTAAGAAGAAATAATACTATTCTTTCAACTAAATTTTCTTAAAGTAGTACGGACGGCAGCGACCTCTCTTAGAGTTCCATGCCTAAAAATTGAGCTACCTGTCTCAATTTTTCCGAGAAATGTAACGAGTTATCGTTACATTTCTTTTTACTACTTCAGAATATTCAAGTGAAATTCAACTATTTCTGTCTAATGCTTATCTTACTATGAGTAGGATTTATAAAACGAATTTTTGGAATTACTATGAAATACATTATTAATTATTCAAATGATACTGCTTTTAATATTGCTTTAGAAGAGTATGCTTTTAAGCACCTCTTGGATGAAGATCAAATCTTCCTTCTTTGGATTAACAAACCTTCTATCATTGTTGGTCGCCACCAAAATACTATCGAAGAAATCAACCGTGACTACGTTCGGGAGCATGGGATTGAAGTGGTTCGCCGAATCAGTGGTGGTGGGGCTGTTTATCACGATTTGAACAACCTCAACTACACCATCATTTCAAAAGAAGATGAAAACAAGGCCTTTGATTTCAAGAGCTTCTCAACTCCCGTGATCAACACCTTGGCTCAACTTGGAGTTAAGGCTGAATTTACAGGTCGTAACGACTTAGAGATTGATGGCAAGAAATTCTGTGGAAATGCCCAAGCTTACATCAATGGTCGGATCATGCACCATGGTTGCCTTCTTTTTGACGTTGATTTGTCAGTCCTTGCAAATGCTCTCAAGGTATCTAAAGACAAGTTTGAGTCCAAAGGGGTTAAATCAGTCCGTGCTCGTGTGACCAATATCATCGATGAGTTGCCAGAAAAAATCACGGTTGAAGAGTTCCGTGACTTGCTTTTGGACTACATGAAGAAAGAATACCCTGAGATGACAGAATACGTCTTCTCGGATGAAGAATTGGCTGAAATTAATCGGATCAAGGAAACCAAGTTCGGTACCTGGGATTGGAACTATGGAAAGTCTCCTGAATACAATGTCCGTCGTGGCACAAAATTCCCAAGTGGTAAGGTGGAAATCTTCGCTAATGTCATTGAATCAAAAATTCAAGATATCAAGATTTATGGTGACTTCTTTGGTATCGAAGATGTTGCAGCAGTAGAAGATGTTCTTCGTGGCGTTAAATACGAACGTGAAGACGTCCTCAATGCCCTTCAAACCATTAACCTAGGTCGTTACTTTGCAGGTATCACTGCAGAAGAAATTGCTGAAGCAGTGGTGGAATAAAGTAAAAGATATCCATTTAACATGGATATCTTTTATCTTAAACTTGATATTTAAATACCATGAGTGTACAATATAGAAGAAATCTGAACACAAAAGGGGATTATATTCGATGATGAAAATTCCAGTGGAAAATCTTGGTCTATTTGAACAGTTAGATCGTATAGTAGTGGCTTTTTTTAGCAAACAACAACCTTCCAATCCTTATGATTTGAATGTCAGTATTACACAAGGACACCTTGACCAGAAAAAGCAAGAGCTCGAACCATTAGGCTATCAAGCTGTCCAACTACCATTAGGAATGGCTTTAGATAATATCATCCAGCAACCTCATTATAAAAATTTAATCCTTGGTGGACTTGCTCCCGACGAAATTATAGTCAGCAAAGAAGAATTAATGCCTTTGAAAGATATTGTGGACAGTTTTTGTATTATGTACGCTGCAGCGAATAACAGACTGGAAAATAGTAAGGCTTATGAATTAATGAAAGATAAGACGGTTTATTTTATTGGTAAACTATTTACAGATTTTCCAAAAGCCGGTGATGAAATTGCTTATTTAGGAATTGATCGAACAGCGAGCGATGGTACACCATATGAAGCTGTTAAATGCTTTCTAACGAAAGAGAGTGCAGAGAAGTTCAATGGTGAAAAAAGACCTGTCACCCCTGCAAACTTGGCCTATCTAAAATCATTCTGGGGAAAACCAGTCATTATTGAACCACACCGTAATTATTGGATCGAATTTTTATAGAAAGTATAAAAGAGCGGTAGACATTCAAAAAATCTATCGCTCTTTTTAAAACTAATAAATTACATAATTTACGTTATGTAATTTTATAAACTATCCAAGGCATTTTTCTGCTCATCATTAACGATATGCGTATATAAGTCTGTAACTTGGGTGCTAGCATGTCCTAGCTGGTGGCTGACCAAGACCTGTGATTTGGTAGCATCATAGAGACGAGTTGCTAATGTATGGCGAAGCTTGTGGGGTGTCACGCGGACTTTGAAGTCTTCTGAATACTTGGCGACCATCTTTTCAACGCTAGAAGCATCGATCCGGTTTGGAACACCTCGATACAAGGTCAGAAAGAGAGCTGTATCAGTCTTTTCTGCCTTGTAACGCTTGTCTCGAATCGCGAGATATTGTTCTAGATAAGGCTTAGCAAAGGCAGCAACATTGACTGAGTCTCGTTTTCCACCTTTTCGAGTGACGTCAATGACCATCATCTTAAGATTGAGGTCACGAAGGTCTAGGTTAACGGCTTCAGAGAGACGGACACCAGAGGCAAGAAGGAGTGCGATAATGGCTAAATCTCGCTCTTTATTCTTATTAAAAGAGGATAAGGCGCGATTTGAGAGTGTTTGAGGGTACTCCTGGTCGATATAGTTAAGAAAACCTTCTGTTTCCTCACCTAAAAAGAGCTTCTGCTTGATATTTTCAGCTCGAGCAGCCAAGGTTTCTTTCTTTTTCTTGGTAGCAACCTTCTTCATGACGTTGCGGTAGAAATAAGGTTCTCCTTGCTCATTTTCAACTTCCTCAGTCAAATACTTATAGAGACTAGATAATGCAGAAAGGGTACGGTTAATAGTCGTTTGGGAAACCCCGTTTTTCGTTGTATTGGCATTGAGCAGAGGGCGTTCACGTAAGTAAAGAATAAAGGATTCCATGTCTTTCTTGGTCATGTGCTCCAGAACGTCTAAAGGGATCTCGGCCATGGTATCAGCATCCGATATACCAGATTCCAAAACCCAGGTAAAAAATCGATCGTATTCCTTTAAGTATTCGTACAAAGTTGTAAAACTGTATGGAACGGCCAGTTTTGATTGGTAATATTCTAAGACGTACCAAGGCATGACTTGTTTGAGTTTATCGATACGTTCTAATAAGATCTCGCGTTTCATGTTTTTCTCCAAATCTTTCTATACTAGTAGTATAGCATAGCCAGATATATTTTTCAAGAAAATTATAGTTTTTCGGAAAGATGTTATAGGGGATCTATAGGACTGTTTTAGTTTTACTGTATAGCTTTTTTAACAAAACAATCAGTAAATCTCATGGATCTACTGATTGTTTTTTTCTCTAACTTATTTTTCTACATATCGAAAACCAATCTTGCTACCACAGAGCCAATTGTACACACGATCATTGACTTGAACATTCATAGCTTCATGTGCATATTCTGGCATGATTAAATGCTCATTTTGACCTTCTAATCGATTATAAATGGCAAACTGTGTCACAGGATAACAGACATCATCATCTAATCCTGTAATCATGTGAACCTGTCCTTTAATGCGATGGGCAAAATTTTTCACATCAATATAGGCTAAGTTCTCCATGATTTGGTCTTCCGTTTCATGGAATGAATCATGGAATTTGAAATAACGGAAAAGCTCGTCATAGGCTTCACTGGTGTTTCCAAGCTCTAATACACGTCTGAAGTCTGATAAGAATGGATAAATGGCTACCGTTCGTTGAATTCTTGGATTCAATCCGGCAGCAACCAGGGCCAAGGCACCACCTTGAGAGGCTCCATAGCTGGCGAGTTTGCTGTTGTCAACTTGAGGAAAGCTAGCTACAATTTCTATTAACTGGTAAAGATCTAAGTAGACATCCTTATAAAATAGCTCATCTGGACCTTCCACAGCTCCGCGGATAATCTGTCCTTTTACAGTATTTCCAAGTGGTGATCGATCTCCGTCTGTTGAATAGCCTGATTGACCTCTTACGTCCATAGACACAACTCCATAGCCAGCTACTGTATAAGCCAGCATGTCTGTCCAATCCCAACAACGGCCCATATAACCATGAAAATGGAAAATAACTGGAATCTGTTGATCTGTTTTTGGAAAAACAACTCGCGCATAAACAAGACCATCTCGTGTCCCTTTAAAGGTTAATTCATAACAAACAACATTTGGAATGCTGAAATCTCGTTCTTCAAGCTTGTATTTAGGCAGTTCAGTAATCTTTGCTAGGGCTTGATCCCAAAAGGTATCAAAGTCTGCGGGCACTTCATCACGCCCCCTATAATCTTTCATTAATTCTAGTAATTTAGGATCTTTCATAAAACCCTCCTTAGGAATATGTAATCGCTACCAAAAATGTACCATATTTACTTAAGGATTGCAAGAGACAAATAAAAATTACATAACTGAAATTATGTAATTTAATTATAGATTCAAAAATAGACTTAACTGTTTCACTAGATCTGGATTAGTGGGTAAAGCTGAATGATGAGCCTTGCGTCCTTTTAAATTCACTTCTGTATAGGCTTGTTTCTCAAAAATAGAATGTGCTGCTTTAGCACTAGAAAGAGGGACGATCCCGTCTGATTTCCCAGCAAAGCTACCGACAAAGTTAAGGACCTCTACTTCTTTATCTAATCGATGCTTCCATTTTTGAAAATCGTCATACATTTCTTGATTGAATTGGTAAGGACTACCAATAATAACCAGCTTGCTCACGGTCAGCTTTTTCTTTTCTAAAAAGCCACTTTCCAATAAGCCAGTCAAAACTAGTCCACCATTGGAGTGCCCGACTGCCTTGAACTCTGTAAAATAATAGTGATCAAGAAGATAGGTTAAAGCGATCTTAAGGGATTCGATTTGCTGCTTGATATTGCTGTAGCCATCTCGATTGTTCTCGAAGCCAATCACAATCATCGGATTCGGCTCTTTCGTATTCAGTCTTCCCTCCATTTCTATAGAATGATCTTTATTGACTTTTATTTTTAAAAGACTCTGTTTTTTTCTAGAAAAGCGATGGAGCATGCGGATGGTTCCGTTGAATCGCTGGATACTAGCTGAACTTCCAGGTACAAAGATGATTGGTCTGATCGGTGGTTTCTTTGACCCTTTAGGAAATTCAAAGGGCTTGCTGTGCGAAGAAAACAATCTTGCAAAGAAACGAATGACTTGTTGAAATAGTTTTTTTAACATGATCCTCTAGTAGTAGTTTCTAAAAGAACCCGGAACAGTGTTCCAGGCCCTCTTAGAAACGATTATTTCCGTTTTTTCTTATTTTTTCGCATTTGTTTGGCCATCTTATTCATCGCCCGTTTCATCATAAATTCACCGGCTTTTCCTTTGAGACCACCACCGAACATTTGGCTCATATCAGGCATTCCAGCGCCTCCGCCAAGAGCTGACAAGTCAGGCATGCCACCTTGTCCCATCATGCCTTCGAGGGCAGACATATCAGGCATTCCACCAGGCATATTCTTCGGCATATTATTTGGATTGAGCCCCATTTGTTTCATCATCTTGTTCATATCGCCAGAGAGGACACCTTGCATCATCTGCTTGGCTTGGTTAAAGTCCTTGATGAATTTATTGACTTCGACAAAGCTATTTCCTGAACCAGCAGCAATCCGACGACGACGGCTTGGATTTAACAAATCTGGATTTTCCCGTTCAGCTGGTGTCATGGATGATACGATCGCACGTTTGCGAGCAATTTCTCGTTCATCGACCTTGAGGTTCTTCATGGCTGGATTGTTGGCCATTCCTGGAAGCATCTTGAGCAGATCTTCCATTGGTCCCATATTTTGTACTTGGTCTAATTGATCAATGAAATCGTTGAAATCGAAGGTATTTTCCCGCATCTTCTCAGCGAGTTCAAGGGAACGTTTCTCATCGTATTCTTGAGAAGCCTTCTCGATCAGCGTCAGCATATCCCCCATACCGAGGATCCGACCAGACATGCGGTCTGGGTGGAAGGTTTCGATATCAGTGATTTTTTCACCAGTACCAGTGAATTTGATTGGCTTCCCAGTAATCTGACGGACAGAAAGGGCTGCACCACCACGGGTATCCCCATCAATCTTGGTCAAGATCACCCCGGTCACTTCGAGTTGTTCATTGAACTCACGCGCCACATTGGCCGCTTCTTGACCAATCATGGCATCGACAACCAAGAGGATTTCATTCGGCTCAGCAAGGGCTTTGACATCACGCAACTCAGCCATGAGTTTTTCATCAATTTGCAGACGACCGGCTGTATCAATCAAGACATAGTCATTGTGGTTGGCTCTTGCCTGTTCCAAACCTTGGCGAACGATCTCCACTGCAGGGACTTCTGTACCAAGTGAAAAGACAGGGACATTGATCTGCTGACCAAGCGTCTTCAACTGGTCAATGGCTGCTGGACGATAAATATCGGCCGCAATCATCAAAGGACGCGCATTTTCTTCCTTGACCAATTTGTTGGCCAATTTCCCCGCAAAGGTTGTTTTACCAGCCCCTTGAAGACCGACCATCATGATAATGGTTGGAATCTTTGGAGATTTGATAATGTCTGCTGTCTCAGAACCCAAAATGGCTGTCAATTCTTCATCAACAATCTTCACGATTTGTTGGGCGGGGTTCAAAGTTTCAATGACCTCATGACCTACGGCCCGCTCGCGGACGCGTTTGATGAAGTCTTTTACAACTGGAAGGGCAACGTCGGCCTCTAAGAGGGCAAGACGAATCTCTTTAGTCGCCTCTTGGACATCCGCTTCAGAGATTTTCCCTTTCTTACGAAGATTTTTAAAGACGTTCTGTAAACGTTCAGTTAAGCTTTCAAATGCCATTTTTTTCTCCTATTTTTTCAATTCAGTGGAAATCGTCCGAAATGTTGCAAACATTCTAGTTCTTCGGGTGTGACTTCTTTCATGATTTCATTTGGATATCCCCAACAGCTAAAACCTATTTGCATAGCATTGGAGATATCATTGGGCGAGATAATCTGTAGTCGAGTAGGAAATACTTCCTCTGCGACTAATAGTTTGCAAGGTATTCCTTGATAAATGACGAGACTGCCCATAATCACTCCCGATTGTCAATGCTGGATAAAATTTCAACCTGCTCTTGTAGAAAAGTATCTTCCGGATAGCGTTCTAAAATCTGATCAAAAATCTGGCTGCGTACAATGTAGTCAGAGTACATATGCAACTTCATCTCATAATCCTCTAGAATCTTCTCTGTCCGCTTAATATTATCATAAACCGCCTGACGACTGACCCCGAACTCTTCCGCAATCTCAGCTAAGCTGTAGTCATCTGCGTAATAAAGCTCGATATAGTTCATTTGCTTGTCCGTCAAGAGCGCTGCATAAAACTCAAAGAGCGCATTCATTCGGTTGGTTTTCTCAATTTCCATACCTTTCATTATATCAAAAAAGCCCGCCAAAGACTAGCGGGACTTCATGCTTTTTGCCTGAGTTTTTAGGAGTATACACTATTTTTTATCTAAGCAAAGAATTAGATTTTCAGAGCCAACATATTGACCGTCATACCCGCTGCAGTTCCCATTAAGAAGATGGTATCTCCTTCTTTGACAAGGCCATGTTCCAGGGCGTAAGCTAGGCCAAAAGGTACAGCTACTGAAACCATGTTTCCGTAATCGCTAACAATGTTAAGATACTTATGGTCTGGTACCCCTAATTTTTCCATAACCAAAGGAAGGGCACGACTGGCTTGGTGAGGAATGATATAGTCTACATCAGCAAGCGATAGGCCGACCTTGTCTTGAAATTCTTGGAACATGTCAGGAATAACACGCGCAGATAGAAGCAAAATCTTCTTACCCTTCATGTCAAACATGAAATCGGTTTTGGTTGATTCACTATAATGTTTTGGGTGGTAGGCGGTTAAACCACCACGAATCTCTGTATCATGGGCTCCCTTTGACCAGGTCCGTTGAAGGCTTGCCATCACTCCCAGATCTTCTGTGGTACTTTCAAAGATAAAGGCAGCTGCCCCATCACTAAACAATTCATAGCTTTCTTTCTGTTTTGGATTGAGACCGAGACTTCCTACTTCACTTGAAACAATGAGGACACGCTTGTACTCGCCACCTTCGATCAGATAAGAAATGGTACTGAGGGCTGAAATAAAGCTGGTACAAGTGGTATTGATATCCATAGCGGGAATGGTCAAGTTCTTGGCAACCCGTTCATGGATTAGAGCTGCTGTACATGGAATCGGCTGAACCCCTACGGCGCTGGCTGAAACTAGGCAGTCAATATCTGTCATGGTCAATCCTGCCTGCTCTAGAGCCTGTTCAATAGCACGAGCAGCTAAGTCGATCTGAGATTCTTCATCTTCTTTTACTCGGTAACGTGTCTGGTCCTTAAAGGTAACTTGATGCTTGGGTAAGGCTGTTCCATATCCTTTAATACGAACATGTCTTTGTACACTTGTCATAATGCTTCCTCCTATTTGTGAAGACGTTGTACGCGCTTGAGTTTGCGTGTCGTGTCCCATCGGTAGTCAATAAAGGTAAGAGCGGGCATGATAAAGCCCTTTTGATCTGCTAAGACTTGAAATTGGTTGAGGATAGCCTCTTCTATATCAGGTGAACGTTTGCTGAGGGCAACCTGGACTTGTCCATCTTCGGTTTGAGTCACTTGATAGTCTTGAATCCCTTCGACAAAGAGGATACAACGTCGAATGAAGTCTGGATAAACCATCTGTAGCTCCCCATCGGCTTTCTTGAAATAAAAGATGTCGTCCGACCGGCCCTCAATTTTAGCAATCCTTGTAAAGACAGAACCACAATGGCAGGGCTCAGGATCCTCTACCAGAATATCATTGAGCCGGTAGCGGAAAATCGGCTGGCTACTACGTTTAAAATCTGTAATGATAGGATAAAAGCGGTGGTCATCCAAATAGTCTTTTTCAACTGATAGAATATCCTCGTTGAGGTGCAAGTTCCCCTCAGAACAGGTACAAGCTAAGAAACCTTCTGTCGCTTGATAGACCTGATCGACCTTAGTCAAGTGAAATGCCCGGCGGATGAGGTCCCGGTCCCGATCCTCTAAGATTTCAGCTACGGAAACAACCTTTTGTGGTTGAATCTGTAGGGCCTGATTCTCTAAATATTTGGTTAAATCCAATAAGGTAGAGGCTGGAGCAACAAGGATAGTCGGCTGGTAGTTATTTAAACGTTCTATATGCTCTTGGCTATCTTTGAAAATATCAAAATATTCTAAGCGAATCAAGGGAGAATTGATGGTTTGATAGAGCTCGTTATCAGCACGGAGGAAAAAGGCAATGCGGTGGCCAAAGAGCTTCCCTTTTGGAAGCATTTTAGCAAGAATAGCTGCTGCCCACATACTACGTTCCGTCTCTGTTGTGATAAAAATGCCTCGGTGGCCGGAGGTCCCAGAAGAAAGCCCCACTGCCACTTCTCCTTGCATCTCTGTAAAATCACGAGACTGCTCCCCGCGAATGGCCATTTCAAGAGCCTGGTCCCGGTCGATTCCTTGGGTGTTTAACTCATTGAAATGCTCCATCATAAAGGTCTTGTCCATATAGCGGAAGTCCTTTGGAAGGCCTTGAGCGAAATAGGGCGAATGTTGGAGTAAGAAGGCCTGGTACTTTTGCAGCTCTTTCTCTTGGTAGCGCTCGAGTTCCTCTCGGTTCTTAAAGCGGTGGCCCCAACGAGTCTGACAAAAGGTTTTAAGAAAGGTCCATTTTTTCATCTAGTATCCTTTCTACCCGATTTATTGGATCATGGCTGACAAGAACATCGATCCCTTGATTTAACAAGGACCGCAAGAAATTAACGTTTTCTAAATAGGCCTCAACATTATCCTGAACTTGACTAGGAATCCAGCGCATCTGCTCCGTCAAGGGAAGGAGGTCAATCCCCCAGCAGAGATCAGCTCCGATAAACAATTGATACTCTGGAAGGAATAGGCAACCCTGTCCCTTAGCATGTCCATCATGAGAACTAAGAAGAATACTACCGTCTTTAAAGATATCCTCTGTTGCCGTATAAGGAAAAAGAGGGTTGGTTGCTTGAGGTTGCATAATTTTGACGGATTCTTCAAAATGATCCGGCATAAACTCTTTAAAAATTAAATCCTTGAAGCTGGGCTTTTGATAAACTTGATACGCTCTCTCGGTGACCAAGAAGCGCGCATTTTTGAAGCAAGCCGCTCCTCCTAGATGATCTGGGTGAAAATGGGAGAGGATGACATAAGAAATGTCTTCTGGTGAAATCCCAGTCGCTTGAAGCAAACAATCAATCTGGTCTTCCTTCTTCATCTGCATAGGAGTGCCAAGGCGGTAATAAAGATAACGGAGTTTGCTTTTGATCTCATAATGATAGCCAGTATCGTAGAGAATATAACCATGTTCTCGGTGTTTGAGGAGATAGACGCCGGCTGGAAAGACCATTTTCTTCCTTTTCTGTCCCTTAAAGAGCAAGGCCAGATTGCTAGTACAATAGCCAGCAGGGAAGTACTTAATGCTTTCGATAATCTTGGACATACCGGGCAATTCCCTCCTTGATGCTGAGGCGTGGCTCATAGCCCAACTCTTCTCTTGCTTTTGAAATATCAAGAGTCTGGCTATAACGCAATAGGTAGTAGGTATAGCGAGTCAATGGAGGCTCTCCCTTTAGAGGTAAGACCCGATAAAGAACTTCTAAGCTCGAAGCTAAGCCACCTAGAAGAAAGGCCGGTAGCTTTTTATAACGAATAGGAAGTCCCAAGCCCTGCAAGGCTTCTTCGATCAGTTCCTTAAAGGGAGTCGGCTCGCCGTTGGTAATGTTGTAAACCTGGCCTTCTGCCCGATCTGCTTTCAGAGCCAAAGCGATGGCCAAGGCAACATTTTCAACACAGGTCATGTCCATCAATTGCTTGCCTTCCTTGATTAAGGGGATTCCAATTTTTTGGCTTAGCTTGAGAACACGAGGAAGGATGCTGGTATCCCCAACGCCAAAGAGCCCACGTGGACGGAGGATGATGCTTGGAACATCCGGGTAAGCAGGAAAGAGCTTCTCTGATAAGAGCTTACTTTTGATGTAGTTGTTTAAATGATTTTTAGCTGGAGCATCTTCTTCCTTGATGCCGATTTGGTCTTTTGGAGCGGCGTAAATACTTGGTGAAGAAACATAGACCAAGCGTTTTATTTTATTAGTTCGACAAGCTTCTAGAACATGCTGGGTACCAAGGACATTAGCTTGGTAAAAACTCTCCCAAGGCCCCCAAATAGTGGATAAAGCTCCAGCATGAACGACCATTTCAACGCCCTTGCAGGCCTCTTCTACTGCTTGCTTGGAACTTAGATCTCCTTTAAAGAATTCCACCTGGTCTGAAACCAAGCTTTGTCCTACTGCTTCATTCCGACCGAAAGCGCGGACAAAGTAGCCCTCTGCTACTAGCTCTTTTACCACATATTTTCCTAGAAAACCTGTTGCTCCTGTTACAAGTACTTTCATGGTGTCTCCTTTTTAACTAAGCGACGAATTTCTTTCTTTAAGATGCTGGTGGCATCATAGGTCTAGGCTCTCTTTTGGAGCTCTTTGAGTTGGGATCAGTCTTTTCTTGCAAGTAATTGCTCAAAGGCTTGAGCGATCTTTTGACTCTTGTCCTTGGGAGCTTGCAAAGCTACTCCTGCTTCTACTCCGCGAATAGCGTAATCATATTGGTCATAGTCATGCCGGAGGATTAAAGCTGGAATCTCATTTTTGATGCATTGTAAGAAAATCCCTGCACCATCTGGTTTTCCATAATAGGAGCAACAGTAAAGCCAATAACTTCTGCTACTTTTAGCTTTTGAGGCCCTGTAAAAATCCTAATCTCATAGTTAAGGTCATTCAATAATGGGGCTAAAAGCAAGAGGACAGGATAAAGGTGTCCACTGAGAGGTGCTGCAACAGCATCAATTTTAATTTGAGACATAAAAACTTCTTATAGAATTTACATAATATAATTTATGTAAATCAATTATTTTCTAAGTAAAATTCAAACCGTTCTCCAACATATTGGCTTTTTACATACTCAAAAGCAATACCATTATCAAAATAAGAAACCTGGGTCAAAGCAAGGATGGCCTGTCCTTTGGGGATTTCCAGATATTCAGCAATTTTTTCTTTGGCCAAGCGTGCGTAAATGGTTTGTTGAGATTTCCCGATTCGATAGCCGTGCTTTTCTAAGGTTTGGAAGAAATGACTGGTCACTTCTTCTTTTTTGAAGTTTTTGATAAATTTCTCAGGGATGGAGGTAACTTCATAAACGACTGGTACACCATCCGCATAACGAACCCGTTCCATTCGAACAATTGTTTCAGTCTTGTCGATACCAAGCTTATCTACTTCTTGAAGGCTAGGAATAGTGCGTTTGTAGGATATAACCTGTGTAGAAGGTATTTTTCCTTGGGCCTTCATGATTTCAGTAAAACTAGTCGTCCCCCGCATCTTTTCCTGGACGCGCGTGCTAGCGACAAAGGTACCACTACCAATACGTCGCTCCAGTACTCCTTCTTCTACCAAGAGTGTAATGGCTTGACGGAGGGTCATCCGACTCACTTGGAACTTCTCAGCCAAGTCCCGCTCACTAGGGAGGCGTTGTCCGATTTTCCAGATTTTCTGGTCAATTTCGGCTTTAATTTGATCATGAATTTGTATGTAAGCTGGAATCATCTTGCTACTCTTTCTGTGTGTTATAACCTATTGTAGCGCAATTTTGTTAAATCTTCAATCCTAGTCAGTCTTGATTGGTAATGAAGGGGCTTTTGTGTTAGAATAGAGGAAAAGAATTTTCTAGAAGAAGGGGAAAAGATGACAAACCTATCAACTGATTTGCATGATGTTGAAAAAATCATCGTGCTTGACTACGGTAGCCAGTACAATCAGCTCATCTCTCGTCGTATTCGTGAGATTGGTGTCTTTTCAGAATTGAAGAGTCACAAGATTACTGCAGCTGAAGTGCGTGAAATCAATCCAGTTGGGATCGTTCTTTCAGGCGGACCAAACTCAGTGTATGAAGAAGGGTCTTTCGATATTGATCCTGAAATTTTTGAACTTGGCATTCCAATTCTTGGGATCTGTTATGGAATGCAGCTATTAACTCACAAGCTTGGTGGGAAGGTTGTTCCTGCAGGCGATGCTGGTAACCGTGAATATGGTCAATCTGAGCTTAGCTTGACGGAGTCTTCTGCTCTCTTTGCAGGCACACCAGACAAACAATTGGTCTTGATGAGCCACGGGGATGCTGTTACAGAAATCCCTGCTGACTTTGTTCGTACAGGTACTTCTGCTGACTGTCCGTATGCATCGATTGAAAACCCAAATAAGAAAATCTATGGTATCCAATTCCACCCTGAGGTTCGTCACTCAGTTCATGGCTATGATATCCTTCGTAACTTCGCTTTGAACATCTGTGGTGCCAAAGGTGACTGGACCATGGATAACTTCATCGAGATGCAAATCAAACAAATCCGTGAAAAAGTTGGAGACAAACGTGTTCTCCTCGGACTTTCAGGTGGTGTTGATTCTTCTGTAGTTGGGGTTCTTCTCCAAAAAGCCATCGGTGATCAGTTGATCTGTATCTTTGTAGACCACGGTCTCCTTCGTAAAGGGGAAGCTGACCAAGTGATGGATATGCTTGGTGGTAAGTTTGGTTTGAACATCGTTAAAGCAGACGCTGCTAAACGTTTCCTTGATAAATTGGCTGGTGTATCTGACCCTGAACAAAAACGGAAGATTATCGGTAACGAGTTTGTCTATGTCTTTGATGATGAAGCAAGCAAGCTAAAAGATGTGAAATTCCTTGCTCAAGGTACACTTTATACAGACGTCATCGAGTCAGGTACAGATACTGCTCAAACCATCAAGTCTCACCACAACGTGGGTGGACTTCCAGAAGACATGCAGTTTGAGCTTATCGAACCACTCAACACTCTTTACAAGGATGAGGTTCGTGCCCTTGGTACAGAACTTGGTATGCCAGACCACATCGTATGGCGCCAACCATTCCCAGGACCAGGACTTGCTATCCGTGTCATGGGTGAAATCACTGAAGAAAAACTTGAGACAGTCCGTGAATCAGATGCTATCCTTCGTGAAGAAATCGCTAAAGCTGGTCTTGACCGCGACATTTGGCAATACTTCACTGTTAACACTGGCGTTCGTTCCGTAGGTGTTATGGGAGATGGTCGTACTTACGACTATACCATTGCCATCCGTGCTATCACTTCCATCGATGGAATGACAGCTGATTTTGCCAAGATCCCTTGGGAAGTCCTCCAAAAAATCTCAGTACGTATCGTAAACGAAGTTGACCACGTTAACCGTATCGTCTACGATATCACAAGTAAACCACCTGCAACTGTTGAGTGGGAATAAAATGACTTGATAAAATAACGCTTGAAATCATTGATTTCAGCGTTTTTTTATATATGTAAGACAGCGTTTATAATCAAAATAACCTCTACCTCTAGACCAGTTCCAGGCAGTCTATATCAAGGAGCAAAATTTCCTAATTCAAAAAACAAAGAAAATATAGACGGAACTTGTGAACTCTATTTGGGTGTTAGATTAATATTAAATAATATAGAATGAAACAGGTTCTTGTATGAAGCTCGTACTTATGTTATGATAGTTTTAAATCTATTCCTTTTGAGTAAGGAATTCATAAAGTTAGGAGAATCAAATGTCTGAAATTACAGTTTCGCGTCAAACTGGCCTTGTAGGTGTATTAATGAAGGTAAACGTTTATATTAACGGTGAATGTGTTGCCAACTTAAGCAAAGATGAAACCGTTACACTTCCGCTTCCTGAAGGGCTTGATATGGTTAAGGTCTACGTAGATCAAAGAGGAGCCTTCACACGTTCTAAGGAAGTGATCGTAAAAGCTGGTCAAACAGCTGTCATTAAAGGCTCAGCTTGGAAGACTTTTCTAGGTATTTTCGGAAAAATCTTAGGTATTCCTTATCTCTCAATCGAAGTAACAGATTAAAAAGCCATCATTCGATGGCTTTTTATTGTATACACACTAATCTTATCTTACATAAAATAATCTCTTTGAATCAATAATGATGATTACTTGTTGTTAAAATTATACGAACAATTTTGAAATTTTCTCAGTGAGAAAAGTGCTTGAAACAGTATGATTCAAAACTTAGTCATGGAACTTCCTGGATTTCATCTAACCTCCCCACTCACTTAAGGAAAGTTTCTAAAAATACTTCGTATTTGAACTGAAATCATCTAGCATTGGTTTTTTATAGTTTATTTCCTCTTGATTTGTTTAGTATGAAAACGAAAAACTATTAATCCGATTGCAAGGAGCATCAGGACTCCCAGTCCAATCATAAGGTACAAAGGAAGCTTGTTGGTTTCTTTCAGTAGTGTTTCTGTATTGAGCTTGGTATCAATCGTATTAAAGCTATCTCCTGCTTTCTCAATGATATCCTGTTTTAGAGGTTTGAAGGACTTGACAAGGTATTTATCAGAGCTTAGCTGACTATTAGAAAGCTTGCTAGCAAAATCAACTAATTGTTTGGTTTGTTCATCCGTTATAGCACCCTCTAATTGATAAGTTTCCAGAATCTTTTTTACCAGCTTTTGGAAATCTTTCTTCTCGAGCTTTTTGTCTTGATTGCTTCCTGTTAGAGCTGCGATTTTAAGATCGATGACAGCGACATTGAGCTTATCTTCATGGAAGCCTTTTTTACGGGCACTCTCTTTATAGATGGTTGCAAGCAGGGATAATTCTTCCTGAGCAAGTGTTTTGTTTTCATCAGATATGGTGCTACCATTTTGCTCAAGGGAGTATGCGACCGCTGCAAGGGCACTCATGCCTGATGCTTCTGTTGGAGACGCAATCGTGATTTCGGCATGTTCTAGCCCAAGAGTGGTCAGTGCATTTCGATGCATATCCGCTGTTACTTCTGTTATATTTTGAGGAGTGACAATGTGCACGCTAATAGGCGCTTTCTTGGCTTGTTTCTGTAGTTTAACGGAGGAATAACGATCTCCGTTCTCATCAATAGTAAAACTTGTATAAGCAGAAGGATTCATGGTTTTCCATTCCTTCTCCTTTTCTTCGTTATACATCAAGAGACTGAGGGTTTGCTCGACTTGAAACTCATCCAATGATGAGCCAATGACATAGTCAGGTTGGCTATATTTTTGATCAATGACTTTCTGAATGGTTGCGTCTGCAAAAACTGTTGAAGAGCTTGCAAGGAGTGCCAACCAGCCAACAATAAAGATTCCAATAAATTTCCTGAATAGTTTCATACCTTCTCCATAACTACTTCTATCATACTAAACCTCTTTCGGACAATAAAAAGGAAGCAGGTTTTTTCCCTTTGCCTCCCTTCTAGTCTATCCTTTTTATCTTAAGACTGGCTTACAGCTTCTTTAAAAACAGATGACAGTTTGCTCCATAAAAAAACAAGGGATTCTTCCCTTGTTTAGAGCGACTGCCTGTATTAGAACCAGGAAAATAGTTTCATGATGAACTGATTCATTTCGACGAGACGTGAATAATAATAATTTCCCCCATTAACGTAGAGCTCTGAGCCATGTAAAAATGAAATAGGATGGAGATAAAGATAGGTCTTCCCTGTGACATTTCCAAGACTCGGTGCAACCACTTCTTTTGAGTATTTACGGGCTAATTCAAGACTATTTTTCCCGCCATTTTTTGCTACATATTCAATGTAATCTTGTCCAAAATTATAAGCCTGTACAGCTGTCCAAGGATCAACTCCCTTCTCCTTTGCTTTTCGCAGATTCTCAGAGAGGGTTTGAATTCCTTGGCGGATACTTTCTTTGTTATTGGTGATAGAATTTGTCTGGCCTGTTGCACTTTCACTGGCCTGCATGACATCATCTTCCTTACCCTTGGTCTCTGTATAAATCATAGCAAGGATCAGATCTTCATTCGTACCAGTATCTTCCTCAGCCAGTACTTCACGCACTAAGGTACGATAAGTCATGACCTGTTTGACATCCCGGTGTATCTGATAGCCCTTGTATATGATAAAGACGAGCAAGAGGCAAAAGAAAATTTTTATTATTCGTTTCATCATTATTTATTCTGAATGTCCTCTATATTCTTGATGAGGATCGAGTAGGTCCCATTTTCATTCTGAATGAACTCTACCGATTCAGCATCTTCGTAAACATGGTTAGGGACCAAAAGCTCAATTCCGTTTGAAAGGGAGAGTTTTTGGTTTTCAAATTTCTTCAATTGGCGGCTGGCATCAATCTCATCGAAGCGAACAGGATCTGGAATAGTCTCTTTCACCAGATCGACAAAACTGAGTCGAGCTGTTAAGTTGTTATCGAACAAATCATTGGCTAACTTTTCAGGTGACAATTCATTCTCTTCTTCCAGTTGGTTGAAAATTGCTGATTTGACCTTGGATTGGAACTGAAAATCATCTTGTTGGAAGTTCTCAGCAATCCGTTGGGCCGTTTTTTCGATTTCTTTGATCGATTTTTTAGGTGAAATCTTGGGTTGCTCCTGGAGGAGATTCTCAGAGAAATAGTTCAAGAAAGTCCCATTGTACTTGATTCGTTTTTCAATCAAATGGTACTTGAGACTTTGAAGATTGATGACCAAGGCTTCATCGGCCCCCGTTCCAAAGCCAGGTAGATTGTTTTGCGTTAGCTTGATTGGGTTATCTACTTCTCCTCCAAGATGGGTCAAGGTTTCCCGTAAGGCGATCCGAAGAAAGGCAAAATGATCCACCCCTTCTTTTGAGAATTGGATAAACACCAAATCGTTGGTCTTTTGATTCTCAGAGACGACAAATTCTTCTTTCCAGCGATTGGCTAAGGCTACTGAAGTTTCTAGGAGATCATCCGTTATCATCTCAAGGAATGGATTGTCTTCCTCAAAAATGCCGGTTTTCGCCTCATCGGAATAGACCCGCTCAATCTTTTTGCGCAAGTATTCCTCAATTTTGGGGGTGATATTCAGGAATTTGTCTGCCAGATAAATATCGGTATCATCTGGGCTAAATTGATGAATGATGGCTTTTTTTACGTAGATGTCCATAAGATGGTTTAGTCCTCGTAAAGTGGGAAGGCGTCTGTCAAGGCTTTGACTTGGTTCCGCACTTCTTCTAATACAGCTGGGTTATCTGCGTTTTTCAAGGTTTTGATCATCAGTTCAGCCACTGTACGGCTTTCCTCTACTCCAAAACCACGAGCGGTGATGGCTGCTGCACCGATCCGAATCCCACTGGTCTTGAATGGCGACAAGGTTTCATAAGGAATGGAGTTCTTGTTGAGAGTAATATTGACTTCATCTAGCAAGTTTTGCGCCACTTTCCCATTTTCAACGACTTTCGTCACATCGACAAGGAAAAGGTGGTTCTCAGTTCCGCCTGAAATGACACGGAAATCAGGATCTTGTAAGAAGACAGCCGCCATAGCTTGACTGTTTTTAATGACGTTCGCTGCATACTCTTTAAAGGCAGGGTCCAAAGCTTCCTTGAAGGCTACAGCTTTAGCTGCGATGACATGCTCCAACGGTCCTCCTTGAATACCAGGGAAAATAGCAGAGTTAATTTTCTTAGCTAATTCCTCGTCATTGGTCAAGATCAGGCCTCCACGAGGGCCACGAAGGGTCTTGTGAGTGGTCGTGGTCGTGATATGGGCATAAGGAACTGGACTTGGATGAAGACCTGCCGCTACCAAGCCAGCGATATGGGCCATGTCAACCATGAGCTTGGCTCCTACTGCATCCGCAATCTCACGGAATTTTGAGAAATCAATAATCTGAGAGTAGGCTGATGCACCAGCAACGATGAGTTTTGGCTTCACTTCTTGGGCTTGTTTTAAGATGGCATCAAAATCCAAAAGTTCTGTCTCAGGATCTACGCTGTAGGACACAAAGTTATAGGTTTGACCTGAGAAGCTCACAGAGGCACCGTGAGTTAAATGTCCTCCTGCAGCCAAATCCATCCCCATAACTGTATCGCCAGGCTCAATCAAGGCCATATAGGCAGCGCAGTTGGCCTGACTTCCTGAATGTGGTTGAACATTAGCGTACTTAGCCCCAAAGATTTCCTTAGCGCGTTCCATGGCTAAGCTTTCAACCACATCGACCACATCAGTCCCGCCGTAGTAACGACGACCAGGGTAGCCTTCGGCATATTTATTGGTCAGAATAGATCCTTGAGCTGCCATCACTGCCTTAGAGACGACATTCTCAGAAGCAATCAACTCAATATTGTTTTGCTGGCGCTCTTCTTCTTTGGCAATGGCATTCCATAGGTCAGCATCATAGGCTTTGTAATCTTCTTTGTCAAAAATCATAGATCTACTCCTTTAAAAAAATTTAATAAAACGTTTTTGTAGCTTATCAGAGCTATAACCGACATGCTCGTAAAAAGCATGAGCCTCAGTGCGGTAGTCAGCAGAGTTTAAGCGAATAAAAGCGTATCCTCTTCGTTTGGCTTCTTCTTCTAATCCTTGAAGCAAAATTTTCCCGATGCCTTTTCCTTGCTGATCTGGTAAAACAGCAAGAGCCAGAACATTAAAACCAGGTTCTGAGTAGAGGGATTGGTAAACTTCTGCATGAACATAACCAAGTAGTTGATGCGACTTAACATCTTCAAACCCGATGAAAAAATGGTGGGAATCTTGGATTAATTTAACTAGTTGCTGGGCTGTTTTCTCAATAGAAAAAGAGTAGCCTAATGCTTGCGTGTTAATCCGACTTAAAGCTTCCACATCCGTTAATAAAAGGTTACGTAACATCTACTCCCTCCTAGAAAGGAATCTCTGGTACACGCTCAAGGATCTCTGAACGAGTAATGGCACCCTGACGCAAGATTCGGGCTTTAGGACCCGAAAGGTCTAAAATAGTCGAATCTTGTCCAGTTAGAAAGCTATCGTCTTCAAGTCCTATCACTCCATGACCAAGTTCTTTAAGAATTTGCTGGCACTGGGTCCCACTAGCTTTCCCAGAGAGGTTGGCAGAAGGTCCAATCAAGGGACCCGCTTTACGAATTAATTCCAATGTTTTTGGATGAGCTGGCATCCGAAAACCAACCGTAGCCATCCCAGAATTAATCCAAGCTGGTACTTCTTCATTGGCTTCGAGAATGATGGTTAAGGGTCCTGGCAAAAAGGTTGCAATTAGTTTTGATAGATAAGGTGGTTGATTTTTCGAATAAAATCGAATGTCTTCTTCACTGGAAACATTGAGGTTCATAGCCTTTTCACGAGGCCGTTGCTTTAGAGCGTATACCTGATCAACCGCTGCTTCATCCAGTGCCTTTGCAAAGAGGCCATAGACAGTCTCAGTCGGTAAGACAACTGCATGTCCGGTTTCTAATTCTTTCTCAAATGGATCCATTGTCTACTACTACCATTCTATCTTGTCCAAATTGGTCTTTCAGCACTCGAACTTGTTTGTCAGGAAATGCCGTTTGAAAGAGCTCTTTTACCTTGTTACCTTGCTTATAGCCGATTTCTAGATAGATTTTTCCTTCTGGTCTTAATACACTCGGTGCTTGTTGAGCAATCTTTTCGTAGATGGCATATCCATCATGATCAGCAAAGAGAGCCAAGTGGGGTTCAGAGGCTAAAACGTTAGCTCCAACTTCTTCTACATCGTCCCGCGAGATATAAGGAGGGTTGGAAACAATCAAGTCGTAAGGACCTTCTAGATCATCCAGTATATCTGAAGACTTGAATGAAAGAACTGCTGCTAACTGCTGGGCATTTTCTTGAGCAAGCTCCAAGGCATCTTCTGACACATCACTGGCTTGAACCTGCCAATTAGGTCTAGCAAGGGCTAAGCTAATGGCAATGGCACCACTTCCAGTTCCGATATCCAGAACTCGTAAGGATTCCTTATCGTTTTCCTCAAGAATGAGGGTAACGAGTTCTTCTGTTTCAGGTCTAGGAATCAGCACGCGCTCATCAACTGTAAAAACATGGCCACAGAATTCTGCGCTCCCAATAATATACTGGGCAGGGACGTGATGTTTCAGCTGCTCAAAGATAGAATCCAGCAAGGCCTGATCCTCTGCTTCCACTTCTTTTTGCAAGGCAAGGACAAAGTCCGTAAAGGTCCAATTTTTTAAAGCACGATATGCGAAGGAGAGGCTTTCTGCTTCCTCTCCAACGGCTATTAATGCTTCTTCATACTGGGCTAATAATTGTCCCAACAACATTATTTGTTCAACTCTTCTAGTTTTTGAGTTTGATCATACAAGACCAAAGCATCGACCACTTCATCCAATTTACCAGATAAGATGGTATCAAGTTTTTGAAGGGTCAAGCCAATCCGGTGATCCGTCACACGGTTTTGAGGGAAGTTGTAAGTCCGGATCCGCTCTGAACGGTCACCTGTACCGATGGTTGACTTCCGTTCAGCATCCTGCTCGTCTTGGGCGATCTGAGCAAAGTGGTCAGCCACACGCGCACGGATGATCTTCATGGCTTTTTCACGGTTCTTTTGTTGCGTCCGTTCTTCCTGCATCTCTACCTTGATATTGGTCGGCAAGTGGACGATACGAACGGCTGTTGCGACCTTGTTGACGTTCTGTCCACCCGCACCAGATGCGTGGTAGATGTCAATCCGAAGGTCTTTTTGATCAATGTCATACTCGACTTCTTCGATTTCTGGCATGACCAGAACTGTGGCAGTCGAAGTATGGACACGACCTTGGCTTTCTGTCACAGGAACCCGTTGCACCCGGTGGGCACCAGATTCATACTTGAGTTTTGAATAAACCGATTGACCAGAAACCATGGCTACGACTTCTTTGATCCCACCAACGCCATTGTAGGAAGCTTCCATGACTTCAAAGCGCCAGCCTTGGCTTTCTGCGTATTTTTGGTACATCTGCAATAGGTCACCAGCAAACAACTGAGCTTCGTCTCCTCCAGCGGCTCCACGGATTTCCAAGATAATGTTCTTGTCATCGTTTGGATCTTTTGGAAGAAGTAAGATCTTCAGTTTTTCTTCGTACTCTTCTTTTTCAGCCTTAGCATCTTTTAGCTCTTGCTTAGCCATTTCTTCCAAGTCCGCATCGCCGCCTGCTTCCTTGATCATTTCTTCAGCGTCGACAATGTTTTGAAGGACTTGTTTGTACTCTCGGTAAGCTGTCACCGTGTCACGAGTGGAAGCTTCTTCTTTTGAAAGCTCCATAAAGCGTTTGGTATCAGAGACCACATCTGGGTCACTCAACAATTCTCCTAACTCTTCATAACGGTCTTCTACAGCTTGTAGTTGATCATAGATATTCATGTTTGCTCCTTAAGATTTCTTTTCTTGCTTAATATCTGGATTAAAATAATGCTTGCGGCAAACCGAGATATAGGTCTCGTGTCCACCGATCTGGATCTGCTCTCCATCGTAGACGGGTTTTCCCGCTTGGGTACGCAAGACCATAGTCGCCTTGCGGGAACAGTACTGGCAGATAGTTTTGATTTCCTCGATCTTGTCCGCTAACAAGAGGAGGTGTTTGGAACCTTCAAAGAGTTCATTTCGGAAATCATTTTTGAGGCCGAAAGCCATCACCGGCACATCCAGTTCATCCACGACTCTTGCCAGATCATAGACATGGTGGCGTTTCAAAAACTGGGCTTCATCGATCAAGACACAGTAGGGTTTCTCTTCCAAACTTTGGATATAACCGAAGATATCCGTCTCATCTTCAATGGCCATGGCTTCTCGTTTCATACCGATCCGGCTAGAAACTACTCCCACTCCATCTCGTGTATCGATTGCTGAGGTCATGATGACGACGCTCTTGCCTTGCTCTTCATAATTATGGGCCACTTTCAAAATCTCAATGGTTTTCCCTGAATTCATGGTCCCATATTTATAATATAATTGTGCCATTATCCTTCTGTTCTCTCTAAAATGTGTTTCATTATATTATAACACGGGCAGTAAATTAGGGCAACTTATAGAGAGGTTCACGAATGAATGATGCGCTATGGATGATGAGTTCTACGGAGGCTTGTTTTTCCTGTTTGCACTAGTAAAAAATGAACTCTGTTGCCACATCATTTTTGTTATTTGAGAATAAAAAAAGCGTTTATCATTTCCCTGACAAAATGACAAACGCACGGTGAGAGACCACTTCTCACAAATTAATTATACCATAATAAGTGAAGTTATGTAAGTAGGTGGTACTAAAAATTGGTAAAAAATTTTTATATGGTTATTAAACTGATACTCGCAACATCTACATAGACTTCTCCTTTTCATATAAAATATGATAAAATAAGGTTAAGATTTATGAAGGAGGTGGCGCAATGCCATTTGTACGTATTGATTTATTCGAAGGACGAACCTTGGAACAAAAGAAAGCTTTGGCCAAGGAAGTAACCGAGGCTGTCGTTCGGAATACAGGTGCTCCCCAATCTGCTGTTCATGTCATTATCAATGATATGCCTGAAGGAACCTACTTCCCTCAAGGTGAGATGCGTACTAAATAAGAGAGTGGGATAGAAATCGGTAATTCGTTAGAATTCGATTTCGTCATCCCACCTCCGCACAGTTGAGTAGGGCTATAAAAGCTAATGAAATCAGCGTAGTAGAGCCCACTCAACCACTGCGTTTTGCTCGATAATCCAAAGACAATTGAGAGGCTAGGACTTTTGTCCCAGCCTCTTTTAGGAAATTTGGTATTTCTTTTGAATCTGCCATAGTCGCATCTGGTAACAAATACCACTAACAGCAAGGCTAGAAATAAGGCCAATCCAATAAGCATAGGGACCGAGGTTGGTCACATGGTCAAGGAAAATCCCTAGAGGGATAGAGATACACCAATAACTAAAAACTCCTAATAAGAATGGAACCGTTGTATCCTTATAACCCCGCAAAATCCCTTGAAGGGGGGCTGCAAAGGTATCGGCTACTTGGAAAAAGAGGCTATAGGTCATGAAAATCGCTGTTTGCTGCACAAAGACTGGATCCTTGCCGTATAGGCCTGCCAGTTGGAAGCGGAATGTATATAGAAAGGCGAGGGTGACAATCGCAAAGCCAAAGGCTGTCAATCGTCCCAAACGGCAATATTGTTTCACTACCTCCGGTCTTCCGGCTCCTAGTTCGTAAGACACAATAATTGCCATGGTGCTTGAGATACTAACTGGGAAAGCATACATCATGTTTGAAAAGTTCATAGCAGATTGGTGACTAGCAATGGTGAGTGATGGGAATTTTGCCATAAGCAGTCCAACAAGCGAGAAGATGATGACTTCAGCAAAAACAATTCCCCCGATTGGAAGGCCAAGGTGCAATACTTCTTTAATCCCTTTAAGATCATAAGGTTGTGGCTTCCACAATTGAAAAGGTGCTAACTTAGGGTGTTTGCACAAGATCAAAACTGCAATAGCCAGCAAGACCCAGTAGGCCAGAGAGGTTCCAAGACCCGCTCCTTCTCCCCCCATCTCAGGAAAACCAAGTGCCCCATAGATCAGGATATAGTTAAAACAAGCATTCAAAGGCAAGAGCAAGAGCATCAAGTACATGGATAGACGCGTCATTCCCAACGTATCGAGAAAGGTTCGCACGATACTAAAGAGCAACAAGGGTAAGATTCCTAGAGAAAGGAAATATAAGTAGCGAATCGCTATCTGAGCAACAACATTTTCTAAACCGATCTGCTTGAGTATGATTGGCGCAATCCCCCAGACAAAGCCTATTAAGAGAACAGCCATACCAAATGACATATAAAGAAATTGGTAAAAATCGCTAGCAATCCGATCTTTGTTTCCCTTGCCTAGGTGATGCCCGACAATCGGCGTTAGTGCAGAGACAATTCCTGTCAGGAAAGTGAAAAAGGGATTCCAAAGACTAGTGGCAGTCGATACTCCAGCTAAGTCCAAGGTATGGTATTGTCCCGTCATGGCTGTATCCACAAAACTAGCAGAGTAGTTGGCGAGTTGATAGACCAGGAGGGGGATAAATAGACTGATAAACAAGCGCAAGCGCTCTTTAAAATGATGGGTTAGATACATGGTAGGACTCTCTTCTTATCAAGTTGAAATTTTCTCTTACCACTCTACTATATGTCTCCTTAAATGTCAAAAGAATTAAAAAACTGAAGATCTAACGGATCCTCAGTTTTTTAGATTATTTTTTATTACGGTTCAAGATGGCGTTCAGAATGATAGCCAAGACACTGGCAACAACAATTCCGTTTGCAAAGAACATTTTAAAGGCACTTGGTAGGCCATTAAAGAGGGTGCTGTTGTTCAATCCTACCCCTGCTGCGATCGATACAGCTGCGATGAGGAAATTGTGCTCATTGTGCTCAAAATCAACACGCGCAAGGATCTGCATCCCTTGAATAGACACAAAACCAAACATGACTAGCATAGCTCCACCAAGTACTGGACTTGGAATGATTTGCGCCAAAGCTCCAAACTTAGGAAGGAGACCAAGAAGAACGAGGAAACCAGCCGCGTAGTAGATTGGAAGACGGGTCTTGATACCAGACAATTTCACCAAGCCGACATTTTGTGAGAATCCAGTGTATGGGAAGGTATTGAAGATACCGCCGAGAAGGACAGCTAATCCTTCAGCACGGTAGCCATTACGAAGGCGCGTGCTATCAATTGGATCTTTTGTAATATCTGAAAGAGCAAGATAGACACCAGTCGATTCGACCATGGAAACAGTTGCGATGATACACATCATTACGATTGAAGTAATTTCAAACTTAGGAGCTCCAAAGAAGAACGGTGTTGGAACGTGAACGACTGGAGCTTGTGCTACAGGTGCGAAGTCCACCAAGCCCATAGAAGCTGCGATGGCTGTCCCAACGATCAACCCAATCAAAATAGAAATGGATTTGATAAAGCCAGTTGTATAGATGTTAACCACCAGAATAATGAGGATGGTAATCACAGCTAAAATCAGACTTTGAACTGTTGGTTCTTCAGCATTGTTCCCCATGTTTCCAATCGCTACGGGAATCAGAGTCAAACCAATGGTTGTAATGACAGATCCCGTCACAATAGATGGGAAAAGGTTAGCGATTTTAGAGAAGAAACCTGAGACCAGAACCACATAAATCCCGGAAACAATCAAGGCACCAAACATGGCACCGCTACCATGACTAGCTCCAATCATGCTGAGAGGTGCCACAGACTGGAAGGCTACCCCAAGAACGACCGGAAGACCAATCCCGAAGTATTTGTTTAATTGCAATTGCAAGAAAGTGGCTACCCCACACATAAAGATATCTGTAGAGATGAGATAGGTCAATTGCTGGGCATTATAACCCAAAGCTCCCGCAATCATGATCGGTACTAAAATAGAGCCTGAATACATGGCCAATAGGTGCTGCAAGCCTAGAATGGCTGCCTGTGAATGGTTTTCTTGTTTTTGCATTAGATGTCTGCCTCCTTAAATACAACCTGACCAT
Organism: Streptococcus sp. bf_0095; assembly: GCF_004166885.1. Classification (GTDB taxonomy): domain Bacteria; phylum Bacillota; class Bacilli; order Lactobacillales; family Streptococcaceae; genus Streptococcus. The sequence continues at coordinate 414,058 of NZ_RCYU01000001.1, read as the reverse complement.
TTTCAAAACGGTCCAAACGAGCAAGTGAAACAACTGGGTAGCCGAGTTCTTCTAGCAGTCCACGGCCATCTTGGAAGGATTTCTCGATGACGATACCGACTGCTTCTACACTGGCACCAGCTTGTTCGATGATCTGGATCAAGCCTTTAGCTGCCTGGCCATTTGCCAGAAAGTCATCGATGATTAAGACGCGATCATCTGGTGTTAAAAACTTGCTAGCAATGGAAACCGTACTGGTTACTTGCTTGGTAAAGGAATAGACTTCTGCTGTCAAAATCCCTTCATTCATGGTAATATTCTTGGCTTTTTTAGCAAAAATCATGGGAAGTTCCAAAGCTTCTGCCACATAAAGGGCAGGAGCGATTCCGGAAGCTTCAATGGTCACAATCTTGGTCAGACCAGCATCTTTAAAGCGTTCCGCAAAAGCCTTCCCAATTTCTTTCATCAACTGGTAATCCACTTGGTGGGTCAAGAAGGAATCGACCTTGAGGATGTTTTCTCCCAGGACATTTCCGTCTTTCAATATACGTTCTTCTAATAATTTCATGTTTTCTCCTAAACAGTTTGGAACAAAAAATAGAGACTTACCAAGTAAGCCTCTACAGAATCCAAGTATACCTGGATCAATCTAAGACTTACTTATTGTTAGGTGTTCCGGCACCTTGTAGAGACCTTGCGCCAATCCGCAAGATAAATAAGTAATTGTAGTTTTAATGAGAGTCACCATTCCAGATAGAATTCTTAACGATGACATAATCGACATGCTTGAGATCAGCAACCTTGCAGCCTCCAGCATAGGAAATAGAGCTTTGCAAGTCTTGCTCCATCTCTGTCAAGGTATCTTGCAGATGACCTTTGGCTGGCAGAAGGATTTTCTTTCCTTCAACATTCTTATAGGCCCCTTTTTGGTACTCGGAAGCAGATCCATAATACTCCTTAAAGGATTCCCCATCTACTTCAACTGTTTTCCCTGGGCTTTCAATATGACCTGCAAAGAGAGAGCCAATCATGACCATGCTAGCACCAAAACGAATGGATTTAGCAATATCTCCATGGGTCCGAATGCCACCATCCGCAATAATGGGCTTGCGCGCTGCTTTTGAACACCAACGAAGGGCTGCTAACTGCCAACCGCCAGTACCAAAACCAGTCTTCACTTTTGTGATGCAGACCTTGCCAGGTCCAATTCCAACCTTGGTAGCATCTGCTCCAGCGTTTTCCAATTCACGAACGGCCTCTGGAGTTCCGACATTTCCTGCTATGACAAAGGTATATGGTAATTCCTTCTTGATATGCTGGATCATTTGGATGACACTATCTGAGTGACCGTGAGCGATGTCGATGGTGATGTATTCAGGTGCATCGTCCTTGAGTTGAGTCACAAAATCGTACTCATAATCTTTCACTCCAACTGAAATGGAAGCAATCAAGCCCTGATCGTGCATCCGTTTGATAAAGGGAATGCGACCAGCTTCGTCAAAGCGGTGCATAATGTAAAAATAGCCCCCTTTAGCCAGTTGTTCGGCCACATCTTCATCCAGGATGGTCTGCATGTTGGCAGGTACGACTGGTAGCTTGAAGGTGTGCTTACCAAACTGAACTGTCGTGTCTGCTTCTGCACGACTTTTGATAATACACTTGTTCGGGATTAGTTGAATATCTTCGTAATCAAAGATTGGAAATTCGTTTAACATACGGATTGAAATCTCGTTTCTAAATTTTAAATCGTGATGGATCATCACTTCGTCTTCCGACGTTTCCATTCAAGATTATAACAAAGATACGGAGGCGATTCAAATAGAATGCTGATTATATAAATAATGTTCGGAAATTACTAGACTATTGTATAGAACAACTTCTATATATGAGTTATTTATGAACAAATCTGAATCCAAGTGATGATTTCTTTGCTGACAAGCTCAGGAACTGCTGTATAAAAATCGTGGCATAGATCCTTTAAGAGCACCTTCTTAATAGAAGGATCTAAATTTTCAAGTGCTCTAGCTCTCCATTCAGGCTCATCCTCGTATTTAGGACCGATAAACAAGGCCTTGGTATCTATTAGTGGAGCTTGAAAAGATCGGAGCTCTCGTCTGAGTCTCAGCAGGGAAAGAACGGCTTGTGGATCCAAATCCAGTTCATAATGATGTAGTTCAGGATTCCAACGATAACTGGATTGGATGGCCTTTATAGTTGCTGGCGAAGGGTTGTAAGTGTCTCCAAGTTCACTTGCAACAGCTTCCTCTAGAGATGGAAATACCTGTTGCTTCAGATAAGAGAGAGTCTCTTCGATTTCTTGCTCCAGCGATAAGATCTGCTCCATGTCAAGATAGCCACCATCTAGCAAAATCAGGTGGGTAATTTGTGGAACATTGGTTGCTAGGTATCGAGCCAAGTCTCCACCCAGTGAATGGGCAATGATACAAGTCTTTTCATTAGAATCCGCATGTGCTTCAAACCAATCTACTAAATCTTGGGAAGATTCCAGCTTTACCTTATAGGGATCTAGATAGGTGATGGGGTATGGAAAGCAGTGAGCAAATTCGCTTATATGATTTTCGTTACTTCCGAGTCCTCCGATAAAGTAAAACTTCACTCTTTCACCTCTATTTCCTTAATGATTCTGGCTGGATTACCAGCTAGGACTACATTATCCCCGAAGGATTTGGTCACCACTGCTCCTGCTCCAACGACGACATTATCGCCTAAGGTAACGCCTGGAAGGATGATAGCTCCACCACCCGCCCAGAAGTTATCTCCAATCGTTATCGGAGCTCCATATTCTTTTCCTGCATTCCGTTCATGCGGATCTAGGGGATGGAGAGGGGTAAGAAATTGGCAATTGGGACCGATCATGGCGTTATTACCAATCCTGATTGGGCAGACATCCAGCATAGTTAGGTTCCAGTTGGCATAAAAGTTCTCTCCCAAGTGGATATTGACCCCATAGTCACAAGCCAAGAAGGGGTGCAAGGATAGATTTTCTCCAGTAGATCCGAACCAACTTTTTATAAGTTGACTCCGCTTCTCACCGTCTGCTTCTTGGTTAAAGGCAAATTGCTTTGTCCGAGCTTCTTGTGCTAACTTCCTCAATTCTGGATCCATGGGACTGTAAAACTCGCCAGCAATCATCTTTTCATATTCCGTTTTCATAATTATCTCCGTCATATAGTAAAAAACCACTCATAGTGAGTGGGCTTGTTTATCTCTTAATGGTACATCAGGTAGCCATCGAAGAGCTCAAATATTTTTCCTATCGCTCGGAAAACAAGAGCCGCAACAAGGGCAACCAGCAAGAAGTAAGCTACAGCAAAAATCACACTAATGATCATCATGACACACTCCTTTTTAATGTACTTTTTCCACACTCTATTATACTCCTGGCCAAATTTAGATTCAAGGAAAACGCTATCAAAAGTTGATTTGTTTTCAATTTGTAATTTACAAAAATTTTCAGACGGTTCAATAATAACAAAAAGCAGGATTCATACTTAGATATCGTTTTAACGATCTACTCCTGCTTTTGCTATTATTGAAAATGAAAGAACAAAAGATAGTTCTGTCAGAAAATATCATGAAAGGCAAGCTATTATTCTTCAGTCTTACCAGTCTTTTCTTTGTCCTCTTCTTTTTCAGTAGCACCATTGTTGACGGCTGACTTGAATTCAGAGAACATTTTCCCAAGTGAGTGCCCTAGCTCAGGCAAACGCTTTGGTCCAAAGATTAAGAGGGCTCCCAGGATGATAATAATCAGTCCTGGTGCACCGATATCACGTAAAATTCCCATAATTTATCTCCTTTTTTGTATACGGTTATAGATGATGCGACTGATGCCCAGACTCACTTCATAGAGCAAGATAAGGGGCACGGTCATTGCTAAATCACTGATAAAATCAGCTGGCGTCAGGACGACTGCCAGTACTAGTAAAAGAAAGTAGGCTATTCGACGATAGCGCCTTAACCAGTCTGGCGTTAAGATATGAATCGAGGTCAAAAAGGCTACAAGGACCGGCAATTCAAACAAGACACCCAAAGGTACTGTTGTATGAAAGATGAAGGCCAAGTAGTTCTGTGCCGTTAACTGGATGGTAAACTGGCCTTGTCCCAACTTCAAGAGCACCTCGAGAATAGCTGGACTAACCAGATAATAGCCGAAGAGTAAGCCTAGCAAGAAACAAATCAAACTGGCCGGCACATAGAGCAGAATAGCTCCTGCTTCTCCATTTCTCAAAGCTGGTTTTACAAATTGCCAGACTTGAAAGAGGGTGAAGGGCAGGGTGATGGTAAAGGCTATTAAGCTCGCCAACTGAAGGTAGATGCTTAAAATGTCATTAGGGCCAAGGACAAAGAGTTTCTCTCGAAATCCAGCCGTCAAAAAGGCATAAAGCTGGTCAGAAAACAAGAGGGCTCCACAAAAGACAACGAAAAAACAAAGGATACAAGCGATGAAGCGTCGTCTAAACTCGCTTAAATGCTCTACAATAGTGAGCCTTCTATCTTCATTTTTCATGCTGCTTCACCGTTACAATCCCGACAATAAGAACGAATAGAACTTGGCAAGCAAGAACTTCCCAGCTCGGATAGATCCCCGCCCAATCAATGGTTGGGAAATTACTCAAGATATGATTGGGAAGCATATTGGTTAATTGAAGCGCGTGCAGGCTCACCCCCAGCATCTTAAAGGCCAGGGCATAGATCATCCAAGTCAGGATGAAGAAAATCTTATGTGGCTTGACCAGATGGCTCGCCTTGGTCATGAGAATAGCAAGAATGGCCAAAACTGCGAGTGCCAAGCCGATCCCTAGAAAGAAATCAAAGGAGCGAATACGAGGGAGAATCCCTACATAGAAAAGGATAGTCTCAGCCCCCTCACGGAAGACAGCTAAGAAACTGAGGGCAAACATAGAAATGAAACTTCCAGTTGCTGTCACAGCCTTCATCTGACTTTCCATGAATTGGTTCCATTTTTTAACGGAGGACTTGCGATGTAGCCAAATCCCAATGACAATCATCATGCCTACTGCGATAATTCCTACCGCTCCCTCGATCACCTCGCGGTTTGAAGCCGAGGTCACAGCTGGGAATAAGAATTGAAGAGCGACTGCAATGGCTGCACTGGCCAGGATACCTAGAAGAGCACCTGCATAAACCCATTTCAATCCTTTGACCAATTTAGCTGACTTGAGAACTGTCACCAAAGCCATGACAATCAATAGCGCTTCGACTCCCTCGCGTAAGAGGATCAACATAGCGTCAACCGCCGAATAGGAGGCGGTGGTATCAATAGCTGATAGATCACTAATCAGAGCTTCCAGTTGCTTTTGGTACTTGCTTTCCTTTCCCTTGACCATAATAACTGGACTTTGACTTTCCACTCTGGTATAGAGACCAGGATTGGTCGTGCTGACATCGCCTTCGATCGTTGGCCAAATGGTAATGAACTCCTTCATGACTTGACTAGCTTGGCTAGTGTCATTGGCTTGGAAGAGGCTCAGAGCTTTCTTTAGGAGCTTGATCCCGTCTGAAAGAGTCAGATTGGAGCTTGTTTCCTCAATCTTTTCCCCACTGATAAATTGATCCAGTACATTCTTTAAGTCGTTGTACGAAGATTGGATGGAGTCAAAGTTTGTAGGCTCTGTTTCGATGGCACTTCTCAAGAAGGAGATAGCTGTTTCTACCTTTCCATAGTAAGCAGTACTATGGTCTCTGACTACGGCTTCATTCCGAGTCCAGGTGTTGTTTAAATCAGCATAAGCCTTTCGTGTCGCCTGGAGATCCTTTGCTGTGATCGCCTCTTGAAGCTTCTCAAAGTAAGGTTGCAAGCGAGTTTCTAGCTTCTCTTTTTCAGCATCCAGATCGACTGGATTTTGCTCTTTTTCAAAGGCTAGCAAGGAAGTGGAGACGGTCACCAACTGCTTTTCTGTGATCTCTCCTTTCAAGTCCAGACTCTTCTGGACTTCTTTTCCTGCCTTGGAATCATGATTGGCCTTCTTTAGAAACTCCTCTTTTATCTCTGCGACCAGAGTGTGAGCCTTTTCTTGGTCCTTATCCCGAACTGCTGTCGTTGCATCAGTGATTTTGATAAAGAGATCACTATAGGATTCGGCCTGAACAGGAGTCACGATGAAAAAGAGACAGGCTACTAGGACGACTAACAATTTATTCAAATAAGTCTTGACCAATGTACCCTCCTTCCTTCACACCTCCGAAGCAGGCAAAGAGGCCACTGCCAATATGGGTCACATATTCATTCATCTTATCGTCTGCCCCAAGATTGGTTTGGATTTTCACAAAGCGGTCTGGATACTTTTGAAAGGCAATAAATAGCAATCCTGCATCAAACTGCCCCGTTTTCGGATCAATCCCATCAGAGTATGAATAAGAGCGTCGCAAAATTGGCAGATCCACTTCTTTAGCCAAACGGACATGTGAGTCAACTGGTAAAAGGGAGAGGTCCACTTCGTCAAACTCGTTTTTCTTTCCAAATGGTGCGCCACTTTCTTTATAGCGTCCAAAAGTGTTTTCTTGCTCCTGCAGGTTGGTACGATCCCAGGTCTCTAAATGCATGATAATCCGGCGTACAGCCATGTAAGAGCCGTTTTTCATCCAGTCTTGACTATCAGCCCAGACGACCTTATCGAAATCTTTCTCTGTCGTGACATTGGCAGTTCCATCTTTGAAGCCAAAGAGGTTCCGGGGCGTTTCCATGCGATCCCCAATAGCAGCAAATCCTGATTGGCTCCACTTCATGGTCACCTTATTGCGTCCTTTACGAATCAGATTGCGGACAGCATGAAAGGCCACCTGCTCATCATCTGCACATGCTTGGATAACGATATCACCACCCGTATACTGCTCTCTCAACTGTTCCTTAGGAAAAGCTGGCAGATCCCGGAAGAGTTTGGGACGTTTCTTTTCAAGGCCTAGTTTGGTCAAAAAGCTAGCCGAAACACCAAAGGTTAGGGTGAGGCGGTAAGGATTTAGTCCGACTGTTTCCCCAGTATCACTTGGAGGCAAGAGAGCGTTGGATCCATCTTTTTTGACCAGTTCTCCATTGACTAATTTCTGGCTATAATCTGTCCAGTCTTTAAACAACTGAATCAATTCGTTTTTATCTGTCGTCCGGAGATCGAGCACCACAAAATAGATATTCTTCTGCATGGGGGTGGTAATTCCAGCCTGATGCTTGCCGTAAAAGCTAATTTCTTCTTGACCGTCTGCGATATTTTTGGAGCCTTGCTCCTTATTAGCGAAAAAAGCAGAAGCACCGGATAGACCAAGTGCTAAGCCTGCTCCCCCAATACCTGCTTTTTTCAGAAATTCGCGACGATCCATCTTCTTTTCAAAAAATTTTTCGTCTTTTGTCATTGTTATTTACCGTTTAAAATGATTCCCATTTGAGAGAGTGGTTCTCCCAATTTTGTAACTGCTTCTGCTAGTTCTTTGGTATCTTCTTCTGTTAGGTCTGTATATGATTTATAGTTGGAATCATCAGTCATATGTTTGTCTAACAAGTCATTCACCGCCTTGAATTCTGTTTCAAGGGTTTTCACTAGTTTGGCATCCTTTTTCTCAATGAGAGGTTTGAAGAGTGCAAAAATCTTCTCAGCCCCTTCGATATTGGCCCGGAAGTCATAGAGATCTGTATGAGAGAAAATTTCTTCTTCCCCAGTGATCTTTTGTGTCGCCACTTCATTTAAGAGGTCAACCGCACCTGTCAACATCAAATCTGGCGTCACTTCTACTGTCGCAATCTTAGCTTTCAACTCTTTGATATCATTTACCAATTGCTCCGCATATTTTTCAGTGCCTTCGGTTGTATTTTGTTCCCAGAGGATGCGTTCGATACGGTGGAAGCCTGACCATCCTTCTTCTGATTTGTTTTCATCGACATAGTCAACCAAACGGAAGTCAATCTTGACATCAGACTCCCCAAAGCTTTCAGCAATTGGTTCAGAGCGTTCATAAGACATCCGAATCAAAGGATAGACCTTCTTAGCTTCTTCTAAATCACCACTTTTGAGGACTCTTTGAAATTCCTCTGTATCTTTTAACAACTGATCAATTTGTCCTTGCACAAACTCCTTGTATTCACTTGTCGCCTGGTCCAAGGCTTTTTGGTCCTCTTTTGACAATTTCACTGTCGAAGAGGAACTATTTGTAGTTGTATTTTTTGAAGATGTATTAGCACAGCCTGCTAATAAAGCGACTGATAAGAGTGCTACTGCAAGTTTTTTCATGAGAATTTCTCCTGGATACTTTTTTTACGTGGTCTATTATAGCAAAGATTTTCTCATTTTTCAATAATTGTCAGAAAACTTTAATAAAATGAATTAGAGGAGTAATTCTTTCACCCGGCCGATATCTGTCTCTTTTACCACGAGGTAGATGCTATCTCCTAGATAGAGGCGGGTACTACCATGCACCGTACTGTTTTTTCCATTATGCTGATGAGTTGTGATTAGGAGGTCTCTCGGTAGATCTAAATCTCGAACCTGTCGGCCTGCTATTTTCTCTGATACTGGAATTTCGATCAGGGTTAAGACATCTGAACCGCTGGTCACCTCAGGCATCAATTGTTCCAGCATAGCCTCGTAGACAGGGGCCCCTTTTAGCAGATCCATAGTAATGTAAGCTGTCAAAGTCACCAAGCCAATCGGCATCAAGGTTCGTATATCTCCTACCATTTCAGTCACTAGAATCATGGCTGTCAAGGGCGCTTTTGAAATGGCACTGAAATAACCACTCATTCCTAAAATGACAAACAAGGGAAGTTGATTAGAATGTATGAGACCAAACTTTAATAAAACAGCCGCAACCAAGGCTCCTAAAACAGATCCAAGAGCTAGAATCGGAAGAAAGATGCCACCAGGAAGACCACTACCGTAACTAATCATGCTCCAAATAAATCGTATCGCAAAATAGAAGATCAGCATCTGGATACTAAGAGGGACATGCGCTAAGTTCAAAACCAACTGATTTCCACCACCTAATAAGTGAGGGAAATAATAACCGATCGGTAGGATCAAAAGAAAGGCAAAGAGTGGATAGTAAGGAGCAGTCACCTTGAAACAGCTACCAAGCTTTTGATATAGCCGACCAATATTTAAAACAGCAACTTCATAGAAATAACCAGTTAGGCCCAGAAAAATTCCCATGACTAAGAAAATCCAATAGCTGGATAAATCGATATGGGGAATATGGTCTGGCATATTTAATACAGGTGTTTGACCGAAAATATTGAGGGAGACAAAGTTTGCGACCAAACTCGCAGCCAAGGTCGATACCCAGAAGACACGAGAAAAATGATGGTAGACTTCTTCTACTACAAAGAGTAGACCAGCGATCGGAGCGTTAAAGGCTGCTGCCAAACCTGCTGCGGCACCGCTGGCAATCAAGGCTCTTTCTTCTACAGGACTAAGTGCAAGTTTCTTAGCCAGCCCCTTTCCTCCCATGGCGCCAAGTTGGATACTGGGTCCTTCACGCCCCAACATCAGACCACTAGCAATTGCTAAAATCCCTAAAATGTACTTCTGCCAAAGCGTAGCCCACCAGTCTATCTGTAGCAGTCCTTTTAATTCTGCTTCTACTTGAGGAATACCAGATCCTTTAACGTTTTTGTTCTTTTTGATGAGCTGGCTAGCTAGCAAAATAATAAAAAGATACATCGAAAGGATGATGATCCAATTGATCGGACTTCTTCCAAGATCCTTATACAATCCCAGTACAATATGAAAGAGATGCTCAATAAAAAATCGAAAACTCGAGACAATCGCGCCGACTACAAGCCCTACTAAAACACCTCTGCTAACCTGAGACAAAATAGATCTCGAGGTCGATTGAAATTCTCTTTGGATTTGCTGACTTTGTTTCATAAATTCTCTTCAACTCCCAGATTTCTTGCTTTTATTATACTATTTTTCACAGCTCTTGAGTAAGACAACAGCAAAAAAACGCCCAAATGAGCGTTTCTATAGAATGCATTATTTAGCAGTAAGTGCTGCCATAGTAATGTAGTTGTATGGTTTGTTGAAGTGTGGCAAGAAGAATAGATCTGTCAATGCCAATTTTTCAATTGTAACGTGCTCTTGGATTGCCAATGAGAACATGTGGATACCCATTGAGATTGCAGCGTCACGTGATACCATTTGAGCACCAAGGATTTCACGGCTATCTTGATCATAAACGATCTTGATGGCAACTTCATGGTTGTCATGTTTGATAAATTCTGGTTTTTGAAGGTCGTTGAAGCCAGTTTCAACAGCGTTGTAGCCTGCTGCTTTTGCTTTTTCAAGAGTCAAACCAGTTGAAACCATGTGAAGACCATAGATAGAGATACCGTTTGATCCTTGCACACCGATTCCTTCAAGCTCATGTCCACAAGCGTTGTAAGCACCTACGATACCAGTACGTACCGCATTTGATGCAAGAGCAATGTAGCTAGTGTCTTTACGAGCGTTGTCATATACAGTCGCACAGTCACCAACAGCGTATACACCTGGGATTGATGTTTCTTGTTTCTTGTCTACAAGGAAGGCACCGTTGCGGAAGAGTTCGATCTTACCATCAGCAAGAGCTGTGTTTGGACGGAAACCAACAGCAAGAATAACCATATCAACGTCGAATGTTTCTTTGTCAGTTACCAAGCGTTCTACTTTACCGTCACCTTGGATAGCTTTAACAGTTTGACCAAGTGCCAAACGGATGTTGTGGTCTTCCAAGTTTTTAGCCATCATTTGTGTGAAGTCTTTGTCATAGTATCCGTTCAATACTGTGTCAACGATATCAACAAGGACAACTTCTTTTCCAAGACGTTCGAATGCTTCAGCAAGCTCAACACCGATGTAACCACCACCTACAACAGCGATGCGCTCAAGGTGTTTGCTCTTGTCTTCAAGTTTCTTAATAACTTCTTCAGCATTTTGGTACAATTTAACGAATTGTACATTTTCAAGAGTCGCTTTGAACTCACGGTTCCCTTTGACAATTTCAACACCTTCAATTGGTGGCAAGATTGGAGTTGAACCAGTTGCGAAGATCAATTTTTCATATGATTCTTTGTGTTCTTTACCATCAACTTCTGCAGTTACAACTTTGTTGTCGTAGTCAATTGAAAGAACTGGTGAGTTCATGTAAACTTTAGCGCCTTTAGCTTCTAATTTTTCTTTATCTGAATAGAACAAGCCCTCAGGTCCGTCGATTTGTTCACCAATCCAAAGAGCCATTCCGCATCCAAGGAATGAGATATTTGAGTTTTGGTCAAAGACAACGATTTCATTTTCGTTTCCAAAATTATCCAACATTGTGTTGATACATGCAGTTCCAGCGTGGTTAGCACCCACAACTACGATTTTACTCATAGAAAAAATCCTACCTTTAATTTTATTTACCATACAATTATAACATGAAAATGATATCGTTTCCAAATTTTTTGCTTACAATTTGTGATATTATTTTCAAATCCATTTGCATAAGTCCTGAAAAATGTCAATAATTTTGCTTGAGGGGATTGTGAAATGGCTTTCTTTTTGATAAACTTGAAGTAGGTGAATATTGGAAAGGTGGTTTACTATTTGTGGAACTAACTAGTCGATCCGAACGCCTAATGGGCTCCACCATAACCGTTTCGATTTCTCATCAACAAGCTGACCAAATACTGGCCGATTGCTTTAGTCTCCTGCGATCCTATGAGCATCGCTTTAGTGCCAATGACTCTTCTTCTGAATTGATGGAGGTCAATCAAAAAGCTGGCATTGAACCCGTAAAGGTTCATCCAGATCTTTTTTCACTGATTTCTCTAGGAACTAGCCATAGTCAGGCGCAAGGAAGTCATTTAAACATTGCGATTGGTCCACTTGTCCAAACCTGGAGAATTGGTTTTTCAGATGCTAGGAAGCCTGATCAAGTAGAAATTGAACAAGCCCTAACAGTCATTGACCCTCATCAGATTTGCTTAGATCCGAATCAACAAACTGTTTTTCTCAAAAGAAAAGGGATGAAAATTGATCTAGGTGCTTTAGCTAAGGGATTTAGTGCGGATTTACTAGCTAGTTATCTCAGGAGTCAGGGGATCGAGCGGGCTTTAATTGATTTGGGGGGCAATATCCTTACCCTTGGTCAAAACCCTATCAGTCATCGCCCTTGGCGAATTGGGATCCAAGATCCTCAGCTTCCAAGAGGGGAACATTTACTAGTTCTATCTGTTACAGATAAGTCCGTTGTGACATCAGGTACCTATGTTCGTCACCTTGAGATTGACGGCCGGTCCTTCCATCATATTTTTGATCCTCAAACTGGCTATCCTGTCGAAACAGAACTGGCAAGTCTCACGATTATTTCTGATCGATCAGTGGATGGGGAGATTTGGACCACGCGCTTGTTCGGTGAAGAACCGACCAACATTTTAAATATTGTTGAAACCTTACCTGGCATGGATGCTATTCTAGTCTATCAGTCAGGTCGCCTCGCCTATACCAGTGGGCTACATGATTATTTGTAATTTTAATTTCAGAAAGGAATTTCCATGACAAAACTTATTGCGATCGTTGGAACAAACTCCAAACGTTCAACAAACCGCCAACTACTTCAATACATGCAAAAGCATTTTGCTGATAAGGCAGAGATTGAATTGGTTGAGATTAAAGATATCCCTGTCTTCAACAAGCCAGCCAACAAACAAGTCCCTGAGGCTATTTTAGAAATTGCTGCTAAAATCGAGGAAGCTGATGGTGTCATCATTGGCACACCAGAATACGATCATTCCATCCCTGCTGTCTTGATGAGTGCCCTTGCTTGGTTATCTTATGGGATTTACCCACTCTTAAGCAAACCAGTGATGATTACAGGTGCTTCTTATGGTACGCTTGGTTCATCTCGTGCTCAATTGCAACTTCGTCAAATCTTGAACTCACCAGAAATCAAAGCCACTGTCCTTCCAGACGAATTCTTGCTTTCTCACTCTCTTCAAGCATTTGATCAAAATGGTGACTTGGTAGACCTTGATGTCATCAAGAAATTGGATGCCATCTTTGATGACTTCCGTATCTTTGTAAAAGTTACTGAAAAATTGCGCAACGCTCAAGAACTGCTTCGCAAAGATGCCGAAGACTTCGACTGGGAAAACTTGTAAGATAGGAGACATATTAGCATGAAATTTGTAGGACTTGTAGGATCGAACTACGATCAATCATATAACCGCAAACTTTTGGAATTCATCCGTCGTCACTTCAAGATCAAATTTGAATTGGAAGTTCTTGAAATCGATGAAGTTCCAATGTTTAACCAAGATGAGAAATGGGACGAAAGCTTCCAATTGCGTCTCCTCAACAATAAAATTACCCGTGCTGACGGTGTGATTATCGCAACTCCTGAACACAACCACACTATTTCCGCTTCCCTCAAATCTGTACTGGAATGGCTCTCCTATGAAGTGCATCCTTTTGAAAGCAAACCGGTCATGATCGTGGGTGCTTCTTACTATGACCAAGGGACTTCTCGTGCCCAAGTTCACCTTCGTAAGATTCTGGATGCTCCAGGTGTCAATGCCTATACCCTTCCAGGGAACGAATTCCTTCTAGGAAAAGCGAAAGAAGCTTTTGACGCAGATGGCAACATCATCAACGAAGGGACTGTAAAATTCCTTGAAACTTGCTTAGATAACTTTGTGAAATACGTAGGAGTCGTTTCTAAATTGAAAAAACCAAAACCAATTGAACCAGAAGATTTGGATTGCGGAAAACCAATCGCTACTACTATTACTGAGGTTGATCCGGATGATCCAGATTGGGTAGAAAAAGTAGCAGAAATTACAGGAGCTGTATCTGGTGATACTTATGTCAAATTGGACCACGGTATCCTGACTGTTAATCAAATCGATATGTTCTTGAAAGCTATGCCTTTCGAATTGACATACGCTGATGATAACAACCAGTTCCTCTACTACAACAATGCCCACCAAGATCCAGATACCATGTTTGCAAAACGCGTGCCACCTCAATCAGGTAGCCGGATGTCAACCGTTCACGGTTCTCTTCCACCAGCACGTATGAAAAACGTTGAATGGGTCATCGGTACTCTTCGCAATGGAAACCAGGAATATGTTCGTACCATTGTTCCAGGATCTCCTGAAGGCGTGATCAATACTCACAACTATCAAGCTATGTACTATCCAGATGGTTCATATGCTGGTATCAACGAAATTGTCTTTAACTTCCAGCCATGGTTGGACTGGTACCTTCAAACAACTGGTCAACGCTTAGTAGGCGGTAGCGGACCATTCGCTCCTGCTGGCGGCCATGGGGATGCAGACGCAACTTCAGGTGCTTCAGATGCTGGAGGACACGGTGACGGAGCTGCTGATGCTACATCTGGTGCAAGCAACTAATAAAAAGAGAGTGGGACAGAAATCGGTAATTCATTAGAATTCGATTTCGTCGTCCCACCTCCGCACAGTTGAGTAGGGCTGTAAAAGCTGATGAAATCAGCGTAGTAGAGCCCACTCAACCACTGCGTCTTGCTCGACATCCAAAGACAATTGAGAGGCTAGGACTTTTGTCCCAGCCTCTTTTATTTCAACTCTTTGATAATCTTCTTAGCATCTTCGTTTGAAATTGCCCCTAATTGAACATGTCCAATCTTTCCTTGGCTATCGATAAAGACTTCCGTAGGGATCGAACGGACTTGGTAATTCATAAAGGCAGATCCATCCGGATTGTACAAAACAGGAACTGATTGATAGTCTTGTTCGGCAAACCATTTGACGAACTCTTCTTCAGTTTTTTCCCCTTGCATCCCCGGTGCCATAACGGTAAGAATCTCAAAGTCTCGGTCCTTTTCTTCGACCAGTTTATTCAGTTCAGGCATACTTTGCCGGCAAGGACCACACCAAGTTGCCCAGAATTTCAAGTAAACCTTTTTGCCTCTATAGTCTGAAAGTTTGACCGTATTCCCCTTCATATCCTTTAGCTCGAAGTCACTAGCTTCTTTTCCTACTAAAGGATGTTTACTTGTGCTAGTATTGGTCATTGATTGATTATCCATGGATTGATTGTTCATGCCACCTTCGGACCGATTCATAGAGCAAGCAGTCAGAATGGATAGAGAAAGAAGCGAAAAACAGGCGTATTTAATAACTTTCATAATGAGTAAACCTCCATTTAATTTATGAAAAGATAGCAGACAAGCTATTCAATTGTCCCAAGAGTAACAAAATCCCCATAATGATGATAATCAATCCACCAATTTTCTTCAGTAACAAGAGATGGGGTTTTAGACGATTAAAGTATGGGAGAACAATCCCAGACGCTAAGGCCAAAAGTAAAAACGGAATAGCCATCCCTAGTGTATAGATAAAGAGATAGAGAGCACCCATGAGGGCATCTTGACCATTGGATGCTGCTAAGGCAAGGACAGAGCCTAGAACCGGACCGATACATGGCGTCCAGCCAAAGCTAAAACCAAGCCCAAGCAGAAAAGCTGAAAGTAATTCATTCTTGTGCTTGTTCGCCCCGAAATCCATTGTCTTTTGCTTTTCTAAGAAGTTAAAGTGAAAGACTTCCATCTGATGAAGGCCAAGAATAATAATCAGCGCTCCCATCAGGTATCGGAACCAGTTGGTATACATAATTTGACCAAGCAAACCTGCCCCGAAACCAATAATGAGGAAAATAACAGAAATCCCTGCGATGAAACACAAGGTCTTTACAAGACCATGCCAGCGAATCTTCTTCCCGAAAATTTGGATGGATTTTTCCTGATCACTTCCTAGCAAAACCCCGATGTATACCGGAAGCAAAGGAAAGACACAAGGAGAGAAAAAAGAGAGAATCCCTGCCAGAAAGACAGTGAAGGAGAAAACGATTTGATTCATAAAACACTCCGTATATTGATATGCTACAACTAGTATAACATTCCAACTCCTAAATTAAAAATTTCTGCTACGCTTTGATTTCTAAACGATCATTTAGAAACTAGTTTCAAAGCCAAACAAAAACTCCAAAGCATATCACTTTGGAATCAGATTAAAAACAAAGTCATTCTAGAATCTTTTCCTTAAGTGAGTACGGACGTCAGCGAACTTCGAAGAAGTTCCATGACTTAGTTTTGAGCCTGAGGTCTCAAAACTCCCGAGTGCTAGAAACAACAGTGTTTCTAGCACTTTTCTCACGGCGGAAAGTTTCAGTGTATGTTTGAATGAGCCTAACGAGCTCAGTGTTTATCATTATATTTTTTTCAGCATCACTTAGGTTACTGGATATAATACAGTTTGTCTACTTTCTAACTCCAAAGCATATCACTTTGGAGTTCAATTGACGACTTATTCTTCTTCTGCACTTTGTTTATTTGGCAAGAAAAGAGAGAGGACAATACCAACTACTGCTGGGAGTAACCATGGGAGGGATTGGGCAGCAAATGGTAAAGTTTTAATGACGTTTGCCAGACCTGTAAATTTGAAGGTGCTTGCAAGAACATCTGCAATCGCCACCAAGCTAACTAAGAAAATAGTTAGTTGCATTCCTGGTTTTGATAGTTGAGTAAATTTGTTTACAATCACAATCAACACAATAGTAATGGTGATTGGATAGAGGATCATCAAGACAGGTAATGAATAGGCAATAATGGCGCTCAAGCCAAGATTGGCAATCGCAAAACCAATCAAAGTGAAGATTGTCGCATAGACCTTGTAAGAGATTTTAGGGAAGGTATTATGGAAGAATTCCCCTGTTGACACGATCAAACCGGCTGTTGTAGTGAAGCAAGTCACCGTCACCATACCCGCAAGGAAGATTTGAGCAGCTGGGCCAAAGATAGCCTTGGTCGCTTCTGAAAGGACATAGACCCCTTTATTGGCATCAGATGCCATTACTTTTGCTGGAATTGGGAAATGATTTCCAAGGTAACCCAAACCAATGTATAAAATACTAAAGCCAATGGCTACGACAATCCCAACGATCCAGATGGTTTTAATGTATTCCTTCTTGCTGGTGAAACCAAGTTGATTGAGGGTGGTTACCGCAATCACACTAAAGGCCACTGAAGCGAGGGCATCCAAGGTATTATACCCTTCAAGGAAACCTTGACCAAAGGCAGATGCTTGGTAGGCTTCTGTTGCTACTTGTGGCGCGTGTCCGCTGTATTTGAGGGTGCCGAGGACAACCAATACAACAATCAAGATAGCAAAGACAGGAGTTAAAATCCGACCAATACTATCTAAGATTTTAGAAGGATGAAGGGCAATCAAATAGGCTAAACAGAAATAAACCAAGGTGAAAACGAAGAGACTAAGTTTTCCACTTGAATTTCCTAACAAGGGGGCAATCCCAACTTCGTAGGAAACGGTAGCCGTTCTCGGAATGGCAAAGAAAGGGCCAATAGAGAGGTACAAGGCTACTAGATAAACGATAGCAAACCAAGGGGCGATTTTACGTGAAATCTCATGAATATAGCCTTTAGGATTGAGCGTCCCAATGATCAAGGTAATAATCGCAATTCCTACTCCTGATAAGACAAATCCAGCAATAGCTGGCAAAAAATGGCTACCCGATTGGGCACCTAGTGCAGGCGGAAAGATTAAGTTCCCTGCACCGAAGAAAATACCAAATAACAGTAAACCTGTTAAGGAACCTTTTCGTAACATGTGTTCTCCTTTACATTTTTCAATCTTATCTAGTATATCAGCTTTCTTCCACCACGGCAATTCTTTTTACTGGAATAATTGCATTTAAAAATAACTTAAGACAAAGAAGACTCTACTGTAGATTCTTATATACTTCTTCATCCATTAATTAAAAAAGTGCTTCTCTGCTATCTAACAGAGGAGCACTTTTTGTTTTTAATCTTCACTAAAGCGTCGGTATTGGATGCGGAAATCAAAATAATTCTCTTCCTGAAGTTTACGGAAGATATCACGATAGGCCTCCTCATCGAAGCCCTCTCCTCGGTAGAGAATCTCGAAACTAAGGTCTTCGTATTCAAGAAAAGCATTGGCTGTTTTAAAGCCATTTCGGATATAGAAATCCATCCGAGCTTGACGTTGCTCTAGATTATCACATTCTTCATCCAATCGCTCAACTTCTAACAACATGGTCCGTTGGTAAAATTCCACTAATTTTTCAATAATTTCTTGACCATAGCCGTGACTCCGCAAGTGAGGCATAATGGCAAAGAAACTGACGTAAAAGGCCTTAGCATTTGAAATAGCAAAGGCAAATCCGACAAATTCTTCCTCATTGTAAAAAGCGAAAAAGTGAGCGTCATCATTATCCGTATAGCGTAAAAACTCCGATAAAGGAATCCGTTCCTCTTCTGGAAAAGCTTCAATGTTAAGCCTTTCGACCTTATCCAAATCTGGGAACGTTTCAGTGATTAATTGGCTGGTTAAGCGCATAAAGCCTCCATTTCTGCTACGATTATAGCAAATAAAACAACCACCTTCAAGAAATCCGACTTCTAACAAAATGAAGTGTTTTGCCTAACAAAAAAGAGCGACTGCTCTTTTTTGACGGTTTTATTGAGCTTCTACTTTCTTGGAAAATTGGCTCATGTACAAGTCGTAATAGAATCCTTTTGCTTCCAAAAGAGACTCATGGTTCCCCTGTTCGATGATTTGCCCCTCTTTAAGAACTAAAATCTTATCCGCTTCTTGGATTGTAGACAAGCGGTGAGCAATGACAAAGCTAGTCCGTCCCTTCATCAAGTTCTTCATAGCCTTTTGAATCAAGAGTTCCAGACGGGTATCCACTGAAGACGTCGCCTCATCCAAAATCAAAATTTTAGGATCAGCTAGCAGGGCACGCGCAATGGTCAACAACTGCTTCTGTCCCAAAGAAATATTACTAGACTCTTGGTTCATCTCCATATTGTAGCCCCCCGGAAGCGTCCGGATAAAGTGGTCTACATTGGCAGCTTTGGCAGCAGCGACAATCTCTTCGTCTGTTGCATCCAAGTTTCCAAAGCGCAGATTTTCTTTAATGGTCCCTTCATAAAGCCAAGCATCCTGAAGAACCATCCCAAACTGCTTGCGATAATCTTGGCGAGATAGGTCGCGGATATCATGCCCATCTACCGTAATAGCCCCCTTGGTCACATCGTAGAAACGCATCAGCAGATTGATGAGCGTGGTTTTCCCAGCCCCTGTCGGTCCGACAATGGCCACCATCTCACCAGGCTTGACCTCCAGGTTAAAATCACGGATCAATGGCTTATCTTCCACATATTGGAAGTCCACATGGTTAAAGCTAACCTGTCCAGTCAATTCCTTGTATAGAGCTTCATTTTTACCGAGTACTTCATCTGGTTCATCAAGGACTTGGAAGACACGATCCAGTGAAGATTTGGCACTTTGCAAGGTTCCAGCCAACTGGCTCAAGTTTTGAATAGGCTGATTGATCTGCCAAACATACTGGACAAAAGCCTGCATGTTCCCTACTGTCAGACGACCTGCAAGAACTTGAATAGCACCAATAACTGCGACCAAAAGATAGGTCAAATCAGAGATTGCATTCAGAATAGGCATCATCAGTCCAGAAATAAAATTCGCTTTAAATCCAACTTGCTGGAGTCGACGGGTAATGTCACGGAAGTCTTCTTGCGATGATTCTTCCCGTACATAGAGTTTTAAGACGTTGAAGCCACTCAAGTTTTCCTGAACAAAACCATTTAGAGCTCCAAGGACATCAGCCTGCTCCTTAAAGTAAGGCTGGGATTTCTTCATAATCAACTGGGCACCGAAGAAGGTGATTGGGATAGAGGCAATCACGATTAGACCCAAAGTGAGGTTGAGATAGAGCACCATAGCGATGACCAAGCTTAAGGTGAAAATGGCATTCACAATTTGAAGGAAGGACTGCTGCAAGGCATTAGAAACAGTTTCGACATCGCTGGTAAAGCGACCAAGAAGATCTCCGAATTGGTGCTGATCAAAGTAAGAAACAGGGATGCGATTGATTTTTTCAGATAGGTCATTACGCATATCCTCGATCATGCTTTGGACGGCATTGGTCATGAAATAGTTGGAATAATAAGATCCAAGCTCATATAAAACTCCACGGAAGAGATAGACGATCATGACCCAACCAACATAGCCAGCGTTAATCTCAGCTCCCGCTACTCCTCTAGCCATATCTGTCAGGTTAGCGGTCAATTCTGTGATAGCGAGTCCAAGAATATAGGGCTCAATAACACTCATGATCACACTCAGAATCTTTAGGAGTGTAGCGAAAATAACGGCAAAACGATAGGCTCTTAAATAGCCCCAAAGACGTACAAAACTGGAACGTTTTTCTTTCATTTTCTCCTCCCTCCTATTCTTCTGTTAATGATTGGTTATTCAACTGAGAGCGAGCGATCTCACTGTAGATTTCATTGGTTGCCAGGAGTTCCTCGTGGGTACCACGACCGACGATTTCTCCATGATCCAAGACGATGATTTGATCCGCATCCATGATGGTCCCAACCCGCTGGGCTACGATCAAGACGGTCGCATCTCCTGTTACTTCCTTGAGACGTTTTCTAAGTGTAGCATCTGTCTTGTAGTCAAGAGCCGAGAAGGAATCATCAAAGATATAGATATCCGGCTCTTTAACAACTGCACGCGCAATGGATAGACGTTGTTTCTGTCCACCAGAAAGGTTACTTCCCCCTTCTGCTAAATGAGTGTCAAACTGCTCTTCCTTGCTTTCGATAAACTCTTTAGCTTGGGCCACATCTGCTGCCTTATCTAGCTCCTCAATGCTGGCATCTTCTTTTCCGTAACGAAGGTTTTCAGCAATAGTCCCCGTGAAGAGTAAGGCCTTCTGTGGGATAAATCCGATCTTATGGCGCAAGGCTTTGATGTTGAAATCACGCACATCTACACCATCCACTAAGATTTTCCCTAGGGTCACATCATAGAATCGAGGAATGAGCTGGACCAGAGAAGATTTCCCAGAACCGGTCGATCCGATAAAGGCAATGGTCTCACCCGGCTTAGCTTTAAAGGAAATATTATGAAGGACTGGACTCTCTGTCTCACCAGGATAGGCGAAGGTTACATTGTCAAACTCCAGATAACCCTTGGTTTCTGTCTCAGTAACTCCATTTTCATTTGGATCGATAGAAATCGGCATATCCATGATTTCCTTCAAACGATGACTGGAGACAGCCGTCCGTGGATACATAGTAAAGAGATTAGCTAGGAAAAGAAAAGAAAGCAAGGCGTGAAAACTGTATTCGATAAAGGCGACAAGATTCCCGATTTCTAAACTGCCATCGCCTAGGGGATCTAAGGCGAACCACACAATAGCTACAATCATGGCGATGATGATTTGGACAAAGAGCGGCTCCGTCAAGCCGGTCAATTTAAAGAGTCTATTGGAGTTGTCCGCATAGATTGCATTGGCTTGGCCAAATTTTTCTTCTTGGAATTCTTCACGCGCAAAAGCACGAATCACCCGAAGTCCCGTAAGGTTTTCGCGCGCATATTGATTGAGTTTATCCAGGGTTTCCTGCTGCTTCTCTGACAAAGGTTTGGTCTTGATAGCTACATACCAGACGACCACAGCCAAAAATGGCATCGAAATCGCCACAATCCAGGCAAGCGATGGACTCGTCTGTAAAATTAACAGAATACTGGACAGCATCATGATAGGAGTGATGACGCCAAGCTTCAACATCTGATCAGAAAACTGCATCAAGACAAAGGCATCTGAGGTCATTCGCGTCACCAAGGAAGAAACCCCAATCTTTTCATACTCGTGGTGAGAATACTCCTGAAGCTTCTCATAAAGGTCATTTCGCATATCCATGACCATGGTGGTAGTGATCTTCCCAACTGCATAGGCCAGAACGATTCGACCGAGAATCCCCACAATGATCACACCAAACATAATCCAGGCCCAAAAATAAACCCGTTCCATATCTCTCGGATTGATCCCCTCATCAATCATACGAGCTAGAACAGTTGGCAAACCGAGATTGACAATCACAAAAAAGATGGCTGCTGTAAAATTCAAACACAACCATTTTGGATATTTTCTCAAATAGGACCAAATATATCCCATACCTTTCTCCTCTCTATACAATAAAAAAGCACCCTCAAGCACTTTTTAAGCTATTTTACAAAGCACGTTGGCTCCTTCAAGTCATCCCTATTATATCAGATCCCCCCTAGGCTAGCAAGGAAAAGAGCTGATGAAAAGCAAAGAATAAAAAAGAGGATAGCCTCCGCTATCCTCTCTATATACGATTATTTTTGACGTTTGAATTTTGCATCTTTGAAGAAAGCAAAAACTTCATAATCACTAGAATCAGCTTTTGATACATCCAAAGTCAAAACATCACCATCAATCTTATACTTGACTTTATCTTTACCACCTTCTGCTGATTCAAGAGTTTTAGCATTCTGATCAGCTTTCAGGTCAATTGTTTTCTCCTTGCTTTCACCAAGAGCTTTCATTTTGATAATCATCTTAGCTTTTGTATCTTTGATTTCAATTGTCATTGTCAAATCAAATTGATCAATAACCTGCTCAAGTTGCTCATCAGTAGCCCCTTGCTTTTTAAGGATACTTTTAATTTGATCCTTCTCAGCTTTATAGACATATTTCCCATTGTCGCTAGTTGTAGAACCACAAGCTACAAGGAAAATTGCACCAACTGCCAATAAAGCAGCAAAGACAAGACGTTTAAAGTATTTCATCAGAAATCTCCTTTTTGTTTATAAAAACTATTCTATCAAAAAAATAAAAGTCTAACAACATAATAAATTAGTAAAAACTTGGAAAGTAGAACACTATTCGGTGGAGGCAACACACTCCCAAAAATTAGGGTTTCGATTTGATAAATCCAACAGAAATCAGCATTTTGATTAGCTCAATACCTATTTTCTGGAGACCCAAAAAGTAGATAGCCCTATACTATCTACTTTATATATTTTATTTTTGACGTTTGAATTTTAAATTTTCCTAATTTATATTATTTCATCAAATATAAAAGAATTGTAGATATTTTGATTGACAGAAATTAAGTTTAAAGAAGTATGATTTAAAAAAATAGACAATCATTTAATCCTCAAAGATTTCTGATTCCTATTTTGTGTTTAATAGTTTCATTCGGTTAAAAAGCTGCTAATATCACTTTCGGACTTAAATGCAATCGAAAACAGCTTTCTAATCTTGAAAAATTTAGATAGAATCCTACAGTAGACAAAGTACAGAATAAATTTTTTAAAAAAAACTTAATCTCAAAAATGTACACAAAAAAACCGAGGCCTAAACCTCGGTTTACATTTTGATTGGAAACTCTATTATTTAAGAGTAACTGAAGCTCCAGCTTCTTCCAATTTAGCTTTGATTTCTTCAGCTTCAGCTGTAGCAACACCTTCTTTGATAACGCCAGGTGCACCATCAACAAGTTCTTTAGCTTCTTTAAGACCAAGACCAGTGATTTCACGTACAACTTTGATAACGCCGACTTTCTTGTCGCCTGCAGATGTCAATTCGATATCGAATGAATCTTTAGCAGCACCAGCGTCAGCAGCACCAGCTGCAGCAACAGCTACAGGAGCAGCTGCAGTTACACCAAATTCTTCTTCGATAGCTTTTACAAGGTCGTTCAATTCAAGGATTGAAGCTTCTTTAATTTCAGCAATAATGTTTTCAATGTTCAATGCCATTGTTATTTCCTCCAAATAAGTTTTAAATTTTTTTATTTATAATTTTTGTAGCTAGGCTACGCTGCGTAGCTTAAGATTAAGCTGCGTCTTCTTTGTTGTCTGCAACCGCTTTGACTGCAAGAGCAACGTTGCGCACTGGCGCTTGAAGTACAGAAAGGAGCATAGAAAGAAGTCCTTCGCGGTTTGGAAGAGTTGCAAGAGCAAGAATCTCTTCTTTAGATGCGACAGCGCCTTCGATTGCACCACCCTTGATTTCAAGTGCGTCAGCGTTTTTAGAAAAGTCGTTCAAGATTTTCGCTGGAGCGATAACATCTTCGTTAGAAAATGCTACTGCAGATGGTCCAACAAAAACAGATGCAAGATCTTCAAGACCAGCTTTTTCAGCTGCACGACGTAAGATTGAGTTTTTGATCACTTTGTACTCAACTTCGCTTCCACGAAGCTCACGACGAAGAACTGTATCTTGTTCTACTGTCAAACCACGAGCGTCCACAACGACGATTGATGCAGCAGCTTTCATTTTCTCAGCTACTACGTCAACTAGTTCCGCTTTCTTAGCAATAATTGCTTCACTCATTAGTGTGTTCACCTCCGTAATTATTTTGCTTGGGGAATTTTTCCAAAAGAAAAACGCGCCCAAACCTAGACACGAAAGTACAATACGCTTCTTTTTACATGATACGTTTTGTCCTCGGTAGGATCTTTATGAGTCGAGCTCCCCTACTGTCTTAGGCAGTTTTTTCAAACCGTTATTTAGTGTATCACATAAAAAAAAAGAATGCAAGTATTTTTGCAAACTTTTTTTAAAAATAATTAATCTTTGTAAATAGTCTGGGTACGATTGAGCCATGCATAGGCCAAGCCCATGATGACTCCTCCTCCTACCCAGTTCCCTACAAAAGTGACAGTGTAATGACGAAGAACATTGAAGAACTCTAGGTGAGGCAAATCTTTAGAAATAGAATTAAACGTAGCCAGTGAGAAGGAAGCAAAGTTTGCAGCAATGTGTTCATTGGTAAGGAAAACAAACATATAAATTGCTGACAAAGCCATCAGAACTTTCGCTGTTTCATCTTTAAAGAATAAATAGGACAAAATAGCTATATTAACAAAGATGTTGGCAATAATCCCTTCAAAGAAGACCAATTGATTAGAGCGTTGCAATTTCATCTCTACAACCGAACCAAGGAAGCCCTTTGGATTCAAATTAGCAAAAGCACTTGTCTGACTGAAGAGAAATGCGAGTAACAAGGCACCAACTAGATTAAAAAATGTGCAATAGAGTAAAATTTCTAAAGCTTTCTTCCAATCAATCTTCTTTAGATAAACACCAGCTGTCAGGTACATCATATTTGAAGTCGTTAACTCACTATTTAAGAATAGTAAATAAACCAATCCCCACGCAAAAATAAATGGGAATAAGAAACGACCAGAACCTGGCAAGAAAGTGTTGAGAAGATCTGCCCCCACAATCCCTACAGCAGTACTCATTGTCAAAAACGCACCCGCGAACATAGAGCGAACCGCATAACGAGCTTTAGATGCCGTATACAATTCTTCCTTCTTCTGACATGCTGCTTCTACCTTAAGAACAAAATTTGATTCTCCCATCTGAATCTCCTTATATATTGAATTTGTGAACTTCTTCATTATATCATAGAATAGACTTTCTGAAAAGGTTTTCAGAAAAATTTAAAGTAAAAATCCTGAGTCCCACAAGAAAAATAAATAAATCGATTTAAAACGATAAAATAAAAAAACAGACTTTGAGAGTCTGTTTGAAATTCAATTTAAATCATATCTTACAAGAAACGATTCGCCCAAGCGATATCCAAGTTCAAGATTTCTTGAGTTGTATATTGTTGGCGATAAGGGTTGTAGACAGTACCTTCATAGCCACCATACACACTAGGTGAATCATACTGAGTAAGGTTGTAAGTTTCAATGATATGGTTCAATTTTGCATAGTAACTAGTGTCAGTAGCATAGACACCAGTTAAAGCAGCTGTTGCATCCTGATAGCTTGTTGTATTGCTCTTCCAAGCTCCTGCAAAATGACCTTGTTTCAAAACCGCAACGTAGTCTTGCAATGATTCATAGTAGCTAGGGTATGAACGGAAAGCATCATTGATGGTATAGGCATTTCCAGCACCGTCATCTTCCCAAGTTTGCATCACTGCAGATTGACCAGCATAGCTCCCTTTAATACCAAAAAGGTTATAGTGTGGATACGATGACAAACCAGATTGACCTGAACCACTTTCTAAAATGGCTTGAGCAATCATAACAGATGCATACAGATCATTTTCTTGACCAAGTTGGCGAGCAGATTCACCGATTTGTGAGATGAAGGCTTCTGTCGGATCTGCATATTGAGAATATGCTTCATCATTTGCTCCAACGTTTCCTACGTGCTCACTCATGGCTGCTGCTACTGTTCCTGCAGCTACCAGAGCTACTAAGGATCCAATCAATTTCGATTTATTTAGTATTTTTTTCAATGTGATAATCTCCTAATGTTTTAATGAAAACTCTTTAAGATGATTATAGCACAGAAAAGCATTAAATTGTTGAGTTCAATATTACGTTTTAATTACAATATCGAGATAAATCAAACAAATAAATAACAGATCAGTAATAATACGATTTATTCCGAGAAACTAAAGTTAAAAATTACATCCCAAGCTTCTTCTACTCCAGTTTTATTGACCGATGAAAAGATGATAAAGGTATCTGTTTTATCAAAATCCAATTTCTTCTTGATCATGGATTCATGCTTGTTCCATTTTCCTCTTGGAATTTTGTCGGCTTTCGTCGCAACCAAGATAACAGGGATCTCGTAATATTTTAAAAACTCGTACATCTGGACATCATCTGCTGAGGGTTCATGACGAAGATCTACCAAGCTGACAACCGCTCTTAAATTTTCTCTCGTTGTCAGATATTCTTCAATCATCTTGCCCCATTTCTCGCGTTCTTTTTTGGAGACACGGGCATACCCATAGCCGGGTACATCGACAAAACGAAGTTTGTCATCGATATTGAAAAAGTTTAACAACTGTGTTTTTCCTGGTTTTCCAGATGTACGGGCCAAGTTCTTGCGATTTAGCATGGTATTTATAAAAGAAGACTTGCCGACATTTGATCGACCGGCAAGTGCAACTTCTGGGATATCATCTTGAGGATAATGGCTTTTATTAGCAGCACTCAAGAGGATATCCGCATTATGAGTATTTACTTTCATAGAATTTCTTTCTAGGCAGTTTCTAAAATTGGTTTTTCAGTTCCGTTAACTGCTTCTTTGGTGATCCGAACCATTTTGACGTCTTCTTGACTTGGAACTTCAAACATCACATCCAACATAGTTTCTTCGATGATGGAGCGTAGTCCGCGAGCACCAGTCTTGCGTTCAATGGCTTTACTTGCAATTTCTTCTAGCGCTTCGTCATCAAATTCTAATTCAACATCATCGAAGGATAAGAGAGCCTGATATTGTTTCACCAAGGCATTTCTTGGTTCTTTCAAAATACGAACCAAGTCATCCACTGTCAATTGCTCTAATGCAGCAAGAACTGGAAGACGACCGATTAACTCAGGAATAATACCGAATTTTTGGATATCTTCTGCAATGATTTCTTGCATGTAAGAGCTGGATTCATCAATGGCTTTGTTGTTTTGACCAAACCCAATAATCTTTTCACCTAGACGTTGTTTCACAATTTCTTCAATTCCATCAAAGGCTCCACCAACGATGAAAAGAATGTTTTTGGTGTCAACTTGGATCATCTCTTGTTGAGGATGCTTGCGTCCGCCTTGAGGTGGAACACTCGCTACAGTACCCTCGATGATCTTCAAGAGGGCTTGCTGTACCCCTTCACCAGATACATCACGAGTAATCGAGACGTTCTCACTCTTCTTGGCAATCTTATCGATTTCATCAACATAGATGATGCCTCGCTCAGCACGTTCGATATTGAAATCAGCTGCTTGCAAGAGCTTAAGAAGGATGTTCTCAACGTCTTCTCCGACGTAACCCGCTTCTGTCAAGGCTGTTGCATCGGCGATGGCAAATGGCACATTTAAACTCTTAGCAAGCGTTTGAGCTAAGAAAGTTTTTCCTGAACCTGTAGGACCGACCATCAAAATGTTTGATTTTTGTAGATCCACATCGTTGTCATCTTCACGATTTTCGTGGAAGTTAATCCGTTTGTAGTGATTGTAGACAGCTACTGCTAGTGCTCGTTTAGCACGATCTTGACCGATGACATAGTGGTTAAGGATATTGAGAAGTTCGATTGGTTTTGGAACCTCTGAAAGGTCTGCCAAGACTTCCTCAGCTAATTCTTCTCGAATGATTTCTTGAGCTAACTCAACACATTCATTACAGATAAAGGCATTGTTCCCAGCAATAATCTTCTGTACTTCGTCTTGGTTCTTACCACAAAACGAACAATAAACCATCATATCGTTTGATTGATTTGTAGGCATTTTCTTCTCCCGATTCTATAGTCTGTTTGTAATTTATTTAAATAAAGTCATATAAAAGGCGTGAATAGAATTCACAAGATTAGTAAAGGCATTTAATAAGAAGAGGGTGGCTAAGCCATAGCGCTTTTTCCGAAGAGTCTGGGAAGCACATACCAGGCAAATCACGCATAAAACTGCTGTAAAAAAGCCAAAGATACTACGTTCCATCAACTAGTCTTCCTTTCTTTCAAAATGTCTAATAGTAAAGTCGTAAGGGTTTTTTTCATCTTTTTCGATTGTCCGCTCATCTAATAATTGAAACTGGTCCCACCGGAAGTCTTCCGGGAAGTAGGTATCTCCTTCCAATTCGGCATCGATGACAGTCTGATAGAGCTCCTCTAGATAAGGCTCGAAAAGACGGATGACCTTCTCACCACCGATAATAAAGAGTGACAAATCCTGTCCCTTATACCAGTTTAAAACGTCTTCAACTGAGGTTTTTAGCAAAACCTTTTCATTCTCTACATCATACTTGTCATCTCTAGAGAGAATAATATTGGTCCGATTTGGGAGGACACGTTTGTTTAAACCTTCGTAGGTGACTCTTCCCATGAGGATCGCATGGCCTGTAGTCGTTTGTTTAAAGTGCTGCAATTCAGCTGGTAAATGCCAAGGCATGACCTGATCTTTGCCGATCACTCCATTCTTCGTCTGAGCCCAAATGCCAATTACTTTCTTACTCATTTTTACATCCTTTATACTGATACTTCTATTTTATCAAATTTTTCAAGAAAAGACTGTTTCTAACTATTGCTTCCTTGAGCAAAACTGCCTATTTTTCCCATCAAAAAAACCGCGAATTAACGCGGTTTTTTATGAGAAATTTCTTAAACCTTAGTCTTCTTTTTTGCGTTTAGCAAGTCCGAATAATGAGAGACCTGTCAAGGCGCTAAGAAAAGCAAGACCAGTTTTTGAACTTTCCTCAGTACCAGTTTCAGGAAGAACTGCTGTTTCATCAGATGGATTGATGAATTTAGTTTCCTTAGTTTCTGGAACTGGTTTTGGATCTGGTGTTGGAACTGGATCCGGAGTAGGTGCCGGTGTTGGAACCGGTGTAGGAGTTGGAGTTGGTGTTGGAACCGGAGTTGGTGTTGGAGTTGGAGTTGGTGTTGGAACTGGTGTTGGTGTCACCGTCTTCTTGTAGATGTGTTGAGTATTACCGTTCTCATCAACAATTGTCTTCACAAACTCGTAACCTGGAATATCTTTCTTCGGTTGCTCACCATCTTCTGTTGGATAACCAGGAATTGGTTTTCCATTTTCATCTACGTGTGAAGTTGTAACTTTCTCGTAGACGTGCTCTGTATCACCATTTGGTAATTTCTTCGTTTCAACGAAGCGGTAACCTGGAATTTCAGCTTTTGGTTGTTCACCATCAACTGTAGGATATCCTGGGATTTCCTTACCTTCTTTATCAACAAACTTAGTCACAGGAAGAACAGTTGGAGTGTAAGTTGCAGAAGCTTTGGTTCCGTTCACATCTTCACGAACTACTGTCACTGCTGGTGCAGTACCAGTAAATTCAGGTTCTGGAGTGAAAGTTACAGTTCCGTCTGCTGCTACTGTGTAAGTACCAACACCTGGAATCGTCTTCGTAGTTGAACCATCTTCAAATGTTGCTGGAACTTTATCGTTCATTGGAACATTTGGATTTCCAGCAGTAAAGGTTGGTTTACCTGTTTGGGTTTGTCCCTTGTTACCAATTGAAGTTACTGATTCTGCAGTTGGTGTAACAGGAGTTACAGTTGGTGTATAGGCTGCAGAAGCTTTTGTACCGTTCTTATCTTCACGGACAACTGTCACTGCTGGTGCAGTTCCGACGAATGATTTTTCTGGTACGAAAGTAACTGTTCCATCTGGGGCTACTGTGTAAGTACCAACGCCTTCAACTGTCTTCGTAGTTGAGCCATCATCAAATGTTGCTGGAACTTCATCGTTCATAGGTACATTTGGATTACCTTCTGTGAAGGTTGGCTTACCTGTTTGTGTTGCACCTTGTACATCAGTAGATGTTGCAGGTTCAGCTGTTGGTGTTACTGGTGTTACTGTTGGTGTGTAAGTTGCAGTAACTGGAGTACCGTTCTTATCAACACGTTTCACTGTTACGCCTGTACCTGTACCTGTGAATGATTTTTCTGGTACGAAAGTAACTGTTCCATCTGGGGCTACTGTGTAAGTACCAACGCCTTCAACTGTCTTCGTAGTTGAGCCATCATCAAATGTTGCTGGAACTTCATCGTTCATAGGTACATTTGGATTACCTTCTGTGAAGGTTGGCTTACCTGTTTGTGTTGCACCTTGTACATCAGTAGATGTTGCAGGTTCAGCTGTTGGTGTTACTGGTGTTACTGTTGGTGTGTAAGTTGCAGTAACTGGAGTACCGTTCTTATCAACACGTTTCACTGTTACGCCTGTACCTGTACCTGTGAATGATTTTTCTGGTACGAAGGTTACAGTTCCGTCTGGAGCAACTGTGTAAGTTCCTTCTCCTGGAATTGTCTTCGTAGTAGATCCATCTTCAAAGGTTGCTGGAACTTCATCATCCATTGGAATTGCAGGGTTACCAGGTGTAAAGCTTGGTGTTCCTGTTTGTGTTTTACCTTGGATGTCTGTAGATGTTGCAGGTTCAGCTGTTGGAACAACTGGAGTAATCTTAGGTGTGTATGATGTTTCAGCTGGAGTGCCGTTTGCATCCTTGGCTTGAACCTTAACTGGAACTACATCACCTGAGTATGACTTATCAGTTGGTGTGAAGGTTACAAGGCCTGTTTCTTTATCAACTGTGAAAGTACCGATTTCTTTACCTTCTGGTGATTTAGCAACTACAGATTCTGCTGGTTGACCATTTTCATCAAGAAGAGTAATGGTATCCTTGTCGATTGGTGCAACTGAGTCACCTTCAGTGAAGGTCACAGTTCCAGTTTGAACCACACCTTGAGGTGCTTCTGATTCAGCTGGAGTTGCAGTTGGTGTTACTGGTGTTACAGTTGGTGTGTACTTAGCTGTTACTGGAGTACCGTTCTTATCGACACGTTTAACAGTCACGCCTGTTCCTGTTCCTGTGAATGATTTTTCTGGTACGAAGGTTACACTTCCATCTGGAGCAACTGTGTAAGTTCCTTCTCCTGGAATTGTTTTCGTAGTTGATCCATCTTCAAAGGTTGCAGGTGTATCATCATCCATTGGGACGTTTTCGTTACCTGGTGTGAAGGTTGGTTTACCAGATTGTGTTTGACCTTGTTTGTCAGTTGAAGTTGCATCTTCAGCTGTTGGTGTCACAGGTGTTACAGTTGGTGTGTAGGTTGCAGAAGCTTTTGTTCCATTCTTATCTTCGCGGACAACTGTCACGGCAGGTGCAGTTCCTACGAATGATTTTTCTGGTACAAATGTAACAGTACCGTCTGGAGCTACTGTGTAAGTACCAACACCTTCAACGGTCTTAGTTGTTGAACCGTCGTCGAATGTTGCTGGAACATCCTCGTTGATTGGTACACGGCTATCACCTGCAGTAAATTCAGGTTTACCTGTTTGAGTGGCACCTTGAATATCTGTTGTTTCTGCTGGTGTAGCAGTTGGTTTAACAGGAGTTACAGTTGGTGTGTAGGTTGCAGAAGCTTTAGTTCCGTTCTTATCTTCGCGAACAACGGTTACTGCTGGTGCAGTTCCGACGAATGATTTTTCTGGAACAAATGTAACTGTTCCATCTGGAGCTACTGTGTAAGTACCAACACCTTCTACTGTCTTAGTTGTTGATCCATCGTCAAATGTTGCTGGAACGTCATCATTCATTGGTACACGGCTATCACCTTCAGTAAATTCAGGTTTACCTGTTTGAGTAGCACCTTGAATATCTGTAGTTTCAGCTGGTGTGGCAGTTGGTTTAACTGGAGTTACAGTTGGTGTGTAGGTTGCTGAAGCTTTTGTTCCATTCTTATCTTCGCGGACAACTGTCACTGCTGGTGCAGTTCCTACGAATGATTTTTCTGGTACAAATGTAACAGTACCGTCTGCTGCTACTGTGTAAGTACCAACACCTTCAACGGTCTTAGTTGTTGAACCGTCGTCGAATGTTGCTGGAACATCTTCATTGATTTCAACAGTCTTCTCAACACCATCAACCGTTACAGTTCCACCCTTGAATTCAGGTTTACCTGTTTGAGTGGCACCTTGGACATCTTTTGTTTCAACTGGTGTTGCAGTTGGTGTTACTGGAACAATCTCTGGAGTGTAAGTTGTATCAACCTTGATTCCGTTTGAGCTTTCAGCTTGAACCTTAACAGGCGTTACTTTACCTGTGTAAGACTTATCAGTTGGTGTGAAGGTTACAGTACCAGTTGCTGGGTCGATCGTGAATGTACCGATTGGTGTTGTTCCATCTTCAGCGTAAGCTGTTGTAGTTGAAACTTCGTTACCATCTTTATCCAAAAGTTTGTAGCTGTTATCTTTAATAGTGATTTCTTTGTCTTCACCATTTACAGAAACAGTTGTACCCGCAAAGGTTGGTTTACCTGTTTGAGTAGCACCTTGGATATCTTTAGATGTAGCTGGATTTGCTGTTGGTTCAGCTGCTTTTACAGTAGGTGTGTAGCTTGCATCAGAAGTGATAGTTGCAGTTTTACCATTAGCATTTGTAACAGTCGCAGTTGCTTGAACTTTAACCCCTTTAGCAGTTCCGACAAAGTCTTTCTCAGGAGTGAAGGTTACCGCACCTGTAGTAGGATCGATTGTGTATGTTCCTTCACCTTCTACTGTCACAGTTGTTTCATCAGTAGGTTGACCAGTTGCTGGATCAACCAATTTCTTGCTTGTGATTTTCGCAGTCTTGTCGTTGCTCAACTCAAATGTAGGAGTTTGAGTTTGTGGAACGTTTTGGATATCCTCAGAAACTTTGTCTGTTGGAGTGATTGCAATTGGAGTTACTGTTGGTGTGTACTTAGCTGTAGCTGTCTTAACGTACTCCTTTTGAACCTTACCGTCTTTATTTCGTCCAACTGGCGCTGACAATGTAACTTCCACACCTTTAGCTGTACCAGTAAAGCTTGGTTCTGGAGTGAAGGTTACTTCACCTGTTGTAGGATTAATGGTGTATGTTCCTTCACCTTCAACTGTTACAGATGGTTCATCAATCGTGCGACCTGTAGCTGGGTCTACCAACTTAGCAGGATATTCTGCGCTTGGTGTGATCGCAATCTTATCTCCATTTAAGTTAGTAGCAGTTGTGTTGAAGGTTGGTGTTTCTTTTTGAGTTGCTCCTTGAACATCAGTCGATGTCTTGTCAACCCCTTCGATTTCAATCGGAGTGACTGTTGGAACATATTGACCATCCATAGTATTCAACTGACCATTAATGTTTGGTTCTTGGTCTGGGAATTTGGTTGACCATCCAGTATCGTAACCATTGTTATCTACACGACGGATAGAGATACCATCTGCAGTTCCTAGGAAGTTATCTTCTGGGATAAACTCAACGTCTACGTCTTTACCATGGGCAGTAATCTTGTATTTCCCTTGACCTGGTACGACATAGTAACCTTCAGCATCAAGCGTTGCACGGTTGCCATCTTTATCAACGATGTATGGTTCTACAGTTTCGTCGATGACTGCCTTAGAGTTACGTTCATACTTGTGTTCACCACGAGCTGTAAAGGTTACTGTTGCTGTTTGTTTAGTAGCTTGAGGACCAGAAGTTTCCTTAAATTCCCCTTTTGGTGGGTGGGTGATTTGAGTCTTGAAGTCTTCTACTTCACCTGAGAAGGCCATGCCAGTTGGGCTTTCAATCTCAGTAGCTTTCTTAGCAATACGGACACGAGCACCTAGTTCGTTAACGCTAGGATCAATAAAAGTTTTGCTGTTGGCGAAGGTCAACTCAACAGTGCCATCTTGTGTGATTGTAGCGAGATTTGAGCGTTCATCCTCATCGAATTTACCATTTTGGTTAAAGTCCACCCAACCATAGATATGTGCTTCTGAAGCTCCATCCAAATGGGCTTCAACTGACATCTTGTAGTTCCCTGGGCGTGTACGATCCATCTTGATCATCTCATTGGTTGTCCCTTTGAGATCGCTTGGGAGCAATTGGTTAATTCCTTCATCGGCCGTAGTTGCCTTATCATCACCGAACCAGTCGAGAGTCGTATTTTCATCCATATCTGGGCTCACGTTACCAAGATACGGTTGATTTACTTTAGCTCCAGTAACGCCATCTACAGTTGCAATGGTATGAACTGCCTTACCGTATGACTCAGGAGCATCCCCTTCATCAAGTGGGAAGAATCCTAGCATTGCTGACTGTTTACCAGCTGAAGCGATATAAAGTCCCACTTCAGATGCTCCACGCGTCATCACGAGTGGAACTGCTCTAGTTCCTTCAGAAATGTTTGGTCCAAAGACACCGGTTCCTAGACCACTCGTAACTTTGTCAGGATTTCCAAAGTACTTCCATGCTACTGGTTTCTTATCTGGTCCAGCTACAGGAGAATTATCACGAAGTTGTCTTAGGTTAAGGTTATTATATTTAGGTTTAGAACCAAAAAGATTCTCTGTATCTTGTGGTTCATAAGGAACAGTGGTGGTTGGTCTAGTAGTTTTCTTCCATTCCCCAATGTGCTGCCAACCTTGTCCGTTGGTAGTGAACATAACAAATTCACCAGGGTTAGCAGACTCTCCATCAGCCATAACAACAGCTGGCTTAACTGTCTTACCACGGAAGGTTGCAGAGATTTCAAACTGAACCCCAATATTTCCACCATTCATAGCTGAACTTATGGTAGTCTTCTTGGCTTTGGTATCAACGTTTTCATGTCTAATTTCAGTCCAACTATTTTGAGCATCAGCGACAACGTCGGCTTCTTCGCCATTGTTAAAAGCGTTTCGAGCCCCTGTTGAAGTAACACCCTTTACATATCCATTTTTTGCATTTGGATCATAGGTTGCTTTTTCAGTTTCTGTAGCCCCTTGCTCTTCCATCCGTTTTTTATAGATTTCAGTCGCTTGGAATGGTTTCAAAGATTTAACTTTTACAGTGACCACATAGCCAGGCATGATTTCCTTGGTATAGGTTGCCCCAACTTGAAGAGCCAGTCTTTCTTCTAAATCTTTATCAGGAAATTGGTCATTTTTAGGAACAATGACTGTTTTTGCACCTGTCCAGTTGGCTACATCTCCAAAGTCCAACCAAGTAATCTGGCTAGTCATAGATTTGGCATCAAGATCTGTTGTAAAGCCTGGTTTTTCAACTTTTGGAGTTGAAGTTGCGTCTTCAACGTCATCCCCAATCAAGCTTTCATCATTAGGATTCCCGATTGCACGACGAGTACGGCGTTTACCACCAGATGTTTCTGCCGTCACAGCAGGAGTTTCAGTTGCTGGTGCTACCACACCTGCAGCCACTTCTTCTTTCTTATCTGTTGCAGCTGCTTCAGTTGCCTTGTTGTTAGGGTTTGTTGAAGCTTCTGCTGCAGCAGGAGTTGCTACAGCCGCTTTATCTTCAGTAGTTGCTGCAGTTGTTGGTTCAGTAGTTGCCACTGGTGCGACACCTGCAGCAGTTACTGGCGCTTCAGCTTTATAAGTTGTAGCTGCAGTTGGAGCTTCACTTGTTGTAGTGGGTGCTTCAGTTGTCGTAGAAGCAGCAGCTTCTGTTGTTGTAGCAGGTTGAGCCCCTTCTTCTGTTGCCTTTGCAACAGTTGCTGGGTTCTCTGCGTTTTCTTCGGCTGCTACGCTAGACGCTGTACCAACCATAACGAGTGTTCCTAAAAGGACAGAGCAAACTCCGACGTTCAATTTACGAATCGAAAATCTGCTAATGCGATCATTAAATAAATCTTTGCCCATATTTTCCTCCATAATTTTTTACAATTAATAAGCTAATTTATTGGCCTATATTTTAAACCTTATATATTCTATCAGATTAGTTAAAAATATCAAAGTGAAATGACTCAAAAAACTAATCATTTTTAAAATTTTTGATGATATTACTAATCATTAAATTTAAATAATAGGAAGTATGGTTCATTTTTATGAAAAAACTTAAACTTTCTTCCAATCTATATAGTGATTTTTTGTTTAAAGCCTAAATAGCCAAATCAAACTTCAATTGAGGTTTGACTGGATCATAATCTTCCAAAACAAAGTCCTCGGCTTTAATATCAAAAAAATTGGTGCCATCTGGTACATTCAATACCAAACGAGGCTGGCAATCAGATGGCTCGCGCCGAAGTAATTCTTCTGCCTGTTCGAATTGGTTATCATAGATGTGGAGGTTGTTAATAAAGTAAAAGAACTTACCAACCTTCCAGCCAAAGTGCTTGGCAATCATCATTTGAAGAGCCACGTATTGCATGGCATTGATATGGTGCGCTACCAACATATCGTTGGAACGTTGGGTCAAGGTCGCATCCAGATAGATTTCCCCATCTATACGGCGCACATCAAACATGGTTTGAAAAGCACAAGGTAAGAGTCCTTCGCTCTCCTCAAAGGCTTGGTAGTCCCAGAGAGAAATGATATTGCGACGATTCCAGGGATTGGCTTCCAGCTGTTTGAGAATCTTGTTGATGATGTCGTGCTTTTTAACAACCGCACCATAACGCTCTCCAATTGTTCCCGTATCTCCTACTTCCCAGTCATTCCAGTAATGAACTTGGTACTTGTCGTTTAGGAGTTCCAGACTATTGGACTGGTCCTGGTAGATCCAGAGCAACTCTTTGATGGCTGACTTGATGGCAATAGGACGAAGAGTCGTAATAGGGAACTCGCCCTTGGCTAGATCAAACTCCATAAAAGCCCCAGTGATGTACTTGGAATTGGCAGTTGTGCCATCCTTGTACTTAGGCCGAGCCTGCTCAGACCAGACACCTTCTTCCATAATTCTTCGAATATTTTCTTTAAAAAGGATATCTGCTTTTGTCATTCAATCTCCTTAAATACTGTAATACCTACATTATAACACAGGATAAATAAAAAGGGAGTGGGAAAGAACTTCGGCTAGTTAAAAAGAGTTCGTCTTCCCACCCCCGCAAAGTTGATTAGGTCATCTTTGAAGCTTAAAAAGCGTACAAAGATACCAATCAACCACTGCGTCTTGCTGCTATTACTATCAAACATCAAAGGCTGGACATTTTTTGCCCAGCCTCTTTCAAATAAATTCTATTGTAGGACAAGTGATGCAGCACCAATCACACCTGCATCATTTCCAAGATTAGCAAGCACCAGTTGGGTTGATGTCCGAACTTGTGGGAAGGTATTTTCATCAAAGACCTTTTGAACCCCATCCAAGAGGAATTGACCTGCTGCTGATACACCACCACCGATGACGATGTTAGCTGGGTTCAAGACACTTGCGATGTTGGCACAAGCAATACCCAAGTATTGAGAGAAATGACGGTAGACAATCAAGGCCAACTCATCCCCTTCTTTAGCAAGATCGAAGACTGTCTTAGCTGTAACGTCTTCCCCATCGTCAATCAAGCGTTTCAACTCCGCATCACCTGCATATTCATCAGCATAACGACGGGTCAAATTGACAATACCAGTTGCTGAAGCTACTGTTTCCAAGCAACCTTTCTTACCGCAGGTACAATCAAATGGACGATCGAAGTCTACTGTGATATGGCCAAGTTCACCAGCTACACCACCAGCACCGTGCAAGAGTTTTCCTTCCGCTACGATACCGCCACCAACACCTGTACCAAGTGTCATGAAAACGACGTCTGGTTGATTTTCGCCAGCACCTTTCCAACGTTCACCAAGAGCAGCAACGTTGGCGTCATTATCTATGAAGAAAGGAATTCCTAAGGCAGACTCAATATCTTTCTTGATTGGCTGAAGAGTCTTCCAGTTAAGGTTATAGGCCCCGATAACTGTTCCTTCAAAGCGATCTACTGCACCAGGAGATCCCATCCCAATCCCAATAAAATTTTCTGCAGATAAGTTCAACAATTCCAAGCGGTGTTGGATGGAAGCGATGATATCAGGAACGATGTGGCTTCCTTCGTCAAGAATATTGGTCTTGATAGACCACTTCTCTTGAATCTCTCCTTCTTGCGTCAAAATAGCGAATTTGACAGATGTTCCACCTAAGTCAATACCAATAATTTTTTTGGACATTTTACACTCCTTTGTTCCTATTCTCTTGACACTAGTATACCAAAATGTGAAAAGGGTTTCAATTGTTTTTCAAGATTTCTCTCAATTTCATTTGCAAAAAAAGAACCTGTCTGTAAAAACACAGACAGGATTTTCTTACTCTTCGTTATGAAGCTTTAAAAAGAGTCTCAAGGATTGAACACCAATGACGAAGAAGAACAATCCCAAAATATGTAACAAGAAGACACTAATCGATAGAGGACTGACAATGAGAAACAATCCTATAAACAGTTGAATGAGTCCCCAAAAAGTAAACTTCTTGGATAATTCTTCAGATCGTTTGGAAAGATAGTGAGCCTTACGCAAACTCAAAGCAGACTTATATAAGAGCCAAATTCCAAGTGTGATCGGAAAGACAATCGGCAAGGTCTTGTAGCCATATAGCAAGAGATAGACTGCAAAGACCAGTGAGACCACACTTTGGAACAAATAAGGATCTGACAAGGTCGCTTGGGTCCGTAGACGGTAGTAGCGCGACAAACGCGAAACAGAAATCAATAAAAATCCCAGAGAAATCAACCAACTAAAGGTGGCAATTTTTTCGATTGGATTTACAAAAAGAACAAAACCAATGCCACAGAATAAAAATGATGACAGCAAAAGACTGTATTTACTAATATGGTGCATCCTTCCTCCTTTAGTTTTCTGCCAGCTCACTCAAGTACTCATAGCGTTCGTACTTGGCTAAGAGCCGCTCGTTTTCTTCATCCATCTGACGCTGGAGACTGGACAACTTACCGAAGTCAGAACCATTCTCATTCATCTCAGCCTCGATGGTTGCAATCTTGTTTTCAATCTCTTCGATCTCACTCTCAATAGTCGCCCACTCCTGCTTTTCCTGGTAGCTCATCCGTTTCTTTTCTTCTCGGACTTTGACTACCTTTTCTTTTTCAGGTTTGCTACTTTCAGCAACCATTTCTAGCTCAAACTTTTTCTCATCTAGGTAATCCGTATAATTTCCAAAGAACTCACGAATGCCACCATTTTCAAAAGCTAGAATCTTAGAAGCAACCTTGTCTAGGAAATAACGGTCGTGACTAACCGTGATGACCGGACCGCCGAATCCTTGTAGGAAGTTCTCTAACACTGTCAAGGTCGCGATATCCAAATCATTGGTCGGTTCGTCCAAGAGCAAGACATTTGGTTTTTCGATGAGAAGTTTCAAGAGATAAAGACGCTTCTTCTCCCCACCAGATAGTTTTTCAATCAAGGTGCCGTGGGTCGAACGAGGGAAGAGAAATTGCTCCAGCAATTCAGCGATTGAGGTAGATCCTGCGCTGGTCTTGACTTCTTCCGCCACTTCTTGCAGGAAGTTGATCATCCGCTTGCTTTCGTCCAAGCCTTCGATCTGTTGCGAGAAGTAGGCAATCCGTACCGTTTCTCCAATAATGACCTTCCCAGCAGTTGGTTGAAGTTTCCCAGCAATGAGGTTGAGCAAGGTTGACTTCCCAACTCCATTATCTCCTACAATACCAATCCGATCTTTGTTTTGAACCAATAGATTAAACCGCTGGAGAATCGGTCCTTGATCATAGGCGAAATCGACATCTTGAAATTCGATGACTTTCTTACCGATTCGACTGGTTTCAAAGGACATTTCCAGATCTGTTTCTGTAACCTGATGAGATAGGTCCTTTTTGAGGTCGTGGAAACGATTGATCCGAGCCTGTTGCTTAGTAGCACGCGCCTGCGGTTGGCGACGCATCCAAGTCAATTCTTGCTTATAGAGTTGTTGCTTCTTGTGAAGAAGAGCCACATCCCGTTCGTCCTGCTCAGCTTTTAAGCGAACGTAATCCTGATAATTTCCTTGGTATTCGATTAGACCGCCACGGTCCAATTCGAAAATACGAGTTGAAATATTGTCCAAGAAATAGCGGTCATGGGTGATGAAAAGTACGGTTTTCTTAGAGTTCTTCAAGAAATTGGTCAACCATTCGATGGTATCAATATCCAGATGGTTGGTCGGCTCATCTAACAGCAACAAATCATGGTCTCCCAAGAGAACCTGTGCTAGCTGGACACGGCGACGCAGTCCACCAGACAAACTACCAACCTTAGCAGACAAATCTTGAATCCCCAGCTTGGTCAGGACTGTTTTGACTTGGCTTTCGATTTCCCAAGCATTGAGAGAGTCCATCTCCGCCATGACTTTTTCCAGTTTCGCTTGCTGGCTCTCATCGTACTGACTCGTCAACAACTCATACTGACGAATCAATTGGAGCTCTTTCACATCTTCTGACAAAACTGTATCAAGGACAGTTTTGCTATCATCAAATTGAGGTTCTTGGGTTAGATAACCAATCTTATAGTCATTCTTTGCAGAAAAAGGGGAACGATCTCCGTCATAGCCTGCACGACCCGACAAAACATCTAAGAGAGTTGTTTTCCCTGTCCCATTGACCCCGATTAGTCCAATCCGATCCAGCTCATGAATGATAAAAGAAATATTTTTAAAGACCGTCTTATCCCCGACGGACTTGGTTAGTTTTTCAACAATAAAATCGCTCATGCTTCCCCCTTCTTGACTTCAAGATAGCGACTCAAAAAATCACCAATCGCTTGTTTGTCATTCTCTAATTCACCATCTACAATGGCCCATTCTATGGCAGAAAGCACTTGTCCTAGACCTGGACCTGGTTTTAAGCCGTATTCCTTCATCAACATCCCACCGTTGACCACGATTTCGTGCTTATCATGGATCGCTAGAGAATCATACATTTCTTCGATGACTTGGAAATCTACGGGCAATCCATGAGCCTGACGCAGTTCTTCCGCTGACAAGAGAAGGCTACGGTCATAGCGATAGACATCCCGACGATTTAAACTAGCCTTTTCACGCAAACGGTAGATTTCAACCAACTGCTCCACCTTCTTAGCGAAGTCACGTGAGGTTTTCCATTTCTTGAAGAAAGCAGAGACCTTATTCTCATCTAAGGTCAAGAGTAAAGCAGCCCAAGCTTGCTCGGAACTCGTAAAGGTATAGTCCATGGACAGCTGGAACAGTTTCTCTAGTGACGATTGGCTGTTTTGTAAGAGAGGGAGGTACTGATAGCTTTGGCTAGCAATCACACCCTCCAAACCCTTACGCCAAAAAGGAGCTAAAAGGAGCTTATCTAACTCAATAAAGACTCGCTCGACAGAGATTTTCTCCAACAAGGGAGCGCATTCTGTCATGGCCTTAAAGGTTGCTTCTTCTAGATCAAAACCAAGACTGGCCTGAAAGCGAAAACCACGCATGATCCGAAGGGCATCTTCGTTAAAGCGTTCTGTCGCTACACCAACGGCTCTTAGGATCCGATTCTCCAAATCTTCTAGTCCCTTGAAGAGGTCAATAATTTCCCCTTCTTCACTCAAGGCAAAGGCATTGACGGTAAAATCGCGGCGCTTGAGATCTTCTTCTAAGGAACGGACAAAATTAACCGCACTGGGTCTTCGAAAGTCGACGTAGACATCCTCTGTCCGAAAGGTGGTAATTTCATATTCTTGATGATTCTCAAGAACCAGGACCGTCCCGTGTTCAATCCCGACATCAATGGTCCGCTCGAAAATAGCCTTGGTCTCTTCCGGGTAAGAGGAGGAGGCAATGTCTACATCGTGGATAGGACGACCTAAAATGGCATCCCGTACAGAGCCCCCGACAAAATAAGCTTCATATCCAGCTTTTCGAATCTTTTCTAATATTGGCAAAGCCTCCTGAAATTCAGAAGGCAGTTTTTTTAATCTCATAATAGATGTTCTAAACCATAGACAAGCTCATGACGCTTGACTACTTCTTTTACTCCTAGATTAACCCCTGTCATGAAGGACACCCGATCGTAGGAATCGTGGCGTAAGGTCAATCCTTCTCCTTGACTACCGAAAATCACTTCTTGATGGGCTACCAGACCAGGCAAACGAACCGAATGGATGTGCATGCCTTGGTAGTTAGCACCGCGAGCACCTGGAAGACTCTCTTCTTCATCTGGCGCTCCCTGCTCTTGTGGTTGACGGACCTGACTAATCAGCTCAGCTGTCTTCACAGCAGTCCCACTCGGTGCATCCTTCTTCTTATCATGATGCAACTCGATGATCTCTACATTCGGGAAATACTTAGCTGCCTGCGCTGCAAATTGCATGAGCAAGACTGCACCAATAGCAAAGTTTGGCGCGATGAGGCCTCCAAGATTCTTCTCACGAGACAATTCAATCAAATCAGTGATTTCTTCTGTTGTAAATCCAGTTGTCCCAACCACAGGCGCTAGTCCATGCTCCAAAGCAAAGCGGGTATGTTCATACGCCACTTTAGGGATGGTGAAGTCAATCCACACATCCGCATCCAGCGACAAAACCCCTTCTTTGTCATGAAAGACCGGAACACCCGCCAGCTCGTTTTCAGACGCATGGGGATCAACCAAGCCAACTAGTTCAAGCTCGGGGTCTTCTAACACCATGTGACAAGCCGCTTGGCCCATTCTCCCTTTAAAACCTGCAATCACTACTCTAATTGGCATGTTTTCTCCTTATACTTTCGGTACAAAACTGATAGCAACACTGTGATTTCCTAAGTGCGTACCAATGACACTGCCGAAGGTCGCAAATGGAATCTCACCAGCAAAACCGTTTTGATGAAGAATATCGCGAAGCGTTTCTGCTTTATCCAGTGCATTCCCATGGATGATAATGATCTGATAGTCTTTATCCGCAGTTCCTCCTTTGACAATCTCAGCTAAGCGTTTGATGGCTTTTTTCTCAGTCCGAACTTTCTCGTATACCTCAATCACGCCTTCCTCGTTAAAATAGAGGATGGGCTTGATGCTGAGGAGATTCCCTAGAATCGCCGCTCCATTGGAAAGACGCCCCCCTTTGACCAAGTGATTGAGATCATCAACCATGATGTAGGCAGAAGTCCCATCGATTTGTGTCTGGATGTTGGCTAGAAT
Organism: Streptococcus sp. bf_0095; assembly: GCF_004166885.1. Taxonomy (GTDB): domain Bacteria; phylum Bacillota; class Bacilli; order Lactobacillales; family Streptococcaceae; genus Streptococcus. Next base: position 370,819 of record NZ_RCYU01000001.1, on the reverse strand, counting down.
TTCATCAAAAGAACGGCCTTCATCAGCCCATTTAACAGCTTCTTCAGCCATCCACCCAAGAGGAGCGCTGGTAATCTTAGAATCTGGAAAAGCGATCGTAAAATTTGGGAATTCGTCTTTCATATACTGGATATTCTGATAGAAACCAGAAATACCAGAAGAAAGGAAAATCCCTAAAACATGGGTATAGCCTTTAGCCTCTAATTGCGACAAGAGTTCTTCTAATTCCGCGATACTAGGTTGACTCGTTTTCGGAAGCTCAGAGGAAGCTTCCATCTTTTGATAGAACTCTTCTGCTGTCAGGTTTTTACCTTCTACATAAGATACTCCATCAATGACAACTGGAATATCTAGGACAAATAAATTATCGTGTCCTCTTGATTCATCTGATAGATAGGCAGAAGAATCTGTGATGACTGCTAATTTCATGCATTAAAACTCCAAATTAATCCCTGGTAAATCAAGGGCGATTTCAGTTACCTCATAGGTCAAACGATTCAGCATATTCAAGCAAGGACGAGCTAGTTCTTCCACTTCTTCTTTGCTGAACTCACTTGGCTCGCTGACCAAACGATTGTGAATGTGGTTGATTTGGGTAATGGTCCCGCTGATGACAAAACCATCAAAGACAATCATATAGGTCAAAATAACGATTAAAGAGGTTGTCTTTAACTCTGTATCGCGTTGAATCAATTGAAAGTTGACGTCTACTTTGGTCTCGGGAGTTCCATTCTCTTTTTCCCATTCAAAGTTACGAGCATCATAATGATACTGGCTGACGAATTCTTTTTCACGTTGGATATCCATACTTGTTCTCCTAAAAATAAGCGTTATGAAAATTATACCATAAATTAAAACAAGATTCTATTGCAGAACCATGTCTTTTCACACTGTTTTCTCTCAGAGAGAGAAGAAAAAAGGCTGGGGAAATCCCAGCCTTTTCGTCATGTTTAGTTTTTAGGTTTGCGAAGCAATCCGAACAAGATACCACTTACAACTGCACCGATCAATACGAACAAGATATAAAGAAGTGGATTTGAAGTAAGGGCGATCACGAAGATTCCTCCGTGAGGAGCCATCAGTTTCAAGCCTGCAAGACCAACAAGAGCACCTGTCAATGCTGAACCTGCGATGAAGCTTGGGATGGCACGAGCTGGGTCAGCTGCACCGAAAGGAATGGCACCTTCTGTGATGAAGGAAAGACCCATGACAATGTTTGTCAAACCAGAATCACGTTCTTCTTGTGTGAATTTATCTTTGAACAAGACAGTTGCTACGAATACTGCCAATGGAGGAACCATACCAGCTGCCATAACGGCTGCCATAACAATAGAACCACCTGAAGCAACAGATTCAGCAAGTGTACCTGTAGCGAAGACATAAGCGGCTTTGTTCACTGGTCCACCCATATCGACAGCCATCATACCGCCGACGAGAAGTCCAAGAAGGACAGCTGAGCTACCTGACAAGCTTGAAAGGAAGTTGTTAAGACCAGTATTGATAGCAGCCATTGGAATATTGATGAGGAACATCAAGAATCCTGTTAAACCAACACCAAGTAATGGCAAGAGAAGGATTGAACGGATACCATCAAGAGAACGAGGAAGACCTGCTAGAGCTTTACGAAGAACAAGAATCACTCCACCTGCTAAGAAACCACCAACTAAGGCACCAAGGAAACCAGATGATACTGCACCTGGCAACTCACCTTTAGCAGCGCCGTAGGCGATATTTCCAAATGCTGACCCTGAGCTAGCAATAGATCCAGCGATAAACCCTGCTACAAAACCAGGTTTTTCAGCGATTGAGAATCCGATGTAACCTGCAAGTACAGGAAGCATGAAGCCAAAGGCTGCACCACCGATTGTCTTGAATTGAGCTGCTAATTCATGGTATGAACCAAGTTGAGATAATTGATCTTGAGGCACTCCAAGAATTTGGTCAATCAAGAAGGCAAGAGCAATTAAGATACCACCACCGATAACGAATGGAAGCATTTGAGAAACCCCACTCATCAAGTGTTTGTAGAAGGCTCCACCCAAGCTCAATTTTTCTTAGCTTGCGCTAGCTTGTGCAGCATTTTCAGCGTGGAAGACTTCTGCTTTGCCATCCAAGATGGTTTGGATCAATTCTTCTGTCTGACGGATACCAGCTGCGACTGGTTTAGAGATCAATTTTTTGCCATCGAAACGTGCGGTTTCAACTGCCTTATCTGCAGCAATGATGACCCCTTCAGCTTTTGCGATTTCTTCAGCTGTCAAGCGGTTGCCGACACCTGATGCCCCGTTGGTTTCAACACGGACTGTAACACCCATTTCTTCACCTTTTTTGATGAGGGCTTCTTCCGCCATGTAAGTGTGGGCGATACCAGTTGTACATGCTGTAACAGCAACGATGAGCGGTTTGTCAGATGAAGCTGCTTCTTTGACTGATTCTGCTTTTTTCGCTTCTTCAGCTACAGCTTCTTGCTCTTCTGCATCAAAGGCTGCGATCACTTGATCAGGAGTGCTTGCTTGGCGAAGTTTGTCCGCAAATCCTGGTTTCATCAAGTACTTAGACAATTCAGCAAGGGCTGCCAAGTGAGTGTCATTTGCTCCTTCTGGAGCGGCGATCATGAAGAACAAGTCTGTTGGTTGACCATCAAGTGATGCATAGTCCACACCCTTGTTTGATTTTGCAAACAAGACCGTTGCTTCTTTGACTGCTTCATTTTTGCCGTGGGGCATAGCAATTCCGTCACCCAAACCAGTTGAAGTTTGTGCTTCACGGTTCATGATTCCAGTTTTAAAGGTTTCAAAATCTGTCACCACACCATTGTCAACGAGCGATTGGACCATCTCATTGATCACGCCCTCTTTATCTGTTGCCTGAAGGTCAAACAACATCACGTTTTTATTTAAACGTCTTGAATTTTCATAGTTTTTCTACCTCTATTTTTTCATAAGTTTCTTTAATATAGTCAGCTGTCGCCAAATCATCTGAGAAGGTGGTTGATGTGCCACAAGCCACGCCCCATTTGAAGGCTTCGATGACATCTCCCGTCGTTGCGAGCTTCCCAGTGAAACCAGCCACCATGGAATCTCCAGCCCCGACAGAATTCTTCACTTGACCCTTGATTGGTTTTGCGAAGTAAGTGCCACTAGGGCTTACCAGAAGAGCACCATCACCCGCCATGGAAATAATGACGTTTTGCGCTCCTTTGGCCAAGATTTCTTTGGCATAGCGTTCAATTTCTGGCAACTCTGTCAAGGTAACTCCAAAAATAGCTCCCAACTCATGGTTGTTTGGTTTAACCAATTGGGGATTGAACTCCAAGGAATCAATCAAGGTTTGCCCTTCAAAATCACAAACCACTTGCGCACCTGTCGCACGAGTTGCTGCGATCAATTGTTTGTAAACGGCATTCCCAAGTGAAGATGGAGCAGATCCTGCAAAAACTACCACATCATCCGCTGTTAAGCTTGAGAGGATGCTGAGCAATTCTTGCAACTGAGCTTCCGTGACTTCTGGGCCATTCCCATTGATCTCTGTTTCCTCATCAGCTTTGATCTTGACATTGATCCGTGTATCTTGGTCCACTGTCACAAAGTTGGTTGAAATGGCTTCGCTGGTCAGTACGTCTTTAATGAAGCGTCCTGTGAAACCACCGATAATTCCAGTCGCTGTGTTCTCGATATCGAGACGTTTCAAGACACGACTGACATTGATTCCCTTACCACCGGCGAATTTATCTTCCGAAGCCATCCGGTTCACCGCCCCTGTCTCTACATGATCGAGACGGACGATGTAATCAATCGCTGGATTTAATGTAACTGTATAAATCAAACCTCAATAACCTCCGTTTTTTCTCTTAATTTAGAAAGGATTTCCGTATCTGAAGCATTGGTAATGATGGTTGCTCTCTTCACCGGAGCTACCTTAACAAAAGATGTCCGCCCAAGTTTTGACGAGTCTAGAAGAATGTAAGTATTCTTTGCATTCTCTAAAATGGCCCGTTTGACGGCCCCCTCTTCAAGATCCGGAGTGCTGTACGACTCTAGGTCGACGCCATTCATCCCAATAAAAGCTCGATCGAAACTTAACTGACCGATTTGATTCAAGGCCATCCCTCCGATACTAGCGTCAGTCGACGTCTTGACCATCCCTCCGATGATGACCGTCGGAATATCTCTCTCAACTAAACTCGCTGCATGGTGAATGGAATTTGTCACAACTGTAACGGTTGGATTGGCCAATTCATGGACTAATAATTCATTGGTGGTTCCTGCATCAATAAAGATAACTTCAAAATCTTTGATCAATTCTGCTGCTTTCTTTGCAATAGCAGATTTTTCTTGCACGTTTTTGATTGCTTTATCTTTATTGCTTTCTTCTTCTTGCAAGGAATGAAGACTTTCTGCCCCACCGTGAATTCGTCTTAGTTTATTCTCAGCTTCTAGTTCATCTAAATCGCGCCGAACCGTTGATTCTGAAGAGTTTAACTCTTGAACCAAATCTTCAATAGAGACGATTCGCTCTTTGATAACCTTTTCTAAAATGATGTGTTTTCGTTCAGATTTTAACATATAACCTCCTTTCGGAAACGATTACAAGGACTATTATACTCTCTTATCTTTCAAAGTCAAGCACTAAATATCAATTTCTTTCATTTTCTATCAATTTCTCCAAAAATGTCCATTGTTCTCTCTTTAAATCTAGCTACTTAACGCTTAAACAATTCCTCCATCCCCTTAAACTCAGCAACAAATTTCTGACAGAACAAAAAAGAGGCTGGGACAAAAGTCCTAGCCTATCAATTGTCTTTGGATTATCGAGCAAGACGCGGTGGTTGAGTGGGCTCTACTACGCTGATTTCATCAGCTTTTACAGCCCTACTCAACTGTGCGGAGGTGGGACAACGAAATCGAATTCTAACGAATTACCGATTTCTGTCCCACTCTCTTCTTTTATGTCATGTATACATTCTGGAAATGTTTATCCAGAGTAAACATTATTTATAATTATAAGCCCAGTAATAGTAACCATCTCCATTTACAACTGCTGCTACAGCTCCTTCAGTTGCGTTTGGATCTAGTAACAATTCACGCAAGCCACTGTTGAACCATTTCGTTGCTACAGTTGCTGGGTCTTCTTCACGACGAGCCACAAATCCAGTGCTATCATATTGTCTTGAGATTTGGTTTGCCTTTGGAAGAGAAAGCTTGTTGTAGATATCATCAGACCAAGTCAACTCTTTCAAGCCTTGAGCTTTTCTTAGTTCATTGATTTTAGCAAATGCTTCTTTGGCCTTATCTAAAGAAATATAGTTGGTATCGTCTGTCGCTTCCACACGGAAGACGAATTTCACATAACCAAATTCAACATCCTTGTATTCTTTTTCGTCGACACCACTCTTCAAGTTAGCAATCAAGACATAATCTTTTGCCCAAGGATTTTCTTTTGATTGTTCAAAAAGTTCAGGGTCTTCGATTTCCCACTCAACTTTACAATCCCAACCAGCGTTGTCAACGAACTTAGGATTCATTTTTTCAATGACATAGTTCTTAAATTCTTCGACGTTTTTGAACGGTAACGGTTGGCCAGCTTTGACTGTTTCTACTACATTGGTAGAGTATAGTTTCACACTTGAGTCACGATCGCTATAAGCGTACTCGTCATCTTTTGCATCTTCATGGAATTTTGGATCGACGACAGGGTCATTTGGATCTGTCATTCCTTGAAGTTTCCATTTACCATCAATCCACTTCCAGTATGCAGAATATCCTGTAGCCTCTGTATCAGATGGAACATAGTAGTAATGAGTTGTCCCATCAAAGTAATAGTTCTTATCGTTACGCAAAGCAGCTGATCCAGGCTTACCAGGTGGGTAGACTAGCTTAGGTACACGACCATTTGGCGCCCAAGGAAGGTGTTCCAATCCTTCTGCTGGTGTCTCAACGTATGGTGGAATTTGGTTTTCACTTGGTTGGTCAGTTGTTACCAATCCGTCATTACCAGGTACTTCTGGTTGAACCGGAACTTCTGGCTTCGGCTCAGCTGGATTCTCAGGAGTTGGAGCGAATGGATCGAATTCACCATCTGCGCCTACAAATGGCGGATTCTCAGGAAAGACCAAGTTACCTGTATCTTCAGGTGTAGCTGGTTCTGATGGTTCCACCGGTTGATCTGGTTTATCAGACGGATTTGGTTCCTCCGGTGTTGGGGTTGGAGTTGGGGTTGGAGTATCCGGCGTTACAGGATTTTCTGTTTCGCTAGAATTCTTCACAAATACCCACTTACCATTTTGATAGTAATAGTAATCCCCATTATCTAATATATAGTAATGGTAACCATTCTCGTAAAGGTAATGAGGATCGTTGGCTAGATTATTTCTAGAGTTGTTACGATTGGTCAACGGTAGCCATTGCCCATTGCGATAGATCCGGTAACTTCCATCACTCATGCGATAGTAGTGGTTGCCATTCCAGTAAATGTAATTCTCATCATGTGTGAGATTGTTATAGCCATAGTAGTTATTCCAGTTATTATAACCGTAGTTATAGCCATAATTGTAATTATTATAGCCGTAATTGTTATAACCATAGTAATAATCATAGTTATTATAGCCGTAATTATAGTTGTAATTGTTGTAACCATAACTTGGAGTATAGTAACTGTAGATATAACGACTGGTGTTCCAGCTATAGCTCTCAGCCTGAACATTCGACGCGGCAAATACTGGAACTGCTACAGCAGAGGCTAAGATAGCCCGAGTTACATATCTATATTTTTTATCCATATCAATAATCTCCATTAGGATAGTATTATAAATAAAAAGGATGAAAAAACCTATGCATAAGTGTAATTCAACCATTCTTCCAGTTTATATAGGTAAAGAGAGCTCCTGAATGAGACGTTCATTTTATTTTAAGGCCTATTTTAAAAATGAACACATCAGTCAGATTCCCACATATTTTTGCCTAAAAAACTGATAATGACGGCATATTTTGTATCGACACTTTTTCTTCCTTTGTGAAAATTATAGCACAGAAAGTTTTGAATAGCAAATAATTTGAGAACCTTCTTATTTTACTCATAGAACTATACTCATTCTTTATACAGATATTTTTACCCTACTATTCTCTGGTTAAATGGTAGGGTTATAAAGGATAAAACAATAGGATAGTATTATACTATTGTTTTATCCTGTTTCTATTACTGCTAGATTATACAAAAAGAGGCTGGGACAAAAGTCCTAGCCTCTCAATTGTCTTTGGATTATCGAGCAAGACGCAGTAGTTGAGTGGGCTCTACTACGCTGATTTCATCAGCTTTTACAGCCCTACTCAACTGTGCGGAGGCAGGACGACGAAATCGAATTCTAACGAATTACCGATTTCTGTCCCACTCTCACTTTAACAACTATTCATCTTTTTTAAACCCAAGCCCTCGGAACCATTTGGATAATCCCTTTTTACTTTTGTGTTCGTCTTTTCCAGTAGCTTTCTCAAGGTTAGCTTCGTCTTGCAAGTGATCTGCTGATTGAGTAGAAGCCAGTAACGAAACTGGGGCCTGATCAGTAACTTCTTCCTCTCCTGCTACTGCAGATTTATTTCCATCCTCATTTGACTGAATTTTCTCTATCCGACTTCTGAACTCACTAGCTTCTTTTTGATAAGCCATAAAACTTGCAAAGGCTGTTTCAAATTCTACTTTTTTCTCTTCAAGTTCAGTTTTTGCGGAAGCCACCAAGGCTTGGGCATCAATTAGCAGTTCAGATGAATTGGTAAACAGTTTAAGATGACCTTTAGCTTGCGTTAATTGTTTTTGAGCGATTTGAAGTTGGACATGTGCTCCTTCAAGCTTAGATGCAGTCTCTTTTGCTGCATTCTGTAAAGCATCTAATTTCTTTTTATCTTCTTCTAATGCTAGAGTAACATTTTTCAAGGCTTCTTCTTTCGGGCTAATACTGCCTTGTATCCGAGCCCGTGATACTGCCAGTGAGTTTTCCGCTTCCTTGACTTCTATCGACGCAGCCTGCCATTTCTTCATTGCTGAAGCTAGGTTACGTTGAGCACGCGCCAATAGTTGCTCATGACTTGCAAGAGAATTCTTGACATCGAATAAATGACCAGAAAGAATATTGATGCGAGACTCTTGGTTAATCTTTTCGACCTTTAGACTCTCCAATGTATTTTTTACAGCCTTCACATCTGCTTTTGTCGTCCTTGCATCGGCAACTTTTCTCATCCACTTGGTCAGTTCTTCACTGGTATAAAGCGGACTTCCTTCTTCAAAGAAAGCTGCTTGAGATACTTCTAAATCTGGATCATAGGCAACTGAAATGGCCTTGTATTGATTTCCCATCATGTGGACATAGTGTCCAACCTTAGCAAATAGCTCCGGTTCCACTTTTCTGGAGATTTGTCTAGGATCTAACTGACTTTCATCCGTCGATAAACCATATTGATGAGCCAGTTGACGATAGAGGTCTTTTTCACTATACCAGATGGCAACAGCTTCTCTAGGCCGATACCCCCAAGCCACATTTTCATTCTCCTGGAAGTTGGACTGTTCTGACCGATGGTTTACATAGTACTCTGTTTGGAGTTGACTAGCAGGTAACTGATAAGGAGCTACCAAAAGTTCCGCTAAACCAGCCTGGCGCCGATATTGATTGACGGCATCAACAATTTCTAACGCTTTTAAGACGTTATCTAATCTAGTGACCTTTCCACCTGCCAGCTGGTCCTCTTCACTCCTACGGCGATAAAGAGCCAAGGCTTCGACAGCGCCTTGGTCACCTGCCTTGGCCCACTCTTGAAGTAAGGTCTCATAGCTTGCCTGTTGAAGATTGATGGGACTCAGCATTGCCGCTTCACGGACCTGTTCTAACTCCACTTCTTTTAGGGAAATTTGATGGGCTAATCTCTCAATTTTCTCCTGTGCACCAGCAATCTCACTGGAAACCTGCTTTAAGACCTGGGGCACATTGGCATGAGTTTCTGTCAAATTAACCACTAATGCTTGAGCTATTTTTACTTCGTTTTGCGCCTGCTCCTCTTTTTGCTGTGCATTGGCTAATACTGTCTCATCGTTCTGGATGGGTTGTTTGGCTTTTCTCAATTCATTACCTGCAATATCAACAAGCAACTGTTGAGCAGCGATTTTATTCTCTTGATTCTTTATAGCAGAACGGACTTGTTGATCAGATTCTGTTGCTTGGCGTACCTTCTCTTCTTCTAAAATAACAACTGCTTCAGCAACCGCAACTTCATTCTCAGTTTTGCCAATGGAGCTTAGATTGGAGTCTTGAATCCTTGTTTCAGTGATTTGCAGGTTCGCTTCCGCAGCTTCCAGACCAGATTTGGCTACATTGTATTCAGATTGAGCTTGATTCAAGCGCAAACGTTGGTCTTCTACTCTTTTTTCAGCTTTTAACAACTGTTCATTTAAGATATCCACATCCATAAAACTTGTATCCATTCCAATCACATCCGTCGATTGCTGATCAGCAGTGTCCTTCTGGGCGATCTCCTCTGCTTGCGCCTTATGTCCAGCCAAACCTGAAAAGAGGGTTGTCTCTGCGACACCCGTTGTAAAGACTGATTTTCTTATTTTTTTGCCCATTGCAAATACCACCAAAACTTTTTCATATCTCTTCTCTCTCCACTTTAGAATACCACATTTTGTTACCAATAACTAGTAGGATGAGGAAGATTTTTTATTATTTTTATGGCAAAAGAAAAACAGCAAAGGCTGTTATTCTTCTTGTTTAATTTTCTCCAATATCTTCTCTTCTTCTGCTGTCAATTTATAGTTTTCTAGCAGATCAGGACGACGCTCCAAGGTCTTTTTCAAACTCTGATAGAGACGCCATTGACGGATATTTTCATGGTGACCACTCATGAGGACATCTGGAACTGTCATCCCTCGGTATTCATAGGGCCGAGTGTATTGAGGATATTCTAGAAGCCCAGACGAGAAACTATCATCCTGGTGACTGGACTCTTTTCCGATCACCTCTGGAATCAAGCGAACTGTCGCATCAATCATGGTCATGGCAGCTAGCTCACCACCGGTCAAGACATAATCGCCGAGAGAAATCTCATCTGTCACTAAGGTCTTGATCCGTTCGTCGTAGCCCTCATAGTGACCGCAGATAAAGATCAATTCTTCTTCTTGAGCTAATTCTTCTGCGTAACTTTGATCAAAGGTCCGACCTGCTGGATCAAGTAAGATCACGCGCGGGTTCTTTTTCTCAATAGCATCAAAGGCATCGAAAATGGGCTGAGCGCGTAAGAGCATGCCCTGCCCGCCACCATAAGGTTCATCATCCACATGACGGGCTTTCTCTGCGTTTTCACGGAAATTATGGTAGTTGATCTCGAGAAGTCCCTTTTCACGCGCCTTTCCGACAATAGAGTGCTCCAAAGGCGAAAACATTTCTGGAAAGAGGGTTAAAATATCAATCTTCATCGTCTAACCCTTCTAAGATGTCTACATCCACCCGGTTTCCTGGGATATCGATATTGAGCACAACTGGTGGGATATAAGGCAAGAGAAGGTCGCGTTTGCCTTTGCGTTTCACGACCCAGACATCATTGGCACCTGGTTGCAGGATTTCCTTGATCTGACCGATTAGTTGGTCATTTTCATAAACATCAAGGCCAATGATCTCGTGGTAATAAAACTCGCCCTCGTCCAAATCCGTCAAGTCTTCTTCCGCAACCTTTAGGCTAAAGCCCTTGAATTTTTCGATGGCATTGATATGGTACATATCCTTAAATTTGATGATGTCGAAGTTCTTGTGCTTGCGGTGGCTAGCAATGGTCACCGTTTGGACGAACTGGTCCTTCTCATCAAAGAGAGCCAACTCTGCTCCTTTTTTAAAGCGCTCTTCCGCAAAGTCTGTCACAGATAAGACCCGCATCTCTCCTTGTAAGCCTTGGGTATTGACTATTTTCCCAACATTAAAGTAATTCATGATTTCTCCAGTATATCTGTTTTTCGCTTTATTTTATCATGTTCTAGAGATTTACTCAAGTTGGATAAATCCTCCATTATTGGGCAAACACTTCTTCAAAAAATTCACCAACTAGCCGATTAAACTCTTCTGGATGATCATTCATAGGTTGATGTTTGCTACCAGAAATTGTCACTTGATATGCATTGGGATTTAGAGCAATGATTCCTTCATAAATTTTATTTAGATGTTTTGGAAAGTCATTTTCTCCTCTTACTAAAAGCATGGGAGGATTCCCTAGGTATCCTTCTATCTCATGGACTGCCAAAAAACCTGTGATTCCAAGGTTCAGAAAAACATCTCGCCCGGTTTCAATTATAGCAGTCTTGACCAATTCTCTAGTGATAGGATTATCAGTACACATTTTTGAGTTTTTATCTGCAATTATTTTCCATGGTATCGTTTTATACATTAGAGAACTATATTTAATACGACTTTTTTCTTTGTCTGATAGGTACCGGTGCTGTCCCCAACTATCCACCATGACTAAAGCCCGGACTCTTTCTGGATAACGATAAGTATACACTTGAAGGGAATTCCCTCCCCAAGAATGGCCGACCAATATCACCTTATCTAACTGAAAATGCTTCAAAATATCATCGACATCTTGTACAGCACCTTCCAAGTCGGGAAGACCAACTTTCATAGGGGATTCTCCCTGCCCTCTTACATTAACAAAGTAGAGATCAAAACCGTCAAAAGCATCATACTGATGAGCCCACATCTGACTACGCCCACAAGCTCCATGATAGAAAATAATATGTCCTTTACTTGAGCTTCCAGGGCGATGATAAACAACTAAATCACAATCTGCGACTGGTATAACATGACGCTCCAACATCTCAGGTACTCTCTTATAAAAAGCAATAGCTTCAGTTGTATCTTTTTGCCTCACTTCTACATTCTCTCCTTTTTTCCCTCGTTTTGTCTTTGTACTTTTTTCTATTTTATCATTCTCTATTAGAATAATTATTTTGTAAACCACATTCGGTTAGAATTTTTGAATTTTCTGAATTATTCATATAAATAAAAAGATTGCAAAACAATCTTACTATTTCCTATCTAATTCGATAAACAAACCTTCCTTAGTACAAGTATTTAGCAATGTTCTTTTAAATAGGCTTGCAATTGGCCAATGGTCACTTCTTTCATAGCTTCTCCTTGTAACAAAAAAACGGGACAATGTCCCGCCTTTTTATTTTTCGTCAATAACGATTCTTACTTTTTTATCTTCAGTTGGGACAGAGTAGACAATCGTTCTTATCGCAGAAATGGTGCGACCTTTCCGACCGATCACTCGACCAACATCGCTAGGATCAAGGTCAAGGTGGTACTCCAAGAATTCAGGAGTATCTTCGATCTTGATGGTTAAGGCATCCGGTTGTGAAATCAAGGGTTTCACAATTGCAATAATAAGATTTTCAATCGTATCCATACGTCAACCTACTTTATGATTATTTTGAGAATTTAGAATCGTGGAATTTCTTCAAGACACCTTCTTTTGAAAGGATGTTGCGAACTGTATCTGAAGGTTGAGCTCCATCAGCCAACCATGCAAGAACGCGGTCTTCTTTCAAAGTTACTTGGTTTTCTTCAACAAGTGGATTGTAAGTTCCAACTGTTTCGATGAAACGTCCATCACGTGGTGAACGTGAATCTGCTACGTTGATACGGTAGTAAGGTTTTTTCTTAGAACCCATACGAGTCAAACGAATTTTAACTGCCATTTTTATAAGTCTCTTTTCTATATTTTAATTTTCGGTGAAATAGACAAGCTATTTAGCACATGATCTATTATAACACATTTCAAAGACCTGTCAAGAAAAAAACTTGACACTCGTTAAATTTTTTTAATCGATCTAAAAGCTATAGGATTCCGCCTTGTTAGCATCGGATTCAATCACATAGTTTCCAGAAGGAAGACCGGATACATCTAGGTGTGTGCCTGAAAACTCTTTGGGAAGCGTGGTCACTGTAATGGTAAAGGAGAATCCCTTGATTTGACGGTAGTTAGCATAATCCAAAGTCAGAATCCCTCGAAGATCTGTTTCTCCTATTTTTTCAGCAGCCAGTAAGTCTCTTGCCAATTGATCTTCAAAATCGGGATTTTGGATTGGTAACTGAAGACGAACCTCGCTTACCTCGAGGCCTTGTTGATGAAATCGCTCTTTTATCTCTTGCTTTAATTGTTTGAATCCTTGAGATTCCGTAAAGGCTCTTTCAAAAAACGGGGCTACTAACCAACTGTTGTAATGTTGAGCCAGTTCTCGTGCCGTGTCATAGTTTTTCCCAGTTTCTTCTTTTGATAGATGAGTCGCATCGGGAAAGTCAAACTGAACCGTCTTTCCCTCAACTCTTTCTTGATAGGTATAGGCATATTTGGTCGACATCCCATGGAGTTCAGCTGCTTTAAAATGTAGGTCTCCTTTAAATCCCGCTTCTTGATAAAAAGTGGAAATTTGCTCTTGGATTTTCTTTTCTTCTTGATTAGTAAAATAAAAGAGAAGACAAATCAAGAGAGCGACCACTGTGAAGAATGCACGAAGCAGGTAGCCGACCCATTTCTTGATGTTGAATGGTATTTGTTTAAATATATCCATTTATCCATAATAACAAAAAACTAGCCCGAGAGCTAGTTTGTAATGGAATGAAATTTGAACAAACTTGTTCAGATTCTTAAAGAAACGCTTATATTTGATGTTCCCTCCACATCACCGCTACATTCAATCCAGGGATATTGCTTCATCAGATAGGTCCAAAAATGATGCCACTCCTCTTTCTGATAGCTGATAGCGAGATAGTATTCCTTGTAGTCAAAATCCCTTAACACAAGAAAATACTTAGGAGGAAGAAGTGATTTGTTTCTACCAGAGTACCTACTATAACTATACTTTTGAAATTTCTGAAGTTGGATTTTCCAAATGTCCTCATCTATTCTCAGATAGTCGAAACAAGAGCGATAGGTTATCAAATAGCCCTTATATACTAGTAACTTCAACCTCGGTTCACTAAATGTTGCTTCCTTCTCTATCTCCAACAAAGAGATTGATTCGTTCCATTGCTGCGAAAACTCTCTGCCTTTTCTGCTTGTTTTACAAATCAGACGAACAAATTCGAATACTTGCCGAATGAGAATGAAAGAAACCGTGCAGCCTAGCATAATCCACGCTCGAAACCCTTTTCTTTCCTGAACAGTAGCTTGGTCCCAATCCATCCCATTCAATAAGCATAACAAATAGAAAGCTGCACCAGCTAATAGGAGGATATAAGCTAGTCGAATAAGAAATTGAAAAAATAAATTTCTTCTAATCATTTAACCCCGTTTACATCTCCTTCTTTTCAGGTCAATTCCTTTTCACCTGTAACTGAAAGCAACTGGTATCAGTACTAGGCTAATCTTTTCGCAAGAGAGCCAATAACGCCTCATAAGAATCCACTTCATAAATCGGCACGGCTGGGCTGGTATTTTCTTTGTAATCTGGATTATACCAGACGGTATCAATCCCTGCAGCATTGCCCCCAGCAATATCCGCCGTCAAAGAATCCCCAATCATGAGAGCTTGCTCCCTGGTAAAACCAGGGATCAAGCTACTGATTTTTTCGTAAAAGGCCACTTCCGGTTTCTGAGTACCTAATTGTTCAGAGATAAAGATTTCTTTGAAATAAGGGGTAATGGACGACTGCTTCAAACGACCTTGTTGAATAGCAGTAACGCCGTTGGTAGCCCCATAGAGTTGATAGCCCCTTTCTACCAACTCCTCCAGCATGTCTTCTGCTCCTAAGAAGCTCTGTCCCTGTTGGCTAATATAATCCTGGTAGCGCAAAGCCATTTCTTTACCATCTACTTGTCTTCCAAAATGGGCAAAGGCGATCGCAAACCGGCTGTTTATCAAGTCTTTCTTGCTGATCTCTTTTTGTTCCAACTTCTTCCAGAGACCTTGATTCATAGGCTTGTAATAATCCTTAAAGGCTTGAATATCCTGAACCCCCTGGTCCTTGAGAAATTGTGTTAAGGCTACTTCCTCCGCTGTGTCAAAATCTAACAAGGTGTGGTCTAGGTCAAAAAGTAAAAATGTATATGTCATTACAAACGATCCTTCAATTTTTCTACAAATAAATAGGCTGCTGGGCAAGTGAGGGTATTCTTGATGGTCAGATGGTTGATCTGGTAGATTTTCTTGCGGTCTGTATGAGGAAAATCTCGGCAAGCCTTAGGACGCACATCGTAGATGGAGCAGAGATTATCACCACCCAAGAAAGGGCAAGGCATGGATTTAAAAACCTTATCTCCATCTTCATCCACTTGAAGAAATTCCGCCTCAAAAGCGGGAAGCTTCATCTTGAAATACTTGGCGATGCGCGTGATATCTGCTTCCTTAAAATCGGGTCCTAGGGTCTTACAGCAGTTGGCACAGGCTGTACAATCAATTTCTTGAAAGACTTCATCGTGAATCTCTTGGGCTATTTTATCTAGATTTTTAGGAGGCTTCTTTTTCAGATTCGCCAATACCTTGCGGTGCTTCTTTTGTTTTTGAAGCGCTAACTGATGGTATTTTTCTAAGTCAATTTCTTGAGACATAAACTACTTTCTAATTGCTAAATGGATAAGAGCATTATACCATAGAGGCCGTAAAAAAAGATAGATTCATCAATCTATCTTTTTGCATTAATCCGTCACGGCACCTGTTCCATCAAGGCTCCAAGTGTTTTCTACATAGGAGGTTAATTGAGCTAATGTTTTTTCATCTCCAAGACAGGCAATGTAATGCATCTTCCCATCTATTTGAAAAAACCAGCAAGTAACATGTCGACCCGACTTAAGAATCATGTTTAATTGGGTGGCTACATTCCCTCCAACTTTGCTAGTAGATCTCCACGATTTTACTACTTTATTTATTTCGTTCAAGTCATTCTCAAATCTTTGAGACATCACTTCATTAAAATCTTCCTCTTCAGCGACACCCGCTCTTTCTCTAGTAGTAGCGTTCAAAATAATCACATTATCCACGCTTTTATCTGAGTACTGGATATTATCTCCACCTTCTTCATTTGTATATTTTACCCAATCACTTGGAATATTGACATACCCAAAATCTGCTGATCCAATTCGTTTCGTTTCTGCGAGACTCTCACTATTATCTGATAGTTCTTCCTTTACCTTGCTACTTGATTTTGTTGCTTCTTTCACCACATTCTTGGAGCTAGACGCTGCCGATGATTTACTGGACTCTTTCTTTGGACTGGTACAAGCAGAAAGACTAACAACAGACAAAAACGTAACTGAAGCCAGTAGGAACTTATTTTTCATATTTCTCTCCTCTATGATAGATTATATACACTAGTCTAACATCTTATACTCTATTTTAAAAGGACCATTTAAATTTCTTACCAAAAAAAAGAACTAATTCAAACTGATGAACTATTTGAATTAGTTCCTGCTTTCTTAAGGATATACAACCTGAGAGATTCTTTGCTAACCAGGTTGTAAGAAGTTAAATGTTCCAAAAATAGAACTTACTGACAGCGTCCAAATCGTATTCTATCATGTATTGAAAATTGGTGACAATGAAAGAAACTTCCTCACGAATGCATTAGGCTTTTGGGCCTTTTTCATCCAAACTCCAAGTTTCCTCAATGTAAGGAATGAATTGAGCCAAGGTCTCTGGATCCCCTTCAAAAGACATCAAGTATACCTTGTCATCCTTTTGGAAGACCCAAGTAATGAGGTACTGTCCAGATTTAAGGATAATATTGAGCTGCAAGGCTTCATTCCCTGAGACAGTGGTCTTCGCTCCCCACATTTTCTCTACTTCTTTGTTGTCATTCCAATAGTAAGCAATTCGGTTCGCAATCAACTCTGCGTTGAAGACTTCCCCTTCACCGACATTTGCTTTTTCTTTGGTATACCCGTTCATGGTAACGATATTGTAGGCACTTCCATCTGTAAATTGGATGCTGTCTCCGCCATCTATATCTGTAAATTTAATCCACTTGCTTGGGATATCGATATAACCATAATCTGCAGAACCTACCCGTTTGGTTTCGACAGAACTCTTGGTATCATCCGATGATTTTGATTCTACCTTGCTAGAAGTCTTTTTACTAGAGGATTTTTTGCTCTTTTTTACCACCTCAGTGGAACTAGATTCAGATGACAATGGTTTTCTAGACTCATTTTTAGGTGTGCTACAAGCTACAAGGGCAACAGCTGATAAGAGCGAGACGGTCGCTAGTAGGAACTTATTTTTCATCTTTCCTCTCCTTTGTGATGGGTTTTGATACCTCTAGTGTATCACGTTCAATGAAGATTTGAAAGCGCTATTTGTCTAGTCCGATACAAAAACGCCCCTAGCGGGACGTTTGATTTGTTCGAATATTTCAAAGAGAAGCTTACTCCTCATCCATTGACAGAACTGACAAGAAGGCTTCCTGTGGTACTTCTACAGATCCGATAGCTTTCATCCGTTTCTTACCGGCTTTTTGTTTTTCAAGAAGCTTCCGTTTCCGTGAGACGTCCCCACCATAACACTTGGCCAAGACGTTCTTACGAAGAGCTTTGATATCTGTACGTGCAACGATCTTATGACCAATGGCTGCTTGGATAGGCACTTCAAACTGTTGACGAGGGATAATTTTCTTAAGCTTATCAACGATTAATTTACCACGTTCATAGGCAAAGTCCTTGTGAACGATAAAGCTGAGGGCATCGACGGTATCGCCATTGAGAAGGATATCCATTTTAACCAATTTAGATGGACGGTATTCAGACAACTCATAGTCAAAGCTTGCATAGCCACGCGTAGAAGATTTCAATTTATCAAAGAAATCAAAGACAATTTCCGCTAGTGGGATTTGATAGATGACATTAACCCGATTTTCATCGATGTAGTCCATGGTTACAAAGTCCCCACGTTTGCGTTGGGCCAATTCCATGACAGCTCCAACAAACTCTTGCGGCACCATGATTTGTGCTTTGACATAAGGTTCTTCAATCGAAGCAATCTTGGTTGGATCTGGGAACTCAGACGGGTTAGACACATCCAGCACTTCTCCATCTGTCAAATTGACCTTGTAGATTACAGACGGCGCTGTCATGATCAAGTCAATATTGAACTCGCGCTCCAAGCGTTCCTGGATAACATCCATATGAAGGAGACCCAAGAAACCACAACGGAAACCAAAACCGAGGGCTTGAGAAGTTTCCGGTTCAAATTGAAGACTGGCGTCATTCAATTGCAATTTTTCCAATGCTTCACGAAGATCATTGTATTTGTTAGATTCGATTGGGTAAAGACCGGCAAAGACCATTGGGTTCATTTGCTTGTAACCATGAAGGGGCTCACTTGCTGGATTGGTCGCTAGGGTCACCGTATCCCCGACACGGGTGTCTGCAACAGTCTTGATAGAGGCTGCAATATAACCAACATCTCCTGTCGCAAGGAAATCACGACCAACTGCTTTAGGAGTAAAGATCCCTACCTCAGTCACGTCAAAGGTCTTACCATTGCTCATCAACTGGATGGTGTCGCCAGGCTTCACCATACCATTGACCACCCGAACTTGAAGGATAACTCCACGATAGGGGTCGTATACTGAGTCAAAGATCAAGGCTTGCAATGGAGCAGCAACATCCCCAGTAGGAGCTGGAACTTTCTCGACGATTTGTTCCAAAATCTCTTCAATCCCGATACCAGCCTTGGCAGAAGCTAGGACTGCCTCACTAGCATCCAGACCAATGACATCTTCTACTTCTGTGCGCACCCGTTCTGGATCGGCAGCTGGCAAATCGATTTTATTGATAACTGGCAGGATTTCCAAATCGTTATCCAAAGCCAGGTAAACATTTGCTAGGGTCTGAGCTTCAATCCCTTGAGCCGCATCCACTACGAGAATGGCTCCCTCACAGGCAGCCAGCGAACGAGAAACCTCATAAGTAAAGTCCACGTGTCCCGGTGTGTCAATCAAGTGGAAGATGTAGGTTTCCCCATCTTTAGCCGTGTAATTCAACTCGATGGCATTAAGCTTAATGGTAATCCCACGTTCCCGTTCCAAATCCATGCTGTCCAAAAGTTGGGCTTGCATTTCCCGACTAGAAACGGTCTCGGTTTTTTCTAAGATTCGGTCCGCCAAGGTTGACTTTCCGTGGTCAATATGGGCGATAATGGAGAAGTTCCGAATCTTCTCTTGTCGTTTCTTTAATTCTTCTAAATTCATTTTTTCATCCTTATAAAACTATTCAGTATATTATAACAAAAAAGATAGGCCTTTGCCTATCTTAATCCATTATTTTCAAAAATCGCTTCTGTGTTTTATTTCCTTCATAACCTAAATGTTCATAAAAAACATGAGCTTCTTTACGATGAGAGGCAGAACTCAAACGAATAAAGGAATAGTTATGAGTTCGAGCAAGAGTTTCAATTCGCTCCATCAATTGCCGACCAATCCCACGTCCTTGAGCAGATGGGAAAACAGCAAGTCCTAAAACATTTAAACCTGGATCGCTATATATACTCTCATAGGCTTCTGCTTCGACATAGCCTAAAATATTTCCAGTTTGGTCCTCTTCGTAAACAAAGCAAAAGTGACCCGAATCTGGCTGATTAAACTTATCAATCTGAGCTGTTACTTTCTCAAGGGTCGAATCATACCCCAATGCCTGGTGGCACAAATCACGAATTTGACCTGCATCTTTAATTTGAACGGTCCGAATCATACTTCTACCTCCATAAAGTCTTTTCCTTTATTTTAGACCTTATACCTAAAAATATCAAGTTTTACAATATATTAATAGTATATTTTGTGTTTCTATTTAATTCGAATTGAAATAATTAATGAACAATAAAGGATTTCTATTTACTTTTTCGATTTAATTCGCTATAATAAATTGTAATGTAAAAGGAGGTGAAGCTCTTGGCAAGAGGACGTGGAAAAGCAAGCCCACAAGATAAAGAGGCTTTGCGCATTATTTCCGAAAAAATAAGAGAACTATTAAAGGTTCAAAATAAGAAACAGGTCGATTTATCTCGTACAACTGGTATTCCAGCTAGTACTTTGACCGGCTATGTGAAAGGGACTTCTCTTCCAGTCAGTGAGAACTTAGAAAAGATTGCTAGCTTCTTTGAAATCCCCATCTCTGACCTAGATCCTCGTTATAGTCAACCAGATACCTTGGAGGATTCTAAGATTGAGTTTATCTATAAGCAACTGGATGAGGACTTTCAAGATTCACTCTTAGAGGAAGCCAATCGCTTGTTGGTTTTACAGGCTGAACGGAAACGTATCGAGAAAAAATACACACCATATACGGTCTTCGACAGTTATGCTGCAAGTCAAAGTGCTTCTAAGGGAGATTTGGTTTGGTTTGATCAAAAACTGGCTTATGATCTAGCACTTTGGATTCATACAGACTCGCTGGAACCTAAATATCCAAAGGGATCTGTTGCCCTAATCAAGCAAACTTTCTACGATACTGCTGGTGCCATCTATGCTATTGAGTACGACGGGCAAACCTTGATCAAGCGTGTCTTCCGTGAAGCACAAGGGATTCGTCTCGTTTCCCTCAATAAAAAGTATAGTGATAAGATTATTCCTTTAGAAGAAGAACCAAGAGTCATCGGAAAAGTCATTGCTAGCTTTCTACCAGCTAAGGAGGATGAGCTATGATTCGATTAGTTGCTATTGATTTAGATGGGACACTTTTATCACCAGACAAAACCATTAGTCCTGCTAATAAGCAGGCTCTTTTGGATGCTGAAGCTGCTGGTGTAAACGTCGTCATCTGTACAGGTCGCCCTCTCTCTGGTGTTCGTCCAATTTTTGAAGAAATCGCCTTCAAAAGTAATCACTCCTACTCTGTGATTAATAATGGTTGTACAACTGTCAAATCATCAGATTGGTCTGTTATCAGTTATGATGCCTTATCTGAAAAAGATTTGGTTTATCTCGATCAACTGACTCAGGAGATCCATCCTCAATTAAGTTTATTCGATTTAAATCGCTATATCATTTTGAATCGAAATCCTTCTGAAATAGCTAAAATGGATGCTAGCATCGTTTCTGCAGTCCCCGTGTCACTTGGCCTAGAAGAAATTCTTGAGGCACAACCGATTTTCCAAGGAATGTTTATCGATCAGAAAGAGCGGATTGATGTCTTTCAAGAAACCTATGAAGAAGTATTAGCCCAGCGCTTCCACACTATTCGCTCCCAACCGATCCTATTTGAGATCCTTCCTAAAGGGGTAAATAAAGCGACCGGCTTAAAGGCACTGGCTGAATACTTGGGAATACCAAGGCAAGAGGTCATGGCTATCGGGGATGAGAACAACGATATTGAAATGATTGAGTACGCGGGTCTTGGAGTTTCTATGGGCAATGCTCCAGCTGCTATCAAAGCCTTGGCTGATGTCACTACCACTTCTAACGAAGAAGACGGTGTCGCTACTGCTATCAAGCGCTATGTTTTACAAGCACAGAACTAGAAAAGGAAAAACAAATGAAATACCCAACACTATTAGAACGTTTTTTAACTTATGTCAAAGTCAACACTCGCTCTGATGAGACTTCTACAACAACTCCTAGTACACCTTCTCAAGTAGAGTTTGCAAAGAATGTACTGATTCCTGAAATGGAACGAGTTGGACTTCAGAATGTCTACTACCTTCCAAATGGTTTTGCTATCGGAACGCTACCAGCAAACGATCCAAGTCTCACCCGAAAGATTGGCTTTATCTCTCATATGGATACAGCTGACTTTAATGCTGAGAATATCAGCCCTCAAGTCATCGAAAACTATGATGGTGGCGCTATTCCTCTTGGTGATTCTGGTTATTCACTAGATCCAGCTGATTTTGCTAACCTCCATAACTACAAAGGTCAAACCTTGATTACAACTGACGGTACGACCCTTCTTGGTGCAGATGACAAATCAGGGATTGCTGAGATTATGACAGCTATCGAATATTTGAATGCTCATCCAGAAATCAAACACTGCGAAATCCGAGTTGGCTTTGGACCAGATGAAGAAATCGGAGTCGGAGCAGATAAGTTTGATGCAGAAGATTTCAATGTAGACTTCGCTTATACAGTGGACGGTGGTCCTCTTGGTGAATTGCAATACGAAACCTTCTCTGCTGCAGGAGCTGAAATTACCTTTAAAGGGCGCAATGTGCACCCAGGTACTGCTAAGAACCAAATGGTCAATGCTCTCCAGTTAGCCATTGACTTCCACAATCAACTCCCTGAAGAAGACCGCCCTGAAAAAACAGATGGCTACCAAGGCTTCTTCCATTTAATGAATATCGAGGGGACTGTTGAGGAAGCGCATGCTAGCTACATTATCCGTGACTTCGAAACAGAGAACTTTGAAGCCCGTAAAGCCATGATGGAAGACATCGCAAGCAAGATGAACCAAGAACTTGGTGCTGAACGTGTTCTCTTGAACCTTAAAGACCAGTACTATAACATGAAACAAGTCATCGAGAAAGACATGACACCAGTCAACCTGGCTAAGGAAGTCATGGAAGATTTGGGCATTACTCCTATTATTGAACCAATCCGCGGTGGTACAGACGGTTCTAAGATTTCCTTCATGGGAATTCCAACTCCAAACCTTTTTGCTGGTGGCGAAAATATGCATGGTCGCTTTGAATATATCAGCCTACAAACCATGGAACGTGCAGTGGATACCATCATCGGAATTGTTAGCCATTTCTAATTCACACTATTGAATTAAACAAAGAGCTTCGGTTATCTTGACCGAAGCTCTTATTCTATTCATCCAAATATACTACCTGACCAAACTGGCTGTTAATCTGGTTTTGGTAAGTCTCATAAATTGAGAGAGGGATTCGCAAGCAAGTATCTGCTTCATGTCCTGCAAAAGGACGATGTGTCAGAAGGGCTACTTTTCTTCCCTTTTCATGCTCCTGCTTCAAGCAATCTATCAGTCTAAGAATCTGGCTCGAATCTTCTGGAGCGCCTTGATCAACCAATAAGCTCCATTGACTCCAATCTGGCACCTCATCTTCGCCACAGATCGAATTATAGTAAGAAACCTTTTCACCAACTTGACCGAATCCAGCTGTTAAATCCAAAGAACGTAATTTTAGCTCAGGACATAGTTGCTCCTTCTCTTGTCGCTCATACAAGTAAAGATTATATAAAAACTGGAGATAGAACGGATCCATTCGACTCAGGTCACTCACTTCTTCCCTTTCGAAGCCTCGATGAAAAGCTTCTAAGATAGATGAAAAGCGATATGGCATTCGTTTGGCGATCCGTTGGATGAGTTCATCGTCCGAAATCTCTTTTAGAATATGCTTAGGCCATTGATTCGAACCGAAATTTTCAACAGCTTGCTGATAGGCTTCTTCCAAACTACTACCAAAACCATGAATTGCACCAACTGAATGAATTTGTGTATTGAGAACTTTTGTCACCTTTTCCATTGGAAAGACGGGTAGTTTAAAGAAAATACGATCTAGAGTAGGTTCAAACAGGGCTGTAAGACCCTTCATCGTAGGATGAGGAAGGTCCAAAAGGTGGTCGCCTAATTTTAAGCATAAGGCCTGGTAGTAAATCGAATAACCTAAGGCCATGGACATGGTCGAGAAGGAATCCGAAGCAAAAGGATTGACCTCAAGAATATAGAATTGGTAACTCTTTGGATCTAGCGCAAACTTGATGGATGTCGCTCCAACCAGTCTCAAGTGCCGGACAATAGACAAAGCTGCCTCTCTCAAGGTCTGATGCTCGGTATCTGTCAACGTCAGACTTGGGATGACTTGATAAGAATCACTGGAATGGATCCCCACCGGGTCGATACTCTCAATGTTTCCCGCAAGATAATAATTATCCTGACGATCTCGGACGACGATGTATTCCAACTCCTTGAAACCAACCGTTGAGAGCTCCAACAAACACTGAGCCTGTGGCGATACTTCTAGTCCTTTTTCGACAGCATCACATAAATCATCCAAGTTATTAGCAATCCGACGACCTTGCCCATGCTTGCTGGCAAGTGGCCAAACAACAATAGGGAATTGGATCTGCTCTGAGAACTCAATAGCCTCTCGCACTGTCGAAACCAAGGATGAGGAAGGAACTTGATAACCTAAGTCCTGTAGAAATGACTTTTGGTCTGCCTGGTGGTAAAAGGTACGGTACTGCCTAAGCGAAGTTCCTAGAATACGGATTTTGTGTTCCTTGAGAAACCCAATTTCTTCCAATCGGAATAAAAGACCAAGGACTTGCTTATCCGCAAATGACAGCAGTAAATTTTTTGTTTTCGTCGCTAGAAGGGCTTCTTTGAGACTGTCCAACTTTAAACGAATAACCGAAACAGCGTCTCCTGCTTCTTTGGTGACGTCGTTCTCGTCTCCACAATAGAGGATTTCTGTCTGGTAGCCACGTTCTTTTAATAAGGGACAAGACGTGAGTGCTCCAAGCAAACTGACATCATTGAAGGATTCTGCACACAAAAGCGTTACTTGATTCATGACCATAACTCCTCCCTTCTTTCGTCTAATTTACTTTCAATCAGATCCATAAATTCGTCATAGAAATAGAGACTTTCCCTTGGTCCTGGGCTGGACTCAATATGGTAGAGAACACCGATCAAGGGAAGATAGCGGTGACGAAAGGCCTCGATAGAGTGATCATGAAGCTCCTCATGGGTGATCAGAAAATCTCGTGGAAGAGTATCGCGTTCGATGTTGTACTGGTGATTCTGGCTAGTGATTTCGACTTTTCCAGTAGCCACCTCTTTTACAGGAATGTTAAGTCCTCGATGAGGGCTTTTTAGTTTGGTGAGGCTTCCTCCATGGGCAAGGGCCAGCAATTCTGCCCCTAAGCCGATTCCCATGATCGGAATATGAGGATCGATTTTAGCAATGACCTGGCAAATACCATCGATATGATGAGGATTCCCTGGACCACTGGATAGAATGATGCCATCTGGCTGCAAATCCTTTAATTCCTTCAATTTAACTGAATAAGGAACGACCGTGACGTTACAACCTCGTGCAATCAATTGACGCAAAACGGAATGCCGTAAGCCCAAGTCGATCAAGACGATACTCTTACCAAACCCTGGTGCAGCATAGGGGGTTTTGGTCGACACCTGGCGGACTTGGTCAAAAGGCAAGACGGTTGCCCGTAGCTGGTCCAAAATATGCTCGATCGCATCCCCTTCATTAACCACTGTAGCCTTCATACTCCCATACTTAGAAACAATTTTAGCCAGCCTTCTGGTATCGACTCCTTGAATCCCTGGAATGTTGTGTTTCTTCAGATAAGCATTCAAGGATAACTGTTTGCGCCAATTACTGGGATGGCTCGCTAATTGGTTCACTACCACAGCTAGACAACCTGGAAAAATCGATTCGTAATCATCTCGATTGATTCCTGTTGTTCCAATAACTGGAAAAGTAAAGCCTAATATTTGACCCTTATAGGATTGATCGGTAATCAATTCTTGATAACCCGTCATGGCAGAATTTAAGACCAATTCCCCACTGACATAGGTATCAGCTCCAAAACCAGTTCCTTCAAAAACCGTCCCATCTTCTAATACTAAGAGACGTTTTACCATAAATTCTCCTTACAGACTCCAAAAAGAAAAGTGAGAAAAGACCACCTTTTTGTAGACTCTCTCACTTCTCCTTTCTATTTTCTAACTCTATTATTTCCGTCCAGCTAAAACCGCTTCGATGATAGCCATGCGGACAAAGACACCGTTGGTCATTTGCTCCACGATGCGTGATTTAGGAGCTTCTACCAAGTGGTCAGCAATCTCCACATCACGGTTTACTGGAGCTGGGTGCATCAAGATAGCTGTATCTTTCATACGATCATAGCGTTCTTGTGTCAACCCATGCAAACGATGGTAGTTCTCTTTTGAGAAGAGAGACTCATAGTCATGACGCTCGTGTTGCACACGGAGGAACATCATGACATCGACCTCTTCAATGACTTCATCAATCGTCACAAAGGTTCCATAATCTTCGAACTCCGCACTTCTCCACTCGTCTGGACCAGCAAAGTAGAGGGTTGCGCCCAAGCGTTTCAAGATTTGCATATTGGATTTTGCAACCCGTGAGTGATCCAAGTCACCAGCGATACAAACCTTCAAACCGTCAAAGTGACCAAACTCTTGATAGATGGTCATCAAGTCTAGTAAACTTTGGCTTGGGTGTTGACCAGACCCATCTCCCCCGTTGACAATAGAGGCTGTGATGGTTGGACTTTCAATCAATTGCTTGTAGTAGTCTACTTCTGGGTGACGGATGACGCAGATATCTACTCCGAGAGCTGACATGGTCAAAATCGTATCATAGAGAGTTTCACCCTTGTTTACAGAGCTCGTTTTCACATCAAAGTCAAGGAGATCACAACCCAATTTCAACTCAGCCACTTCAAATGCTTTGTGCGTACGTGTTGACGACTCAAAGAAGAGATTAGACACGATATGTTGCTCATCATAATGAGCCTTTGCTCCATTTTTAAACTCAATTCCACGCTTAATCAAGGCCATAACTTCTTCGTTTGATAAAGCTTCCATTGAGACAAGGTTTTTAAGTGCGATTTGATTTGTAGACATGTTGTAACTCCATTCCAAAGATATGCATATGTGAAAACGATACAGGAAGCTTCCTCAGTCACTCCTGTATATAGCGACGATTTGAAAACTACCTTATTCACTCACCTCGATCAAGATGCGATCTTGACCATCCAGCTCAGTCATCTCGACAATGATTTCCTCTGATCGACTTGTTGGAATGTTCTTTCCAACATAATCTGGTCGGATCGGCAATTCTCTATGACCACGATCCACTAGGACTGCCAGGCTGACACGCGATGGACGTCCACGACTGACAAGATTATCGATGGCTGCTCGAATGGTCCGACCTGTATAAAGGACATCATCAATCAGGATGACATCTTTGCCAGTAATATCTACTGGTAAAACGGTTGAATCTTCTGTTACTTTGATATCATCACGGAAAGGCTTGGTATCCAATTCACAGACTGGAACTTCTATTTGTTCTAGCTGTGCTAACCTTTCTTTGATGCGATTGGCAATGAAAACGCCACGAGTTTTGATCCCTACCAAAACAATTTGGCTCAGATCCTTATTCCGTTCAATGATTTCATAAGTGATGCGAGTAATCGCTCGCTTCATGGTCAAATCATCAACGACTTCTTTGATCTTCATCTTTTCCTCCTAATTGATAGAAAAAAGCCTCCCTTTTCAAGGAGGCTTCAGAAAAATATCAAGAGATAAGATCTAGAACGCATCTAGTTCACCCCTTATTTTGATCAGACTCCTTGCCTGCCTCACGGGACAGGATTAAAGGACTATTTAATTATCCATACTATATCACAGTTTATAGTGGGATGCAAGAAAAAACTCATTATTTTCTACGAATGTTCGGATTTACATCCACAAATCTTTTATTTAATGATGATCTGTTCCTTTTTTCCCAATCTTCTTCAAGGCAAACAAGCCACATCCAGCTAGTAAATAAGCGACAAAAATGATGGTCGCCATCTTAACCACATAAAGCCAACCAAAACGATTGACATTGATAAAGAAATAAGGAAAAGGACTGTCTTTGGCACCTGGAACCGGCCACTTAAGGACCAAACCGTTGAGAAGAGCAAAGACCATATAGAGTACGGGAAGCACGGTCCAAGCCAATGGATCCGACTTACGGTACTGTTTTGGTTTATCAATCACCAGGGTGTCAAAGAAGAACATCAAAGGAACAATGTAGTGACAGAGGAAGTTTTCCAAGCGGTAAAACTTCTCAGGTGTCGCGATGGGGGCTAGCATAAAGTGGTAGATGACACAGGTAATCATGATAGACATGGTGACACCACCCTTCAAGCGAAGATAGCCCTGGGTCTGGGTCGAACGACCACGAAGCATGCGCCAAACCATATCTCCCATGAAGAACATGACCAACATGTTAGACAAAATGGTGTAATAAAGCATCATCCCAAAGCCACCATGCTTAGTGAGTTGCAGATAAACACCGATGACACTTAAGATAAACAATAGAAAACGATAACTAAACAATAGTTTGAATTTCATAGTATTCTCCTGAAAGAAAAGGGCTAGGCCCTTCTTCTTATTCTTAGATCTTCTTCACAAATTCTGATTTGAGTTTCATTGCGCCAAATCCATCAATCTTACAATCAATGTTGTGGTCGCCTTCAACGATGCGAATGTTTTTCACGCGCGTTCCTTGTTTCAAATCTTTTGGTGCACCCTTCACTTTCAAGTCTTTGATCAAGGTGACAGTATCGCCATCAGCCAATTTGTTCCCATTCGCGTCGATGGCTACAACACCCTCTTCTTCTACGACTTCAGCTGGGTTCCATTCATAAGCACATTCTGGACAGACCAAGAGCGCACCATCTTCATAGACGTATTCAGAGTTACATTTTGGACAGTTTGGTAAGTTATTCATTTCAATCTCCTTAGCAAAATTAACTCCCATAGTATACCATGAAAGGGAAAATTTGACAAATACCGTTCTATTGAAGCATTTTCAATAAAAGAAGAGGCAACTTAGCCTCCTAAAATTGATGATCACCTTTATCTTCTTGCAATTCCTGAATGTCTCGAATCACGCGCACTCCTGCTTGACTCTTATTCTGTAATTCTTCGTCCGAGTAGGGGAAGGTATTGATCAAGATACTTTGCATGCCGATACTTTTCGCCACAGCCACATCAGTAGTGAAGTCATTCCCTACCATGACCGTTTTATCAGGATTCAACTGGTGGTCTTTGGTGACTTTCATGAGAAATTCGCGCTGAGGTTTGCGAATCCCTGCATCAGACGACAGATAAATGTCGTGGAAAATCTCTCTCAAGCCAACCAAATCAATCTCTGGGTTGGTAAAGTCCGCTTGCGCATTGGATAAGAGATAAATCCGACACCCTGCAGCCTTCATATCTTCTAAGACTTCTTTCGTGTGCGGATAGAGCTCCAAGCGTTTGCGTGAGAGGACACGGAAAGTCCGAGCGATCAAGCGTCCCCACTCTTTAAGATGATGGACACTAGTTCCAGTTGGATGACTCTCTAGATAAAGCTGAACGAAAATCACGGTCAAATCAATCTCCGGATATGTAACCTGTTTTTCCCGAGCGATACTTTGCTCAGCTTGCTGTACCAACTCCTTATAGCGGACTTGCAGGCTGTCCCCTGTATAATGAGCACCATAGGACTGGTAGATTTGGGCCATGGTCTCCCACAAGACTGGACTCGACTCATCGGTTTCGATATCGACCAAGGTTCCATAAAAATCAAAAATATAGTTTTTAAATGCGTACTTTTGCTGATTCATCTCTTTCTCCCGTTACAAACATGGTAAAGGTCGCCTTACAGACATTGGCACCTTCCTGATTGGTAATGTCGACATCGACAACTCGAGTCGTCCGGCCACTGTGGACACATTCTCCGTGGATGGTTAGGATATCTCCTAGACGCCCTGCTTTCAAATAATTGATGGATGACTGCAAGGTCACACCATCTACTCCCTGTGAAATCACGACCAATCCACTGATCTGGTCACATAGAGTAAAGAGATAGCCTCCATGCGCATTTCCATAATAATTGAGCGATGATTCCACGACCTTGGTTGTCACCACCACATGGCCATCTCTCATAGTTTCGATCTCGTAATTTTCAAATGCTGCAATGGCATCAAAGTGAAAATCCTTCATATGTAATAAATCCCCCTAGATCAGGTATTCCTAAACCCTTCCATCATACTACTTTTTTCCACTTCTTACAAGAATAAGAAAAGAGCTGGTGTACCCAACTCCTTAATAGCGAAATTTTTCCCAATCATCGTCTGTCCGTTTGCGATAATAGAACTCAGACAAGTCCGGGTCTTCCATCACTTCCAGGAGAGGAAGCATATCGTAGGACAAGTCCAACTTTTTTAATTGGTCCTTCTCAACCCAAGAAACTTCTCCTTCTTCAGACGATCTTAGCTGGCCGGTGAATTCTGTCGCCTTGTAGCAAAAGACGATATAGCGACCTCCCTCATCTGGCTCCCAGTCTTTAACTGCGACCAGTTTTGGATCTGCAATTGTCAGTCCTGTCTCTTCGTAGACTTCACGAATGACGGATTCTACCAAACTTTCTCCTTCTTCAATGTGGCCACCTGGAAAAGCATAGCCAGCCCAGTGAGTCTTTTCAGGTGAGCGGTATTGGAGGACTACTTTCCCATTTTCAAGATCTTCGACCATGCAAAGATTGCACAGTATAGTAGGCGTTGTACGTGACATATATTTCCTTTCTATGATATTGACAATTAATCAATATAAACTTTTTTCTTTATCTCTTTTTCATCACAAAGGGATTTACCAGCTCATGGTATTCATCATAGGCATCCAAAAGAGAGCCTCTCTGAAAGACAATTGACTTCTCTTTTAAATAATACTCCGAGTGAATCGTTACCGAACCATGACATCACTGCTAAAGAACAACTCAATGAATAATACCAGGATCAGGCTAGCAAAGAGACTAAAAAGTAGCCCCCCTCGACATTCTTCCAACTGACTATTTGTGTCCGATAGAAGGGATACCAGTTGTAAATGAAAACGAAAAACGTTCTTGCCTTAAATAATGATCAATAGGATATGAACACCTAATCGAAGCCAATGATCAATTAGAGGCGTATCTGGATCACTATTTTTACTATCTAAGAATAGGCTGAGCGATAACAAAAGTAAAGCAAGGGCAATGACTATTTTCAGAGATAGCATCATACCACCAATAGCAAGAGTAGCTAGAAAGCCAAAAAATGGCAACGGGCTAAATAAAAATGACAATAAACTGAAATAGAGCATAAACGAAGAGAGTATCAATAAGCCGTAAACAATCAACTTAGTGAAAATTGAGACTCTTTTTCCTTCTCTTTTCATTTTTGATAGTGAATAAATGACATAGATCATATAGATAAAAAGTAGCATATGGAATCATTCCTATGTTTTATAGATTATGTAATAGTTTAACCAAAAGCCAATCAAAATACAACTAAAGACACTAACTTATCAGTAGTAACCCATCTCTGATCAAAGTTTCTTGACTTCTACTGCTACCTTTTGGAGATGCTGTTTCCGCATACTAGCGGTATTCACATCGCGGCCGACTTCACCCAAAATGCAGACGCGCTTGGTTTTAATCCCACAGTGGTTCAAGACGGCATTTTTCAAAACGGAGATACCATAACTATCAGGAATGTTGAGAGGGCCTGAAAAGATCTTGTACCACCAAGTAGGCGCCATGGAGGTCGCATAAACACTAGCCGTTTTGCCTTTAAGCAACTTCTTAAATTGCTTGCCTCTCAGGTAATTCCAGATAAAGCTTCCCTGATCATTAGCCGAGTAGGCAATTCCAGGTGTGAAGACCCGATCGATCCAGCCCTTCATAAGGCTAGGCATACTACTCCACCAGATGGGATAGACAAAGATCAGGTGATCCGCCCACTGGATCAATTCTTGGGAACGAAGGATAAAAGAATCTTCTTCCATCCGTTTTCGATAGCCATAACGTAAAACCGGATCAAAGTCCTCTTCATTAAGGTTGATGACTTCAAGTTCATGGCGACCTGAGTCAATAGTTTCGACAATGGTTTGAAAAATAGCCTGACAGTAACTTTCCTTATCAGGATGCCCATTGATGACTAAAATTTTCATTCATCTTCTCCTTCATCTTTTTTTCATTCTATCTATTTCACTTTTATACTTTATTAGTTGATAATGGTTCAAAGATTGATAGATAGATCCTTTAGGAATTTTTATTTGAAGAACACATCATCCGCAATTCCTTAACAGGTTTTCCAAGTTTAAGCATTTTTTCTAGGCCATCCAAAGTAAAACCCATTTTTTGATAGAAAGCAATGGCTCGCTTATTCTCTTTCAATACCCATAAATAAATTTCAGAGAAATGATTGAGAGCAACAAATGCAGCATGCATTAACTTTTCACTCACACCTTTTCCATAGTAATCTTTTAAAACATATAAGGCGATGATTTCACCAGCTTGAATGGCCTCATCACGAAAATTTCCATAGCTGATAAATCCAACGACCTTCTTTCCATCCATCGCAATCAATGTATTTTCTGGATACTTTTGACTAAAGAAACGACATCTATCTAATGTCATTGTCTCCTGAAATTCCGCGGGTAAAAGATCGTCATATGCCTCTCTCCACGTTTGCCAATGAACGAGAGATTTTCCTTCTATCTCTTCAGAAGTTTCCATTGTTTTAATGATAATCTTCATTCGCTTTATCCTATCTAATCCAATGCCTTGACTTCCAACATCATATCACGGATTTGCGCTGCTAACTCAAAGTCAAGCACTTCGACGGCTTCTTGCATCTGGCCTTGCAACTTCTTGACCAGTTCCTTGCGCTCTTGGCGGTTGAGACTGGTGATATCCACTTCCTTGTCCTCTTCCTTGGCCACAGCCTTGGTAACAGAGATCAGGTCACGGATTTCCTTCTTAATGGTTTGTGGCACAATGCCATGCTCTTCGTTATAAGCCATCTGGATTTTACGACGACGGGCTGTTTCATCAATGGCTTTTTGCATAGACTGAGTCATGGTGTCCGCATACATGATGACGTGACCCTCACTATTACGGGCTGCACGACCAATGGTTTGAATGAGGCCGCGTTCATTACGAAGGAAGCCTTCCTTATCAGCATCGAGAATAGCAACCAGACTGACTTCCGGAACGTCAATCCCTTCGCGAAGAAGGTTGATCCCGACCAAGACGTCAAAAACGCCCAGACGCAAATCACGGATAATCTCCGTCCGCTCCAAGGTCTTAATATCTGAGTGCATGTATTTGACCTTGACCCCCATTTCTTTGAAATAGTCGGTCAAGTCCTCTGCCATCTTCTTGGTCAGGGTGGTAACAAAGGTCCGCTCTCCACGTTCTACACGCGCATTAATTTCACCCAAGAGATCGTCCATTTGACCCATGGTCGGACGCACTTCCACCTCAGGATCGAGTAGACCTGTCGGACGAATGATCTGCTCGATGATGGTATCGGTTTGTTCCATCTCATAATCACCCGGTGTCGCAGACACATAGACGATCTGGTGGACATGGCTTTCAAACTCCTCACGACGTAGTGGCCGGTTATCCAAGGCAGACGGCAAACGGAAACCATAGTTGACCAGCATTTCCTTGCGAGAACGGTCACCATTGTACATTCCCTTGATCTGTCCCATGGTCATGTGACTTTCATCGATCATGATGAGAAAATCTTCTGGGAAGAAGTCGAGAAGAGTATAAGGAGGCTCTCCTTCACTCCGGCCATCCATATGACGAGAATAGTTTTCGACACCATTGGTGTAGCCCATCTCTCGTAGCATTTCAATGTCATACTCCGTCCGTTGCTTCAGACGTTGGGCTTCCAGCAACTTGCCTTCTTTTTCAAAAACCTTCAACTGCTCTTCTAGTTCAGCCTGAATCTTGGCAATGGCTACTTCCATATGGTCGTCATTGGTCACGAAGTGGGTAGCTGGGAAAATGGCCAAGTGGTCCACTTCACCAAGGACTTGACCAGTCAGAGCTTCAACCTCACGGATGCGGTCAATTTCGTCCCCGAAAAACTCAACGCGAAAGGCATGCTCATCTCGCGAAGCTGGGAAAATCTCCACCACATCCCCCCGAACACGGAATTTTCCCCGTTGAAAGTCGATGTCATTGCGCTCAAACTGGATGTCCACCAGGTCATTGAGTAGTTTATCACGAGAAATCTCCAGACCTGGACGCAGGCTCACCACGCTATCGGCGTATTCCTTCGGCGAACCCAAACCGTAAATACATGAAACAGATGCGACAACGATGACATCGTTACGCTCTAACAATGCTGAAGTCGCGGAGTGACGAAGCTTGTCAATCTCATCATTGACCGAGCTATCCTTTTCGATGTAGGTATCGCTCGAAGGCACATAGGCTTCTGGTTGGTAGTAATCATAGTAAGATACGAAGTACTCGACCGCATTCTCCGGGAAAAATTCCTTGAACTCTCCATAGAGCTGGCCTGCTAGCGTCTTATTGTGGGCGATAACCAAGGTCGGCTTATTGACTTGAGCGATTACCTGGCTCATGGTATAGGTCTTCCCCGTACCAGTTGCTCCCATCAGGATTTGCGCCTTCTCGCCACCCTCGATGTTATCCACCAACTGCTCAATGGCCTGCGGTTGATCCCCAGACGGTTGGTATTTGGATACTAGTTTAAATTTGTTATCAGTTACTCGATTAATCATCTCTTTATCCTCACATATATAGACCTTATTTTACCATAAATCACTAGAATTCTCTGAGATGAGGAATGAAGAGGGAAGACAACATGTTACAAAATGATCCGTTAAATCGGGATATGTCCGAATTACAACATCATTAATTAGACACGCATTAGCATGGAAACTAAACAAGACTCTCGCAATTACTTCGAAAGTCTTGTCTTTTATTCTAAAACCATGAAATACGTAATTAACATCAATGTCATTGATTTACAAAATTAGCAAGGTTCGCTCATCAGTATCATTTTTATTTACTACTTAACTTCTTGATTCCTTACCAAGAGGTAGAGAGTCGCTCCAAGTGAACTTACAAGTCCAAAAACGTAAATACAGAGTTGCAAATTGGAAGCACTACCTAATATGGTATCCGCAACAATATTATAAAATAGATAACTAGTCAATGGTTCCACTACTCTTTCTATGAATGGTTGTACCAAAATAGGAAAAAGTAGCAAAATAGCTAAACTCCCCATTGGACTTTTGAAAAAATAACTTAAGAAGTAAGAAATCAAAAAGTATTGGATGGAGCCAATCAAATAGAAACTGAAAATTTCTAAACTGACACCATTTTCGCTACTAAAAAAATGAAACCATATAAGCAGTACAATGAAATATAAGGTTGATTGTAGTACTACATCACATAACTCTACGAACAGGATCCGAATTGAACTTAAGATCCTTTTTCCACTTACCAAATAAACTAGTTTTGTTTCGTGTGATTGTAACTCTACAAATACATTAACACTCCCAATACCAACAGAGAGCATTGATGCAAAAACAAGAGCTTGCTTTAAAGATAATTCTACAATTGTACCATTGATTGCAACTGGTAAAATACTTAAGAGACACACAAAACCTATCAAAAATGACTGTATGGTTATCTGGTACTTCACGGGTTTTAAACTATATTTTTTGACGATAAGACTGAAAAATACTTTTGCCATTCTTCCTCCCCATTCGAATCTTTTCTACAACCATTATGAACACCAAGAACAAGATCCCTTCTACTACTAAAAGTGTAAATCCATACAATTGGCTCGTTTGAGTCCCTTCAATTCGGCCAAAAGCAAATGACTTTGCTCCAATCAAAGGCAATAGATTTTCTATTTTAGAGGAAATTCCTCTTAGAATACCTGATAAACTGATTACCAATAATAAAACATCTGCAATTAATGAAGTCATTGATTTTTTCGTTACTATTACGAAAAGTAAAGCTAATAAAGTAAGAACGATTGCAAATATCATAACTCTTACCGTAACATCTAAGAACAAAGTCAATTCTAAATAATTCTTTAAAGTTGAATCTAGAAAAATGAGTAAGATAACAGCATTTACTATAGAAATTATTAAAGTAGAAAGTAACGATAAAACAATCGAACTTGCCATAAACCCAGTAAGACGAACTTTCCAGTTTGGAATCAATAACTGAGTAAAATTATCATCACCAAATTGGTAATGGGTTGAATAAACAAGTGAAACCAAGATTGGCAAGAAAATAACACTTGCTTGGTAGGGAGAGGATAAGAGAGCATCCCTGACTGTATAGACTGGATTCGATGATAACATAGACGGATCAAGGTTAACTGCTTGGCCATTTCCTTCTACTAAGGCATTTATCACCTGGATATTTTGAATTGTAAAAAATATGCTGACTCCCAAAATAAGAAAAAAAGTGGATTTAAAAGTAACTAAACTACAATATTTATAGAGGTCACTAAAAAAGGAACGTTTCAACATATTATTCACCTTCTTTCCCTTCGAGCGCCTTAAAATATGCTTCCTCAAAAGATCCAAACTGTTTCAAAATATCTTTTGTAGGAGCATCAATAACAATTTTCCCATTAGAAATACCAACTAGATGATCTACAGTTAATTCTAACTCACTCATATAATGACTTGTCATTAAGACAGTTTTACCTTCATTGACAAAAGACTGCAAAAAATTGCGTACCCAGCGTATACCCTCTGGATCTAGTCCATTGATTGGTTCATCTAAAATTAAGATATCAGGATTTGCTAATAATGCTGTTGCTAACCCAAGACGTTGCTTCATTCCTAATGAATAGTCTTTTACTTTTTTATTTTTAGCTTCACTTAACCCCACCAACTCTAAACATTCATTGCACCTATTTTTGTCAACGCCACAAGCCAAGCCAATCCACCGAAGATGCTGAAATCCTGTTCTAGTTGGATAAGGTTGGCAACTATCTAGGAATGATCCAACAATACCAAAAGGATTATCTCCCAATTGAGAGTATTTTTTGCCATTGATCAACGCTATCCCCGTTTGACTATTTTCTAAACCAAGTAAAATTCTGATTAAAGTTGATTTTCCGGATCCATTCGGTCCAATCAATCCAGTAATCTCACCTTTTTTGGCTTTGAAAGACACGTTTTGAAGGACAATTTTATTATTATATTCCTTATGTAGCTTTTGAATTGTTATCATTCATTCTTTTTCCCTTCTGACTTTTAGTGAAATTCCACCTTCACTTGGAGCAAGTATAACAGGAGAAAATCAGGAAATTATCAGAATAATTATTTTCTTCATTTCTAACAAATTGCATTTTATATTTGCTATAATATGCTCATACAATTGGAGGGACTATGAAGTATAAAATTTTAGCCATTGACGATGATGAAAAAATCTTACGATTAATAGCGAATGCATTAAAAGCGAATAACTTTCACGTGGAAACTCGTAAATATATAGAGGAGATCAATATCTGCGACTTTACTGGATTCGATCTAATTCTACTTGATGTCATGATGCCTATTTCTGGTTTAGAAATCTGTCGTTCCATTCGTTCACAAATTACTACTCCAATTCTATTTCTAACCGCTAAAGATTTTGAAGAAGATTTACTAAAAGGAATACAAGCCGGAGCCGATGATTACATCACAAAACCATTCAGCATTAAAGAATTGATTGCAAGAATTCAAATGCACCTTCGTAGAGAAGAAAGATCTCACAACGCCTCTAAAGAAGAGATGGATTCAAATATAGCTTTTTATCGAGATAGTCAAGAAGTTTATTATCAATCAAAGAGAATTTCATTAACTAAGCGAGAGTTTGATTTACTTTATCTTTTAGCAAAAAATGAGAACCGAATATTTAGCATAGAAGAACTTTACAATTACCTCTATCCTGTAGACTCTGATGCACAACTACGATCCATTACTGAATACATCTATCAAATCAGACAAAAATTTAAGATCCATCAAATTGACCCCATCAAAACAATATGGGGAGGAGGATACAAATGGAAAAAGAATTGACAATCAAGCAACTCATTAAGCGTACTTACCTTAAAATCATTTGGCAATTTCTTCTATGTCTGATACTTTTTTACATAGTTCCAGCTCTTCTATCTTCTGTATCTGGAATTAATGAGAAAAATGCCAATCACTTTGCTTTATTTTTTAGCGTCAGTTCTTGGATTTATCTTTGCATCATTTTAATTTTTATCATTGTAATAAATATTAAACAATTATTAACCAAGATTCAAACAGAATTGAACATGGTTTATCATAGTGGTCTATATTTCACCAAAAATGAACATCACCATTTGCAGATTAAAGAATTCATTGAAACAAACGATCTGATCGAAAAAATGCAATCTGAAATAAAAAATAGAATTCAAAATGAAAAAGATCAAAAAAAAGAACTCATGTTTCAAGTATCTAGCGCTGCACATGATCTTCGTAGCCCTCTAACTGTCATCAGAGGAAATGCCGAATTCTTACAATCCACCGAGCAAACACCTCAAGCAATGGAATGTCTAAAAGATCTGGAGCAAGCAAGTATTCAATTAAATGATTATTTTAACCACTTCATCCAATACTCCAAAACTTTTTATGACCATGATATTCAACTTGAAAACATATCAATTCAACAAGTAACTCATCAATTGAAGGAACAGATCACTCCGTTACTCCCGAGAAATACACAATTTGTTTTTTCAAATACAGTAACTCCATCAACACAAATTGCCATTCATTCCAATTTGTTTTTTCGAGCAATCACAAATATTATTAATAATGCAATACAACATCAAAAAGATAATGATGCAAAGATACAGCTAACAATGTCACAAGAAAATAATCGATTAGTTCTAACTATATGGAATAATCAATCTAGATTTTCAAAAAATGTTTTACAACATGCTGGAAATCTTTTCTATAAAGAGGACCAAGCAAGAACACTTTCTCAAGAAAGTCACTATGGACTTGGTTTATCTTTCGTAAAACGCGTCATGAAACTTCATAATGGAACGATGCATTTAGAAAATATTCATAATGGTGCCCAAGTCAAGCTAATTATTCCCATTATATAAAACAAGCCGAACTCATCATTAGGTGTTCGGCTTGTTTTATATAATTGATAAAAAAGACCGGCACTTTTGCCAGTCTTCGTTTTTATTTTTATTTCCTATCAGCCATTTCACACTTGTTCATTAACAACTTTTTCTCTTCTTTCACCTAAGCGGTAAACAATCACGACGGATAATAGAAGAACCAAAGTGGTGATGATCGATCCTTCTGCACCAAATGCTCCTCCAGTTAGCCAGTCAGGTCCTGATCCCATGGTAAAGCTAAAGATAGACGCATCTGCGCCCGTCCCACTGACTTGAAAACCAAGGAGATTTCCTTGTACATAGTTCCAAGTACCGTGTTGAGCGACCACTAGCCAGATACTATCGGTGTAGACAAGGAGCAGACCAGCTAGCACCCCATCAAGGACAATATTCAGGACGGATAAGAAGGTCACTCCTGAATTTCCCAGATGAAGAAAGCCAAAGAGACTACTAGAAATTGCGATCGCTAATGGTAGATTAGCTCTTGCTGCAATCCGAGTGAGGAGCCAACCCCGCGTCGCTACTTCTTCAGTCCCTCCTTGAAGGAGCCAAAATGGAAATAAACCGAGAATAAAGAGGATGGGTTCTAAACTTAATTCATTTAGCTCAAAAGTCCCGATTCCACCTACCTGGTAGACAAGTGCAATGACTCCCATTTGAAGAAGGGAAAGCAAGATCCCCCAACATAGATACTTAAGCCAATTCCTTTTTACAAAACCTAACGTCGATAAGGGATTCTTCTCAATGAACTTCACCCAAAAAATAAAGAGGATGAGAATGAATACAAAACTGAAAAGCTCATAATAGAGAAAATAATGGTAGAAGAACTCTTGAACACTTGCGCCTCCATTTCCTGGTGAAAAGAGCTCCGTTAAAAACTCTATGACTAGAGAAAATGGTCCTACAAACTCACTCCCAAGCCAAAGCCCACCTTCAACAAATAGGAAAGTTAAGAACACATAGAATAGTGTAGAAACAAGTACTGACCATGAGGTGTCAGTTTTTATATCTTGAAAAATGTTACCTTTCTTCATTATCTTCCTCCTTTTATCTTATAGTTTCATTGTAGCAAAGAAAATCAGAGACTGCAATATTTAATGATGTCAGAAAACATAACATGGATTGGTTAAAATTCTTGATTTTAGGTTTCATTTATGGTATGATAATCCTCGTAACTAATAAATGATGAAATTCATACTTGTTTTCAGTATGAATTCTTTATTTTTTTGAGCCCTTTTGGGTATCCCTTCCATTGCTCTTCTCGAGACAACTGGATTTGATATAAAGGAGAACGAAATGAAGAAAAAACTAGTAGCATGTTTGCTTTTCTTATTTCCACTATTCGCCTTTGCGAGTCAAGCACAGGCTGAAACTGTAAAAGTCGTTTTCGATACGGCATATGCGCCCTTCGAATTCAAAGACTCAGACCAAGTTTATAAAGGAATTGATGTTGAAATCTTGGATAAGGTCGCTGAAATTAACGGATGGACCTTAGAAAAATCGTTCCCAGGCTTTGATGCAGCGGTCAATGCAGTTCAAGCTGGTCAAGCCGATGCCATTATGGCAGGGATGACCAAGACCAAGGAACGTGAGCAAGTCTTTGCGATGTCTGATACCTACTATGATACAAAAGTCGTGATTGCGACTAAGAAAGCTAACAAAATCACTTCCTATGACCAGCTCAAAGGAAAAACGGTCGGAGTCAAAAACGGAACAGCTGCTCAACGCTTCCTTCAGAAGAACAAAGATCAGTACGGTTATACGATCAAGACATTCGATACCAGTGATTTGATGAACAATAGTTTATCAACCGGTGCAGTGGATGCCATTATGGACGACCAACCTGTTATAGAATATGCCATTAAGCAAGGCCAAGATCTTTCTATTAATATGGAAGGAGAAGCTGTTGGAAGCTTTGCTTTTGGAGTCAAAAAAGATGGGTCCCATGAAAACCTTATTAAACAATTCAATACTGCCCTTGCTCAAATGAAGAAAGATGGTACACTAGACCAAATTATTGAAAAATGGACTGGTAGCAGCCAATCATCATCTTCAACAACGACTACCGCCAGCACTTCTGCTGTTCCTGAAACGAGCACAAAAGCTGGCCAAAAGGCGACTCCTAAGAAGAAAAAATACAAAATTTCTAGTGATTCCTCTTTTGCTCCCTTCGTCTTCCAAAATGATCAAAGCAAATACACTGGGATTGATATGGAATTAATTAAGGCCATTGCCAAAGACCAAGGCTTTACTCTAGAAATTAGCAACCCTGGTTTTGATGCCGCCGTCAGTGATGTTCAGAATGGAAATGCGGACGGAATGATTGCAGGCATGACTGTAACAGATGCTCGTAAGGCAACTTTTGACTTCTCTGACCCATACTACACAACGAATTCGATCCTAGCAGTTCAAGAAAGTAGTAAGATTTCTTCCTACGAAGATCTAAAAGGAAAAACAGTTGGTGTCAAAAATGGTACTGCTTCTCAAACTTTCCTCGAGGAAAACAAGAGCAAGTATGGCTATAAAATCAAAACCTTCTCAGATGGGGCTTCTATGTATGACAGTTTGAACTCAGGTTCTGTAGCTGCCATCATGGATGACGAACCTGTTATCAAATACGCCATTAAACAAGGACGTAAATTCAAAACACCTATCGAAGGTACTCCAAGTGGTCAGATTGCCTTTGCTGTTCAAAAAGATTCAAACCCTGAATTGATTGAAATGTTTAACAACGGTTTGGCCAACTTAAAAGAAAGTGGCGAATACCAAAAGATCTTGGATAAATACCTTTCAAGCGATAGCGAAGAAACAACTGAATCTACTTCAGTAGATGAAACGACTATCTGGGGCTTGCTCCAAAACAACTACAAACAATTGTTAAGTGGACTTGGGGTCACTATTGCACTAGCACTTCTATCATTTGCGATTGCTATGGTGATTGGGATCATCTTTGGAATGTTCAGTGTGAGTCCTTATAAATGGCTTCGTTGGACAGCTGAGATCTTCGTCGATGTCATCCGTGGTATCCCACTGATGATCCTTGCTGCCTTCATCTTCTGGGGAATTCCCAATTTGATCGAGTCCATGACGGGTCACCAATCCCCAATCAATGACTTCCTTGCAGGTACCATCGCTCTCTCCCTCAATGCTGCTGCTTATATCGCTGAGATTGTTCGTGGTGGGATTCAAGCCGTACCTGCCGGACAGATGGAAGCCAGTCGAAGCCTCGGGATTTCTTATAGCAAGACCATGCGCAAGATTATCTTGCCTCAAGCAACTAAACTGATGCTTCCAAACTTCGTCAACCAATTCGTTATTGCACTGAAAGATACGACTATCGTGTCTGCGATCGGTTTGGTCGAGCTCTTCCAGACTGGTAAGATTATCATCGCTCGAAACTACCAAAGTTTCAAGATGTATGCGATCCTTGCCGTCTTCTACCTCGTCATCATTACCTTATTGACACGCTTTGCAAAACAATTAGAAAAGAGGGCTAACTAATGGCTAAATTAAAAATTGATGTCCATGACCTCCATAAATATTACGGTGAAAATGAGGTCCTAAAAGGCATCTCAACAAAATTCTACGAAGGAGATGTGGTTTGTATCATCGGACCATCTGGTTCTGGTAAATCCACCTTCCTACGCAGTCTCAATCTTCTCGAAGAAGTAACCAAGGGACAGATTACCGTGAACGGCTATGATCTTACTGATCCAAAAACCAACATTGATATCGTCCGTGAAAATGTTGGGATGGTCTTCCAGCACTTCAACCTCTTCCCTCATATGAGTGTTATCGAAAACATCATGTTTGCTCCTTTAGAGCACAAACGCATGAATCGTGAAGAAGCTAGAGAACTAGCGATGGAACTTTTGGAAAAGGTGGGACTGGCTGACAAAGCTGATGTCTCTCCTGATAGCTTGTCAGGTGGTCAGAAACAGCGGGTAGCCATTGCGCGTGGTCTCGCTATGAAGCCAGACGTCATGCTCTTTGACGAACCGACTTCTGCTCTTGACCCTGAGATGGTCGGAGATGTACTAAACGTTATGAAGGACTTGGCTAAACAAGGCATGACCATGATTATCGTTACCCACGAGATGGGATTTGCTCGCCAAGTAGCCAATCGTGTCATCTTTACCGCTGATGGGGAATTCCTCGAAGATGGCAAACCAGACCAAATATTCGACAACCCACAACACCCACGATTGAAAGAATTCTTGGATAAAGTCTTAAACGTCTAATAGAAATAAAAAACTGGAGTTAAACCTCCAGTTTTTTTCTTCTCTTAATTATAAAAATATTAAGAAATTTCATTTAAATAACTTGCTAAATGAAGCAAAAAACTATACCATAGTAGAGTGTCTTTTGACCAAATATGTGACTGAAGGATGATTATGAAAAAATTATTAGAAAAGGTTAGTATCCTTTCTTTATCTCTTGTATTAACAACGTCTTTTTCGATTTCTAGCGCACTTCCCTATATGTTTGAATACTATAAGGATCTCCCTAAAAGTCAGATCGAACTCTTGGTATCCCTTCCATCCGCTGGGATTATGCTCACCCTCTTTCTCAACACCTTTATCGAACGCTTCTTGGATGAGAGAAAGATGATTATCACTGGTCTGTTAATCCTCTCAATCTTCGGAATGGTCCCTTTCATTAACCAAGCTTATCCTATCCTCTTCATCTCTCGTTTCATCTTTGGAATGGGTGTCGGTTTGATCAATGCTAAGGCTATTTCAATTATCAGCGAACGCTATCATGGACGTGAACGAGTCCAAACTCTTGGATTTCGTGGTTCTGCCGAGGTCGTAGGGACAGCCCTCGTCACTTTATTAGTCGGCTTCCTCCTCCAATTCGGCTGGACTTCTAGCTTCCTAGCCTACGGGGCCGGCTTAATCGTTCTCTTTCTCTTCATGACCTTTGTCCCTTACCACCAGCAAGAAGAAAGTCAGCATACACAAGCCAATCAGAAAGAACCACTCCAAAAAGAAGAATGGAAGTTAACTATTATTTTGGCCATTGTAGCCGCAATGATTGTCCTTTGCAACGTCGGAGTAACTCTTCGCATTCCAAGTATTGTCGCCTACACGTTCAAGGATCAGCATAATTCAGCCAGCTTCATTCTAAGTGCTATGCAATTAATCGGAATTCTAGCTGGTCTCACCTTCTCTGGCCTTGTACATTTGTTCAAGAGCAAATTGATCACTTATGCCGGGATTGCTTACGGATTCTCCATGATGGCTGTAGCCCTTTCTCCAAGTATCCCTCTTCTTGCTCTATCCGCCCTCTTCTCCGGCTATACGTATAGCACTGCTCTCACCATGGTTTTCCAAATCTTGTCAGCCAAAATTCCTGCGAAACGATTAAACCAAGTGACCTCTGTAGCCGTCTTGGGCTGTAGCTTTGGAGCGGCCATTACACCTTTCGCTCTCAATACCATCGGTCTCATCTCAGACAGCAACGCTTTCATCTTTACCGTATTAGGTTTTGCTATGGCTCTCTTGGCCTTCTCTCTTCTCTATCTTTTAAAAGATCAGCAGGATTAAACACAAAAGACTGGACAAAGATCCAGTCTTTTACTGTCTTAATTACTAGAAAGTTGGGCAGTTTGCATTTTGTAATAAACACCTCTTTGAGCCATCAACTCCGTATGATTCCCATGTTCAACGATATTTCCATCTACCATGACTAGGATGAGATCCGCATTTTCAATTGTAGACAGGCGATGGGCAATCACAAAGCTGGTCCGACCCACCATTAACTTATGAAAGGCATCTTGAATAAGCAACTCTGTCCGCGTGTCGATGGAAGAGGTCGCCTCATCTAGGATCAGGATCTTAGGTACTGCAAGAAAGACCCGAGCAATAGTCAGAAGCTGTCTTTGTCCTTGAGAGAGGGAGTCTCCAGCATCGGCTAGATAGGTATCATAGCCATCTGGAAGCTGTTGAATAAAGAAATCAGCATTGGCAGCTTTTGCTGCTTGGACCACTTCTTCCCGACTTGCATCAGGTCGACCAAAGGCGATATTCTCATGAACCGTTCCAACTTTGAGCCAAGTCTCTTGGAGCACCA
Source organism: Streptococcus sp. bf_0095 (assembly GCF_004166885.1). Lineage (GTDB taxonomy): Bacteria > Bacillota > Bacilli > Lactobacillales > Streptococcaceae > Streptococcus. The sequence goes on along the minus strand of NZ_RCYU01000001.1, from coordinate 326,037 downwards.
TCCCAAACTGCTTGCGGTAGCTTGCTAGACTATAGCTATCTACAGCTTCATGATCTAAGCGCAACTGCCCCTGATCCACATCATAGAATCGCATGAGAAGGTTAATCAATGTAGATTTCCCAGCTCCAGTTGGACCAACAATGGCTACCTTACTAGCCGGCGGGATGGAAATGGAGAGATCCTTTATGAGGGTTTGATCAGGGCGATAACCAAAGCTGACATGATCGAATTGGACTGCCCCTTTGACAGCGTCTTCTTGCAAGTCTCTCTTACCACTTTCTTTCACTTCCTCTTGGTCTAGGATACTATAGAGGCGCTCTGCACAAGCTAAGGCGCTCTGCAGTTCAGCAAGGACAGAGGAGATGTCATTGAAGGGTTTAGTATACTGATTGACATAGTTGAGAAAGGTTACCAACTGACCAACAGTAAAGCTCGTTCCAGATAGGATACGGAAGGCACCAAATCCCGTCACAAGCGCATAGATTAGGGCATTGACAAAGCGCGTCGCAGGATTAACAGTGGAGGAGTAAAAAATCGCTTCTTGAGAGTAAGCAGCATAGTCGCCATTGATCTCAATAAACTTCCTATGAAATGCATCCTGAGCATTGAAGGCTTGAAGCAAGCTTTCTTGACTAAGAGATTCTTCAATCATCTGCGTCTGAGCCCCACGCGCCTGGGTCTGCATCCTGAAGAGATGGTAAGAACGCTTGGCAATAAAACGAGCGATAAAGAGAGATAAAGGAGTCAGGATCAATACCATGCACATCATTATCCAATCCAATCGGGCCATACTAGCTAGAGTCACTAGAATCGTAAGAAGACCAACAAAGAACTGACTGAAGACCATGAATAAACCATTGTTCAGTTGTTCAACGTCCGTGGTCAAGCGACTGACCAAATCCCCAGTACCTTGACGATCCAGGTAAGATAAAGGAAGGACATGCACTTTCTGAATGACCTTCTCCCTTAAATCCTTACTGTAGCGATAGATCATCTGATTGTAGATTAAGGGATTCAACCATTGAATCAAGGTTGCAAAGAGAATCACTAGACCCATTTGCAGGATAAGTGGGAGCAAGAAGTGTGCTGCATCAGGTAGCACCACTAAGTCTATTGCCCGCCCGATCAGGATAGGGATATAGACGGTTAACAAGACTTGCATGATGGTTCCCAGACTGGCTAAGATTAGCCAGATGGGCTGCTTGGCTATATCAGCAAGCAAGCGCCGTAAATAAGTCTTCTGTTTCATTCTGCTCCCTCCTCTCTCTTCTGTTGGGAGAAATGAATCTCTTGGTATAAAGGATTGGTTGCCACCAAGTCTTCATGACTTCCTAGGCCGACTTGACGACCTTTATCTAAGACGAGAATTTGCTCAGCACTTCGCAGACTATTGGTCCGCTGCGAGATGAGAATGATGCTTGTCTCCGTCAATTCCTCTTTCAGAGCCTGTAAAAGTCGTGCTTCTGTCAAATAATCCAAGGCTGATGTAGAATCATCCAGCACCAAAAATGGCGCTTGGCGAAGGACAGCACGTGCTATGGTCAAACGTTGACGCTGACCACCGGAAAAATTCCGTCCAAAAGCTTCTACGGGAGCCTCTAGTCCTCCCACTTTCTCACGGACGAAATCAGCTGCTTGCGCAACTCCCAAGGCCCACCACAACTGCTCTTCATTCGCTTCCTCATTTAATCCCAGCATTAGATTGGAACGAATACTCCCTTTAAAGAGCTCTGCCTTTTGAGGAACTACTGCTACCCAGTCACGCCATTGACTAAGAGTCTTTGGATTTTCTCCATCTTTAAAAATCGTTAGACTTCCTTTACTTGCTTCATACAGATGACCTAACAATTGAACCAAAGTAGATTTACCAGCACCTGTCCCTCCTATGATTCCCAAAGTTTGGCCCTTGTTTATGGATAAGTGAATCCCTTCTAAGGATGGTTTTGCGGCTAAAGGATAGGTAAAGACAAGGTCTTGGATCTGAAGAGCCAGCTGAGGGTCAGAAACAGATACATCATCCAACTCTTGATCCAGCTCTTCACTTTTCTCATCAAATACCTGGACAATCCGACCAGCAGCAATATAGCTTTGATTGAGCGAGGTCACCAACATGGCTAACTTCAATAATTCTGTTAAGATTTGAAGCAGGTAATTGACCAAAGCGACCATCATTCCTTGACTGAGGGTCCCCATTTGAATAGAGGCTTGCCCTTGCCAAAGAATACAGATCAAGGTTCCATTCACGACGAGGAAAGTCAAGGGACTGATTAAACTAGACCATTTAGAGACCACTAATTGCCACTTCGTATAGTCTTGGTTGACCTCATTAAACTCTTCTTCTTCGTGAGCTGCCTGCCCAAAGGCACGGATAACCCTCATCCCTTGTAACTGCTGACGCGTAATGGTAACCATTCGGTCCGTAATTTTCCTGATGCGCGCATAAAGAGGATTGACCAGACGAGACATAAGGACAATGATGAGGGTTAAGAGAGCAACCATACCAATAAACCACAGGGTCAGTTGCGGACTAATGGTGAAGGCCATAAAAATAGATCCGAAAACGACAATTGGCGCTCGGAGAAATAGACGTAAAAATAGATTAATCCCCGTTTGAATCTGATAGGTATCACTGGTTAAGCGCGTCACGAGACTTGAAGTGGTTAAACGGTCTCTTTGCTCCTTAGACAAGCTGAGAATCTTCTCATATAGGTCATTGGTCAATTCCTTGGTATAGCCTACCGCTGCCTTCGAAGAAAAATATTGAGCCGTTATCGCTACAAGAACCCCAAAACCAGCAAAAACAAATAAGAGTCCAACCAGTCCAAATATCCCCCCTTGATCCTGACGGGGGATGAGCTGATCGACCAGATGGGCAATTAAAAGTGGAACCAGTAATTCAAAGCTTGCTTCTAACAACTTGAAAAACGGTCCCAGTATGGTTTCTTTTTTATAATTCCTGAAGTATTTCAATAAGTCTTTCATACTACTAGTTTCTCTTTCTAATGGATGTACTTATTTTACCACAATTTAGAAAGAGAGAAATACGACCCAATGTACGTCAGGAATATTATTTCATCTTTGTCCCCTTATTTAATAGCTTGCCCATTTTCCCTAATCCAATCAGTAAGAGAGGGTAAGAAAAAAGTGTTATCAGGCCTAGCACAAGGAAAACAGCTACAAATCCACAAGTATCAATCAACCAACCAGTCAGTGGGAAGATCACAATCATAGACAAACTAAACATCATCGAATTGATACTCAGCATGGTTGCTCGTACACTAGAAGGCAAATAAGCTTGTAAATCATTGTAGTAAATGGGTTGATACACTGCATAAAGGGCATTGGTCAAGAGATAGACACTCAGATAGGCGAATGGAGTCTTCAAGCCTACCAAAAGCAAGGACAAACCTGTCAGTGCAACCAGAATTGGAAAGACTTGATTGCTATTCCATTTCTTCCCAATTTGACTAGCTAGATAAACCGCTAGAAGATTGAATCCACTACCAATCAACATGATGAGTGAAACTTGCCAACTGACTAGGTCACTGATTTTCTGTTGGTAGTAAAAATAAAACATACACATGATGGTTCCTACCAGCTGATAGGTGAACATCCAGTAAAACAAGACTGGTTTTTCCTGCCACTCTTGTTTCACTACCACCAATATACGCTTTATGGTCAAGTGATTTCTTTCACCACTCTTGCTCTCTGGCTCTTTCATTAGAAAAATCAAGAGAATGGATAGCAATGAAAGGCCAATAGCAATCAGATAGGTCCAAGCCAATGCTCCGTGAATAAAGAAGCCTGCCACAACTGTACCTAAGGTTCGGGTGACTTCTGCCACACCGGACAAAAAGCTAGAAATCTGAAGATATCGGTCCTTTTGACCCGCTTCAACCGCCGAATCATATAAGAAAGCGGTACTGGTCCCCGAGTCAAAATTGTAGGACCAAGCATTAACCATCATGGCAATCGCATAAATCCAAAAATTCCCCTGACCAAACAAAATCAAGATAGAGGACACAATACTGGCCAAGCGAGCCAAATAGAGATTGGTCTTGTAGCTAAATCGATCGGCCAACATACCAGATGGGATTTCACACAAGAGACTGGTCCCATGAAAGATACTTTCTAGTAAACCGATTTGAAGCAAGGATAGACCATTTTGGATAAAAAATAAAATCCAAAAACTGGTAATCCCAAAATAAGAAGTGAATTCCAGACCTGCTAAGAGTGGAATATTGCCTTTGTAAGTTCTTTTAAACATTGTTTTCTCTCTTTCCATATGTAGTATGACTGTTTCTAAAAGACTTACTTAGATTTGCCTACATTTTCTCCACCTCATTCATTTAAAGTAATACTCAATGAAAATCAAAGAGCAAACTAGGAAGCTAGCTGCAGGCTGCTCAAAACACTGTTTTGAGGTTGTGGATAGAACTGACGAAGTCAGTAACATATATACGGCAAGGTGAAGCTGACGTAGTTTGAATTTGATTTTCGAAGAGTATAAAAACGCCAGACGGCGTTTTTATGGCTATTAAGGTTTGATACGGTGCAACATACGTGGGAATGGAATGGCTTCACGAATGTGTTTTGTACCAGCCGCGAAGGTTACCATACGCTCGATACCGATACCAAAGCCACCGTGTGGGACTGTACCGTATTTACGAAGATCAAGGTAGAATTCATACTCTGTACGATCCATGCCAAGTTCATCCATTTTTGCAACAAGGGCATCGTAGTCTTCCTCACGCATAGAGCCACCGATGATTTCTCCATAGCCTTCTGGAGCAAGCAAGTCTGCACAAAGCACGCGCTCTGGATTTCCAGGAACTGGTTTCATGTAGAAGGCCTTGATAGCTGCTGGGTAGTTCATGACAAATGTTGGCACACCAAAGTGGTTTGAAATCCAAGTTTCATGTGGCGAGCCGAAGTCATCACCATGTTCCAAATGCTCGTAATCTGCATCTTCATCGTTTTCATGCTCTTGCAAGAGATCAATCGCTTCATCATAAGTGATCCGTTTGAATGGCTCTGCAATGTAGCGTTTCAAGAGCTCAGTATCACGCTCCAATGTTTCCAAGGCTTGAGGAGCACGATCCAAAACACCTTGTAGAAGAGCTTTGACATAAGCTTCTTGCAAGTCAAGTGACTCATCGTGTGTCAAGTATGAGTACTCAGCATCCATCATCCAGAACTCAGTCAAGTGACGACGAGTTTTTGATTTTTCAGCACGGAATACTGGACCAAAGTCAAAGACGCGACCAAGGGCCATAGCACCAGCTTCCAGGTAAAGCTGACCTGATTGGCTCAAGTAAGCTGGTGTACCGAAGTAGTCTGTTTCAAACAGTTCTGTTGAATCTTCCGCCGCATTTCCTGAAAGAATGGGACTATCAAACTTCATGAAGCCATTCTTATCAAAGAACTCATAAGTTGCATAGATAATGGCATTACGGATTTGCATAACGGCAACTTGTTTGCGTGAACGCAACCACAAGTGGCGGTTGTCCATCAAGAAGTCTGTCCCATGTTCTTTAGGAGTGATTGGATAATCTTGCGATTCACCGATAACTTCGATGTCTGTAATATCCAATTCGTAACCAAATTTAGAACGCTCGTCTTCTTTGACAATCCCAGTCACAAACACTGATGTTTCTTGGCTCAAGCGTTTGATGGTGTCAAATTTTTCAAGCCCCACTTCTTCGCCGAATTTTTCGATAAAGTTTGGTTTAAAAGCTACACCTTGGAAAAAGGCAGTCCCGTCACGCAATTGCAAGAAAGCAATTTTTCCTTTACCTGATTTGTTGGCCACCCAAGCACCGATGGTCACTTCTTGACCAACATAGTCTTTTACTTCGATGATAGTAATCCGTTTTGTCATAATAGATCTTCCTTTTCTCATTGTACTTGTCCGAAGACATGCTTACCTTTCATTTTACCACAAATAATAGCTGATAGCTATCTCTCACAAGCTAAAAATCCGTCTTTTTTAACGAAAGCTGACTTTTTTTAAGAAAAGTCAATCAACTTTTTCAAATTCTTGAACCGATTTAAATATTTTATCCTATATTTTGATTTTTCAAAGGAAAATCCTATCTTTTTAGGTCTTTCTAGCAGTCGTTTTTGACAAGTCAAACGCTTACAAGTTATACTAACAGTATGTATAAGGAGGAAAATATGAAAAAGAAAATTCAACTCACTACGGGATTGTGTGCAGCTGTTTTAGCCCTCAGTCTTGCGACAACCACATTTGCGGATGAGCAGACAGGCCCTGTCACTGCTCCTATCACTGAACGACAAGATAGGCTTGCTCCTGTTTCAGCAACTTCAGAGACTTCAGGCGCAACAACTACAAACGAAGCAACAGCCCCACTTCCTAGCGAAGAAACAATAACCCCAACAGTTGAGGAATCAACCCCAGCTCCTGCTGAAACTCCAGAAGATCCACGAATCTCCGAAATTCGTGTCATCCATCGTCGTCGGACTCTGAAACCAGACTTTTCTCCAATTGCATCTTCTACAGATGTCATCTACAAGACAGTTGAAGCCCATGCTTTCACCGAATATGACGTTTCTGGAAATGGACCAGCAACCGTTACAGACGAAAATGGAAAAACATGGTATCGAGTGAGATATTCTGAGCTTGATATTAAAGATGGATTCCATTACAAGAGCGCTCCTGAAAAAGGAACTGCTACCGCGCCCGTCATTGAAGTCATTCATCTCTATGACGATATCGATTTGAATCCGGAAGTTGTAAAACGTGCTCGTTTTGTAGACGATAAGGGACAAGAAATTGCGCCTTCTCAAGAAAATAGCGTCGAGCGTAGTCTCGATTTGGCTTATGAAGCTGGTCTACCAACAGCACCCGCTCAGATCCAAGCTAATGGAAAAACCTATACCTTCCAATCAGCTGACAAAGGGGAACTAACCTCCCATAAACTCCATGTTTCTAACCTAGTTACTGTAACCTATTTCTATAAAGAAGTGACAAGCCCAGTTGTTGAGAAACCTGTGACTCCTTCTACTCCAGTAAAACCTGTTCAGAAACTTCGTCTTCCAAAAGGAAATAATGTTGTAAAAACCCGCGTACCTGTTAGCAAGAAGACTCAAGCAAAACCATCTAGTCCAGAAGTGAAAAAATTCCGCCTCCCAAAAGGAAACAATGGGGCTAAGACCCGTGTTCCTGTGAAAAAAGGGAACACTATTCTTTCTGTCGATTTCTTATAATTCTAAAGAAAAGAGAGTGGGACAGAAATCGGTAATTCGTTAGAATTCGATTTCGTCGTCCCACCTCCGCACAGTTGAGTAGGGCTGTAAAAGCTGATGAAATCAGCGTAGTAGAGCCCACTCAACCACTGCGTCTTGCTCGATAATCCAAAGATAATTGAGAGGCTAGGACTTTTGTCCCAGCCTCTTTTTAATTTTCCATAAATTGATGCAAGCGGCGAACAGCTTCCTTCAGGGTCTCCAAGTCAGTCGCATAGCTAAGACGGACATTCTCTGGAGCTCCAAATCCAGCACCTGTGATGAGGGCAACTCCCACTTCTTCCAGGATGGCAGTTGCAAACTCTGTCACATCCGTATAACCTTTCATCTCCATGGCTTTTTTGACATTTGGGAAGAGATAGAAAGCTCCCTGTGGCTTGATCACATCAAAACCTGGAACTTCGCACAAAAGAGGATAAATGGTGTTCAAGCGCTCCTCAAAGGCTTGACGCATCACCTCTACTGAGTCTTGTGGACCTGTCAAGGCTTCAATCGTAGCATACTGAGAAACAGCTGTCAGATTGGAAGTTGTCTGACCGGTTAGCTTACTCATGGCTGCAATGATTTCTGGGTCACCCACCGCATAACCAACCCGCCAACCTGTCATAGCATAGGCTTTTGAAACACCGTTAATGACAACCGTTTGTTTGCGGATGGCTTCGGATAAGCTTGAAATTGGAACAAACTCATTGCCGTTATAGACTAGGCGACCATAGATATCATCCGCTAAGATAATAATGTCATGTTCGACAGCCCAATTTCCAATGGCTAGGAGTTCGTCCTTGCTATAAATCATCCCCGTCGGATTAGAAGGAGAGTTTAAGACCAAGACCTTGGTCTTTTCTGTACGAGCTTCTTCCAATTGCTCAACGGATACCTTAAAATCATTGGCTTGGTGTCCTTTAACATAGACGGGAACCCCTTCTGCCATCAAGACTTGGTCTCCATAGCTGACCCAGTATGGTGTTGGAATGATGACCTCATCGCCGGGATTAACCACAGCCATAAAGAAGGTATAAAGCGAAAACTTCGCTCCAGTCGCAAAGGTGACTTGATTTGGTGAAACGGAATATCCATAGTATCGTTCAAAATAGGTATTGACGGCAGCCTTTAATGCAGGTAAACCAGAAGCAACCGTATAAAAAGAAGCCCGCCCATCCCGAATAGCTTGAACTGCAGCATCTTGAATATTCTCAGGAGTGTGAAAATCAGGCTGCCCCAAGGTTAGAAAGAGGATATCTTTTCCTTCTGCCTTTAGTTTTTTTGCTTTGGCATCACTTGCTAGGGTGACACTTTCTTCCATCTTTAATACACGATCAGAAATTTTCATACCTTACCTACTTTCTATTTGGGACCAGCTACAGACGAACAAATTTAGACAAAGATTCTACCAGAAGCTGGCTACAATACCTATATTATACACCATCTATCTGACTTGGAGCAAGATTTTACTAAGGATTACCCAGAAACTTTACACCTTCTTACTATTCGACAAAGAAATAATTTGAGATTAAAGTTAACAGACCTATTTCTTGTGTTGATAATTCTATTATCTTGTCACCCGCCTGTAATCTATTTGATATTAAGGCTTAATAGCGTCTAATACTATTTATTGATAAAATAATAGTATGAAGAATTTAGAAAAACTATTTGAAGAAGCCCAAACAGAATTAAAAACCATGATTGTCTTTCACAAGGCGGAACGGACTTTTCGTGCAGCAGAGTCCCATGTCTTTAAGGACCATCAGTTGACCCCTACTCAGTTTTCCGTTTTGGAAACCTTGTATAGTAAGGGGGATCTGCGGATTCAGAACCTGATTGACAGTATTTTAGCGACCTCTGGAAATATGACTGTCGTCATTCGAAATATGGTGCGTGATGGATGGATCAAACGCGAAACGGATCCAGACGACCGTCGTGCCTGCATTGTTTCTTTGACAGAAAAGGGCCGTAAAAAAATTATCGAAGTTCTTCCTGATCATATACGAAATGTTCAAAAAGTTATGAGTGTCTTTAGCGAAGAAGAGCAAAAACAACTGCAAACTCTTCTGAAAAAACTAAAGGGCTCCCACTAAATTCTAATCATTCAATCAGTCGTGTTCATGGCTAACTATGAACGCGTTTTTTTATTCTCAAGAACAAAATGTACTAGTCGCTGTTGACTAGTACCTTCTATTTTACTCATATTTCACAAAGACTAATTGTTTTTCAGTTGATAAATCAGGTTGGTAAGTAAATCCATTAAAGCTTAACTGCTTCATCTCTTCGACCTTCGTGATCTGCTTCTCTAGTAAGGCTGTCACAAAAGCCCCCCGCGCTTTCTTAGAAATGGTCGAATGCACCTTCAACTGACCATTTTTCTCTTCTAGAAATTTAAAGGTCACCATCCGATCTTGAATCTCCTTAGAAAAGACGGTTTCAAACTCACTGGAAAGCAAAGAAATAATTAGATCTTCCTCCTGAAGAGCTTGATCATAGCTAGCCTTCCAAAAAGTCTTTAAGGATTTCCCCTGGACCTTAAGCTTCATGAGAAAGTCCAAACGATGGGGAGCAATCGGAGTAAGGGCCGGAATCACCCCATAAAGAGCTGAGGTGATCAAGAGATGGTCTTGCACATAAGCCGCTTCTGCTTCCGTCCAGTCCGTACGGCGGATATTCCGGTACATGAGACCGTCGAAGAGATTCAAAGCTGGATAGGTCTTAGCTGTACCCGACTTGAGCGCTCGGATTCGTTGCTCTTCTTCACTTGCCCGCTCTTCAGTAATCTTATAAAGTGAGGCTAACTCTTCTAGAGATAATGAAGCTAAGGCATCGATGACCGCTTGTGTCTCATTTGATACAGGATAACCCGTTTTTTCTGGGGTATCCAGATTCATTTCTTTTGCAGTTGGAATTAATAGTTTCATAGATTTATTGTACCATATTTCATTTTCGCTTGACATAAAATTACCATCATGTTATCATCTAGTTATTAAAACTAGATAACAAAGAGGTAATAACTATTTTATTCAACTACAGTTATCCCAAGTGGGAAGAAATTCCTGATATTGATCTTTATTTGGACCAAGTCCTCCTCTATGTCAATAAGGTGTGTGCGCCTTTTATCTCAGAAACAGACAAGGGCTTAACGGCTTCCATGGTCAATAATTACGTTAAACACGGCTACCTGCCAAAACCAGATAAGAAGAAATACAAGCGACAGCAGGTTGCCCGTCTCATTGCTATTACAACCTTAAAGACGGTTTTTTCGATTCAAGAGATCGCGGCTACCTTGAACCTCTTGCAGAGTCAAGCCAACTCCGCAGACCTCTACAATAGTTTTGTGGACTTTCTCCATGAAGAGAAAGAACCTTTAGCACCCATTATCGGATCTGCCTGTCGTACCGTTTTGCTCTACCAAGAAACCCTATCCTATATCCATGTTCATTCTGAGGAGGAAAAATAAAAGTGAATTATGCTAGTAAATTAAGTAAACGATTATCCTTTGGAGAAGAAATCGCAAATAGTGTCACCCATGCAGTCGGGGCTGTTTTGATGCTCTTTCTCATTCCAACTTCTGCTATCTATAGTTATGAAACACATGGGACTTTAGCAGCTGTCGGGACCTCGATTTTTGTCATCAGTCTCTTTCTCATGTTTCTCTCATCGACAATTTACCATGCCATGGCCTATGACTCACCTCAAAAGTATGTCCTTCGCATTATCGATCACTCCATGATTTATATTGCCATTGCAGGTAGCTATACACCCGTCGTTCTTTCTCTCATGAACAACTGGTTCGGCTATGCCATTATCCTGATTCAATGGGGGACGACTATCTTTGGGATACTCTACAAGATTTTTGCTAAGAAGGTAAATGAAAAATTCAGCTTGGCCCTCTATTTGATTATGGGATGGTTGGTGATTTTCATTATCCCACAGATCATCAGCCAAACAAGTCCAACCTTCTGGGGTTTGATGCTGATGGGTGGCCTGTGTTATACAGTTGGAGCTGGATTTTACGCCAAAAAGAAACCTTATTTCCATATGATTTGGCACCTCTTCATCTTAGCCGCTTCTGCTCTCCAATATATCGCGATTGTGTATGTCATGTAAGACAGTGACTCTCTTATAGGGAGTCACTTTTTAGTTGCTTTTTTACACCCAATTGACTACAATAAAGAAAAATTGTACGGGGACAGTTATGACAACCAAATACCAAAAGATTTTTACTACATTGAAAAACCAGATTGACCAGGGGATCCTAAAAACTGGAGACCGCCTGCCTTCCGTTCGCCAACTAGCCACTCAGTATGCCTGCAGTAAGGATACCGTCCAACGGGCCCTGCTCGAGCTCAGCTACAAGAACTATATCTATGCTAAGCCCCAAAGCGGCTATTATGTCCTGGAGGAAGAGACTGGAAAGCATACCGACCTGCCTCTTCGCCTCAAGGAAGATCGCTTCCAGGCCTTTGAAGACTTTCGGACTTGTATCAACGAAACCCTTGTCGGTCGTGATAATTACCTCTTCAACTACTATGAAAAACAAGAAGGTCTTGTCGATCTCCGTCAATCTATTGCTTCTCTCCTGCGAGAAGATGCGATTTATACCCAGGAGCAACAAATCGTTATCACCTCAGGAACCCAGCAAGCCCTCTACCTCCTAAGCCAGGTCGCCTTCCCAAACCAAAAAGAAGAAATCCTAGTAGAGCAACCAACCTATTACCGCATCAATAAATTAATTCAGGAGCAAGACTTACCTTATCAAAGCATCAATCGCTTGCCTCAAGGAATTGACTTTGACCAACTGGAAGCCATTTTCAAAAGTGGCAGGATCAAATTTTTCTATACCATTCCCCGCTACCATTATCCTCTGGGACATAGTTATAGCAAACAAGAGAAGGAACAGATTTTGGCCTTAGCAGAACTCTATGATGTCTATATTGTCGAGGACGATTACTTGGGAGATTATGATCCACATTTTTCTCCTAGCTTTCATTATCTGGATGCATCTGACCGGGTCATCTACATCAAGTCCTTTTCTACCAGCCTCTTCTCTGCCCTTCGGATCACTTCTATGGTCCTGCCACAGGCCCTCCTTGCCCCTGTCTTAAAATTGAAGGGAACACTCGACTACGAAAGTAACTTAGTCATGCAGAAGGCCTTGAGTCTCTATATTGACAATGGAATGTTTGCCAAAAATAAAGGACTCCTTCACCAACAGCAAGCCATCCAAACAGAGCAGGCTACTTCTCTTCTCTATCAACATTCTCTCCCCATTCCCGCTTGGCCTGTCATTGGGGGAGTCTTGCTAGATTTGAGACAAGTTTCTTCGATTGCACGACTAAAACACAGTGGACTTCCCCTTCGCTTCTTTGAATCAGCCTATATCCAAACTTGTCCCTATGCCTTTACCCGCATTGAACAGGATAAACTGGAAGAGGTTTTACCCCAAATTATCGCTTATCTATAATTCAATCCCATCCTTCTATTCTTGAGTTATTTTTATATATAAAACTATGTTACAAAAATTTTACATTTATTACAAAAAATTGCTTGACATCTGTAACAATAGGAGTATAATCTAAGTCAGAAAGATAAAGAGGTGATATTATGAAACGATCTTTGATTCGTTGGACTGCAGCCTCTCTTTTGGCTGCATCACTTGGACTTGCTTTGGGAGGGTGTGGCTCAAAAGATAAAACAACTTCCTCATCCGAAAAAGCTTCTAGCTCGAAAGTTGAGAAAAAGCCAAAAGCTAGCTTGAATAAAAAAGCTACAGTTTCTTCTTCTCAAGCAAAAGAAAGTACTACTCCTTCAAGTCAGGCAAGTAACCCGTCAGCTTCAACTGAACCGAACAAGGCAGAAAATACAACTTCAACTGATCAAGCAGTTGTTCCTGCAGATCTTGTCGGCACATGGGTAGGATCTAGCCCTCAGGCGGATAGCATCAAAATGACTATTGAAGCCAATGGAGATATTACAACTGTCGTTAGCTTTAAAAATGATAGTGAACCAACACGCACAGCTACCTATACTGCAAGAGCTATTCAAGCATCTGGTAATGTCTATTACTGGGAGTCAGAAGGTCTTAATGGCGCAGATGCTCTTCTTCCTGGTATTACTGGATTAGGAGTAGCAAATTTCCGCTTCAAACCAGGATTTATCCTTGAGGAAGGTCATTATACTCCGATAGCCTTCACAACAGATATCAATACAGAGTTTGACTATAGCAATTACAGAGATTTCCACTTCTCATTGACCAAAGAGCAATAAGTCCGGGAATTTCTCCATTATAAAAGAGGCTAGGACATAAGTCCTAGCCTTTCAATTGTCTTTGGATTATCGAGCAAGACGCAGTGGTTGAGTGGCCTCTACTACGCTGATTTCATCAGCTTTTACAGCCCTACTCAACTGTGCGGAGGTGGGACGACGAAATCGAATTCTAACGAATTACCGATTTCTGTCCCACTCTCTTTTTATGTTTCATTCACTTTTACTTATGAGTTGGGTTAACCTTACTTCTTAGTCAAGACCCAGCTCTTAGCCACAAGCTCAAAGAGAAGATCATCCTCCACTCGACCATCCAAGGGAATGCTGATCCAGTACTTCTTGTTCATATGATAAGCCGGATAGAAATGGGGTTCTTCTAAGAGTTGGCTGACATGATCCTGTTTAAGATTTAAGACCTCAATCTTCCCTTCCTGCCTCGCATCTAGCTTGGACCAGTCTATCTTCATCAAGACGCCAAACCATTTGAGATCCTTTTGATGACGGAAGACGCCCGAGTCCGGAGAACGGTCCCAGAGGTATTCGATAGGACGGTCATATTGCCGGCTGATCCAATCCACCAAGCGCTTGGTCTGAGGATACAAAAAATCTTTGACAGCAAAACAGGAGCTTCTGATATCCTCTAAGGCCTGCTGGCAAGCTTCTCTGACTTGGCCAACATATTGACCAACCATCTGGTCCATATGAAGCTGCACATAGTCGTCGCCTGTCTCCTGATCCACTAGCCAAAAATGCACTTGCTTACTTTGGACAGTCACATAAAGTTTGAAGTCTCCATCCAGGATCTGTTGATCATAGTGAAACTTCTCTCCCTGCTTTGAAAACCCATAAGCTAGAGCTTTTTCATTGTCTATACTGTATTTCTCAAAATAATCTGGTAAAAACACGTACTACTCCTTTCCTCCAGTATACCAAAAATCAAGAAAAAAGAGCTGAGATTTCTTCCTCAACTCATATATCTTTAAAAGACAACACGAGTTCCATGGACCTGATCCACCCCTGGAACATCAAGGAAAAGCTGACGATTCTCCAAAGAGACTCCTCCACCTGCCAAGATTTCTAACTGGCGATCTGCAAGCTGGGCATACTCTTCGTAGCGTTGCAACCGTTGTTCTAAGTCTGTTTCTGGACTGCCGGCTCTTGTTAATAGTCTCGTCACGCCTACTTTCTTCATCCACTCGATACTCGCAGCTTGATCTTCTAAAGGAATCTGGTCAAATGCCATATGCATGGTCAATTCAAATCCTTGACTGGCTTCGATGAAACGAAGCATGGCATCTTTATCCAGCTGATTGTCAGCAGTCAAAGCCCCAACAGCTAAACCATCAACACCCAGGTCACGGGCAATTTTCCAGTCTTCTAACATTATGTCTAGCTCTTGCTCAGAGTATACAAAATCTCCACCTCGTGGACGAATCATAACGATGACCTTTGCCTGATAATCTTTAGCAAGCTTCACAGCCTCTTTGATCACACCATAGCTTGGAGTCGTACCTCCAACCGCTAAGTTATCACATAATTCTACACGACGCGCTCCTGCTTGAAAAGCCTTCTCTAACAGTGTTATGTTCTCTGCACAAAATTCATATAACGGCATCCTAAATCTCCCTGTATTTGAAATCGTTTTCTTGTTCTACCTTACTCTTTTTTCATTTCTTTGTCAATTAGAAAAACCATCAGCCTCATCAGAAACCAATGGTTGATGCTTAATAGGAAATTGGAACAATAATCTGTAATACCATGTTCCCTTTTTCGACCTTCGCAGAATGGATTCGGTAGCCACTTGTCGGCATGGTCAATTGGATTTGATTCCCTATCATAGTAGCTCCTGTGCCCTCTTGGTTAACTTTTTCAGCAATCTTTGAAGCAACCAAGCTACGTGGAATCGGCAGATGTCCAAGACGGGCCCGTTCTAGGTTCAAGGTCAATTGTTGATCCGTCACACTAGCTGAAAAGTCCATGCTCACCATGGTTTCCACCGGTCCCAGTTCAATCGGAACCTGAACATTGATATACTCTCCATTCATAGCAACTGCTGTATTGAGGAGAGTTTCATCTGTCATTTCCCCTGCCATGGATTTAATAACTTGGCGCAATTGAGGAGAATTCAGTTGAAGCTCTGTTTGCAGGCCAGAAGCAGTCACGTCTGCTGTAGAGAAGCCTTCTTGAGCCAGATCTACCAGCGAAGTATTCACTGTTACATTTTTAAATTGCTCTTGAGTCGAAACCTTTGCTGGTATCAAGAAAACTGCTAAGACAATAACTAGGAGGAAGGTCAGTCCGATGAGTCGTTTGATCCATTTCCACATATGGTCACCTCTTTTCGTTTTGATGGATAGAAGAGAATTCACCTCTATCACTATTGATCTATTCTTTTTAAAATACGACTTCTATTCTACCCTAATTTTTCAAAAAAAGCGAACGAGAGGAATAAGGTGCACATAAGAAAAGAGGTGGAAAAAATCCCAACCCCTATTTGAATGTTAATGGAATTGCATCCCACCATCCACGATGATGGTTTGTCCTGTAATGTAGTTTGAATCAGGACCAGCAAGGAAGCTAACCGCTGCAGCGACATCTTCGGGTTCGGACAAACGTTTAAGGGTAATATCTTTAGCGAAAGTTTGCATACCCCATTCGTCATCTTTACCAGCGTTCTTACCAACTTCATGAGCGATATCATACATCATTGGAGTCTTAACGATACCAGGTGCATACGCATTGACAGTAATACCTGAATCAGCCAAGTCACGTGCCAAAGTTTGAGTGATACCACGAACTGCAAACTTAGTACCACCATAGACAGTCAAGTTAGGGTTACCTACAACACCTGCTTGTGAAGTTGCATTGATGATTTTTCCGCCATGGCCAAGCGCCTTGAATTGAGCTTGTGCAGCTTGAGCACCCCAGATGACACCACCAACGTTGATGGCAAAAGTGCGTTCAAATTGTTCTTCTGTAATCGTATCAAGTGGTGTAGTTGGAGCAACACCAGCGTTGTTAACGACAACATTTAAATCTCCGAAATGATCCACAACTTTTTGGAAAGCTGCAGCCACTTCAGCTTGTTTGGAGACATCAGCAACGACCGCAAAAGCATTCTCTGCTGATAACTCAGCTACTGCTTTTTCTGCTGTCTCAGCATTGTAGTCTAAGACTCCGACCTTGAAGCCATCTTGTACCAATCGTTTTGCAATCGCAAAACCGATCCCTTGACCTGCACCTGTGACAATAGCTACTTTAGACATATGATTCCTCCTTGGTATCCCCGATACCAGCAAACGTTCATAGAAGAACAGCAAAGGTTGACAGTCAGTTTTGGGTGAATCTATCATAAGTTCCTTCCAAAACTATGCTAACAGTATACTCCTTTGTGAAAAAAGTGTCAAACTCTAGCCTGTTATTTTCTAAAGTATTTTACAATCTATCTTATCTTTATTTAGTAATAGATTAACTGATTATAATAATTTTGAAAAGGGTTTTATATCTTGACAAAAACACTCCTATTGCCTATTGTTTTGGGCCTTATTTCATGCTACACTAATTATAAGACAATCAAATAATAAGGAGATCTAACAATGAAAGAATTCATGGATAAATTGAATAACCTACCTAAACCAGTTCAATACATTATTGCGATCATTATTTTCTTTATTGCGTTTTACATTTCTTATAGCTTGTTTTAAGTTAGAACGTACAAAGCTCTCTTTATCTGATACAGTATTTTAAAAGAGAGTGGGACAGAAATCGGTAATTCGTTAGAATTCGATTTCGTCGTCCCACCTCCTCACAGTTGAGTAGGGCTGTAAAAGCTGATGAAATCAGCGTGGTAGAGCCCACTCAACCACTGCGTCTTGCTCGATAATCCAAAGACAATTGAGAGGCTAGGACTTTTGTCCCAGCCTCTTTCATTTTTTAAAACATTTTAAAGACTGCTACTGCAAGTACTGCACCGATGATTGGACCAACTACTGGGATCCAAGCGTAACCCCAGTCACCATCTCCTTTGTTAGGAATAGGAAGGAGGCTGTGCATGATACGAGGTCCTAGGTCACGAGCTGGGTTGAGAGCGCAGCCTGTAGTTCCACCGAGAGACAAACCAATCCCTGCAATCAAGGTACCAACGGCAAAAGTACCAAGTCCTGCTTGAAGGTCATAAAGACCAAGTGCAAAGATAGTCAGTAGCAAGACAAAGGTTCCGAGGATTTCACTGATAAGGTTTGAAGTAGTGTCCTTAATTGCTGGACCAGTACTGAATGTTCCAAGGATATTTCCAGGATTTTCTTCTGCTAGGTAATGCGGTTTGAACTGTAACCAGACAAGGACTTGCCCCACCATGGCTCCAGCAAATTGAGCGATGATATAAGGAATCACAGATGCCCAAGCTAGTCCACCATTAAGAGCAACCCCAATCGTCACCGCTGGATTCAAATGTGCCGGACTTAACTTGCCAGAGATAAAGGCTGCCACTGCAACTGCAATCCCCCAACCAAGAGTAATGACGATCCAACCTGAGTTATGGCTCTTCGTTTTCGGAAGAACCACTCCTGCTACAACCCCATTTCCCAAAAGAATCAGGATTAAGGTCCCTAAAAATTCACCAAATAATTCTTTCATATGATTTATTTCTCCATTATAAAGAGGGGCCGGTCAGATATTCTTCTTTCCAACCCCTTTTTGTTTTTCTTAATTTTTTAATGCTGCCAAGTCATTGTTTTCCAAAGCGACTTGCAAGTCTTGACGGTAGCCAGCTTTTTCTTCTTCTGACCATTCATAGAAGCGTCCCATTTCATCCAAAACAGGTTCGACAATTGCATCTAAGCTATCTCGCATGAAGAGCATGTGGTTCGTCCGACGAAGAAGGAAGTCAACTGGGCTAAGTGCCAATTCATTGCGCATTGCATAGTGAAGTGATAAGGTATCTGCTAGGCTCAATCCAGGTGCTTGTTCCACGCTATGAGCAAGGGCGAAGACCTTAGGTGCATTAGAACCGTATAGGTTAGCTAGGTAGTGAGCTTCCTTGCTATCCAAGCCACGAGATACGCCAAGTTGAGCAAAGGCTTCGATTTCAGAATCCACGTTCGTTGGGTTAATTTCTCCACCTGATACTGGATAGGTCTTAGAGTTGATCAATTTGAACTGACGGTCAAATTCTTCCTTGAGAATGGTCAAGACACGCTCCATCGCTCCTTCAGCCATCTTGCGGTAGTCTGTAATCTTCCCACCAGCCAGGGTCAAAAGACCATTGTCATCGCGGTCTAAGCTTGATCCACGAGAAACAGCAGATGGATCCAAATGTTTTTCAGAAGTGCTGCCTTCCAAGTGGCTGATTGCTGATTCAACATCTTCACGCGATTTTTCTTTAGAAAGATAGCCTTCAACTGTTGCAATCAAAGCATTAAAGCTTTCATCACTGATAGTGCCGTTGTTTCCACCATTGTAGTCAGAAGCACTGTTTCCTGAGATCAACGGACGAAGACCAGCCCAGCTACTTTCGATATCATCGATGGTGATGTGAGCTTCTGGGAAGCGGTTATTCACGATTCCTAACAAGTAGTCGACATCTTCTTGAGTTACTGTTGGATGCTCTAAGTCGCCAGTGTAGTCCGTGTCAGTCGTTCCGAAGTAAGTTTTGTTTTCACGTGGCAAGACGAAGACCATCCGACCATCTCCAAGACCAGTATCAAAGTAGACTGGTTGAGAAACTTTGATCTTGCTTGAATCTACGACCAAGTGAACACCCTTGGTTGGACGCATTTGTGAATGCTGCTCTCCATCGTTTGAGAGGTTACGCACTTTATCGCTCCAAGGACCAGTTGTATTAATCACCAAACGAGCCTTGATTTCAAAGACTTCATCAGTCAAGAGATCACGCGCCACTACACCTGTGATCTTGCCAGATTCATCAAAGAGGAATCCTTCAGCTTTTACGTGGTTAGCAATGAGGGCCCCATCTTGGTTGGCACGTTTGATATTTTCAATCACCAAACGAGCATCGTTGTTACGGAAGTCTAGGTAGACCCCACCTCCGACTAGACCTTCTTGTTTCAACTCAGGCTCACGAGCCAACACTTCTTCTTTGGTCAAGACCTTGTTGGCAGCTGGAGTATTGCTGACACCTGCCAAGAGGTCATAGAGGTCCATGGCTACCTTAAGACGGAAGAGGCTAAAAGTTGCCCCATCTTCATCATAGACTGGTAAGAGCATTGGGTCTGGTTTTGGAATATGAGGAGCAATTTGTTGCACTACTGCACGTTCTGATACCGTATCTGATACCACTTCTACGTCAAATTGTTTGAGGTAACGAAGTCCACCGTGGACCAATTTTGTTGAACGGCTTGATGTCCCTTCCGCAAAGTCCTGCATTTCAATCAAACCTGTTTCAAGACCACTTGCTGCTGCCTGCAAGGCTACCCCAGCACCTGTGATCCCTCCCCCGATAATCAAAAGATCCAGGGTGCGTTCTTGCATTTTCTTAATCGATAATTCACGAGTTTTCTTTGAAAATTCCATAATTCTTCACTTTCTATCCTACTGAAGTCTTGACTAGTCTTCAATTTCTGCAAAGAGTTGGGTAGCTTTAACAGCTTTCTTCCATCCCTTGTAGAGTTGTTCTTTACGAGATTCGTTCATAGAAGGCTCGAAGAGTTCACCAGTTGCATTGAGTTCTTTCAATTCATCTAGGTCTTTCCAGTAGCCGACTGACAGGCCAGCAAGGAAGGCTGCCCCCAAAGCTGTTGTTTCCAAGTTTTTAGCACGAGCGATATCAATACCAAGAATATCCGCTTGGAACTGCATCA
The DNA here is from genome assembly GCF_004166885.1 of Streptococcus sp. bf_0095. Taxonomy (GTDB): domain Bacteria; phylum Bacillota; class Bacilli; order Lactobacillales; family Streptococcaceae; genus Streptococcus. The sequence goes on along the minus strand of NZ_RCYU01000001.1, from coordinate 305,698 downwards.
AGAAGTTATTCATAGCTGCTCCACCGTCCACTTTAAGGACTTGAATAGCCGTCTTAGCATCAACCTGCATAGTATCGATGATATCCCGTACTTGGTAAGCAATGGATTGAAGAGTCGCCTTAATAAAGTCTTCTTTGGTTGTTCCACGAGTCAAGCCAAAGACAGAACCACGAGCATTTTGATTCCAGTATGGTGCTCCTAGACCTGTGAAGGCCGGTACCACATAAACTTCATCATTGTTGTGAGAATCACGCGCATATTTTTCAGATTCAGGTGAGTTTTCCACCATACGAAGACCATCACGAAGCCATTGAATGGCACTACCCGCGATAAAGATGGATCCTTCTAAGGCATAGTATACTTTCCCGTTAATTCCATATCCAATGGTAGTTAACAAGTTATTTTCAGATAACTGCATCTCTTCACCTGTATTCATGATGATGAAAGATCCAGTACCGTAAGTATTTTTGACCATACCTGGTTCAAAGGCCAACTGTCCAAAGAGGGCTGCTTGTTGGTCACCCGCCATACCTGAGATAGGAACTTCTCCACCGTAGAAATGGAAAGGAGCTGTTTTTCCATAGATTTCAGAGTTTGAACGCACTTCTGGAAGCATAGCCTTAGGAATATTGAGGATTTCCAAAATCTCATCATCCCATTTTAGGTCTTTAATATTGTAGAGCATGGTACGAGCAGCATTTGAATAGTCTGTTACGTGAGAAGCTCCGTCTGTCAACTTCCAAACCAACCAAGTATCGATGGTACCGAAAAGCAATTCTCCTTTTTCAGCCCGTTCTTGTGCTCCTTCTACATGGTCCAAGATCCAGCGAATCTTAGTTGCTGAGAAGTAGGCATCAATGACCAAACCTGTTTTTTGGTGGAATTTTTCGACATACCCTTGGCTCTTAAGTTGTTCAGCTAAAGGAGCTGTTTGGCGAGACTGCCAAACAATGGCATTGTAGATTGGAAGTCCAGTATTCTTATCCCAAACAACGGTTGTTTCCCGTTGGTTGGTAATTCCGATAGCTTCGATTTGTCCTGGCTTGATGCCACTTTCGATAAAGGCACCAGCGATAACAGACTGAACAGAGTTCCAGATTTCATTTGGATTGTGTTCAACCCAACCAGCTTGAGGGAAAATTTGCGTGAACTCTTTTTGGCTAGAGCTTACTTTTTCTCCTTTTTTATTGAAAATGATTGCTCTTGAACTTGTTGTTCCTTGGTCAATGGCCATAATGTATTTTTCTTGTGACATGAACTGTCCTCCTGGGAAAAAGAAATATTCTTTAGGAGACGTACTCCTTACATTGTCTAGTATACAAAATAAACCGCTTTCATGATCATCAATTTTTTTTTAATTTTTAAAAAATATGAGGAGCGTCTCTTGAATCGCTTGAGACAGAAGAGATTTCCAAACTGCTGTTCTATTAAATTTTCAGACAAATCTAAGCATTTTCCAACAAAAAAAGAAGACCCAAGTCTTCTTTGTAATCTACTAAGAATTGGCATCCCCATAAATCATCTGACGAATATTGGCTAAATCTGTCAGATCCAAGTCATATTTCAAATAATAGACAGGAATTCGCTTGCTATGGCTAATAGGATTGTTGGTCACAATCAAATCATAATCCGTAGCTGGATCAAAGGCTTCAATGGTAATAAAACGATTGTACTCCAAGTAGCGCTTGAGGACCTCTGTCATCCGTGTATAGCCTAGATAGCCCACTGTTAAGTCCAGGCCAATCTTAATTTGACGCCCACTATTCTCCACGATATAATCCATTAATTGAAGCCACTCCCACCTAATTTTTTTATCCAGGGCAGTCGCTTGGGAAAAGAGAGGCAGTTTGCTAAAGATGGAATCTGCTACTTCTCTATAGTCATGGCTACTAAATCCATAGGGAGGATGCGTTTCAAGCTGGTATTTATGCTTGTCTTGTAGCAGATAGCCAGAAAATAGATAAACTTGGCCACAAATTTGACTCAATTCATAGGTCACTGGGCCCTCTATATACTCTCCTAAAAGCTTCTGTGTTTTCATCTCTTGAATGAGCTGCGTAGTCAAAGCCCCAATCTCCCCTCCAAATCCTAAGATATACTCCATGGTATGAAGGGGGAGGATCCGATGGGTGACTAGAAAAGCAAAGAGGATCAACATCTCTCCATCCTCATAGCTAAGAGCAATGTGTTTCCCTGAAAAGAGCTGGTCTACCCTATGAAACAAACGTTGATAAAATATATTGTCCGTATAGCCCTTCATCTTCTGTTCAATTTCTCGGAACTGACAGGCATTAACCTTGAGTCGTTGCTGGGTAATATGGGACCAGAGAACAAAATCCAAGCGTTGTCCTTGAGACAATTTTGCTCCACAGAGCTCTTCTAAGGTTGCAATTTCGGTTTGTCTTTCTTTCTTGTCCAGTTCTTGTTTCCAGTCTGCACTAGCCCAGACCTTTCGTAGCAAGCCAAAATAAAAATAGCGAATCTTATGTTCAGGCCCTTTCAAGCGCCCATTGTGGATGGAAAATTGAAACTCAGCTAATAATTTGTTTAAGCCCGAAATATGACGCCCTAATGTCGCTTCACTAATCAAGAGTTCCTGAGATAGTTGCTGAGCTTGAAACTGGCCATGATAAAGCAAATAGATCAATAGTTGGTACTTGATGGCATTGTCCAAAAAAGCCCGCCGAATGTCCCGCCCCTTGGTATCCGAATCCACAAGAAGGCGAAGGTTTTCATCTACTACCTCAATGGAAAGGGCCAGCTGATTTTCTTGGGCCTTGTCATTGATCAGTGCAAGATATTTGTTCAATGTTGCTTTGGAAAATTCCGTCTCAGCCATCACTTCTGACAGACTGCTTGGAGAATGCTTTTGCAGATGAGACAGGATTAAAAACTGCCCACCCTCACTTTTTTCCATTAAATCAGCTAAATGCATTTTCAGAAAAACCTTCCATGATATTAGTTTTAGCATAACACAAAACTTATGAAAGTCGAAATATAATGCTTACCAGCTCTATCTAAATATCACCAATCTCTAAATTATAAAACCTCCCACCGAAATCGGCTGAGAGGTAAAGCTCTACTCTATGATTTTCGTAAAGCCACTAGCCAAGAGGCTACTAGGATTTTGAAAATAATTTGCTCATTTTTCCTCCGTAACAGGATGATAAATCAGATAGATCCCCCCTAATCCGCATCGACCCAAAGATGGTATAGTTCACAGTGTAGACATCGAAAGAGATAGCCACACATAGAACCATCCTTTACTAAGTATTCAGCCACATCCTGAAATTCATCACGCGCCTCATATTCTTCCAAAACTTGCTCTGCTATGCCCATTTCTTCCAGTTCACGAGTGCCAACTGTCCCCAGATAGGCACAGTAGTCTTGGCAACAAGAGAGCCAATATTCGCCCTGCCAGCTGCTATAGCCAGGATTTTGACAGAAGAGGACCTGGTCTTTTTCCTTATCCATGACCCCTTGCCAATCAGCATCTTGGATAAACTCTGCTTCAAAATTCTGAGCAGCACGACCTGTAGCAATACAAGTCGGACAGAGATGGCTTAGCTCCTCCACACAATAGGGTCTCAACGCATAATAGATGGTGTGGTCTTTCCCACACGAAGGACAGGTCTTAGACTCCCCTTCCTTAAAGGCACCAGTCGCTAGTGGATCCGGATGATAGCGGAAGGTTGGCAATTCACTGACTTTCTCCTTATGAGCCTCTTTTTCTTTTTCGGTCAAGGGACGAGAGAGAGCAAAGCGATCTCCATGACTTAGACTCATCTTTTCTAAGGTGAAAAGTTTCTTAACTTGCTTGCGATCAGACTTGTCTACTAGCTCTGAGAAGAGAGCAAAGGCACTGGCATACAAGCCCAACTCCTGATACACATCCACCAAGACCTGCTTAGTTTCTGGAGTTTCCAGTACGGTCAGTCGATCCGCAAATTCATAGAAAGCCAGCACGCTGGATGAATCCTTATCTTGCGCTTGGAACTGCTTTTTTAAGTGGATATATTCTTTCATAGAATCGTTCATAGAATTGCTCACTTTCGTTTTTACAGATAATCAAATCCTAGTTTTTTTCCTTCAGGTGATTGTATTCTAGCGTTGAAAATGTACTTTAAATCCATACTTACCAGCATTTTGCTTGAGTTTTTCAACCAACAGTTCATTCTGTTTACTTTTACTAAAAAAGAAGGGAATGGTCTTTCCATTTCTGAGTTCGATATAGAAAGAATAGCGACTCCCACCACCAGCGCGACCACGGAGCAATAAGTAAGTTATCTGCTTCATCTCTTTCAATGGGATCATACGACGGCTGAAACACAAAGGCACATGAATGTAGAAGATGCCATTCGAAATATGGTAAGGTTCAAAAAATGAGCCTCCTCTACGTCGGCTAGCTAACCACCGACGAACGAATAAAGTAATGCTGAAGAAGCCAATAAAACCAACACTTAATAATACTGGTCCTGATTCTAAACTCTCCATTCCATTTCTCCCACCATAAATTCTAAATACACAGTACAATTGTTGACTCGGCCTTAATCAGTATACTTTTTAGTCTTTGTTAATAAGATGATGACACCCACTAAGATTAGAACTCCAATTATAAAAACAGCAAGCTCTAATTCTTTAAATCCTTCAATATAGGGTAGGACATACATACTTGATTCTACTAATAGAAAACCGTTAAGAATAAGGGCTAGAGCAAAGTAGCTCCGTTTTTTTATTCATCTTTAGCTCCTTTCCTTAGCTGGAGCTCCCATCAAACTTAACTAGCTAGAAATTCTATTTGGTTTCAACCCATTTTTCATTGTCCATGATAAAGGGCTTAGCTAGACCTTCACCGGTGTAATCTTGGTATTTGGTCTCCAAGTATTTGTAGACATCTTCCTTGGTCGCAAACTTGATCGCTTGATAGGGCTCTTCAAAGGTCAGCTTTTCGACAAAGAGATAGCCGTCCTTGGCAGGAACCAAGACACCGACGTGTCCGACAAAAAGGGTGTTGCCATCTAGGTTATCATGAACGATGACAGAAAGCATGCGGGCATTTTCATTAAATTTGAAATTGGCAAAAAACTCTTCCATCTTCTTAGAATGGACCTTGACATCCGTTGTAGCCTCTGTCGGAACCCGTGAATACAGAATGTTAAAGGCTTCCTTGTCTGCCTCATCAAAGACTTTCCCTTTGTCAATAGCGTCATTGTCCACGAACAAGAGTTCACTATCCGCTTTCATCTTAGGAATCTCAATGCGATTCTTCAGAAGAGTATAGCTATTGATCCGGCAGTTAGTCCCGACGAAATCGCCCTTCTGCTTGGTCCACAAGTCACTAATTTTTTCTACATTGTAGTCTGTTTTCTTGAACTTGCTGAAGTTACCCGTCAAACCGACCGAGCCGACAATGCTATCATAGTCCGTTACTAGACCCAGAAACTTGTCTACACTTTCCTGATCCAAATAAGCAGACAAGAGAGCCCGCACTTCTTCGACGCTTTCCTTGCTATTAAGGTTGCTGTATGTTCCCTTGTAGTGCTCCTTGTCTGAACTAGATTTCTGCACAATGGAAGTTTCCTTCTTTTCCTTGGATTGCTTTTGATTGGTCCCACAAGCCGCTAAAGCAAAGATTGCCAAGGCACAGCTAGTAAGGAGCATGATTTTTTTAGATGGTTTCATAAACTGGTTCCTTTTCTATATACTAAGATGTTTTGTAACATTGAATCGTGTTTTGTAACATCATTCATTTCTTCTTCCTATCGAATCTCCTTATCCTATATTATAGTTTAAAACTGACTTAGCTCCAACTATTTTTCACGAATTAAGGAAACTTTATAAGTAGCAAAAAAGAGCTGGCAGACTATCCAGCTCTTCAATATGTTACAAAAATCAAAATTAAAATTATTGTTTAATTCGACCAATCTATTTTGGCATGTTCTATTGCGTACTCGGCTTCCTCTTGAGTAAATTTTTTGTTTTCAACAAGTACTTCTAACATCTTTTCTTTCGAAATCTTGGTACCGTTTGCATAAGATTCCGCTTCTTTCATAGCGTCCTCCTTCCAATCGAAATTAACATGTTCTACAGCATAATCAGCCTCTTCTTGAGTAAATAGTTCAACATTTATAAGTTGCTCAACTAATTTTTCTTTTGAATAATGAAACTCTTGATAATATTTTGCTCTTAAAAGTGCTTGCTCTTTCCAGTCAATATTAAGCTTATTGATAGCGTACTGGGTAGCATCCTCTGAATATCTTCCAAACCTTGTTAAATCTTGTTCAATTTTCTGTTTCGATAAATGAGATTTTTCTGACAAAAAGAGAGCTTTTACATATGCATCTGTATATTCATTTGATTTTTTATAATCATAATACTTCGTACTAGAACTTGAAGTAGAGTATTTTTCATAATCATAATACTTGGTACTAGAACTTGAAGTAGAGTATTTTTCAACTGGATAAGTTACTCTTGATCCTGAACGTGAACTTTTCCATTCATTATAACTTCTTTGATAACTATATACCATAATAGCTATCCATCCTACGAACAATCCAAACATCGCAAAAATAAATATCAAAAATTTTTTCATAATGAATACCTTTACTTGTTTTTCTCCAATGGAATCTTTCATCCCTCTAGAACCGCTTTCATTAGTATTATATCATGAAATATTGTTCATTTTTATTTACTAGTGTAAAAGTCTTCATACTAGTGAACAAAAAAGCGACTGCAATATTTCAACCGCAATCACTTGTTCAATTGTGAGATAAAAAATAATAAAGGATTATTTAATCTTGTGTTTGTTCATCTTTTCTTCAAAGACTTCCGTCATAATGACTCGCAATTCTTCCCGTTCTTTTTCAGGAAGGTCTCCTTGGCGTTTGGCCACGGCATAGAGTTCAGGATAGCGCATAGCCACACGTTCGATCGTCTTTGTTGTCGCATGCCCTCTGACAAAGAAAGGAATACGCTTGACCCATTCTTGCGGTACAAGAGCAAGCAACTTCTTCGCCGCTTCTTTATCAGAAATCTCAGCTGTACTCAAACCTTGGTTGATCTGTTCTTGTTCTTTTTCTGTAAAATCTTTTAATTCCATATAAATCACCTTACTCTACTAATTTCTTTACCCAAGGACACATTATACACCTATGTAGGGGAAAAGTACAACTAAAGGAACCGAAAAATAGAGCTAAGGCAAGTCATCCCTCACTCTATCTCTTCATCGTTAAATCTTATGAAGTATATTGATTTCCGAATTACTGTGGTGCATCTTCCTTTTACTTTAAATAATAGTTACTTGCCTCAGTTAGTTTTTTATAATAATGATCGTAACTCTTACTTAATTGTCTAATCAGGGGAATAGCTACTTCATAGTAGTGATGGTCCATTAAAAATGTTTTCAGTTGATCTTGTATAGTTTTCATTGAACTTGTTTTGAAATCATCACTGTTCAAATAGCGATCATAAATAGTAATTGTGTCCTTATGCTCATTATGCCACTTTTCATAACTTTCTACCGCAGCTATCTTAGCTTCATTAACCTCTTTTAAGGTCTTTAAATAAATACTAGAACTATTGTCTAATCCAACAAATCTATTTTGGCATGTTCTATAGCATACTCAGCTTCTTCTTGAGTGAATTTTTTATTCTCAACAAGTATTTCTAATAACTTTTCTTTCGAAATCTTGCCACTGTTTACATAAGATTCCGCTTCTTTCACAGCATTCTCCTTCCAATCGAAATTTACTTGTTCTACAGCATAGTCAGCCTCTTTTTGAGTAAATAGTGCAACATTTATCAGTTGCTCAACTAACTTTTCTTTTGAATAACGATACTTTTGAAGTGATTTTGCTGCTAAAACAGCCTGCTCTCTCCAGTCTATATTAAGCTTATATACAGCGTACTGGTTAGCGCCTTCTGAATAATTATAAATCTTTATTTTATTTTTGATAGCCTGCATCGAAATAGGAGAATCCGCTGACAGATTTTTAGCTGTTTCATATGCCCTTTTAAATTCTTTTTCTACTAAAGTTGGAGAAAAAAGTTTTTTAACAAGCAAATTAAATAATAATTCGAAATTATCATTATATTCATCAATTGGATTAGAGTATTTTTCTACAGGATAAGTTACTTTTTTCCATGAATAACTCGAATGCTTATGAGCATTCTCATAAGCTCTATCATAACTATTTAACATAAGAGCTACAACTACTACCATCAATACAAAAATCGAAACAAACATCCAAAAAATAAATTTCAAAAATTCTTTCATAATGAATACCTTTACTTGTTTGTAGTCAAATTAATTTGTTATTTTGTTCTTAATAAAGCAATATTGTAAACTCAACGATCTCATTTATACAGATACTTCCTAACTATGTGTATTTTTTCTTTTAGGACAGAATAGACAATCTGTATCCTAGTCACCTTTTAGTTGCACTTGCGTATGGGCTAGCAGGTCTCCAAGATGCCTCTTATCTTTCCTAAACAGCGTCATTGCTAGTAAGGAAACTGCTAGTAAAGTCGCCGAAATAGAGAGGATAATGGATAATCCATCAAAATTACTATAGAAGCCATGAATTGTGCCCATATGACCGAGTTGCCAAGGTAAAAATTTAATGGTGTTTCTGATCAAGCTAGCTTGTACTGTTTTTTTCTGGTAGACCAGTTCAAGTCCTGCTTTTACCTTCCCAAAACTCCCATTTTTTGCATAATCCAAGTATGTGAAAAGGAGTGTGATTGGTAAAATAGAGGTAAAAAATACGAGCCACTGCGACTGAATTTCTGTAAACTCTGGGACACCATTAAAAAAAATAATGTAAATAAGCATCGAAACTATAAACAGAAAAACTAAATAAGTTAGAATGAAAAGATAATCGAATAGAAATTCTATCATTCTTTTTTTAACCGAAATAGGATTGATTGCTAACATCTTCATCACCGTCTCCCCCTTTCTCATCTCCATTATAATATAAGGGTACGAATAAAGAAACTATTTATAAAAAAAGACTGCAATCTAGCAATTGCAGTCTTCAAACCTACTTATCTTCTCTATAAATAACAAAGCCATTTGGCTGAATGATCAATCGACCATCGGATATATTCACAAGACTGATCAGATTTGCCTGTCCTCTTTCTAAGACAACGTCTTTCTTTGAGTGGTTAAAGTAGGCTTTGAGAATATCACCTTCATATTGCCATTCCACTGCCACCACATCTGGCTCCACTTCTTCCAGACTCACTTTACCATACTGAATCATGCCCGCTACTTCTTTTCGGAGCTGGATCAAGTCCTTCATAAAGTTTAGCATGTCATTGTCAGCTGCCACGCGCTCCCATGGCATGACACGGCGGCAATCTGGGTCTGGACCACCGATGAGAGCTAGCTCTGTTCCATAGTAGATACAAGGCGTACCGCGTTGCAAATAGAGGAAAGCGAGAGCAGACTTAACAGACTGGAGATCACCTTTGGCCGTCGTCAGGATGCGCTCTGTATCATGCGAGTCCAAGAGATTAAACATAACCTCAGAGATCTGCTGCCTGTAGTACATAGACTGGCTATTGATCTCCCAAATGAAGCGCTGTGTCTCCTTATGTCCTCGCAGGAAATAATCCTTGATACTTTCAGAGAGCGGGTAATTCATAACGGCATGGAACTCATCGCCATTGAGCCAAGGTTGGGACGAATGCCAGATTTCTCCGAGGATATAGAGGTCCGGTTTCTTGGCCAAGACTGCTTTACGGAAATCGCGCCAGAATTGATGGTCGATTTCATTCGCCACATCCAAACGCCAAGCATCGATATCAAACTCTTCAATCCAGTATGTCGCCACCTTCAAGAGATAGGCCTTCACCTCTGGATTAGCCGTATTGAGCTTGGGCATATAGCCCGCAAAGGCAAACGCATGGTAAGACAAGTCGCGACTATTCCACAAATTATCAGTCTCTACCGGGAATTCCTTGATGTGGAACCAGTCCTTGTATATCGAACTCTCCCCGTGTTTGAGCACATCCTGCCATTGAGGTGAATCATAGCCAATATGGTTAAAGACGGCATCCAGCATGATCTTCATCCCACGCGCGTGGGCCTCTTTCACTAGCTGTCGGAAGGTCTCCTTATCACCAAAATGTCGATCAATTTCAAAATAATCAATGGTATCGTACTTGTGACTGCTCGGAGATTCAAAAATCGGGCAAAGGTAGAGCCCTGTAATCCCTAACTCCTGCAAGTAATCTAAGTGATCGATAATCCCTTGTAAATCTCCACCAAAGAAATCCAATATTTTAGGAGCAATTGATGCATCCCAAGGGCGAACGCCTTCCGGAGAAAGGGCTGGATTCCCATTGGCAAAGCGTTCTGGGAAGATTTGGTACCAAACCGTCTGCGCCGCCCAATCTGGAACAGCACAACCATCAATCTCATGGATAAAAGGAAGCTTAAATCCGTTCATGACGAATTCAAGGTTCTCCTTGTTATAGGAAGCCACACCTCGATCTCCGTACAAGACCTTCTGTCCTTTTGTATCTTCTAATTCAAAGAGGTACTGGATCCGAGCATGGCCAACAGATACCGACACTTGCCAGTAATCAAATAGGTCGTCTGTCGTCACTTTATCCATTTCCTTGGATGCCTCATAAAGACCCTCTATAAAAATAAAAGGATCCCCATAGTGCAAGACAATCCGTTTGATATCTTCTTTCTTGGTCCGGATGCGAATGTGGAGCTGGCCGTCCTTATAAAGATAGGCGTACTCCGATTCAGGCCGATGATAAATAGCTGTTAATTCCATCTGTCTAGTCTCCTACTTTTATTTCTTTTCTCATCATTTATCAATTTATGCAAACGATTACACAAAATCATTTATTAGTATACAACTTTATGAAAAGGTTTGCAAGATATTAGAGGAGATCATTCATAACTTCTAACTTTTTTAAGATTGTATTGCACATAAAAAGCCCAACGATTGGGCTTAAAGATTTTTGTTGAAGCAATGACTTTACCTTATAAGCATCACTTTATACTGTTTCCTACTAAAATATACTACAGTTCTATATTTCTGTTAATAGTTTATTGAACAGTTGTTCGAGCTTACTAGTATCTCCATAAACTGTTCCATCCATATATAAGTGATAGATATCATCATCTAAACCAATTGAAATTTCACATTCATAACCTTTCATCAAAGCTAAAGAACGGATAACTTCTCGTTGAGTACGACCATTTCCTTCTCGAAATGGGTGAAAATAATTTAGATTATCTAATATCTCAGCTAAACTTTTACAAATCTCAATTTTATTATTTGCGTTAAGTAAATAGTTTGAAAGCAAAGTATTTAAAAATTTTTCTGCCATATCAAAAGACTGAACTGGCATAAAAGCATTTCCACTTTTAGAGATATTTACTTGACGGTATTGACCTGCCCAAGTATACATTCCTTCAAAAAGAAACTTATGAATCTTTAAAATATCTGAAACAGTATTTACTTCAATTGGATTAATAAACAGTTTTAAACTTTGACTTGCTACTAAACGATATTCTAATTCTCGTGCTTTATTATCATTTTTCTCATTAAATTTATTTATGAGAACAGATGAATGGGGATAGGTGTACAAATTATCAGGGTCTATATAATCATACCCATCATATATTTTTCTGACCATTATCCAACTCCTAATGCAACTGCCTCTTCTCTCAGTCGCTCCACGTCTTCTACCGTGGGATGCCATCCTTCAATCATATTGGTGCTCAGAGCAAACCAGACGCTCTTAAAAACCTTTTTGTTGTCAAAAACCACACCCATAATCATCATTTTTTCTTTATCTACATCTAAGGTCATATTCTACCTCCGTCCTATTATTATAGCATATTTTCAATCATTTTAGTTCTCCTATTTAGTACTTACCCTACAACAAAAAGCCCAGCAATTGGGCTTTCTTATTATCAAAATAACTGATCCTCATTCCTTACTTGTATGCCTCTTTCCGAGACTTAGTGCTTGCTCTTCTGACATCTGAACAACCTTAGAAAAATTAGTATTGCGAGGCATGTTGTCTAAAGAATACCAATAAACATCCGCACTCCCATTTCTTGCCACATATACTACTGGAGCCAATTGACGACTTGGTTCTGTAGGCTCCACAGGTTGAACTGGCTGAGCTGGCTCTACTGATTGACTCGGTTGAGGAGCTTGACTTGGTTGGGTCTCTACAGGAGGACTGGCAGGTTGTGCTTGACTACTTGGCTCAGTCGGAACCAGTGATGGAGTTGCTGTTCCTTTTACATAATCAATCGTTGCATTCTTAGAGTAGTTGTCCAAGGTAACAGTGGTAATCCCATAAGCATCTACAGATTCTTTTGGACTTCCTAGGTTTATACGGAGTAGATTTCCTTCTTGATCAATCCCAACATACTGCAAGATGACTTGTCTCGGAATTAATTCATCACCCTCATAAACCGGAGTCACCTTGTAGTCTAACCAATAATGAGGGTGAGTCGCCAACCAACTATCCAAGCGCTTTTCATAGTAGAGCATCCCCTCATTATTACTATCAGCAGTGCCACTATAATTTCCACTATTGGTCCAGGCAGTTAAGGGAACTAAATTTTTCCCTTCATTAGACAAGCCACTAAATTGATAGCCGACCAGATGCCCTCTATGGAACAACCAGGCCTTCTTCCCTTTGTTTCCATAGGACAGCTTATAATTATGCCAGCCTACTGGATTGTAGGTAAGCCGTGGCTCTCTTTTCTGCTTTGGTTCATCCTTGTCTTGTAACTGTATATGTGCTGAAGTTGCACGACCTAAATGATCAAACTCACCTAGAACGAGCTGCTTATTACCAGTAAAAGGTAGCAGGTTAAGACTTTGGTAATCGAGTCCAGTTTGCTGAGCTTGAACCCCATGAACAAAGGTTAAGGACATGAAAACCGCGACTATCCCAACGATGACATTTTTAAAAAAACCTTTTATAACCATAATAAACTCCCGCATTACTATCTAGTATTATTATAGCAGAAAAAAGCGGTTACAAACATAGAAATTCGGTTTAGATTTCAATTTTTAGTTTGATTAAATAAAACAATGGATCCTCTTTAGTAAGTTTTTACAACCAGTCCACATCAACACCAGCATCATCAAAAATTGCTTTGACTTTGTCGAAAGCACTGGAAAGGAAGGGAAATTAAAAAAATAATCAGCTTATTGGATTTAAACATGAATGTTCCTACTTGTTATTTGATTATGATTAGATCAATTGGACAGATTTTTCTATAGTATAAATTTAATGACCAATAAAAATGATAATAAAAATAACATAGCAGTCAGTTTTACAACTTACTACTTTTCATATGATAATTTACAAATGTCTTTCCAGCCACTCGATCTTTTTAAAATCCTTATTGTCATTGTGATCATTTCGATAGGAGTCTTGAGAAGAAGCTTTGTAAATACTTAGATACTGCTCCATACTTGGAAAACGAAAAGTGATTCCTTCAATGTGAATAAGCTCTATATCCGATTCCGAAACTCCTGCAAAATCAGGTAAGGAATCGATACTTCCAAATTCAACACTCACTCGATCCTTTTGGAATTCATGCTCATGAATATCTATTAAGACGTAGCCTAAGTCTTTCATCACTTTCATTATCTTGTCCCAGTCATAAATTCTGAGATGATCAGGTGCTTCCCAACCTCTAGGGTCACCAGGCACATGAATGTCAATGTCAGACGGCCCCCAATTTTCTTTCGTTCTAAACTCCAATCCCAAAGAACCCATCAGTGTCGGTGTAATTCCGACTCGATTTAAATGGAAACAAATGGTTTTAAATTCTTCAAATAAGAGACTCATGTTTACTCTAAACCTTTCATCTAAATGTTCGTTTACACTTTAGTTACCTAAATCAAGATTTAGATAATGAAAACTAGTCAATTTTCTCAATAATATTTCCAAGTTTATCTAATACAAGACAGGAATGATCATTTAGTGGAATTATGGGAACATTAACGAGTTCTTCAGCTTTATCCCTATTAGCTTTATCATTCCATGAATCGTAATGGACACTAATTAAAAACTGATTAAAGAGTCCTAATCCATCTTTTATCTTTATCTGATGATCTGAATTATCATTTGGTGAGACATAGACTTTTTCTCCTAATAATAGGGCTCCTGCAGAAAATCCTATAATTTTCGCCTCTTTATTAAGCATATGATCGATATATTTTTTGAACTCCTGATTGACATAAGTAGCTATATATTTTTCCGTATTTCCACCACCGATGATAATTAGATCAGCATCTAGATAGCTATCAAAATCAATCTGCTCAGTGTCCAGGAGCAGGTAATCAACGTTTAGATTAGGAAAATGACTTTGAAAAACTTCCGTGTACTTTTTCATGTACGGTTCCCAATTTTCACGAAAAACTGTAAAAATGATAATTCTTTCGATCTTCCTTGATGACACAATTTTATTAACAATCGTATGGTTCTTTATCGGCGGATTCCCACCCATCAAAAAAATTTGTTCTTTCAAGTTATCACACTTTCTAAAGATACATAAATGTTGGCCACGTTCTGAAATTATAATTTTTTCTTAAAATGAATAATTCTATTTGCCTCCTGAAATCCAATATTGAGATGAAATCTTATAGAATCGGTATTCGTTAAAGTACAGTCACTTGCAAATTCCTTACATCCTTTATTTTTCGCCCATTCCTCACATTTTGTACAGAGATTTTTAGCAATATCCTTTAAACGATATTCCTCGTCGACAATAATCCCTTCTAAGAATCCAACAGGACTATATTTACAACCTTCAACATAATCAAATCTGAGTGAACATAGTGCTAGACCTACAATTGTGTCACCTTCAACTTCAGTAAAGATTGCAGTATTTTTGCCATTCGTATATTTTTTTACTTCATCAATAGCTTCTTTATCGGTCAATTGGGGCCATAATTGTTTCATTAGTTTAGCCGTTTTTATAGAATCATTTGTTATTCCATCCATATTGATGTTCCTCCGCAAATTACAAGCAAATGTTTCGAATCATGCTGTTACTTTGTTACTCATTAATTGATACCAATACCATCCCTTTCTACTTTTCGACTGTCTCAGATAGGAAGAGCAGAGCCACGCACTCAGCGGTTCGGACTTACCGTATCATTTCGTCGGTTTCTCTCCTCTTTCTACGAGTCCTATCCCATGGGCAGAACATCTTCTTCTACTTCGCTGATGCCTCAGCTCGGACAAGCAGTGGTACGGCCTCAGCATGAAACGAGCGAACACTAATTATGCCAGGTAATCTTGTCTGTTCTATAAACTTTTTGACGATAGCATAAGGTTATCGTTAAATGGTATTACCTAGATAAACTGAGATTTTATTATTTCTTTTTCTTTGGTTTTGGTGCAGGTAACTCATCATACATTGAATTAAATAAGCCAGTTAAATATTCTTTGTTCTCAACATCATCTACCAATAGCATTTCCTTTGCATCTTCATACGGCAATTCGTATTCTACATTCGGCATATACGCTATTGCAGATTTGACAGGCTTCACTAAAAATCTATCATCATAAATTCCACCTATGATTTTCCCTCGATAATAAATTATATACTCACCCATCATTGCTCTATATGATATCTCTTCCAACTCGGACAATTGTTCTAAAATGAAATCTAAATATTCTTTACTTGAAGCCATACTCCACCTCCAAAATTTGCATTGGTCTACAGGATTTTTAATACTTATATTAGTTCAATATGGTGGGCCTTCCGTTTCTACTATGCTACTTCGTAGCTCGTACAAGCAGTGAAACCGCCTCAACATGGTGCGTTTGTGGGACTCAAAAGGTTCAGTGAACCTTTTGAGGATTAGCTGCGTTTAACCAACAAACTCACACACTCGACATGATGCGTCTGCGGAAATAAGTCCACCGGCTGTACTTTCTTCAATTCATAGCCTAACTCTTGATAGAGTTTAATATCACGCGCCATGGTGGCGACGTTACAGGAGATATAGGCGATGCGGTCAGCTCCTGTTTGGGCACTTGCTTTGATGAAGCTGTCAGTCAAGCCCTTGCGTGGTGGGTCGACCAAGATGGCGGTTGGTTGGATGCCTTCCTTGAGCCAATTCTTCATAGCATTTTCAGCCGTGTCACAGACATAGTGGGCATTGGTGATACCATTTAAGCTTGCATTCTTCTGGCTATTTTCTACTGCTTCGGGGATGACTTCTACTCCATAAACTTCCTTGACATGCTTAGCAACTGACAAGCCAATGGTCCCAATTCCTGAGTAGGCGTCAATCACGACGTCATCTTCTTTTAAGTCCGCAAAATCAATGGCTGTTTGATAGAGCTTCTCTGCCATTTCGGTATTGACCTGGTAAAAGGCTGGTCCTGAGATTTGGAAACTATTGCCTAACATTTGGTCGGTAATGTAATCTTGACCATAGAGAACCCGCCATTCCTTCCCGAAAATAGCATTGGTATTCTGGTCGTTGATGTTCTGCATGACAGATACAATCTCAGGAAATTGTTTAGTCAGCTGCTCGATCAACTGGTCCACACGGAAAACCTTGGGACGAGTAGTGACTAAAATGACCATAATTTCTCCAGAATGGTGCCCACGACGAACGACAAGGTTACGAATCAGGCCAGACTGTTCCTTCTCATCATAAGGCTTTAGATCAAAACGACGAATCAAATCCCGAAGCGCCAAGATCACTTGATCAATGACTGGATCTTGGATATAGAAGTCTTCGATTGGCATCAAATCATGAGAATTCTTCCGAAAGAAGCCTGTCTCGACCTGACCATTGACGCGACGAACAGGGACTTGGGCCTTATTGCGGTATTGGACAGGATGGTCCATCCCCAAGGTCAGGGGTACTTCTATATCAGCGATTCCCGCCATCTTGTAAAGACTATCCTTGACCTGCTTGGCCTTAAATTTTAATTGCTCAGGATAGGCTAGGTGGCCTAAGTCAGCAATACCTGTACGCAAGTAAGCCAGGTCTAGCTCCTCATTACGATGAGGGGACTTTTCTAGATATTCTTCTACTTTACCGTAGCCGATCTTTTTAGTGACCTTGAGCACTCGCATGCGGATGACTTCTCCTGGCAGGGCATTCTCCACAAAAAAGACCAGGCCATCGACCTTAGCCACTCCTGCTCCTTCATGGGTCAAATCAACAATTTCTACGGTTACAATTTCATTCTTATTTAGCATTTTTTTATCTTTCTACAAATTAAAAGGAATGAGAGTGGGACAGAAATCGGTAATTCGTTAGAATTCGATTTCGTTGTCCCACCTCCGCACAGTTGGGTAGGGCTGTAAAAGCTGATGAAATCAGCGTAGTAGAGACCACTCAACCACTGCGTCTTGCTCGACAATCTAAAGACAATTGAGAGGCTAGGACTTTTGTCCCAGCCTCTATCCCTTAATTATATCATCTTAGGCCCATTTGGGACAATTTCTTTTTATAAGCGTCAAAATCAACCAGCAGTCCTTGACCGCCATACATATCATAGGCATCGACCCAATCCCCATTTTCTGGAATGGTAATGCGTTCAATCCCCTTGCCGGCACTTCCGACTAAGCCAATCCCGTTGGTTAACAAGAAGGAGAACGGTACATTTGTCGACGTCATAGCAAAGACCTTTCCTAGTGCTTCAGAACCAGTGAAGAGTTTAGTTGGATCCTTGATTTGGTGAACAATGGCAGACATGACTTCTTGTTGGCGTCTCGTACGTCCAAAGTCACCCTCATCATCTTTACGGAAACGAGCATAGTTGAGGAGGGTCCGGCCATCCATCCGTTGTTTTCCGACCTTAATGGTCTGATTCGGAACGACCCCATCCTTCATATTCAAGTCATCAGGAACTTCAACCTCAGAAACGGGTTCACCATCAATGGTGGAGAATTGCGCATTCATCTCCACCCCATTCGGGAAGAGGGTATCGATGGCTGTCGCAAAGGTTTGGAAATCGACCATGGCATAGTATTGGATATCAATGTCAAAGTTATCCTTGAGCATCTGACGGACCAATTCCGCTCCTTGGTTGTTATTCTGCTCTCCAATGGTAAAGGCTGTATTCAGCTTCTGGTCATAGTAGTCTGAGTAATCTGGATCTGTTTGCTGGCTGACGCCATCGATATGTACCAGAGTATCCCGCATAAAGCTAACCATCTTGATCTTGCCATCTTTATTATTGACATTGACCACCATGATGGAGTCCGTTCGAGTCTCAGACGAGCTTTCCCCTATTCGACCATCTGTACCCAAGATAAGAATATTGACCCCGTCACTGGTCTTCTGTCCGTTAAAATACTCTTTAACAGCTGGTTGAGCATTGGTTCCACCAGGTTTGCTATTCAAGCCCTTAAGAAACATAAAGACCATCCCACCAAGAACCAATAATAAGAAAACAGCAATCCACTTTAAAATACGTTTGAAGCGGATTTTTCTTCCCTTCTTACGTTTGGGAAGACCTGTTACTTCCTCTCGATTCTTTTTATTGGATTTGGCTTTATCCTTTCGACTACGTGATGGATAGACAGGTAATTCATCAGACTCATTTTCTCCTCTACTTGAAGAAGCCTCAGACTCTTCAGCAATTGCTGAAACGGGGTCATCTTGGAAACGTCCCTCTGATTTATTTTTTAGGTACTTGTATTCCGACTGCTCTTTCTCGTTCAGGTAATGGTAGTTGGAATAAAGGTAATCCAATCTCTTTTGTTCATGATAGGATAGGTTTTCTGATTCTCTACTCATACGTTCTCCGTTTCATTGTCTTTTAGCACATAGACCGAATAGTGGCCTAAGGTTTTGATGGAAACTCCTAGGGACTCCAGTTCTTGATAGGTAGAAGCAAACAGTAATTCGTCAGCATCCACCACATCGATGATAAAAAAATATTCCCCTAGGGCCGTCTTTAAAGGACGGCTCTCAATTTTTGTTAAATTTAATTCTCTTGAAGCAAATGTAGATAGGGCCTGGCATAAGGAACCTGCAATATTACTTGGTAAGGTAATGGCCAGACTGTCCTTGCAGGCAACACTCTTTAAGGAGCGACTGCCTTCAAAAGGCCGCTGACCAAGAATCCAAAAGCGGGTATAATTCTGATCCATCTCTTGAATATTACTGGCTACAACTTCCAGACCATATTCATCCTTGGCCTCCAAAGGCGCAATGGCTGCAATAGGTAGTTCGGGATGTTGTGAGACATAGCGAGCTGCATAGGAAGTCGAAGTTGTCATCTCCAGTCTGGCTTGAGGAAAATGCTCTTGGACATAGGCTTTTCCCTGGGCTAATGCCTGTGGATGCGAATAGATGACTTCAATGACTTGATCCTGCTTAACGGCCAAGAGTTGTTGCTTAATGGGATAAACCACTTCTGCGATAGCCTGGAAACTGGCCTGGTGAAAGAGATAGTCAATGGTCTCATGGACACTGCCTTCAATGGAGTTCTCAACAGGGATGACTGCATAGTCTACTTGATGGGATTCATAGGCTTTCAATACCTCAGTAATAGAACCATAAGGACACAATGCAGCGTCTTGAAAACTTTCTAGAGCTACATGATGGGTAAAGGATCCCTTAGGACCGAGATAAGCTACAAGCATCGAATCATCTCCACAATTTCTTCAGGTGTCTTATCAGCAACATCAAGCACATGTGTGGCTACTTCTTCATATAGGGGCAGGCGTTGCTCATACAAGGCACGAAACTCTTCTGGTTTTTTATTAAGAAAGAGAGGGCGCTTAGTTGCAGGATCGGCAGCCAGTCTTTGATAAAGCCGCTCAAAATCAATCTGTAAATAAATATTACAAGGATTCTTCTTGAGAAGCTCACGATTTTCTGGCTTCAGGACGATGCCCCCACCAGTTGAAATGACCGATCTCTCTTGATTAAGTAACTCATGCAACAAAAGCGACTCTTGCTGGCGAAAACTGTCTTCTCCATAGCGAGCAAAATAGTCAGAAATCGACATTTCTAAGCGTTGAACTAGAAGTGCATCCATATCTGCAAAAGCTGGATCCAATAAAGAGCCAATGGTCGTTTTCCCTGCTCCCATAAAGCCGAGTAGTACTTTAGGCATAAAACACCTTTTCTAAGTCTGCAAAGAAGGAAGGATAGCTGGTATTAATAGCTTCTGCACGCTCGAGTTCCACTTCACCCTCTCTTACAAGCAGGGCTGCAATCGCCCCCATCATGCCGATCCGGTGGTCTCCAAAAGTTTGCAGACTAGCAGCATGCAAGGGCGTTTTCCCTTCAATGATCATACCATCCTCTGTTGGAGTGATGGACGCTCCCATGGCATTTAGACTATCTGCCACGACTTGAATGCGATTTGTTTCTTTAACTTTCAATTCTTCAGCATCTTTGATAATGGTTTTGCCAGAAGCTTGCGTTGCTAAAAGAGCAATGATAGGAAGCTCGTCAATCAAGCGAGGAATCAAATCACCTGAAATTTCCGTTCCATGGAGATCAGAAGTCTCTACGACAAGGGTCGCAGCCTTAGCAACTGGATCAAGATCCAAGATTTGAAGCTTGCCACCCATTTTTTCAATAACCTCTAGAATGCCTGTACGGGTCTCATTGATCCCGACATTCTCCAGACGAATCTTGCTATCAGGAACAATCAAACCAGCTACCAACCAAAAGGCCGCACTGGAAATATCACCTGGTACCGTCACCTCACAGGCTTGGAAGCTCTGGGGCCCACGTAAGCGAATCTCTTTGCCCTTCACGCTGATCCGGCCACCGAACTGCTGGATCATATCTTCGGTATGATTCCGTGTCAGTTCCTTCTCTAGAATGACTGACTCCCCTTCTGCTTGCATAGCTGCAAAAAGAAGAGCTGACTTGACCTGCGCAGAAGCTACCGGTAATGAATAATGGATTGGTTGTAACTCTTTTGATCCATGCAGATGAAGGGGCAACATGTCTCGATCTGTTTGGCCCTGAATAGTGACTCCCATCTCTCGAAGGGGGATCGCTACTCGGTCCATTGGTCGTTTGGACAAGCTATCATCTCCAACCATGGTAACTGGGAAGGGACTTCCTGCTAAGACACCCGCTATCAATCGAGTAGAGGTGCCTGAATTTCCCATATCCAGATCATTTTTAGGTTGTTGAAAGGCTTCGAAGCCTTTCCCCTCAATGGTGATCACTTGACCATCATCTTGGATAGAGACGCCTAGGTCCCTAAATACTTGAATAGTGGATAAGACATCTTCACCACGTAAGATATCATAGACCTTAGTGGTTCCATGCGCAAGGCTTCCAAAGATAATCGAACGATGACTGATCGATTTATCCCCTGGAACACGAATGATTCCATTTAAACCCTTACAATTCGTTTGTAATTTCATTGCTTACCCCTTCAAGCTTTTCTAAAAATTTTACCATAAAAAACAGCCATTTTCAACGTTCACTTGGAAGGTCCTCTAAGATGGGAAAGAAAAAGAGGTGGGCTCTCCACCTCTCCCTTATTTAAATAAATCTTGAACTGGATCAAAAATAATCCGTTCAATATCTCCTAGATAAACAGACAATTGCTGTTGTTTGGTGAAAAACTCATTTACAATTGGGTTTCCTTGTAACTTCCCAGCAAAGTCCTGCATTTTCTTTTGTTGGTCTTCAGTTGGCATTTGTCCAGACTGGATGACTCCATGAATTTCTTGTTGGAAAGCCAGGTAGTCTCCGAATAACGCTTTTGCATCGGCATCGGCATCAATGGCTTCCTTACTAGCAAGGACAGCCTTGTATTCTGGTAAGTCACGAATTCCGCGTGACAACTCATTGGCTAGATCATAAATATTTGACATGTGATTTCTCCTTAACAATTTGATTTTGTTCTATTATACAAAGATTCTGGTAGATCTTGTGTTAGAAACTGCTATTTTTGTAAAAATCCTACTTGGGACCTATTTAATCACCACACTATAATCCGTTTGCTCGGTGATTAGGGCTTCAGCCCGCGCTTGATCTGCAGCCGTCTTAAAGGAAATCTGGAGAATCCCGTAGACATCTTCTCGGTTTTCTTCATTAATATGAATATTGACCAAGGAGGTACCACGAAGCAATTCGAGGATCCGAAGGATGACATCTTCTTCATCTGGGACATCCACAAAAATATCGAAGGTGCTTTCCACCCCTCCTCTCTTATGGATCTGCATATGTTGCCGTTGCTCTCGACTATGGTCAAAGAAGGACCAAATGGCATCTTCTTGTCCTTGGCGAATCATCTCAGCAACTTGGTCAAGACGATCCTGAAAATCCGCTATCCGATCGAGAACCGAAGCTGGATTAGATAGCAGAATGGAGGTCCACATACTGGGCTCACTCTCCGCAATCCGCGTCATATCACGAAATCCTCCTGCAGCAAAGCGACCTGCTAAGGCATGCTCTTCTGTATAAGCAGCTGCTTGTCCCATCAGGGTAGCTGCCAATACGTGAGGAAAGTGGCTGATCTGAGAAGTAACCCGATCGTGTTCCACTGGATCTACCTCGATGAAACGGGCTCCAAGCCCTGAGAGGAGATCCTTCAATTCCAAGACAGCACTTGGGTCTGTCGTAGCTGTTGGCGTAAAAATATAGTAGGCATTTTCAAAGAGGGTGGAGTCAGCTGAGGCAGCTCCCGTCTTATGACTCCCCGCCATGGGATGCCCGCCGACAAAACTGACTGGGAGATGTCTAAAAGCATTTTCGCCAGCTTCTACAATGGCCCCCTTGGTGGAGCCCACATCCGTCACAATGACTCCTTCTTTCAGTGGCATTCTCGCCAGTTGCTGAAAGGTTTGAATGGTTTGCTTGACAGGTAGGGAGACGATGATGACATCAGCTCGAGAAGCAAACTCTTCCAAATCAGCCGTCACCTCATCAACAATTCCCTTCTTTAGAGCAATATCTCGTGAGGCTTGACTACGATTATAGCCTAGTAAAGTCACTTGCGGATGAGCTTTCCGGATCCCCATGGCTAACGAAGTGCCAATTAGTCCTAGACCTACAATATAAACAACCTTTTCTTCCATCTATTTCTCCAGTTAGAAAGCTTTGGTATAGGCCCGATGACGCTCGACAGCTTCCTTCAATTCTTCCAGATTATCAGAAGAGAACTTGTCCAAGACTTCTGTGGCTAAGATCGTTGCCACCACAGCCTCCATGACAACCCCTGCAGCTGGAAGCGCTGTTGGGTCACTCCGCTCCACCGTTGCCTTATACGGTTCGTGCGTTTCAATATCGACACTCATGAGGGGTTTATAAAGAGTTGGGATTGGTTTCATTACTCCACGGACGATAATCGGCTCTCCATTGGTCATGCCGCCTTCAAATCCGCCCAGATGATTGGTTCGACGAGTATACCCATCCTGCTCAGACCAGAGAATTTCGTCCATGACTTGACTGCCTTTTCGACGACCTACTTCAAAGCCTAGACCGAACTCTACACCTTTAAAGGCATTGATAGAGACAACCCCTTGAGCGATTTTGGCATCCAATTTCTTGTCCCATTGGACAAAAGATCCCAGACCGACAGGCACACCACCTACAATCGTTTCGACGATCCCTCCGATGGTTTCCCCTTCTTTCTTCACACTATCGATATAGGCCTTGATTTCCTCTTCTCGCTCTCGATTAACGATGGAAACTTCTGATTGAGCGACCGCTTCCTTGATTTGGGAAACTGTTAGATTTTCCGGAACCTTTACTTCGATTCCTCCGAAATTGACGATATGACTAGCTACTTGAACCCCAATCTCTTCCAATAAACGTTTGGCTACTGCACCTACTGCTACCCGCATGGTTGTTTCCCGAGCGGATGACCGTTCCAAAGAATTTCTCAAGTCATCAAAGCGGTACTTGATCCCACCAACCAAATCAGCGTGGCCTGGACGAGGCTTGGTAATTTTCCGGAGCCCCTTTTTCTTTTCCTCCACATCACTGACAGACATGATCTCCAACCATTTTTGATGGTCTAGATTGGTGACATTCAAGGTGATAGGACCTCCCATGGTCAAGCCATGGCGAACACCAGAGGTGATCTCGACCTGATCGCTTTCAATCTTCATCCGTGCTCCACGACCGTAGCCACCCTGGCGACGTTTTAATTCGACGTTGATATAATCAGCTGTCAAAGGGAGCCCTGCTGGCACTCCTTCGATAATAGCTGTAAGTCGTGGTCCGTGTGATTCTCCTGCTGTTAAATAACGCATGGTATCTCCTTTATCGATTCTTACTGTAAGAAGTCTCTCATTTCTTCCAATAGGACTGGATGGATCTGACAAGTTCCAATTTCAGGTACCAAAACAAGTTTCAATTGATTGCCCCTGGCCTTCTTGTCTAAGGTCAAGGCCTGATAAAGCTTTTCCTTATCCCAAGTATGGAATTCTACTGGTAAGCCAAATTTTTGACACATTTGACGAATAGCCTGCGTTAAACCAGCTTGAACCAATCCCTTGGCTTCTGCCACCTTAGTGACTTGCACCATTCCTATCGCTACGGCTTCTCCGTGCATGATCTGGCCATAACCGGCTGTTGCTTCGATCGCATGACCAAGGGTATGACCGAAATTCAAATAAAGACGAATGCCCTGGTCTAACTCATCTTCGACGACCATCTTGCGCTTGACTTGACAGGAATGGGCAATCAAGGATTCTGCATGCTCATAAATAGACTCAATGGTGCCATCCATTTGATCCAGTTCTTCCCATAAGGCAGGATCTTCGATGAGACCGTACTTAATGACTTCCCCCATGCCCTCGATCAACTCGCGCTGGCCAAGAGTCCGCAACACTTCAGGATCGATCAGAACCCCATCCGGTTGGGCAAAGGTTCCTACCATGTTCTTAGCATAGAGTGTATTGACTCCGGTCTTACCTCCGATAGAGGAGTCAACCTGCGCTGTCAAACTAGTCGGTACTTGGACGAAATGGATTCCCCGCATATAGGTGGATGCTACAAAGCCAGCTAGATCACCAACAACACCACCACCAAGAGCGAGGATGCCATCTGATCGTGTCATCCCATTCTTGGCTAAGAATTCATAGACTTTTTGAACGGTCGTCAGATTTTTACTAGCTTCTCCTTCTAGGAACTCAAAGCTAATCACTGTAAATCCTTCACTTTCAAGGCTTTTTACCACCTGACTTGCATAAAGAGACCCTACATGATTGTCTGTAATGACTGCTACTTTTTGAGCTTCCCATAAATGACTGAGCCAGGTTCCAACCTTTTGGATCGCTCCATTCTCAATGACAATCTCATAACCATTCTTTGGTAGATCAACATTCACCTTCATAAGAATCTCCTTTCAAATCCATGTGAAAAAGATTACAATTTCACTATTGTATAAAAATAGAAAACAGAGCATACTTGATTAAGTTTTTCTGTTTTCTTCCATCATTTTTCTAATACATAATCTGGGTATTCCAATTTCAAAGCTTGCCAGACTTCCTCTTCCGGGAAAGTTTTATCCGTCATCAGTTCGAAGGCAACGGCAGCTTGATGGAAGAGCATTCCCAAGCCATTTAAGGTTTTTGCCCCTTGTTCTTCTGCTAATTGAAGAAATGGTGTCTTGGCAGGAAAATAAGCTAAATCAGCCACTAGACATTCTTTAGGAAAGTTAAACTCTTTCGGAATAGGGAGAGAAGACCCGTCCATTCCAAGTCCTGTAGCATTGATCAATAAATCCGTCCCCTCTATCGTTGCATTCAACTGATCCCGACTGGATAAGTCATGAAGGACAATTGAAACATCAAGAGTTTCGGATAGTGGAGCAAAGATAGCCTGATACTTATCTAAACTTTCTGGACGAACAAATAAATGAATCTCGCCAACTCCTTGCCGAATAGCCTCTACAACAATAGCAGTCGCAGCACCACCCGCTCCTAAAAGGACAAGTTTCTTATTCTTTATCGAAAAAGTCTTAGGGAGACTCTTTAGAAAACCAAGTCCGTCTGTGTTGTAGCCTGTTAAACGACCATCTTTCTGAACAATCGTATTGACCGAACCAATAAGTTGTGTGCTTCCATCTACCTGATCTAAAAATGGCAAGACCTTTTTCTTGTAAGGCATGGAAATATTAGCGCCCAACATATCCAGTACCCGTAACTGTTGAAGACTTTGTTCGACTTGTTCTTCTTCCACTTCCCAAGCAAGATAGACTACATTGGTCGCGGTTAGTTGATAAGCCTGATTGTGAATAAAGGGTGAGATACTATGACGAATGGGCTTGGCAATCACGGCCGCCATTCGCGTATAGCCATCAATCTTCATCTAAGATCTCCCGAATCTTGTGCATGCTGGATAAGCTAATTTGACCTGGTGCACTTTCCACTCCTACACTAGCATAGGACCAAACAGAACCGGTTAAATCGGCAGCAATGCGAGAGATTCGGCCGATTTTCCCCATAGAAATGGTAACGAACTCTTGTTCTGGATTTAGCGTCTTAAAGCCACGTGTATAGTTCATTAGGTCCAGAACATCCTGCTCGGTATGAGCCATCACAGATACCTTGACCAATTTCGGTGTAAAGCTGGTTAACTCTGACATAATTTCCATCATATTTTCAGGGGTTTCCTGGAAATTATGGTAGCTTAAGCAAAGATTGGAATAATCCATCATCTGATTAAATTCGGCCTGATGACCAAAGTACTCAAAATCGACATAATCCGGATGGTAGATGTTGTTGATATCATGGATAAGAGCTACGTACTCTTCACCAGAAAGCTCAATTTCTCCTCCCTGCTCCCGGGTCCGTAGCGTAAATAAAATCTCACGACCTGCAAATTTTTCAAAGATGGCAGGCGCCACTTGTAAGATATCATTTTTGTCCAAGTAATCCGCACGCCATTCAATCACATCTGCATCTTGATAACGACTGGCATCAATGGCCTGTGCTTCTTCAAAATTTCTTGGCATTACAGAAACGACTAATTTCATTAATCCACCCTAATCGTAAATACTTTTAAGTAATTACTACTTTCTTCTTTTTCGTTATATCGAAAATCAGCTGGAAGTCCGACCTCACTGATATACCGATGTTTCCGGCCTTTAAAGCCCTTTTCAATTTCTTTCTTAAATTTATCCCGACTGACATTTGCAGCATTCGTACTAGCAATCAAAATTCCTTTTGGTTTCAAGATTTCTAGGGACTGCTCGATTAGTTTGTGGTAATCCTTCGCAACTGAGAAGGTACGCTTCTTATTGCGAGCAAAACTCGGCGGATCTAAAACGATCACATCATAAGTCAAGCCATGACGCTTAGCATACTTATAATAATCAAAAACATCCATGACGATAAAGCGGTGCTGGTCCAATGCTAGACCATTTGCCACAAAATGAGCTTCAGATAGTTCACGACTCCGCTTAGCCAAATCAACAGAGGTTGTTTCTACTGCTCCTCCCATAGCCGCTGCTACCGAAAAAGCCGCTGTGTAAGAAAACATATTGAGCAAGCTTTTACCTGCAGCTAAGCCATCTACTAAGCTAGCACGCACATCGTGTTGGTCTAAGAAAATCCCTGTCATCAAGCCATCATTCAGAAAGACTTGGTAGCGAACACCATTTTCCAAAATCAAAAACTGCTCTGGAGCTTCTTGACCAAAAAGATGGGCTGACTCATAACCTGGATCCTTGAAACGGATTTTTTCATATCCTCCCAAGACCTCTGGAAAGACTTCTTGAAAAGCCGCAACAAGCAACTCTCTGATTTGATAAACAAAGGCATTGTAGATGGAAAAGACAGCATAATCTCCATAGAGATCAATGGTCAAGCCACCAAATCCGTCGCCTTCTTGATTAAAAATTCTAAAAGCTGTATCCAATTCCGACTGATAATAAGACTGGCGCTTGGACTTGGCCTTAGCAAATAGCTGACTAAAGTAAGCCTGATCCAAGGTGATTTTCTTGGTGGAAATGACCCAACCAAGACCCTTGTTTTGCTCTGAAAGATAGCCTGTCCCTAGAAAATGACCTGAAGCTGTGACCAGCTCAACCACCTCATTGTCAAAGGGGAGTTGACCAAAATCAATCTTCTCTAAAATCTTATAACCTTTATGGATTTTCTTCTCAACTTGTCGGTTAATTGTCAGCTTTTTCATACTCTCTATTGTATCAAAATTTTCAAAAATTCACAAAGTCTCTTCCTTAAAAATACGATTAACATTGAAGATTTAAAACTCTTATTTGACATTCTCCTAGCTTTTGTTGACTAATTGATTCATCATCTTAGACTTTAGCGTTTTGTCCCGAATTAAACACTTGCTTTATTTTCAAAACGTTTTAAATTATGGTATACTGTTGTAAGAAAATTTTTAGGAAATAAGGCAAGGAAGTATATTTTTGTGAAAAAAATTACCAAAACGATACTCGATGCTATGAGTACCAGACTAGGATTTGTCTTTACCCTACTGTTGCTATATTGGTTTAAAACCATGTGGGCCTATACAGTAGACTTTAATTTAGATATTCAAGGCTTCTATCAGGTTTTTCTCGCAGTCATTAACCCGATACCGTTAAGCCTCTTATTGATCGGTCTCGCTTTTTATATTAAGAGAACCAAACTCTTTTATTTGCTATCTTTTAGCATCTATGTCATTTTATTTATCTGGTTGATTTCCAACTCGATTTATTATCGTGAGTTTACAGACTTTGTAACGGTTAATACCATGCTGGCCTCTAGTAAGGTTTCCGCCGGTCTTGGAGCTGCAGCCTTAGAATTATTCCGTCCCTGGGATATTATCTATATTTTAGACTTCCCGATTCTAGCTTTCCTCTTCTTAAAGAAATTGGTCAAACTAGATCACCGTCCCTTTAACAAACGGGCAAGTTTTGCAGTGACTTCGCTCTCTGCTATGCTCTTCTCTGCCAACCTTTTCTTGGCAGAGATTGACCGTCCGGAATTGTTAACGCGTGGCTTCTCCAACTACTATGTAGTTCGTGCGCTTGGTTTACCTGCCTTTTTGGGTTACAGTGCCAACCAGACTTACATGGCCAATAAAGAACGCTCAAAGGCTTCTGAGGTTGATTTGAAGCCAGTTGAAGAGTATATTGCTAGCCATTATGCTCAACCAAACCCAGAAACCTTTGGACTTGCTAAAGGTCGTAATGTTATCTATATCCATTTGGAAAGCTTCCAACAATTCTTGATCGACTATAAATTGAAAGTCGATGGCAAAGAATACGAAGTGACCCCTTTTATCAACTCGCTCTACCATTCAAACGAAACCTTTGCATTTGCCAATGTCTTCAACCAGGTAAAAGCTGGTAAAACATCGGATGCAGAAACCATGATTGAGACTGGCTTGTTCGGTTTGAACCAAGGTTCCTTTATGGTGAACTACGGTGGGACCAATACCCAGCAAGCAGCTCCTTTCATTCTTTCTAAGAATGGCTACCAATCCAGTGCTGTTTTCCACGGAAATGCCGGAAGCTTCTGGAACCGTAATACAGCCTACAAACAATGGGGCTACCATTACTTCTTTGATGCCTCTTATTTTACCAAGCAAGATGATACCAACTCTTTCCAGTATGGACTTAATGATAAGATCATGTTGAAGGATTCCATCAAGTACTTGGAACACATGCAACAACCGTTTTATACTAAGTTCATTACCGTTTCTAACCACTATCCTTATACAACCAGTCTGATTGGTGACGAAATTGGCTTCCCTCTTGCAGAGACGCAAGATGAAACCATTAATGGCTATTTCGCAACAGCCAACTACTTGGATGCTTCCATCAAGGCCTTCTTCGATTATCTCAAAGCTTCTGGTCTTTATGAGAACTCCATTATTGTTCTGTACGGGGACCACTACGGTATTTCTAATTCTCGAAATCCAACTCTGGCTCCTTTGCTAGATAAGAACTCTGAAACTTGGTCTAGTTATGACAATGCCATGTTGCAACGCGTACCGTATATGGTGGTCATTCCTGGTATGGACAAGGGGAAAGTGATTGAGACCTATGGTGGAGAGATTGATATGCTTCCAACATTAGAACACTTGTTAGGAATTGATTCTAAGAACTTCCTTCAAGTTGGTCAAGACTTGTTATCTCCAAATCATAGCCAAATCGTAGCTTTCCGTTCTGCTAACTACTTTGTGACTCCTGAGTATACAAGTTACAGTGGCCGGACCTATTACACCAAGACTGGTGAAGAAATCACCAATCCAGACGAATCAACGAAAGAGCAACTGGATAAAATCCGTGAGGCAGCGAATCTACAACTCAAGATTAGTGATAGTATCCAAACAGGAGATCTCTTACGATTCTATACAGGAAATGATCTTGGTAAAGTCAACCCGGATGACTACTCCTACAACAACTCGATGAAAGCATTGAAGAAAATTGAAAAAGAAAAAGGTGATGCATCAACCAGCCTCTATAGCCAAAAAGGCAATCAATCAACGGTTGATCTCTTCAAAGCACCAAGCTATAAGGAGCTCCACCCTGAACAGTTCAGTTCATCTTCTTCAAGTGAGGATTCCAGCTCAAGTAGCTCAAGCTCATCTTCATCAGAAAAAAAATAAGATTGGGACCTCCCAATCTTATTTTTGAATATAGACAAACTGTTTTTACTTTAAGGAAGCTGGACTGTTTTTCAAAATAAACTTCTATTACCTTGGATTATTAAAGCAAATCTAAAACTTTCCGCTGTGAGAAAAGTACTTGAAACACTATGTTTCAAGTACTCGGGAGTTTTGAAACTTTAGGTTCAAAACTAAGTCTTGGAACTTCAGAGAAGTTCGCTGACGTCCGGACTCACCTAAGGAAAGTTTTTAAGAGAGCATTATCTTCTATTTGAAATAAGATTGGGACAAAAGTCCTAGCCTCTCAATTATTTTTGGATTGTCGAGCAAGACGCAGTGGTTGAGTGGGCTCTACTACGCTGATTTCATCAGCTTTTACAGCCCTACTCAACTGTGCGGAGGTGGGACGACGAAATCGAATTCTAACGAATTACCGATTTCTGTCCCACTCTCATTTCTTCCATTCAAAGACAGATGCTGTTAAATTCTCTACATAGAATGGACGTTTGTTTCGGCTATTTCCAACAAGGAGCTCAAGATGATTTGCGTTCTGGAGATAGAATGGTAGTCCACTGGTGTTAAAGATAACATAATAGTGTTTATCCCAGGTCAATTCAAAGACCACAACACCACTACCCATATCGGCAGTATGGACAAAGACATGTTGATAAATCTCCTCATAAGATTCGAGGGACAAGGCAGGTAGGGTCTTCTTCAAATGAATGATTTGACGCACATATTCGATTGTATCCTTGTTGACAGATACTAAATCCCAATCGACTTGGTTGACGGCATCTGGCGCATTATAGGAATTCATAGCCCGTTCTCGATCTTCATGTGTCACTTCACCATCTTCGCCCGTTGCAACTAGTTTGGTTCGTAGAAACTCTTGTCCAACCTGCATAAAGGCCATCCCTTGGAAGAGGAGATTCATGGCTGTCGCCATTTCTACCTGCTTCTTAATTTTTTCCTGAGAATCATTTGGGTGGACATAAGAAAGTAAATCGTAGAGGTTGTAGTTGTCATGGGCTTCAACATAGTTGAGGACCTGACTTGGAGTTAGGAAGGATCCCAACTCTGCACTTCCCAGAACGGAACGCGCAATGATGTCTTCTGTAGACTTCCGACTAACATAGCCACGTTTGATGGATCCGAAGACTTCAGCTCCCTTAATGGCATCTCGAGAGGTATCATTAAAGAAACCGACTTGGGCCATTTGATAAGCATTGTCCTTTTTGGCCTTATCTTCTGGAGCCAATCCTGTCCCCATATCCCAACCTTCTCCATAAAGGAGAATCCGTGGATCAATTGCGTCCATGGCTTCACGGATTTCATTCATAGTATCCACATCGTGAATCCCCATTAAGTCAAAGCGGAAACCGTCAATCTTATATTCTGTTACCCAATGAGTCAAGGAATCAATCATGAATTTGCGGTACATCTCATGCTCACTGGCCGTCTCATTCCCAACTCCTGTACCATTTTGGAAGGATCCATTTGGATTCATCCGGTAGTAATAATCAGGAACGGTTGTTTGGAAGGCTCCATCTTCTGTCGAATAGATATGATTATAGACCACATCCATGACGACCGAAATACCCGCTTCATGATAGGCGTGTATCATTTCTTTTAACTCGCGCATGGTAGTCTTAGGATCGTGAGGTTTGGTCGAGTAACTAGTCTCTGGAGCAGAGTAATTCTGCACATCGTAGCCCCAATTGTAGAGGACATTCCCGTCTTCATCATAGGTCTTATAGCGGTCGGTCACTGGTTGCAGTTGAACCACATTGACCCCTAATTCCTTGATATAGTCAAAGGCTGTGACATCGCCTTGGGCGTTCTTCGTCCCAGTCTGGTGAGCTCCTCGGTAGGTTCCTCGATAGGCTTCATCCACACCAGAAGTCGGAGAGATGGTCAAATCCCGGACGTGCATTTCATAGACAACCGCCTGACAAGGATTATCCAGACGCCAGTCAGCCTTTTCATAAGCTTCTGACTGAAAGGCAGGGAAGATGCAATCCTGATGAGAAAGAATGGCAGATTTTTTACCATTTTCACTGGTAGCGATCGTATAAGGATCACGCGCAACCTCTGTATGGTAATCAAAATAAACCTTATACTGATAGGCTAGTCCACTGAGGTTTCCCATGACATCTGCATACCAGACACCACAGTTATTGCGAACATGGTCGCTAGATTCTCTCTGACCACGAACCATTGGGACAACCTTCCAGACCTTGCTGTCATTGGCGACAGAATCATAGATAAGAAGGTCTACTTTATTGGCAGTAGGTGCCCAAAGTTTAAAGCGGTAATCATCATCTTGCTGGCGATATCCCAACCAACCCTGATAGCCCCATTTGGCATCAAATTCCTGGTAATGAGTCGCCATATCAAAAGCGTGTGGCTTCCGACGGCTGTATTCATGACTGGTCATTGCAGCCTGTAAGGAATAATAAACGGTGTCATCTCCTTGAATCAACCAGACTTCCCGCACTTTCCCTTCTGGCAAAAGCTCAATATGGTATTCATCCGACTGACTAAGCCAGTTTCCTTCCTTGATGATGACATGGCCAATGTGTTGAGGTGTCTCACAGTTATAAACTAGGAGCCCCTCAACTCCAAAATAATCGAGCTTGGAGAAAGACACTTCCTCTCCCCATACTCCTTCATGCCACTTCCACATATCACGGGCGAAATAATCACCGACGGGATGATGGTAGTGGATTTTTACTTGATACTGATGCATCCTCTTGTATTTCCTATTTCCTAATTAACTAAGTAAGAAGAAACTGGCATTGCCCACTCTCAGCAATGTTTCTCCATTATTCTTCTAATTTATATTCTGAATGAACCAGAGCATCGTCATTAATTTCATCGATGTTGGCAAAAAATTCCAAGTGATTGTGGAAGACTTCCAGTTCTACTGGCGTATCGCCACCATATTCACCATCTAAATTGATTTTAAACTCTTCCTTGTTATCCAAAACTTCAATCTTCAATTTAGAAGTCTTGAGGTATTCAATATTTGAATCGTTGACGTGTTTTCCACCATTAACAGCTTGCATAATGAGGGACAACATATCAAATAATTTAGCGGTTTTCACTAAAATCAAGGTGAAATTCCCATCATCAAGTTTAGCATCTGGTGCCACACTTTCAAAGCCACCGATTGAATTGGTCAGAGCCACGAAGACAAGCGAAACTGGTCCAACATAGACCCCATTGTCGTGCTCAATCCGCACCTTGCGGGTTTTATTCTTAGGGAACTTCTTCACTGCCTCCGCTACATAAGCAAAGTAGCCATAGCGCGACTTCACCTCACTCGGCACACTAAAGGTCAATTCAGACAAGGTCCCTGCAGCAGCAATATTGATAAAATATTTACTTCCGTATGCCCGTCCAATGTCCATTTGGATGGTTTGGTTCTTTTCAATAATCCTTGCAGCAGCTACAGGATCTCCCATTGGAATCTTCAGAGCACGCGCGTAATCATTGGTTGTTCCCGTAGGGATAAAAGCCATTTTTGGACGGTGTTCGAGACTAGCAACCCCGTTAACTACCTCATTAATGGTTCCATCTCCCCCAGCGGCAATGATCAAATCAAATCCTGCTTTAGCAGCCCGTTCTGCTTCTAATTGGGCTGATAAGGGCTCTGGAGTGGTCTGATAGGCACTTGTTTCGTAGCCGACATCCTCTAAAACATCTAAGACTTCTGCGATGTTCTTTTTAATGATTTCCTGACCAGAGGTCGGATTATATATCACTCGTGCTTTTTTAATCTTATTTTCCATACATGCCTCTATAAACTCTCAAGCCAGGCTTCATCCTGTATTTCAATCGATAATTCCTGCGCTTTGCTTAATTTACTGCCCGCATCACTACCTGCAACCAACAGGTCAGTTTTCTTGGACACGGAGCCTGTGACTTTAGCCCCTAAGGCTTCTAATTTAGCCTTAGCTTCAGAACGAGTCAGACGTTCCAGTTTACCTGTTAAGACGACTGTTTTACCGGACAATGGTGCGTCTGCTGCAACCTTTTGTCCTAGGTACTCTAAGTTTACCCCAGCATCCTTAAGCTCTTCTAAAAGAAGCCGAGAGCCTTCCTGAGCAAAATAACGCTGGAGACTTTCTGCAACGACCATTCCTAAACTGTCTATCGCTGCAATCGTTTCAACCTCTGCTTCTGCTAAAGCTGGAATGGAATGAAACTCTTGGAGCAAGAGCTGGCTGGCCTTACTTCCTACATGACGAATTCCCAGTCCAAACAATAGTTTTTCAGCAGAATTCCCCTTAGATGCTTGAATAGCATCTACTAACTTCTGGGCAGATTTTTCTTTAAAACCTTCTAATTGCAAAAGATCCTCAACTGTCAGCCGGTAGATACCTGCCACATCCTGTACCAGTTTTTTGGCAAACAGTTTTTCCACCACAGCTGGCCCCAACCCTGTTATATTCATGGCATCCCGGCTGGCAAAGTGAGCGAGCCCTTCCTTTATTTGAGCAGGACAACGGGGGTTGATACAACGCAAGGCCACTTCATCCTCAAAATGAAGGAGCTCACTCTGACAACTTGGACAGTGACTAGGAATCTCTAATTTTTCTTCTGATACGCGCTTATCCATAACAACCCGTAGAACAGCTGGAATAATATCCCCTGCTTTATAGACAATGACGGTATCGTCTTTGCGAATATCTTTCTCAGCAATGTAATCTACATTATGGAGAGTAGCCCGACTGACAGTCGTCCCTGCTAGTTGAACGGGAGTCAAATTAGCAGTTGGTGTCACAACTCCTGTCCGACCAACAGTCCAATCAACTGACAAGAGTTTTGCTTCCTTCTCCTCAGCTGGGAACTTGTAAGCCACTGCCCATTTGGGAGCTTTGACAGTAAAGCCAAGTTCTTCTTGGACAGCCAGGTCATTCACTTTTATCACGACCCCATCGATATCATAAGGAAGCTGGTCACGCATGGTTGCCACTTCTTGAATATAGTCCCAGACTTGCTCGATACTAGTCACTGTCTTGTGATGCGGATTGACGACAAAACCGAGTCGATCTAACTTGGCTAACACCTTCTCTTGACTCGTTTGGTCAGTTGGACTAGCTTCTTGATAGAGGAAGGTCGCGAGTTTTCGCTCCGCAACAATCTTTGTATCCAACTGTCTAAGAGTACCGGCTGCCGCATTTCGAGGATTCGCAAACTCTGCTTCCCCATTTTCTTGGCGAGACAAGTTGACAGCATCAAAAGATGCACGGGGCATATAACATTCTCCGCGAACTGTTAATGTAAGAGGTTCTGGCAAGACTAGAGGAATATCACGAACTCGCTTAAGGTTTTCTGTGATATTTTCTCCAATGCTCCCATCCCCACGTGTAGCACCCGTTTCAAGAACTCCATCAACATAAGAAAGTGAAATAGACAGGCCGTCAATTTTTAATTCACATACATAGGTGACAGCAGGGAATTCCTTGCGAACCCGTTGATCAAAGGCCACTAATTCATCATAAGAAAAGGCGTCCTGTAAGCTATAAAGCGGGTAGGTATGCTGGTATTTTTCAAACCCTTTAAGAATAGTTCCTCCGACCCGATGGGTTGGGCTATTGGGCTGGACCAACTCCGGATGGGCTTCCTCTAAGGTGACTAATTCCCGATAAAGTTGATCGTACTCATAATCCGATACGGACGGAGCATCTTTTGTATAATAATCTTCTGCATAGTGATTCAGGAGTGTCACTAGCTCTTTTATTCTGGTTTCCATATCCCTATTTTACCATAAAAACGCTTTACTGGGGCCTTTCTGACTACTCCATTAGCGAAAAATATCTATTATTTGAATGAATCGGATTCGGCAATGGCAACAAAAAAAGATCTAGGACAAAAGTCCTAGCCTCTCAATTATCTTTGGATTATCGAGCAAGACGAAGTGGTTGAGTGGGCTCTACTACGCCGATTTCATCAGCTTTTACAGCCCTACTCAACTGTGCGGAGGTGGGACGACGAAATCGAATTCTAACGAATTACCGATTTCTGTTCCACTCTCTAGTAGACTATTGAGTCAAATCAATACGTTGGGCAATCTTTTTAATCAAAATAGCTCCGACAATCAGGGAAGCAAATTCACCCAAACCAGTTGTCAACCAATTCAAGAAGAATGGTGTTTTGTTCAAGATATGCAATTCTAAGGCAATCGTAAACATAGAGAGGGCAAAGAAAATTGAGAATAAGAAATGATCCTTGCGAATCCATCCATTAAAGAGATCTGTCTTTTCGTAACGTTTAAAGAGATATACTCCAAGTGTGACGAAGACCAAAGTAGATCCGCCACCAACGACCACGTCGACAATCCCATAACTCAGGAAGTTAGAAATCATACAGCCAATTGTCACCGACCAAATGTATTTCCGATTGTAGAAAGCCATGAAATTGAGCATTTCAGAAACACGGAATTGGATCTCATTGCTTCCGATGGCATTCAATGGGGGAGTAATGGTCAAGGCCACATAGAGAGCTGCAACTAGAGCAATCTGTGCCAAGTCACGAACAGTATAGTTTTTCATCGTTTTCTCCTTTAGCGGTTTTTCCGCGTCTAATATGCTTGGTGAAAGAAGCTAAGCACCAAGGGTTGATCTTTGCCAATGAACCCCTCTTGATAGAGTTGCATTCCACAAACCAACTTTATAAGTATAGCACAAATAAGGGAATTATGATAGACTAATTGTATGAAAAAACTAGTCCATCGCATCTTTAATAATGAAATTTTAGCCTACCTGATTTTTGGTGTTGCTACTACTATTGTCTCTGTTGCTACCCGGCTGATTGTTTTCCAACTGACGGACCAGGAACAACTAGCTACCTTGATTGGAAATATTGCAGGGATTCTCTTTGCCTTTGCTACCAACGATACTATTGTCTTTAAACAAGAAAGAAAAGGCTGGTTCAAACGCTTAATTGTCTTCTCTTTCGCTCGAATGGGCACTCTCGTTCTGGATCTCCTGATGACTACCATCTTTGTGACCCAGTATCCGCAAATCATTGGTCAGTTTGTCAATATGAATCGTACGGCTATCAATACCATCGAAACGTTTGCTGCCCAAGTTATGATTGTCATTTTGAACTATGTCTTCAGCAAACTTTTTGTCTTCCGAAATAAAAAGTAACTTCCGTGGAAAACCAAAATGAGGCTGGGACAAAAGTCCTGGCCTCTCAATTGTCTTTGGATTGTCGAGCAAGACGCAGTGATTGAGTGGGCTCTACTACGCTGATTTCATCAGTTTTTATAGCTCTACTCAACTGTGCGGAGGTCGGACGACAAAATCGAATTCTAACGAATGACCGATTTCTGTCCCACTCTCATTTTTTTAAACTTCTAAACTAGATGTTTGGGCGCTTAAATAAGAAATCTTTCCTTCTACACCAAAATAGTCCTTGACTAAGCCTTTTAATTCGTCCATTGCTTCTTTAGCACGTTCTCCTTGCTCTTCAGTCACTGCTTCCATAACAAGAATAGCTTGACGAGTTTCTTCTGTCAACATCGTCCTTTTAGCTTCCCGCCAATTTAAACAACGGCAAACAGCCCCTTCTTGGTCATAATAGATGATCTCTTCCGGCAAAGCTGGAGCATCTTCCTCAGCTCCTAATGGGAAGAATGGCTCTCCCTCCTTTGCTTTTCCTAAAGATAAGCCTCCAGCTAACTTTTCCATGTCCTCACCACCACATGGGATAGCATAGGCAAGAGAGACACTATTATACAAATCAACTAAAGGATTAATGGGATAAAACTCCCGTCCTTGCGAAACACGTTTCAATAAGGCTTCAATGGAAGAGCGGGCTCCTTTTTTGGTCTTGAATTTGCTAAAAGCCTGACGCCATTCCTGAACAACCGGGCTGGCAGTGAATTGTTCATCATCGATGAAGGCTTTTGATCGTGCGACTCCCTTGTCGAGTAAATCCTTAAAATAGGAATCCTTGCTCTCGTCGACATGATTGTCGATTCCTTCTACAGTCATCACCACTACTTGTGCTTGGGGAAACAAATCCCAAAACTCTTGATCTATTGTAACTTTCATTTCTTTTCCTCACTATAATTTCTTTTTTGGCCTTTTTTCACTAGCTCCCAATCCGCTGCGACGTTTTCACTCATTTTTGCCAGCCATTTTTCTAATTGAAGAATTTCTGTCTGTGAAAAACCTTTTAAGGCAGCCTTCTCAGAATAAGTATGCTCAGCAAGTATGAAAGGATAAAGCGCTTGTCCCTTTTCCGTTAGGACCCATTTTTTTATCTTTTGATTTGAATGATCGTTTAATTCTCGGATAAATCCTTTATCCGCTAATTTTTTGACAGAGCGAGCTACTGTTGAACGGTCCACTTTTAATAAATCGGATAACTCCTCTTGAATAATCCCTGGGTGCTCTCCAATCCGCACCAAATACAGGTATTGGCCTCTTGCTAGCTCCAAATCTCGGAACTCAATATTAGCAATCGAATCTAAGGCTCGGGCTATGATGCCAATCTCTCTTAAAACCTTCATTTGCTCCTCCTTTCCTTTAAATGGAGTTTATCACATTTTTGTTGCATTTGCAACAAACTATTCAGAAATAACAAAAAAGCCGGATGAAAACCGGCTTTTTCCTATTTTATTTCTTTAAGATTATTCTTGATTTTTTCTCAAATTTTTAAGATGAAAACGACGCTTGAGTGAAGCTTCCTTTTGGTGAAAAGCTACTTGACCTATCTTATACTTGGCTACCACATCCCCGTCTTTTGTCTCGAATCGTGCTTCAATCGCATACTGAATACTAGCATTTAAGATACAACCAATAATCAACACCTTGGCTACCAAGATAAACCAGAACATAATGACTGCTAAAAGGACAGATCCGAAGAAACGAGCATCTAAGAAACTCGTGATATAGTGATCGACATATTTCCAGAAGATATTCAAGGTCAAATAAAGGACTGCTGTCACAAAGATGGCTCCTGGAAAGACATAGCGAAACTTAGGAATTTTGATATTGGGCAGGGTGTAATAGAGCAAGAGCAAGGTCAAAAAGAGAAGGAAGTAAACCGAAGGGCCGGAAATATTTAGAAGGCGAAGGTAGATACTTTCATCAAACTTGAAAATCTGGTAGACGGTACGAATAATCATACGGCCAAACATAGTCAAAACGAGAGATAGACCAAACAGACCTTGTAGAGCAAAACTAATCAAGATACTGAAAATTCTCGCCCAGATAATCCCCCTCTCCTTCTCCACTCCATAACTTTTATTGAAGGCCCTTTGCAGGTAAGCGATACACTGTGAAGAGACCCATAAAGCAGAAATGATGGAGAAACTCAGCAAACCAGTAGACGGCTTGGTAAGCACCGATGAAATAACTTGCAAAACAATGCGGTACATGGAAGCAGGTAAGACTTCACGCAAGGTCAGCAAAATCTGAGTCGGACGAATATGAAAGTAAGGGAGGATATTGGTTGCAATCAACAATAAAGGGAGAATCGAAATCAATAAATAATAGGCTACTGCTATACTAGTGATATCCGATTCAGAGGCCATATAAAAGCGCAGAAATCCCTTAATAAACGGTCGTTGGCCTAGCCATTTTAGAAACTTTTTCATATCTTCCCCTCCCTAAAAAAATCATAAAAAGAGAAAAGAGCGAAACCGTTTTATCTATTCAGCTCCATTCTTTCCTCTCTACTTTTTTAATAGGTTCCTTCTTCACCTTGACTGGTTAAAATAACCGGACCATCTTTCGTAATCACAAACTGATGTTCGTACTGACAAGAAAGACCACCATCAAGGGTTTTATGGGCCCAACCTGTCTTCATATCTGTATCGATTTCCCAAGTTCCGGTATTAATCATTGGTTCAATGGTCAAGACCATACCTTCACGTAAGCGCAACCCACGTCCTGCACGTCCGTAGTGGGGAACCATAGGTTCTTCATGCATAGTTGGACCGACTCCATGACCGACCAAGTCACGGACCACTCCATATCCTTTGCTTTCAGCATATTCCTGAATAGCTGCACCAATGTCTCCTAGGCGATTTCCGACAACTGCTTGCTCAATCCCCTTGTAGAGACACTCCTTGGTGACATCCATGAGATCCTTTACTTCTTGGGATACATTCCCGACTGCATAAGCCCAACAAGAATCTGCCAAACCACCAGAGTAGTTTTCTGTATATTTTTTCACCTGAGCTACATTATCAAAGTCTAGTTTTGAAACATCAACAA
Organism: Streptococcus sp. bf_0095; assembly: GCF_004166885.1. Classification (GTDB taxonomy): domain Bacteria; phylum Bacillota; class Bacilli; order Lactobacillales; family Streptococcaceae; genus Streptococcus. Next base: position 264,915 of record NZ_RCYU01000001.1, on the reverse strand, counting down.
CAGACTTATCTAATGGCTCTGACAAGACCATATCCACCTTTAAGAGGTCACCGTCTTTTAACAGATAGTGGCGAGGAAAGGCATGAGCCACTTCATCATTGATCCCACAACAAGTTGCATAGGGATAGTCCATCAGACTTCCTTCCACACCGATCTGTAGGGGCAAGACATTGGCTTCTTTACAGCGACGTCGAACATACTCTTCTACTTCCCAAAGATCAAGACCCGGTTTGATCAAATCCCGAAGGCCAATATGGATACTGGCAAGAAAATCTCCTGCACGGTCCATGGCTTCGATCTCACGCTGTGATTTCAATGTAATCATCTATTCCTACTTCCATTCTAATTAATTTTCAAAGTAACGGTGGCTTTCGTGACCAGCTGCAGATTCAAATACAAATCAAAATCTATAATAGCCGATCGTCTTGTTTGGCGAACAATACGCGTTTCAATCCGCAAGGTATCGTCCACTTGAACAGCTTGAAGATAATAGACCAACAGCTGTTCGATAATTAAATTTTTTCCAGAATTCATCATGAGCTGGCGAGTGACCGTTGTTAAAACTTCAGTGAGAACGCCATTCGAGAGAACGCCACTTTTTTCTAACATGCTTGGTTCAACCGTCAGTTCAAAATGATTGGCTTGCAGAACCACTTTTTGACTGATTTGTTCACTAAAGGTTGGTAATCCAGACAATTGTTCCTTACTCATCCGGTCCATGACTGCACGACGGGTAATGACACCTAACAAGGTCTGATTGCTCCGAATAACAGGGATCATCTCAAAGTCTTCTGCAATCATGCGTTGACTGACATTGGCGATACTAGAAGAAAGGTTTGTCGTAAAGACGGTACGTGACATGACCTTGTCCAGAGTTGTCTGGGGTGCCTTATCGCCGGCATCCCGCATAGTCACCACTCCAACAACCATTTGGTGTTGATTAACGACAGGAAAGCGACTAAAACGGCTCTTTCTTACCAAATCTAGATAGTCACGTACGGTATCTGTTTCCCGTAAAAAACCATATTCATGCATAGGTGAATAGACTTGTTCAACCGTTAAAATGTCTGTTTTGATTTGCATGTTGGCGAGAGCGCGATTGATCATGGTCGCCACAGTATAAGTATCATGCTTGGTACGTAAGATAGGAGTTTGACCACTGTTACCTAGTTCCAAAATAGAAGGATCGACATCGAAACCACCAGTTACAAGAACAGCATTGTCGTGTTTGAGGGCCAGACGTTGGATATTGGTCCGGTCTCCAACAATGAGGAGCCCACCTTCAGATACATAATCTAAAATATGCTCTTCTGTCATGGCACCGATATAAAACTTATTGAACTCTCGTTCCAGTCCTTCTTTACCTGCCAAGACTTCCGAACCGGTTATTTCTACAATCTCTCGAAAAGTCAGATGTTCCAGGACAGCCTTTTTGGACTTAACACGAACAGTCCCACTACGAGGTCTCGTTTCAACAATTCCACGATTTTCGGCTTCTTTAATGGCCCGATAGGCGGTCCCATCACTTACCTGTAAATAGTTCGAGATACTTCTCACACTGACACGCTTGCCAATTGGTAGTTTCTCCAAATAATCTAAGATCGCTTGGTGTTTACTCATTGAGATCTCCTCTATCTATGCAGAACTCGTAATAATCCCGCATCTTTCGCGTATAGCGGTCGCTTCCCTTGAATTGTCGTTTTAACGTATAACCGGCATGTAAAGCAACCTGTTGGCTGGCTAAATTTTCAACATGGGTAATAATTCGGACTTGTTTGAGATGAAATTCCTGGAAGGACAAGAAGGTAATTTCTTTTACAACCTCTGTCATGAGGCCTTTGCCCCAATAATCCTTGTGTAAGAAATAACCAAGTTCTGCTTCTTTCTTAATTTCATCCAATTTTTCAAATTTAATCGATCCAATCACATGACCGGTTTCCTTATCACAAATCGCCCATATTCCCAGAGGATTCTTTAAAAAATAATTAGCCAAGACATACTGGCATTCCTCTAGGGAAGTTTGTGCCGGGAAAATAAAAGGCAAATTTTCTGGATTGGAGGATATCTTGTAAAAGTCAGCTGCATCACTATATAGAAAGGGCCTCAAGAAGAGGCGCTCTGTTTCGAAACATGAATATGCTGCTAGTTGCGTCCAAATGTTCATAAAAATCGTTCGTTATGCTTCATCAATTAACTTGATGTCAGCGCCCAATTGTTGCAATTTTTCAATGATGTGCGAATAGCCACGAAGGATAAACTCAATATTGGTAATCTCTGTTCTCCCCTGTGCCATCAAGCCTGCAATCACCAAGGCAGCTCCTGCACGAAGGTCTGTCGCTTTAACTGGAGCACCCGTTAATTGATTTGGTCCTTGGTAGACAATGCGATCACCAACTGTTTCAATCCTAGCCCCCATCCGCATCAGTTCAGCCACATGGTTGACCCGCTTTTGATAAATAGTATCTACAATGCTTCCCTTTCCATTAGCTGTCAAGAGCAAGGGGGTCAAGGGTTGCTGCAAATCAGTTGCAAATCCAGGGTAAGGAGAGGTTTTAATGTGAACAGCTTTTAGATTCTCTTGCTTTTCAACAAAAACACTATCCTCAGAAATGGTCATGCGAACTCCCATTTCTTCTAGCTTAGCAATAAAGCTTTCCAGGTGTTCATAGAGAACATTCGTAATTTGAATTCCTTCTCCCACAGCTGCAGCAAGAGCGATATAAGTCCCTGCTTCGATGCGATCTGGGATCACTTGGTGACGCGTTCCGTGAAGATAGTCTACTCCTTCAATCGTAATGATATCTGTACCAGCTCCCCTGATGTGAGCCCCCATATTATTGAGAAGGGTCACGACATCAATGATCTCAGGTTCGCGAGCGGCATTCTCAATAACGGTACGACCTTCCGCTTTGACAGCAGCTAGGATAGTATTAATCGTTGCCCCAACACTTACCGTATCCATATAGATGACTGCTCCACGAAGAAGCTTCCCATTAGTGGAAAGGTTCATACTAGAACCATCCATGGTCATTTTAGCCCCCATCGCTTCAAAGGCTTTCAAATGTAGATCAATTGGACGCGGACCTAAGTCACATCCCCCTGGTAGACCTACCGTTGCTTGGCCATAACGTCCCAAAAGACTTCCATAGAAATAGTAAGAAGCACGAAGACTATTGATCTTTCCAAATGGCATTGGCATATCTTTGACACCACGTGGATCGATGACAAGAGTCTCCCCATCTCGCTCCACTTTTGCTCCCATCAGAGTCATAATGTCAATCAAGCTAGCAACATCTGAAATATCTGGAACACCATCAAGTGTCACAATTTCGTCTGCTAAAATAGTAGCTGGAATAAGGGCCACTACGCTATTTTTTGCACCACTAATGGTCACCTCTCCTTTTAAAGGGCGACCACCATTAATTATAATTTTTTTCATGTTAATTTGTATAAGCTCTTTCAATCATTCAGTAAAAAATTACCGCATCTATTATATCATAAAAACGCTTCATTTTCCACTCATTCTTATCTTTTGATCGGTCCATCCAATTCCTAGAAAACTTCAACTATATGTTTTACTATTTTTTTATATTTTCAGTTCCTTACCTAGTTTATCTATGCTATATACTCATTCGCTGTATGTGTATTTTATCAAAAAAGGCAGTTCTTTTCAGACCACCTTTTTTGAGCTTATTTTACTTCATTTCCTAGTTCATATTTACTGTCTTTTAGAGCTCGGATCAAGGACCATTTCCAAGGTTTCCCTTCAATGGTTACTTGATTCTTCTCTAAATCAACTCTTACTTCTTCTACACCTTTTACTGCGGATAATTTTTCAGTGACAGCATTGGCACAACCTTGGCATTTCATTCCAGTAATTTCATATGTTTTTGACATATTTTTGTCCTTTCTTTCGCATAAGGAGAGCATTTTTTCTCCTAGATTTTATAATTTTTTTCGCTTTAATCTTAGAGCATTGACGACGACGGATACTGAGCTAAAACTCATGGCTAGACCCGCTAGCATAGGATTTAAGAGGGGACCACCAAATAGATAGAGAAGGCCCATCGCCACCGGAATAGCTAAAACATTGTAGATAAAGGCCCAGAACAAGTTTTCCTTAATCGTTTGAATCGTGTAGCGACTAATTTCCAAGGCCCGGACTACATCCATCAATTGGGGTTTCATAACTACGATATCTGCACTTTCCATGGCAATATCAGTTCCAGACCCCATGGCAATCCCGATATCTGCAGTTGCAAGGGCTGGTGCATCGTTGATCCCATCCCCCACCATGATCACAGACTTGCCTTCTGCTTGCAATTCTTGGATCACTCGTGATTTTTCTTGAGGAAGGACTTGACTGATGACCTGCCGGATTCCAGCCTTCTTAGCAATCGCTTGAGCAGTTCGTTCATTATCCCCAGTTAGCATGATCACCTTCTTGCCCATTTTTTCAAGACTAGCAACCATTTCTAGACTATCTTCCTTGATGCGGTCTGCTACCCCAAATAGAGCCATTAATTGCCCATCTTCAGCTAAGAAAATCGGGGTTTGTCCATCCTGGGTCAAGACTTCCAAGTCAGCCTTGGCAAGACGAACATCGATTCCTTCCTCTTCCATTAGAGTTTGATTCCCAGCTAGATAAACCTTCCCTGCATATCTAGCAGTGAGGCCCCTTCCTGTTAGACTGGAGAAGTTCTCCATCTCTAATAAGTCTACAGGTACTTCTTTTGCAGCATCCAGAATAGCCTGTCCCAGCGGGTGCTCGGATTTGGCTTCCAGAGATGCCAGGATTTGTAAGGCATCCTTCGTTTGACTATAGAGATAGGATGAGGACAATTGAGGTTTTCCTTGAGTGATGGTCCCTGTTTTATCGAAGACCACTACTTGCGCTTGATGAGCTAACTCAAGGACGTCCCCTCTCTTGTAGAGGATCCCATGCTCTGCTCCTAATCCAGTTCCCACCATGATAGCGGTTGGAGTCGCCAAGCCTAGAGCACATGGACAGGCAATCACCAAGACACTAATCGTTACCGTCATAGCAAAGGTAAAGGTTTCGCCCATGATGAAATACCAAAACAGTCCAGATAAGAGGGCAATCACCATGACTACAGGAACAAAGACTCCGGCCACTCGATCGGCAATCTTGGCAATCGGTGCTTTGGTTTGTTGGGCATCTTCCACCAGCTGAATGATCTGTGCTAGTAAGGTATCCCGACCAACTTTCTCAGCCTCATAGACCAAGCTTCCTTGACCATTGATGGAGCCAGCATAAACTGGACTTCCTTCAGTTTTTTGGATTGGGATCGATTCACCCGTTAGCATGCTTTCATCAATAGCTGATTGTCCGGAAACCACTTGACCATCAACGGCTATTTTTTCACCTGGTTTGACCAGAATGTGATCTCCAATGACCAAGTCTTCTACAGGCAATTTCACTTCTTTTCCATCCCGTAAGACCGTCGCCTCCTTGGCAGCCAGATGCATGAGTTTTTTAATGGCTTGAGAAGTACGTCCTTTTGACAGAGTTTCAAAATATTTACCTAGCGTAATTAGGGTCAAAATCACGGCTACAGACTCATAGTAAAGCTGGTGAACATGATGATGGTGACCAAGCAAGATATGATAAGTTCCATAGAGACTATAAAGAAAAGCTGCACTGGTAGCCAAAGCTACTAAGGCATCCATATTTGGATGACCTTTTAGAAGAGTTCGGAAACCATTTCGATAAAAAGCTCGTCCGAAGACTATCACGGGGATAGTCAAGGCCAAAAGAACAAGGGTGTAAGCTACGGGTGCTCGATCAGGTGAGACAAAAGCAGGTACAGGCAGGCCAATCATGGGACCCATTGCTAGATAAAAGAGTGGCAGGGTGAAGATGGAAGACCAAAGGAGCCGGTTTCGGATTAATTGTAGCTTGTCTCCTTCCCGTTCCTCTTGACTCTTAGCTGTATCTGGATTGTAAAGTACTGCCTCATAGCCAGCATCCGCTACCGCCTTTGAAATAGCCTCTGGACTCAAGGGCTCCCCTTGATATTCCACTGTCATTTTTTCAGTGGTCAAATTTACCGTCGCTTTTTCAACACCGTCCAGATGATTGACAGCTTTCTCCACATTGATCACACAGGATGCACAAGTCATCCCATTGACGACAAAGGTTTCTTCTTTCATTGATCTTCCTCCACATGACTGACACAGTGACATTGCCCAGGTTGGCAATCACATTGAACCCGCTCCACGCTCTCTTTGGATGCGAGAATCTCTTGCAAGTCTTTGATCTGTTCTTTCATCATTGGTGTTTGCTGGATCAGTTGCTCCAATATGTGACTATGCTTGGTCAAGCAGATCTTGCTTAAAACTTCATAGACAGCTCTTAAATTTGCCTCTTCTTCATTGAGGACAGCCTGATACAGATAGGTTCGACCTTCTCTTCGACTCGTCAAATAGCCCTTATCAGCCAATCGTCCTAAAAGAGTTTTTACCGTTGAAGCTGACCAGTCTTGCTTGGTGGAAAGAATCTTAGTTATTTCTGTAGAAGTCGTTTCTCCCTTGGTCCAAAGGACTCTCATGACTTCCCATTCAGCACTTGAAATCTTAGCCATTCATTTTCCTTTCTATCTCCTATCATGGATAATTGGTTTACGTTTGTAGTTTTATTATACACTTCCTATTTTTCTTGTCAATACTTTTGTTTACATTTGTAGATTTATTTTACAAAAAAGAGGCTGGGACAAAAGTCCTAGCCTCTCAATTGTCTTTGAATTGTCGAGCAAGACGCAGTGGTTGAGTGGGCTCTACTACGCTGATTTCATCAGCTTTTAAAGCCCTACTCAACTACGCGGAGGTGGGACGACGAAATCGAATTCTAACAAATGACCGATTTCTGTCCCACTCTCTCTTTCTATCTACTTACTTAACTGCTTCTTTCAAGGCTTCTACCTTATCCAAGCGTTCCCATGGAAGATCAATATCCGTCCGTCCCATATGGCCATATGCTGCTGTTTGACGGTAAATCGGACGTTTGAGGTCCAGCATTTGGATAATTCCTGCAGGACGTAGGTCAAAGATTTGACGCGCTGCTTGTTCAAGCTTGCTTTCAGCTACCGTACCAGTACCAAAGGTATCGATACGCACAGATACAGGATGAGCCACCCCAATCGCATAAGCCAATTGCACTTCTGCTTTCTTAGCAAGACCTGCAGCTACAATGTTCTTGGCAATGTAGCGAGCTGCATAAGAAGCAGAGCGGTCTACCTTAGTCGCATCCTTACCAGAGAAAGCACCACCACCGTGACGTGAATAACCACCATAGGTATCCACGATGATCTTACGCCCCGTCAAACCTGAGTCTCCTTGAGGCCCCCCGATAACGAAACGACCTGTTGGATTGATAAAGAACTTCGTTTCATCATCCAGATAAGAAGCAGGAATCACTTCCTTGATCACCTTGTAAATCACATCTTCATGGATTTGTTCATTGCTGACTTCTGGATCGTGTTGGGTTGAAATAACGACTGTATCCACGCGCACTGGCTGGTCATTTTCATCATACTCAACCGTAACTTGAGATTTAGCATCTGGACGAAGATAGCTAATCTCACCAGACTTACGAAGTTCAGCCAAACGACGGACCAACTTATGGCTTAAGGAAATTGGCAACGGCATGAGTTCTTCAGTTTCATCCACCGCAAAACCAAACATGAGACCTTGGTCTCCAGCTCCGATCAAGTCAAGTGGATCTTGATCGGCATTTCCACGAACTTCCAAGGCTTCATTAACCCCTTGGGCGATATCAGGAGATTGTTCTACCAATGATGGGTGTACTCCTACAGTTTCCGCTGAGAATCCATATTCTGTATTGGTATAGCCAATTTCTGCGATTGTATCACGTACCACACGGTTAATGTCTACATAAGCAGTTGTCGAAATTTCACCGAAAACATGTACTGAACCAGTATAAACAGCTGTTTCAGCAGCAACGTGGGCTTCTGGATCTTGCTCTAAAATAGCATCCAAGATAGCATCTGAAATTTGGTCTGCAATCTTATCTGGATGCCCCTCAGATACAGATTCAGACGTGAATAATTTACGTTCTGACATAAAAATGTCCCCCCTTAAAAAATATTCGTTATAGAGTTACAAAGAACTGGTAGATGCATTCTACCACCTTATCGGGACCATATAACTTAACTATTATAACACGATTTTGCACCAGTATCCTTTTTTTATCAAAAGAAAAAGATATAGTTTGAAACTATATCTTTTTTAGTGTAACAATAATTTAGCTCTAATCCTTACAGTAGCAAGGTCCCTATTAATACTAGGACAGTTGAAATCATAGATGGAATTTGAATAGCTAACCAAGCTGGATCACCAGCAAAAAGTATGGAGGCAAAATAGAGAGCTACTGAAACAAATAGCATCGTCTTATTAGCCGTTTTTGTTCCAATACCAAGTAAGACTGTCGCAGCAATATAACAAGTAAGGTAATAGCCCAAAAAGAACAAAAAGACAATCGCCCATCCTCCTGCTATCAAAGCACTACCTATAAAAAGCATCAGTAAGCCCATGTTTACGAAAAATACAAGAGTTAGAAGGCCCCTATTAGGAACAGAATTTTCTGGGGCTTGATCCGCCATTGGTGGCTGAACAGGATTTTCTGGGGCTTGATCTCCCATTTGTGGCTGAGCAGGATTTTCTAGGCCTTGATCCTCCATTGGTGGCTGAACAGAATTTTCTAAACCTTGTTCCGTCATTGGTGGCTGAACAGGATTTTCTAGGCTTTGTTCCGTCATTGGTGGCTGAACAGTACCTTCAGTCACATTATTATGCTCTTGGTTTGATTGATATTGTGAATCTTGATCTGTCATAATTTTCTCCTAACATTTTTCTATAATATTTTACTTTTTTTTAAAAAAACTGGAATAAACGATTTTCTAAATGATATTCACTGAATTCTTCCATGCATCTATTGATACTTCAAAAATATACAACTTGGCAGAAATTCTTAACTCGATAAGATCATTGAGCAAGCAATACTTATTTAAAAGAGTTCCCCCTTCTTAATATCTCAATACTTCTTTATCTTCTTTCGCTAGGAGTGTTCCTATTAAAACAAGAATACCTAAAACTATCGGTGCAATTCGGTAAACTCCCCAGTCTGGATCATATGCCAAAATAATCGAGAGCATATAAAGTAGGAAACTCGTATAGAGTAGCGCCTTATTTCCTTTCTCCATCCCTATTCTAAGAAAGATGGCCCCAATAGCGATACTTAATAAGTTTGGTCCTAGAAAAATCAAAATGAAAAGTCCCCAAGCATTACCCGAAAGTGCAAAGTAAGAGATAAACAATACAAGATAGATAATGGATAAGTAAAAGGCGACTGAAAGAAGAATGGAAGTAAATTTGATTTTTGTTGGATAATTCTGGATAGGTGCCGAATAAAAACCATCTCCACTTATCCTAATCGTATCTTTCGTTTCTTCAAAATTATTCTGCTGATTTTCCATAGCATTCTCCTACCTTTTCTTATTACTTTATTTATGTTTTCTCTTAAATCAATTATACACAATTCCATCTTTTTTTCATTAACCGTAAGACAAGAGGAATCCGATCTAGCATATGCAGGATAGTGACGCTCAAAGAAGCCAACGGAACGATTGGATACCAGGTGTTTTCTTTAATAATTGAAGAACATAATCGTACACGATCCCTTTTCCCTACCTGCTATCCAAACAGTCGAAATATAAAGAAAGGTTATAAAATAAATGAGCCCTGATACCATTTATTTCACTCCACTTTCAAAGTAAAGTATAAATTGATTTATTACCTCTCATTATACCACAATTTGTAATCGCTTTCTCTATGTTTTCTCGCTATATAAAAAAGATAGGATTTTTCGCCCTATCTTCTATAATTACTCTCCATTTTCAAACATTACAGTTCCGAAAAAAACCACTACAGCTATTATAAGAGGCATAAGGAAAAATAATCCCCCAGCTGGGTCATACGTTGGAATCATCGAAACAAAATAAAAAACTGCGGATGTATAGAGAGTTGTTCTATTCCCCATCGTTTTTCCGATCCAAAGCAGGAGGGTCGCAATGATAATACAGAGAAAATGGAGCTGTTGCATAATTGTCCATTCTATAAGTACGATTGCGCCGAGTAGAGACCATCCTAGGTATATAGTTGCCAAAACAAGTGCAATAGATAGTACTAGAGTACTTCCGACTCTTTTTTCTGGCTTCATCTCATTGTTAGTAAGGAGACTATCTCCTAAAACAGATGCCTCTTTATCTTTATTATTTTGGGGATTCTGCTCTTCCCCCACCATGGGGGGCAGAACAGCCCCCTCAGGCACACTTTGGTGCTCTTGGTTTGATTCAGAATTTTGTTGATCTGTCATAACTTTCTCCTAAAGTACTTCCTTATTCTTTCAAAGAATAGCACTCAAAAATCGACAGGAAGAATTGATTTAATTATAGCTTGGATCGGCCCGAATACTTTTTATTGAGTAGAGTTGTCCATCCCTATCTTTTCATTAATAGCTATTTTCGTCTTCAACTAAGAGGTTTCCAATTAAAACCAGAATAACTAGCAGTAACTGTGCAATTCGAAAAAATTCCAAGTCTAGATCAATACCCAAGATGATAGACAGCAGATAAAGTACGAAACTTGTATAGAGCAAGTTTTTGTTTCTTCTCTTCATCCCTAGTCGAAGTAAAATGGCACCAATAGCAACACCTAAGAAGTTTGGTGATAGAAAAATCAACATGAAAAGTACCGCGATATTAAAGTAATAGATAAACAATACAAGATAGATAATGGATAAGTAAAAGGCCGCTGAAAGAAGAATGGATGTAAATCCGATTTTTGTTGGATGATTCTGAATAGATGCAGAAGTAAAACCATCTTCACTTATACTGCTATGTTCTTTATTTTCTTCAAAATGTTTCTCTTGGTCTGTCATAGCTTTCCCTACCCTTCTTTTTTATATTTTCTTTTAACACCATTATACATGATTTCATCATTCTTTTCATGATACTTACTGTTAAGATGACTTGAAATGTCAGCCATAAAAGAAGCAAAAGCAATGACAGCACGATGACAGGGAGATTCTCTCCATTTTCAGGCTGTCCGGATAAGAGTATGACTACTTGATAAAGAGCACCAAAACCCTAAACAAGCAAGATAATTTGGTAGCAAATTTGACATGTCATCACAATCTCTTTTCTCTAGACGAATCAGTGAAGCGTGATCTCAAAAACAAAGTTTCTTTTTTAAATAAAATCTGCCTCTGCAATGGCTTCTTTCACAACGTCCAATGGGAGGTGGACTAGTTCTACTTCTTTTTCACGGTAGAGGTACTCAGCATACTCATCAATACGGTATTGATGGATATAAACCACCCGCTTGCAGCCAACTTGAAGCAGCTGCTTGGTACAATTGAGGCAGGGGAAATGGGTTACATAGGCTGTGAAACCTTTGGGAATCCCCCGTTCCGCTCCCTGTAAAATGGCATTGACCTCTGCATGGAGGGTCCGAACACAGTGTCCCTCCACCATGAGGCAGTCATGATCCAAGCAATGCTCCGTACCAGAGACAGAGCCATTGTAACCCGTCGCAACCACCTTATGATCCTTGACCAATACAGCACCCACCTTGGCCCGCTTACAAGTTGCTCGATTTGATATTAACAAAGCCTGTGCTGCAAAATACTCATCCCAAGCTAATCGTTTATGTCCCACAGTCTTGTCCTCCTTCATGAACATTCTAAATTTTTTTCATTATAGCACGAAATCAGCAAGAAAAAAAGATGACACTGTCACAGCCGATTCCTTCACTCAAAGAAAAAGAGATCCATGCGGATCTCTTTATTAATTATTTACCAAGTTTTGCTTTAGCTGCATCTGCAAGAGCTGTGAAAGCTGCTGCATCGTTAACAGCCAAGTCAGCAAGCATTTTACGGTTAACTTCGATCTCAGCCAATTTCAAACCATGCATCAATTGTGAGTATGAAAGTCCGTTCATACGAGCTGCCGCATTGATACGCGTGATCCACAATTTGCGGAAGTCACGTTTCTTTTGACGACGGTCACGGTATGCATAGTAGTAAGAGTTCATTACTTGTTCTTTTGCAGTACGGAACAAGATGTGTTTAGCTCCATAGTAACCTTTAGCTAATTTAAGAATACGTTTACGACGTTTGCGTGATACAACGCCACCTTTAACACGTGCCATTTATATTTCCTCCAATATTTCCTAGAATTCTTTACTTACAAATACGCGATTATTTCAAGCGAGTAAGCATTGCTTTGATACGTTTGAAATCTCCTGCATGCACCATAGATGCTTTACGAAGATGACGACGTTGTTTCTTAGTTTTTCCGTGGAAACGGTGAGAAGTGTAAGCACGGAAACGTTTAAGTCCACCAGAACCTGTACGTTTGAAACGTTTAGCTGATGCGCGGTGTGTTTTTTGTTTTGGCATGATATTTTCTCCTTTTTTTAACTTTCTGACAGATTATTTCTTGTCAGTTGCTGGTGCCAACTGCATGAACATTTGACGACCATCCATTTTAGCACGTTGTTCGATGATAGCAATATCTTGAGTTGCTTCAGCGAAGTCGGCTAAAACTTTTGCCCCAATCTCTTTATGGGTGATCATACGACCCTTAAAGCGAATGGAAACCTTCACTTTGTTCCCTTTTTCAAGGAACTTGCGAGCATTGCGAAGTTTTGTATCGAAATCACCCTTGTCGATAACTGGGCTCAAACGAACTTCTTTCACGGTCACAACGCTTTGTTTTTTGCGTTGTTCTTTTTGTTTCTTCTGGTACTCAAATTTGAACTTACCGTAGTCCATAATTTTCGCAACAGGAGGTTTAGCTTGAGGTTGAATGAGAACCAAGTCCACATTAGCGTCGTCCGCAAGTGCTTGCGCTTCACCAAGTGGTTTGATACCCAATTGTTCGCCCTCAAGACCGATTAAGCGAACTTCACGTACACGAATTTCATCATTGATGAATAAGTCTTGCTTTGCTATGGTTTTCACCTCTTTTTTTATTTTAGAGAAAAACAAGAGCGGACTTGCTAACGCAAACCCGCACTACATGATTATAGTTCATTTCTGAAACTTGATCCGTAGGGGCCAGACAACGTTAGTCGCAAGGCGAGAAGTTCTCACTTCTGCTTTTCTCAACTTTTATATGATATCAAGTTTATGATGGATTGTCAAGGATTTTTTTTGCTTTTTCTTCAATAAATGCAACCACTTGATCAATTCCGACACCAGTCGTATCAAAATGAATGGCATCGTCTGCTGGTTTCAATGGCGAAACCTCTCGGTGACTGTCTTTGTAGTCCCGCTCAGCAATTTCTTTTTTCAATACTTCTAAATCTGTTTTAATGCCCTTGCTCAAATTTTCCTTATAGCGACGTTCTGCACGTTCTTCTACAGAAGCCACTAGGAAAATCTTCAATTCTGCATCTGGTAAGACAACCGTCCCAATATCACGACCGTCCATGACGATCCCACCTTGAGCAGCAATCTGTTGTTGCTGGGCTACCAAGCGCTCACGCACAGGAGCCAAGGCAGATACCCAAGAGACATTATTGGTCACTTCATTGTCACGAATTGGATGAGTCACATCGACATCAGCTACGAAGACTAATTGCTGCCCGTCTTCAGAGCGCCCAAAGCTCACAGGATATTGGTTCAGCAAATCAACCAACTGGTCAACATCTGCTTCAGTCAGATCATGACGAAGAGCCAGATAGGTCGCTGCGCGATACATGGCACCCGTATCGAGATAAGTGTAGCCTAAATTTTTAGCAATAATCTTAGCAACAGTTGACTTCCCGCTAGATGCAGGGCCATCAATCGCGATTTGAATCTGTTTCATAGCTTATCCTTTATTTAATCTTGACGACATCTCCTGGATTTGCATACCATGATCCAGTAGACATGTGAGATGGATTCAGTTGCTCTAATTCGGCGATCGAAATGCCAGCACGCGCCGCAATTGCTGCTTCTCCTTCACCAGCTAGGACTGTAATCGTACCTTCTTCAGATTCTTCTGCACTTGCTTCTTCTGTCTTTTCTGCAGCTGGAGCACTGCTTGCTGCAACGACTGTTGTTTCACCATTGTAGAAACCGCTCATTTGTTTCTTCTTATCGCTTCCACCTGTAGAAAGGTAAACTAAGAAGCAGACCATCGCTACAATAATAATAAAGAAAATAATCGCCAAGATGGTCAACAAGCGATCAGCTTTTATCCCATTTAATTTGTTTGTTCGTTTCAATGTTTCTTCTCCGTCATCATAAATTTCTTCTTCCCATGGCTCTTTCGGCATAACTTCCTCCTTGTGTTTTCCTGTTAAAATCATTACAATATAGATATGAAAATAACCTTAATACCTGAACGTTGTATCGCATGTGGCCTTTGCCAAACATATTCGGACATTTTTGACTATCACGATAATGGCATCGTTAAGTTCACCTCTGAGGATGAACGATTGGAAAAGGAATTTCCTACCGATGCTTCTATCCAAGAAGCGGTTAAAAATTGTCCAACCCGAGCTCTTATCAAAGATTAAGAGCTTTTTTCATTATCTGCATAGTAGAGTTGATAATAGTCCACATGGATAAAGTTATCTGTCAACTCAATCTCACCCTTAAAATGATCATTCAAGGCTAAGGCATTGATAAAGTATTTTTTGGGCCACTTACGCATACAGAAGGTCCGACTTCTTGATCCATCGTTAAAAATTAACTTGATAGAATTCTTTGTAACTTCCACTTTTTCAATCGATGAAATCGGAACTTTTATAGGAGTTAATGGATTCGCCGTGATAATCCGTAAAATCCCATCATCGTAGATCGTAAAATAGCGATGCACTCCTACAGCCAGCAAGGCCATAAAGAGAAAGAATGAAAAGAGTACCACCGTCGGGATACTGGAACTCTCATACATCAGAGCTAGTCCAATAAAGACGGGTATAACCGATAATGACCAATAGGTAATCAGCATGGATAAATCAGGCTGCCAATGGTATCGGATTTTCCCAAAAATCTTAATCATATGCGGAACCCCCTCCTACTAGTTTAGCATAAAATCAACAAAAATAGAACAGGAAAGCCTGTTCTATTTTTAATAATTTTAGCAATCAAATCACTGAATGACAGATTGATGAAAGCTGGTCTCTTTCCATTAATTTTTTGCCGATGGTACCTTGAAGAAATCTTGGGAAAGGTATCCTTTACCACTTATCAGATCATACTCAACCATTTTGAGATCCTCAGCGATTTCCAACGCTTCTCCTTCTAAAGCTTTTTTGTCAACACTTGCTTTCTTCAAAACCTCAGTCAAAAGAGCATAGTAAGGTGAGACTTTAGAGTTGGTCTGTTCAAAGACTATAGCAGAGAAATCACTCGAGTTGACTAAAGGATAGTCTAATTTAGGAGCATCGAAATTACTCCAAATAAAGTAGTCTGTTTGGTATTGACCTTCTGGATAGTTCTTAAAGGCAGATTCTGGATACAAACCAGGCAAATGATCTCCGTAAAAAACAACTGTAATCTTTTTATCGATTTTGGATAGCTTTTCTAGGAAATCTTGGGTGGCGCTATCAGTTTGGTATAGTAGACGACTGTAGAAGGTTAGTTTAGAGTTCTCCTCGTCGCTAAATCCATTTCCTTTTGCATCCAAAGTTTCTGGATTAGCCTCTAACCAAGGTGAATGATTCTGCATAGTCATTACTGAAAAGAATTGTCCCTTTTGAGGAATTATATTTTCTAGTACTAAATTGTAGGTAGATTCGTCACTTGGACTAATCCCTTCTTTTCTATATTTGATTCCCTTTGTATTCGTCGTGATAAAATCCTTAAAATCTAGTCGAGAATAGACGATATCTCTAGAGTAATTTGACTTCCCAGCGAGATGGATCGCGATTTTGTTCTTCGTTTCATAAGAATTACTAATTGAGGGAACATTATGAATTTTTGGAAATACTTCTGTATACAAAACAGATACTGTTTGAGAAATATTATAAAAAGGTAGCCCCGTCAATGTTTGAAATTCCATATTGGCAGTTCCACCACCATAGCCATCTGATTGCATTTGGCCACTCGTGTGGTTACGCATAACGTTCTCAATATTAGGAATTGGATTTTGAGTTAATTCAACTCCTTCAATTTTTCTCGGATCTGAAAAACTTTCGCTTAAGACGTAAATAACCGTCTGATCATTCAAATAGTTTTGTCTCTCCTTATTTATACCATTCGCTAATTCATTGTACTTCGCTTCAATCTTAGCTATACGATCTTTTGAATAACCTTCAGGCTTCTGAATAACTTCCGTCGTCAATTGGTTCATCCAAACATATGTAAGTCCTTTATAGCGAGCATTGGAGGTATTCCCTAACCAATCGATGTCTTGATAATTATTGAGGGTGCTTATAATCGGAACATTCGATTTAATTTTCCCATTTTCTTTATCAGAAAAAACAGATGCTACGTTTATAAATAAGAGAAACATTGATAATACAAGTAGAACTTGTGCTTTCCAAGAAGAAATAATTTTTCCTTTGAAAAAGTACCTCATTCCAAGAAGAGAAAGAACCACAATTGCTACTAATCCACCAATTGTATATAGTATTTGAGAAGCATCAACAAAACCGAGTAAGGTAGCTGGCTTTGTTAACCATGTTAGATCACTCGGCAATACTGGCTCATTTCTCATTCCAAATTTGATAAAATTCGCAATGACAAAAGATACAGATACCAGTAAAATCAAACAAGAGGCTATCCAATACTGGTTGATAGCAATATAAACAAAGAAGATTATAGCTGTCAACACTAAAATTTGGAACAAGATCGCATCTGGGATTGTATAATGTATTCCTAAAAATGGTTCTGTTCTTCCTAAACTAAATTGGAAGAAATAATTTAGAACGATTGCAATAGTTACACTTGAGAAAAATGCTAATGATAAACTGGGTTTATTTTTCACGAAATCTCTTTGGCCTTTCGTATAGAAAAAACCAAATATGGAAAGAATCGGAAAAGCAAGCATTAAAAATTCATTTGTCATCCAAAACTGTTGAGCAGAATATTTACCAATTTCTAATGCTTTATACAAAAAATTATCTGTTCTGTATATTAATAACGAAAAATTCTTATCCGTTACGATAAATGTTATCAAAATCTGTGACAGTATAATGTATTGATAGTTATCTTTTATTTCTTCTAAATTCTTTTTTCTAGAAAATAATCCATCCGAATGATACCTATACAGAACAAGCATCATTGTTAATAAAAATAGGGTACCAATAACTACAAAGGAATCCGTTCTAAAAAAAGGATTTTTTTGAAAGTTCCAAACCTTATATTTGGGATTATTTAGAAACAGAGAAATTTCTGTAATATAAGAAAGTACATTATAAATTAAGTAACTAATCAGTAATTTCAGAGGAAACCATTTCTTAAAGTTAAAATGTGACATTAATACAATTAACAATAAAAAACTAATTCCAAACAATATTCCCAAATAGTTGACGTACTTAAGTACAGTCCCTGTCGCTTTGTTATGTATGGCTAAATTATTTTGCGCTAAATAAAAATTAAAAAAGAAAAATAAGACAAAGGTGATTACATAATAAAATTGAGTCCTTGAAATTTTGGATTTCAAGTTATTTAAAAACGTATAAAAATTAAACTTCTTTTTCCGTTTCATTATTTCACTTTCTTAACTATTCTTTTCACTATATATTTCACAGCTCTTGCTGGCCCGATCACGATATACTTTAAGGCTCCTTTAATCCCACCAATTTGATTAAAGTCCACGAAGGTATGTGGTTGGAGATCCTCTCGATTGTTCAATTGCTTATTATCGATAAATGGTGTGAGAACGTGTGGATTTTGGGAGATCCTAAAGTCATATTTTTGATCCCAGGCAATGTAGACTAATAAGCGTTCAATCGCATGAAGGATTGAATTTTGAGGAAGAGGTTCAGCTGGAACATCTGCTGCTGTCAAATTCAAATCAAAGAGTGGTTTCAAAGCATCATACTTAAACCAAACAAAGGTGCCATAGCTCATAACAAAAGTATTGAGATTTTTGAAATCAATAGTCTTGGTCGCTCCCATCCGTTGCCAGAGCTTGTTCATCTCTGGTGAAATGAGAGCTTCATTCCAGGCAACCACTATTCGATTGTATCGGAAGAAGGTTGGAATATCTGCGATGGTGATTCCAACTTTTGGATTGGCCTCCATATTGGCAAGGATTTGATCTGCCGGTTTAACCAACATATCAATCAATTCTTTCCGCCAAGATTCACCAGCCCAGAAATCTGCTTCTTTGGATTTCTTGGTATGAAAATGGCCGACATAATCATAGTGAGAGAGTTGCTCTTTTAAGAGCAACATTGGTAACACATCTCGTCCAATGTTTCCAGTCACCACGACTGTCGCAACTTGGGCCCGATTAGAAAGAATCTCCTCAATAGCCTGCTTCTTCTCTTCTACATCTGTCGTAATCCACAAGTCATAAGCAAAATGAAAAGCTTGGAAAGCATCTAGAAATTCTTCTAAGAGGTCCACATAAAAGACATGGAGATGAACCGCAACTTTTTTATCAAATGTGTCTCCTAAGTCTTGATCCTTCAAATACTTACGGGATAAGAGATAAGGATAGTCCGGACGGTCAATCATAGACATGTGGTTAAGAATCAAATCCAATGGATAGTTCGATACACGCTCCAATTCATCAAAAATATAAGGCATGATTCCTTCATTGTTCGCAATGGTTTTGACTTTGATGAAAGGAACCTTATGTTTGAGAATCGCTGTAGGATTGTAGTAAGAAAAGTCTGGATAGAGCATCCCCGTTGTATCTTCATGGATGGTATTAAAGACAGTTTTATAGCGAAAACCAGCATCCAAGAAATTCGTTGTGACCTTAGTCTCGTAGTTATCGATCACATCTTGGACATTGGTAAAGTCTTGAACGCCCTGCCAAAACTCATGGAAAGTACTTGATTCAATAACCTGTTTTTTAAAGCTAAGATAATAACTTTGAATATGCTCGTTAAAATCCTTGTCTTTCCGATAATTGGTCATCCCCCAAAAATCTACTTCAGGGTCATTTTCAAACTGCTGATAAATTGATTCTAAATCCCAAAGCGGTCCAAAGCAGGTATCATTCATGAGGGTAACAGAATCAAAGTGAGACAGTTGATCAAAGCCGACTTTCTTCATTCCATCCCGCCAAGCAGCGAAGTCAAAGCCACTATTTTGGCGCTCAAGAATATCATCCACCAACTGTTGGGAAGACAAATGATCCTTCACATCTTCTGGTAGCTGACTATTAGAGATAAAGACCACCCGTGAATACAAGGGACGAATTTTTTCTAATTGGTAGAGTACATGCCCACTAATAAAATTAAACTTATTGTAGTGAACATATAAAAGTAAACGTTGCATATTATTTCCTTATTCTTAAGAATTTCAAGATCTTTGTTGGAATGGTCCAACGGCGTGAATGGATGACTGTATTATATGCTTCTTTCGTAGCTTGTAACTCTGCCTCAAGATTTTTCAAACTATTTTGACAATCTAACATTTCGGCAGCAAAAACTTTTCCGATATAATCCGGTGCAGAGGGATTATCTATAGAAATCATTTTATAGCTCAGTTGATACACCCCTTCTTCTTCAACTTCATAAATCAATTGAGGATCCGGTTCGCTAAACAAATACAAATTATCAACAACAACGCCATTACTATAAACAGCTGAACAAACCTTACCTGACGAATCTTTCAATTCAACATCAGAATAATAACTTGGACGTTCCGAAAGATCCACTCGAATGACTGATGTTCCTTTCGGAATTTCGATTGTCAGGCAATCTTCTTTTTGAAGCAGTTTGGTCAAGGTACGATCTTCCGAATAGGTGTTTTCTTCATCTCCCAAATAAATCGTAACAGATTCCATCCCAATATGTGAAAGGGAGTCCATTGGTTTAGACAAGCGAATCTCATAAGTATTAGTACGATCTAAGAGAATTTTTGTCATCTCTTTAAAATCTGCATTTGGATATTTATCAAGATAGGCTAATTGAGTTTGCAGTAGCTTATGGAAGCGACGTTCCAATTTTCTAAAATCACAAGGACGAGAATCCGATCCTTGGTTGATAGTATAGGCAACCGTTGCTTCATCCAGATACGCTAAAGAAGTCCGTTGAAAGAGTTCCAGTTGTAGATTAAAGGTATCGTCTGATGTCGTAAGATCTAGCTCTTGATTGACTTCTAGCATCAGATCTCTATCTACTAGCCATGTAGAGGCCATGGTAAAGCCTCTAGTCGCAAGCATTTTTTCGTAGGTATCTGCTAATGGAATCGTATGATTAGCAAAGCCAGCCTTAGAAACAAAATTACCACGCTCATCATAGATATCAAAATCAGTATTGGACCATTTGCAATCCGGTTTACTTTCTAATAAGTCAACCTGTTTCTGCAGTTTTAAAGGCTCCAACCAAAAATCATCTCCGTCACAGCGGGCAATATACTTTCCACGCGCTTCTTTACAGATAGAGACCCAGGTTTTGGCGATTCCCTGATTTTCATCCTGATAAAAAGCCCGAATCAGATTAGGGTAGTTTGCTTGATAGTCCTGAATAATAGAGCGAGATCCATCGCTTGAGGCGTCGTCCACCAAGATAATCTCAATAGCAAACTCTGTTTGTTGCACTAAGAAGCTATCGATTGTCTTCTTAAGCCAGGGTTCTTTATTAAAAACTGTACAAATTATCGAAACAAAAGGCGTCGTTTCCATATCTCCCTCAGTCTAGTCAGTTATTGACCATGTTCCATTGCGTTGGATTAAGCCACTTGCTGCATCCATTGCTGATTTATCATCCAAAGCTATATCATCTCGATTGATAAAGATTAGTGGGGTTTGCGTAGCATCTGAAAAGGCCAGCATCTGTCCTTCGGCATCCCGCACTGTCACTTCTAATTTCATTTTTAAGTCATTCACTGCTGGAAGGGAACAAGTGTAGTGAACCGTTTTATGTCCAGCCCCACTCATCAGCTGATCCATCGAATTATCATTATAGATCCAAATATTCCGATCGATATCTGTTAAAGACAGTGCGATATAGGTCTGGATATCTTCAAGTACATCAAAATCAATTTGGAAGTGAATCGTATCTTGGGGGCGTAACTTGTTCGAGCTTAACAACTGAAGCTGAAAGTTTTCAACCAATACTTGTTCTTCATGGTTGGGATTAGCACCTCCACTAGCTTCTCCCCCCTGTTGCAAAGGAGCTGTATTGTCAAAACTATACTGGTTGGCAACATTTTCAGGACTACCAATTGCTTTCACCAAACCATTTTCAATCAAAACAGCTTTGTTACAATATTTCTTGACGGCTCCCATATCATGGGTAACCAGGATCGTTGTTTTCCCTGATTTCTTGCGCTCTTGGAAGTAATCGTTACACTTGCGCTGGAAGGCTTCATCTCCTACTGCGAGGACCTCGTCCAAAATCAAGATATCCCCTTGGGCCTTAATGGCAACCGAAAAGGCTAGACGAACCTGCATCCCTGATGAATAGTTCTTGAGTTTCTGGTTCATGAATTCATGCAACTCGGCAAAGTCTACGATGTCATCATACATGGCATCAATCTCAGCTGTTGAAAAGCCCAGCATGGCCCCGTTCATATAGACATTTTCTCGACCTGTCAGTTCTGGGTTAAAGCCCACTCCAAGCTCAATAAAGGACACCAGTTTCCCATCAATAGTGACGGTACCTTTTTCCGGCACATAAATTTCAGAAATAATTTTCAAGAGGGTTGATTTCCCAGAACCATTTCGACCTAAGATCCCAAAAAAGTCTCCCTTTTCAACTTCAAAAGAAATATCCTTGAGAACGTGCTGTTCTTTATAACCTTTAATACCTTTGAAGCGATTGACCAGGGCAGTTCGAAGACTATTGGTTGCCTCTGTTGGCAACTTAAAGTACTTGCTGACATGGTCTACTTTTACTGCAATTTGTTTATCTGTCATTAGAGAATCTCCGCAAATTTCTTAGCATGTTTGTTAAAGTAAGCAAAGCCAGCGACAAAAATAAGAATTGGTAAAACATAAGGAATCAGAACCAAGAACTTATTTTCCACCAAAAGCCAGACAGGGGTGTTGGCCTTATCAATCAAGAAATACCGCATGTCTTGAATAATTTGTGCTAATGGATTCATCATGACCAATTTAGCCGCCCATGGATTGCGGTCTGCAATAAAGGTAATTGGGTAGATAATTGGCGTCGCATACAATCCAGCTTGCAAGAGTACTTCCCAGACTTGACCTAGGTCACGGAAACGGACAAAAAATGTCGCTAAGATCAATGCACATCCTGTCGCCATCAAGAACAACTCAAAGAATAGCGGAATCACCATCAAAGCTGTCCAAGAGAATGTCACCCCATTAAAGAATGAAAAAATCAAAACAACAATAAGGTTAATGACAAAGTTAATGGCTGCTCCTGAAATCGCAGACAAGACAATGATGTGTTTGGAGAAGTTCAATTTTCGCAGCAAGTCGCCTCGACTAACAATCGACACCATCCCCATAGATGTTGCTTCTGAGAAAAAGCCCCAGATTACATTGGCCAATAAGAGGGCAACTGGGAAATGGGGCACATCTCCACCCAAACGTAAGAAGCGGATGAAGACGACATACATGATTGTAAAGGTCATCAAGGGCTTTAAAATCGACCAAAGATAACCGATCGCTGATCCTTGGTAGCGTAATTTAAAGTCTGTTTTAATTAATTCTCGTAATAAAATTCGATTTTTCTGACTAAAAACGTCAAACATTATTTTTTACCTCGATATGCAAACTTTGTCAGAATCAAGCTGGTAAACACAAAGGTGTGAAAAGCCCGGTTCTTCCGATAACCATACTGACGAATCCGTCTCAAACGTTCTTTTAGTGGAACGTCCATGATGGTCACAAAGTTTTCAATAATTTCTTTATTTTGGGGACTGACTGGCAGATCCAATAAATTTTTTGCTTGTTCTTGACTGGACTCGATGAGATTCCAATATTTAGCAAAAAGAATATGAGGGCGAACCCAGTTTTTAACCCGTTTTCTAAGTGTACGAGCACCCAGAACATTGCTACTGTGCTGCCGGTACAATTCTGTCGGCTGATCGATATAGATCAACTTTCCAAAGGCAGTTGCTAGTAATGCTAAATACCAATCATGCATGAGAAGCGCATGTTTTTCTTGGCCTGTCCATAAGTCAGCCAACGCGTGGTTAATCATGGCTACCCCACCAGTTACTGTATTTTCCGTCAACTCTTGAATCAGTTCTGTATTGGCATGATCAGACTGGGTGCGAATCATACTCTCATGTTGCACGTTCAAGTTTTCATCGACCACTTTTAAATCTGTGTAGACCAGCAAAGGGACTTCTTGAGGGTGCTTGGCCGCTTCTGCTACTTGAAGAGCAATTTTTTCAGGAAGCCAAACATCATCTTGATCACTGAAGCAATAAAGATCTGCTTTTTCATATTTCAAGAGGGCGTGGAAGCTCTTGATAACACCAAGATTTTCGATAGCTCCTTGATTGATAAAGCGAATGCGCTCATCCTGAGCCACCAGCTCTTGGATAATCTCTACCGTACCATCGGTTGACCCATCATCTCGAATCAAGAGTTGCCAGTCTTGATAAGTCTGGTCTTGGATACTTTTGACCTGCTCTTTTAGATACTGTTCACCATTATAGGTGGACAACAAGATATTTACTTTCATGATAAGAATAATTCCTCGTACTCACCTACAATTTTTTCCCAGGTAAAGTTTTGCTTCATATTGTCCTTGGCACGTTGACCCCGTTCAGATACATCTTCTAAAGAATCAACCTGGTCGATCAGATGCGCCAAATTCCCAGCTTCTTTGGTCCAATATTGAGCTGTGTCCTTGGCAACCGTTTGGTTAAAGGAGACTCCTAAAACCAAATTGAGGTCTGTGTGAGCAAGTGCTTCTAAGAGACCAGGATTGGTTCCGCCCACTTCATGACCATGGATATAGGCAAAGGCTTCTTTACGGATATACTTCAAGAGGTCTTGATCATAGACCGTTCCTACAAACTTAACGCGAGGATCCTGATCAAATCCAGTTCGAGCTCGGAGTTCTTCAAAATAGGGATTGCCTTCATGATTACAAATAATCACCAAATCCCGCTTGGTGGAAGAGGCTATAAATTCACGAATAGCGGTCTCATAATTATTTTCTGGGACAAAGCGACCCAAGATCAAGTAATAGTTCTTCTCCTGAGTCTGCCATTTCTGATAGAATTCTCTGACCTTATTATCCTGACGGGTCAAGCTGGTCGGAGATAAGTCCGTCCCATAGGCAATATAGGTCGTCTTGGACCAAGGATAGGCTTCCTTGATATAGGACTCAATACCTGGGTTGTCTGAAATTACCAAGTCAGCGTGGCGTGTCATGATTTTTTCAGAATACTTGAGATAGGCTTGAATCGGTTTAGCCCACTTGGCCCGCTTCCACTCCAGTCCATCTGGATTGATATAGAATTTCCCACCCATCTTATGAATCTTACGCGCAAAGGGTGCCACAAAGGCTCCAATTGTATTGCCCAAGACGTAAAAAATCGGCTGTTCAATTCCTTGTTTCTTAATAAGCTTCAAGGCATAGTCGATGGCCATCATATCATAGGCAATGACGCGAGCTGGCCCAAGCTTAGGCGCTTTAATCGTAAAACAATCGACACCCTTGTAGTCAAAATGATGATAGGCTTGATCATTAGAAAGGCAAGCAACATGGTACTGGATTTCCGAAGACACTTGATGGGAGACCAACTGGTCTACAAAAGTCTCAAAACCGCCATATTGAGCCGGAAGCCCACGACTTCCGATAATAAAAACGTGTTGCATAATATTCCCTTTCTAACAATTTACAGTCTATTCAATTATACCATTTTCTAGGCTTTTTGCCTAATTCAAACAGAAAAGCGACCCTTGAGGGTCGCTATCATAATCTTGATTTAATATGAATAACTCAATAAGATGTATTCATTCAACAAGCCGTTTACTTAGCAAATTTCAAAATTATTGTTTTAATAAATTTTAGTAGTATAGTTAAAATGAAAGTTATAAAGATAGATTGTAACAACAAGAATACTACAATCAAAGGAAATTTCGGTAAGATGTTTGTAAAATCCCCCCATTTATCAACTATTTTAGGATACCAATAATAATCTCCAATCACAGATAGTAAGTAAATTGGAAGAGTGTTCTTTGAGATAAATAGAATAACTCTTTTCAACCACTCATTTTTTATAGAGACTTTTAAGTGTATAACTGAATAAAAGATTAAACTAGACAATAGGAATACCGGAAGAATTCTATATTCGATTCCGAAACTAGTTTCAGATATTGCTGCTAACCCAAAAACACTTAAAACGTCTAGAATGAAAATAACAATAACAAGTTCCTTGAAACTCAACTTCTTATTTGATGAAGCGAGAAAAGCTCCAAGAAGATAGTATGTGATAGGCCAGAGCCCTTTCCAATAATCTGGAATGATGTGCGGTAAAATCAAAAAATTTTGTTCATTGTTGTTCAACAATGAAAGAGTAGGTGGAACAATAGTTAGTAAAACTAAAATAGCTAAAACTACAACTTGATTCTTACGGCTAGTTAACGAATTGAAACCTGCATTCAAGAAAGGGATTAACAGGTATAAGCCAATATATAGGTTAACATACCATGCATAGTGACTAAAGGAAAAAATATTTTCTAATAACTTCGCAAAATATTCTTCATTGACAACTCTCATATCAAAGAAAGTATAAACTGCTGCCGCGAGAGCATAAATTCCAATTACTGGAAGTAGTTTTATAAAGTAGGTTTCACTATAGGTCTTATCTTTCATTAAATAGCCTGTAGTCATGATAAATAAAGGAACACAGGTCATCAAAATCATCCAAATAAAAGATGACAAAAAAATACTTTTAAAAGAAAAGGACCGACCATAATAATTAGTATGAAGGAAAAAATGCACTCCTACGACAAATACGATTGCAATACATTTAAGTATATCTATATTTAATTTTCTCTCTTTCATAACTCTCCCTATCATATTAGCAAATGAAAAGATGGCAGATCACCATCTTTTCATTTTAATTATTTCACTTCTTGTTTGTAAAACTCTTTCAAGGCATCTTGCCAAGTTGGAATGACGAACCCTGTAGCCTTAGCCTTAGCCAAGCTCATCGTTGAGTTAAGGGGACGTTTTGCCTTAGCTGGGAATTGGCTAGAATCCACTGGTTTCACTTCAACATCCGTATCTTTGAGGATTTCAACTGCAAAGTCATACCAAGTTGTATCTTCTTTCGCATCGTTAGACAAGTGGTAATAACCATATTCTTTACGATTTTCAGCCAAATAGGTCATAAATTCTGCAAGAGTACGTGTCCAGGTTGGACGACCATGTTGGTCATTAACAACTGTCAAAGTCTTGTGAGTCTTCGCTAGGTTTTGCATCGTAAAGACGAAGTTTTTACCATAATTTCCAAAGACCCAAGCTGTACGGATGATGTAGAAGTTCGAAACATGCTTCTCAACCAATTCTTCTCCCATGCGTTTTGTACGACCGTACTCTGTTTGGGGATTTGGTTGATCGTCTACTTCCCATTCTTGTCCAACTGGCTTATTCCCATCAAACACATAGTCCGTAGAAATATAGACTAGGGTTGCCCCATGTTTTTCAGACGCCTTCGCTACATTTTCCGTACCAGTCACGTTAATAGCATAGTCCAACTCTTTCCCTTCATCTTCAGCAGCATCAACGGCTGTATAGGCAGCACAGTGATAGACTAGAGTTGGCTTCACTTGCGCAAATACCTCGTCTACTTTCTCTGCATTTGTGATGTCCATTTCAGCTACATCAACAGCTACATATTCTTCATTTCGTTCATCTAACAAATGGCGAAGCTCCGTTCCAAGTTGACCATTTGCACCTGTAATTAAAATCATAGTAATATCCTTTCAAATGCTTTTTCCCTTTCATTATAGCAAAAAAAGCAGAAGTTTTCTGCTTTTTAGGATGGGAATTGTTCCCTATTTTTTGAGTGCTTTTTCTTGAAAATTAAGAACACAAATATCCAGGAAATCCATTCAATAAAGTAACCAAGATACTGAAGAAATGTCTTATGATATGAAACTTTTACATGACCTGATTTTCTAATTGATAGATGAATTTTTCCATTATTTAATGCTTTTTCAGGAACAGCTGGTCTACGAGATTTTTTATTTTGTTTTAACTCCGATTCAGTAAAAGCACGCTGGCCCAGCATAGGTTGCGAACCTTCAGCACCCTTAGAATACTCCGCACGGTATCCTTTGTACCAAATAAGCGGTACCGAAATGGTACTTTCATTTATATCATCAGAAAGCATTATATCAAATTCTAAAATGTTGTATTTCTTTTTAATATTTGATATTTTTACGCCTTTTTCAGTATTAAATTCTGTAAATTGAGGCAAGCGTACATCTTGATTATTAATATCAAGGTTGTAGTATTCATCACCTACAGGATCGATATATTTCGATTTGTCTCCTTTGTAAACAGATTTTAGTAAATTCTCATTTTTAATGTTATCCTCACGCATCTGCTTATAATTTTTTGAGGATGAATCAAATTGAGGGATAACTTGATTGAAATAGAAAGATAGACTCAAGATACATAAGACGATAGAAAAGAAACCATTTCTATTTGTAAAGGCAAGAAAAAACAGGAAAAAAAGTGGAATGAAAAATAATAGACGTCCTGAATACTGCATACTACCTAAAAAAGTATATTTCAATATCGAATTCCAAGGTAGAAGACTCGTCGCAGAAAAATATAAAATCCAGCAGGACCAAAATATGGTCTTACTTAAACTTCCTAGCCGACGATAGAATAAGAACACGATTATACTCGTATAAAATAGTCCATCTCTTATAAACTGATGGATTGGCCACTCTAATGGTGTAAAGGGTTTATAAAAACCATATCTATCTGCCTGAAATGGGAATGGAACAAAAAAAGTATCTTTCACATTCACAGGAAAACTCCTCGCTATCCAGGTGAAGAAAAACTTTTGCGATGAAACCTGTTCAAGATATTGAAAAATGTAGCCTGCTGACAAAAATAAAGCAAATAAGATTGAAATCACAAAGGAGACTACCTTATCAAGTGTCAATTTTTTATAATTTAATAATAAAAATACTGCGGAAGAAATGGCAAGTATGATAGTAGATAAGATATGAGTTTGGATTAAAAGCGCTACTACAATCCCTAAATAGAGTGGGTTCTTTTTATTTAGGTAGAGCACACGATAAAGAGAATAAATAAGAATTGGGACCAGTGGCATTACCATGGTCATTCCAAAACCAAATAAGGTGTAGTAACACGGTATTGTTAAAGCCACTACCAACCCAGTTATCTTGTTTTTTAATATTTTTGAAACAACAATATAACTTGCTAGGCTTGTACCAAGAGTGATCAAAAATGCAAATATAGAATAAGCAAAATTCCCATCGTTAGTCATCATATAAACAATGGCAGATGGATAGAACTGCCAATTGCCATAAAACATTGGTGAAGCGTAGCCCGTTCCAAATGCAAATAAAAAATTCAGATTAGGGAGTAAATCCCAGTGTTCAATCGATTCTGCTAAGCCGACAATTCGAGTTAAATGAAACACGTAGTCATATGAGCGACTTTGAAAATTGATTAGATTAAAAGATACAAAGGTAAAGATGACCGAATACGTTGTTAATAATAAATAGATCATCTTATTGCTGATTTGATTGAAAGTATTGACAAATTGGTCGATATGACTGCGTATCACTTTTATCAAATCAAACTGATATATTCTTTCTAGGAGTTGATCAACTCCCTCGTAAAATGTATCTATTTTTTGCTTGATAGAAACTTTCAAACTAATGATATTTTTCATTCTTCACTTTTCTCTTTTATGACGTAAATAGGACGTTTCTTGGTTTCCATGAAGATTTTACCGATATATTTCCCTAGAATCCCAATGGTCAATAATTGGAATCCTCCTAGGAAGAGAATCACAGTCATTAATGATGGCCATCCAGAAGTTGGATCCCCAAAGACTAAAGTACGAATTACAATCAAAATCACCATGATAAAGGCTGAGAGCCAGGATAGGAGTCCACCGATAAAGGCAATGTTTAGTGGAGCATCCGAAAAGTTTACAATCCCTTCAATAGAGTATTTGAAAAGGGACCAAAAATTCCAAGAAGTCTCTCCTGCCACACGCTCTACATTCTTATATTCTAAGTATACCGTCTCAAATCCAACCCAGGCGAAAATCCCCTTAGAAAATCGATTGTACTCAGATAGTTCAAGTATCGCATCAACCATTTGGCGACGCATCAAACGGAAATCACGCGCCCCGTCGACCATTTCTACTTGGCTAATATGATTGATCAATTTATAAAACATGCGTGCAAAGAAAGAACGAATCGGGGGTTCACCTACCCGAGTTACGCGTCGGGTTCCGACG
The DNA here is from genome assembly GCF_004166885.1 of Streptococcus sp. bf_0095. Lineage (GTDB taxonomy): Bacteria > Bacillota > Bacilli > Lactobacillales > Streptococcaceae > Streptococcus. Next base: position 235,298 of record NZ_RCYU01000001.1, on the reverse strand, counting down.
CAGTCCAAATCTGGCTGTTCATCCAACTTCTTTTTCATTTCGATCAATAGTTCAGGAGGATCCTGAAGATCCACATCCATAACAGTTACATATTCACCCTTGGCACGCTCAAGTCCTGCATACAATGCTGCTTCTTTTCCAAAATTACGAGAGAAAGAAAGATAATGCACATTTGAATCTTTAAGATGCAACTCTCGAAGAACAGATAGTGTTCGATCGGATGAACCGTCGTTTATAAAAATATATTCAAACTTTTCTCCCATCTCCATCCGAACACGCTCCATCTCCCTATAAAACAATGGAATTGATTCTTCTTCATTAAAACATGGGACTACAACTGATAATGTCATATCTTACTCCTTGACTTATTCACTCTCTATTGTAACAAAAAACTAGGGTTTCCCCTAGTAATAACTTATTTTAGTCTTTCAATTATACAACAGCATATAAAACAGAGATTGTTTGTAGTATAGTTAAACCTATAATAATGAGACTACTTTCTACTACAAAATGATCCGTGAACTTTTGTTCATCTGAAATTCTTTGCTTAAACAAACTGCAAATAACTGGTAGAGACAGAGCGACAACTCCTAAATAGTATCTACCTTGAACTCCTAAAACTTCAAAATTTCCAACTGGTGTCCAGGTTAGATACAAAGTTAAAGAGATTAACCCAACAATTGCAAAAGAAACCAAACTTGCTCCTACTACTGATACTTTCGGAAGTTTGATCTTCCCAAAATTTGAAAAAGTAATCAAGGTATAAAGAGCATAGATTGGAATAAGAACCTCTGACATCGATAAATCTAACCAACCAAAGGTATAAAGCTGATTTAAATGACTGACTGATAATAACATCTCCTTCAAAATCACTGGTAAATACCAATGAGGTTTTGAAATGATGCTAATAACTTGAGCTTTTACATCTGCACCTTCCAGTTTAAAGTTCTCAATTCGAACTTGCTGGGTAAGAACGTACCAAAAAATCGTAAATAGAAAGACTGCGGCAATCAAAGCGAGAGAAATGAGATAGTAGTTTTTACACTTCGTTTTCTTTCTCGGTATAAATAGCAATAATCCCACAAGCAGGACATAAGGAAGTTTCATTGTAACAAGGATGATACAAAGCAAAGCATACAGCAATAAATCCTTGATGCTAACAACTTTTTCATCATCTGTTACATAGTTCAAGAACAATCCAATAATGATGTAGGTTAAACCTAAGGCTACGCTATCTTGATTATAAGAAGCAGCTAGAACCAGATTCATTGGAAACATCGCAACCATTGTCATCAACTGCTTCGCTTTTCCACTTAATTTAATGGCAATGAGAGCTAAAATACAGTAAGCGATGACATTAAAAATTCGACCTAAGTAATAGGAGACTCCTACGCTCAAGTTCAAAAATTTTCCAATCCCGAATCCAAGAGCCTGAGGGATATAACCAATAAACCAATACGAGTTGGTTGCCCTGTAGTCCGTTTCTTTCCCAAATTTCACTTGTTTGGTCGTCTGCCCTTCTTCAAATAAAGAAGATTTAGTAAACGGCTTTTTGAAGTTCTTATATACATCAAAGTAATCTTCCGTAATATGGATATTTTTATTTCCCATATTTACGTCACCTTCAACAATATGAATGGTTCTTGATAGGTGAACTTGTTCATCGGGCGTATTCAAAACAGGTGTAATGAAAGCAAAGGAAAGACCACCAATGAGCATAGCAATGAAGGTCCCTATATTTTTCTTCGGTAAAAGAAAAATGAGAAAAGCAAATACTACAAATAGCAGCACACCAATTTTAGGAAAATCTACTAAACGCTTTGTATAAATGACTGTCATACAAAAGGCCAGAACTGCGAAAGCTACTAAATACTTTTTATTTCGCTCATAACTATCAACAAAATATCCCATCAGTTTCTCCTACTTATTCGAATTTTGACTCTTCACATATTGTCTCATCAACAACTTAGCAATCCATTTGGGCCAGAAGAGTTCGTACATATATAGATCTTCTTTACTTCGAGTGTTGTCTGCAATAGTTTTTGATGTTTCTGACTCTCCATGGATACGGTGGCACATAAGCTTATCAGATACATAAGCAAAACGACCTTTATACTCACTGATCTTATACCATGCGTACCAATCCAAACTCACTCTCATTCCTTCATCAAAAAAGAAATTCTTCAGATTTTCAAGATGATAGGTTACAGCTGGACAACAAATCGGATTTCCAAAAGCCATCACACGGTTGCGCCAGAAATGACTTGCTGGGAAAAGATTCATGGTTTTTAACATCAAGGTTTTGATCTTCAGATTCGTATTAGCAGGAATTTTATGGCCGTCTTTTTCTTCAAAATAATCAGAATAGGCAATTAACACATCTGGATGTTTCTCCATCTTAGCCAATACCTTTTCAGCATATTCCGGCTCATAATAATCATCCTGATGGGCAATGGTTGCATATTTTGTCTCTACAAAAGACAGGGCATTGTTCCAATCCTTGCCAATTCCCCCACCTTGCTTCGTATAAAATGGAATATCATAACGCTGGCAAAGTTCTTTGATCGAATCCAATGGTGTTGAACTATAACAAATAATTTGCGATTGGAGAGTTTGTTTTTTCAAGGATTGAATACAATCATCTAGATATTCACTCTCTCCATAAGCACAAATCACCCAGGTGTGTTGTTGATTAACGAGCATAGCTCATCCTTTCTACTTTTCTTGCAACAAAATAAACAAGTAAACTTCCACTAAAATAAACAGACATCACGATTAAAAAGCTTAAAGAAGCTCCCAAAAGCCCTAATCTATGTACTAAATAGTCATTTGTCAGTTTGGAAGTTATGAACATGAACAAATATATAGGCAATAAATAAGTTTGTTTGCGAATAACTGTCATGACATCGCCAAAAACGATCCCAAGAGAATACAAGATACCAGAGAAAACAAGGATAGCTAGAGTACTACTATGTTGATATAAAGGTAAGCCAAAAACAAGACTTAAAATTGGAGTCCCAATCAAATAGGCTAGTACACTCAAAATCAAGCCAACTCCCAAGACAATCACAAACAATTTCTTAATAATAGCATCGAATTTTTTCAAGTCTTTATTCTTCCATAAGATCGCTAACTGAGTTGTTAAGGGTCTAAGGATTAAAATAAAGAGACTCATAAAAAAGACAGGCATAAACAAAATATTATAATCCCGTTGTGTACCTGCAATAAAATGTCCCAGTCTGATTTCAGAGTCAATGGCGATTCTAGGCTCATTGAAAATATAAGCTAGTAAAAATCCACTAATAAAAAGAGGAATACAATTTTTTAAAATAGCAATTGCATCAAACAAGTTACTTTTGAGATTTTTCACTGAGAAATCAATGGACTCAAATTCTTTTGATTTTACGTAATCATAAGAGAATACAAAAATGAAATTTAAAAGAACTAAATAAAGCAAGGACTGGGTCAATGATTTTGTGACAAGTAAAAATACCAATAAAAGGATCGTGCTAAAAGAATAACGAATCGTCATTGATTTGCCAGCAATATCCAATCGTTCATGACGCTGAAACATCCCTTGAAAAAGATCAGAAATTGCCTCACACATTCGAAAGAGAACATATAAAGCGATAATGGTAATTTTTGAACTCTCATGAAAATCAATCCCCGAAATAAATAAATAAGGAAAGAAGACAGCCACCATAAGTAGGAGAGAAAGACCTCTGGCAATACTATAGCTTGTAAAGGAATGTCTATAATGGACATCTGTCCCCTGGTAGCTTCGAACCTGAAACATCCCTACCACCACAAGAATCGCAGCAATTCCATAAGCAAGACTAAAGGAATCTGCTTCCATTGGAGAGGTCATTCGTGTAACGATTAATGTAAATAGTACAGATGATCCAGCGAATGCTAAATTTCCTAACAGATTCCAAAAATATACCTTTTCAGTTGAAATAGGCTGATTATTCTTCATGCTCTTTAACCTGTAATGCAATTTTCTGAGACAACTGTCGAATTTGAACGGATTGTTTAGAGGTAATCCGAGTCAAAGAGAAGTTTAAATAGACAAGTAAACAGAAACCTAAGAAGAAGACTAGATTGCTTGGAACTTGAATTCCTAACATCTTCGAAAGTTGTCCAATCAAATTAGGAAACCAAATGACTGGTAGCGAGACAATACAAAGAATAAGCCAAGAGATGACATTTCTCATTTCAACGAGCTTCTTTGTAACCAGGCGTAGAATATAAAGCATAAAAACAATTACAATAATGGTCAACCAAATATTTAGCATTTTATTTCTTATATCCTCCACCGATTCTAGCCAATAACATAGCCATTGTTACTTTAATCATATAGTAAACAGATTTGCTTAATGTGATAGATGATTCCCCGTGCTCTCGTTCGTTCATTAGTACAGGCACTTCTGCAACTGAATATCCTGAGGTTAACAGGGACACAATCGTCTCTGGTTCTGGATAATCACTTGGATATTGCTTGGCGAATTCCACAATCACTTTTCGGTCAGCAACTCGTAAACCAGAAGTTGGATCTGTTACCTTTTGCCCCGTCAAAACCTTGATTAATTTTTCAAAAAATGAAATGCCAATCCGCCGCGCGAATGAGGATTGGAAACCTTGATTTTCAATGAAACGAGAACCAATCACCATGTTGACTTTTTGTTCTTGAAGAACTTCTAACATTTTTTTAATAAATTCAGGATTGTGTTGGCCGTCTCCGTCTACTTGGACAGCGTATTGGTAGCTGTGTCTAACTGCATATTGATATCCTGTTTGTACGGCACCACCAATTCCTAAATTGATGGGTAAATCAATGACATTAAATTGATTCCTTTTACAAATTTCCAGAGTATTGTCTGTGGAACAATCATTGATAATGACATAGTCAAATTCTGGCGTATGTTCCTCAATCATCTTGATTGTTTTTTCTATATTACCACTTTCATTATAAGCAGGAATAATAATTAGCAATTCTGAAGTTCTCAATACTTCTACATTCCCTTCTAAGCATATTACTTCATTATACTATATTTAAGGCTTTTTTTCTAGTTCAGGACAATGCTTAGAAGCACGCAAACTACTAAAAAATCAGCTCCCCTAAAAAATAGGAAAGCTGGTGATTCAATCTATATGACTAATTTTCTCTTTCTTTTAGTTGTACGATTCCCATTCCGACTAAAAGAACGATTCCCAACACACTTGAAATGACTTCAAAGTTGGTGGTCATTCCAGTTTGCGGCAAATAAAGTCCTTCCTTACGAGTACTGCTTACTTGAGGGAGATTTTCATCCACCGTCTCTGATGTTTCTTGTTGGTAGTTAACAGCTAGTGGTACCAGCGTATTCTTCTTGCTAGAATCAACTGCTAATGAACCTGACTCGTATGGTGTATAATCCTTGTTTGGTGTTTGCTCTTTCTGATCCACAGTATGCAAGAGGGTATCCAGTGGATACTCTGGTAGGGGTTCTTCAACCAGTGGAAGTACCTGATAAGTTTCATCCTTCTCATTTGGAACATACCAAGCATAGCGAAGACTACTTTTTTGAACAGTTGGTATTTCTGCTACGATGGACCGTGTTTTCAAGCGATAGGAATACGGATCATCCGTCCAGACATAGTTACTATCAAAGGTAGTAAAGACTAAACCCAGTTTATGTCCCTTCTTAACCGTGTAAAGGTTTGGTTGTAGATAGACGGAGTAGTTCCGAAACTCTCCGAGCTTGGGATCGATGCTACTACTTGAGCTAGCGGAGGCATAGCTTGCATCTGGATTGGCTAGGTTGATCCAACCAGAAGAGATGACCTTATACTTGGTTTTAATGGTTCCAAATTGCTTGTTAGGAATGTTTTTCAAATTACTTCCCATCCAGTAGCCTGTTTCAGAAAGGGTATTTAGAGGCATTTCTTGGTACTTGTAGCCTGCTTCATCATAAGTGATCTTATTGGATGCAACATCAAATTCCTCATCAGAGAGATCGACCAGTTGCACATTAACTTGATAGTCTTTGTGCTTTTGATCAGTCAGCTTGGCTAAGGCAGCTTGGAAATGGACAGGAACATGCCCTTTAATGGTCACATCTTCTGTCACTTCTGCTGTAAACAAAGCATTGGCAGTAGAGGATTGCTTGGTGGTATGAGAATCACGATTGGTCCAATCCATCCCTGCACCATAGTAATCATTATCAATGGTTTCTTCCTCACGTCTAGAAAGTGTCTTCAAGGTCAATTGATTGCTAGACTTCCAGCTAGAATAATGTTCCCATTTAGATGGATCATAGTTATTAGACACGGTTACTTCTGGTAAAGACTCTACCTGATTTTCTGCATCATATAGGTAGTGACTAAACCATAGATTGAGAAGGTCACTGACACTTTGTTGCCCCTCTTTAATTCCGAAGTGTTTATTGACAGGATAGATATGATCTCCTTGATAGAGATAGAGCTTCACGGGCTGGCCAGCCTTTTTCAGAGTCTCATACATCAGGTCAAAATGTTTGGTTCTGACATTATCATCATTCAACCCATGCATGACTAGGGCACTAGCCTTGAATTTTTCTGGATGAAGGGTATAATCACGATTCTTCCAGATGTCGCTATAATTATAGCCATGTTTATGCTGGTCACGATTCAATTGAGTGATGTAGCGGGCATAGTCCTCTTTAATCTTAGACCAGTCAGCCGGATCTAGAATCCGATTGGATACATAGACAGACAAATGCGATAAATCTCTGTAGGGACCGACGTTAAAGGTCGTTCCTTGGCTGTTGTAATAATCATACCAACTCGCGATTCCAGCCGCAGGGACGATAGTCTTCAATCCCTCGACTCCTGTCGCAGCCACTCCAAAGGTAGAGGTACCTGCCCATGACAATCCCGTCATACCGACTTTTCCATTCGACCAGTCTGCTTTAATGGCAATATTCGATGTCTTATCTGTATAAGCAACCCGTTTTCCATTTAGCCATTCAATGACACTCTTATAACCAGCTACTTCCAAGTCACTTCCTGTTGTATTGATTCCCTCCGACTGATAGCTTCCCAAACCTGATGTGGTAACGACCGCATAGCCTCTCACCAAGAAATAGTTGTACCAGTTAATATTTTCATAATCGTAGCGTGTGAAGGTTGCATCACTTTCGTTTGGATTTTTATAGTACCAATCTTTGGAATCTGCCTTTTTAGCATGTTCTAAAGTTGTGGTAGAACCAGTTTGACGACGAGGATCTATATAACGATAGAGTTTCTTGTTGTCAAACTCGCCCTCCTCTTTTAGACCAATTTCTCCAAGGGTTTCCTTATTGGTCGTTCCCGCCACATAAGGACTTGCTTCATAGATGGTCGAAGCCTTATAATCTCCATTGGCAGCTGCTTTCGGAAGTTGGACAAATGTTTTAATGAGATCCCTTTTCCCATCACCATCTGTATCATAATCTGACTCAACATAGACAACAAAGCGGACAATATCACTCTTTTCATTGGAATAACCAGTTTCTACATCACCTGGAGTAAAAGGAAAAATAGGCTGGGTCTTTCCATTAAGGATGAGAGGTTCTTTTTTCTCTGCACGATAGGCCTCTTTTAATTTCTTAGCGATTGAAATCATATGGTTTAGATTCTGGACCGGCTCATCCTTGCCTACTCCATCTGGAATCATCCCCAAGCTCTTTGCAAACTCAAGTCGATCTTCAAGCGTTGCACCTGTTTGGTCCGGTTTGGACTCCGCCCATTTCAGCAACTCGTCTGCTGTTTCCCCTATGGTCAAATTTTGATTTGCCACATTTGGATATTCAATCAAACTAGAGAGTTTTCCAGACGTTTCTGAAACCGATAAAGGTTTCGGTAATCCTCCTAAAGTAACGTCAGTTTCAGTTAGCTTGCTAGCGTCCCCCTCCACTGGGCGCTCTATCTCAGCATCTGCCTCCACTACTGACTCAAGGCTTGCAGTTTCAGACTGGGCATTTGTTTGTGAATTCTCAGTAGAAATAGCTTCTGGAGAACGAACTAGCTCAGAAACTGCTTCGGTCGGCTTTTCAGCCTGCTCCTCAGCTTGAACCTGATTGGCTATTACTATAGGCGATAGTAATAAAGCAGAAAGAATAAAAGTAAGCTTCTTTTTCCTCATAATGAAACTCCTTAAAAATTGTAGAGATTTGAAAGAAGGAAGGCCTTCAAATAAAATGATAGCGTTTACGACTTCATTGTAGTCTCTCTACACTTTATAGTCAAATCAAATAAAAAGGCATCATAAAAATATAATCTTTCTGAAAGTTGAGATAATTGAAAGAACCTATGAGAAAGGTATTTTCGTTTTCAATTCTTCTTTTCACACAAAAAAGCAAGTTTCGAACCGACTATTAACCGGTAGAAACTTGCTTTAACTTTTATAGATATCCTCTCCTACTTCCGATACATCTTCACTTGTAGGTAGAGGTCGTTATAGATGCCCAACCACTTCTTACCAAGTTGTTCATAGACTTCTAAGTTCTTTAGTGTGTCATCACTTGGGTAGAAGGCCTGGTCCTCTTGGACCTCTTTTGGTAGCATCTTCTTAGCTACTTTGTTCGGTGTGGAATAACCGACATAGAGAGCGTTCTTATATGCATTTTCTGGGCGAAGCATGAAGTTGATAAAGGCATAAGCTGCTTCTTTATTCTTCACGGTTTTTGGAATGACAATGTTGTCAAACCAAAGGTTGCTAGCTTCTGATGGGACGACATAGCGGAGGTCCTCATTGGCCTCTAGCATTTGACTGGCTTCACCGGAGAAGGTCACCCCAATAGCCGCATTGTTTTGGATCATGTAGCCTTTCATTTCGTCGGCTACAAGAGCCTTGATATTGGGCATCAAGGTATAGAGCTTATCAACAGACTCTTGTAATTGCTGAGGATCCTTGGAGTTGAGGCTGTAGCCTAAGCTATTGAGTCCAATCCCCATGACCTCACGCGCCCCATCGTACATCATGATGTCATTCTTGTACTCTGGTCTCCATAGATCAGCCCAGTGTTCTGGAACTTTGTCGACCATCTTGGTGTTGTATATGATACCAAGGGTCCCCCAGAAGTAAGGAACTGAGTACTGATTGTCCGGATCAAAATCCAGGTTCAAGAAGCGTGGGTCGATATTGTCTAAGCCTTTCAGTTTAGACTTATCTAATTTTTCAAGCAAGTTTTCGTCCATCATCTTGGCGATCATGTATTCACTTGGAATCGCTATATCGTAAGCCGTCCCCCCTTGCTTGATCTTGGTGTACATGGCTTCATTGGAATCAAAGGTATTGTATTGGACTTGAATGCCTGTCTCCTTGGTAAATTCCTTGAGCAATTCTGGATCGATATAGTCTCCCCAGTTGTAGATGACTAGCTTGTCACTGTCTTTTGGATTGGTTTTGGCTTCAAGACGGGCACTTAGTCCCGCTAACACGAGGATAACCACGACAATCCCTAGCAAGAATGAATAGAGTTTTTTCATACTGTCTCCTCCTTCTCTCTAGTGATGAAGTAATAGCCGACCACCAGTAAGATACTGAAGAGGAAGACCAAGGCAGAAAGGGCATTGATATTCAACGAAATCCCTTGACGAGCCCGTGAGTAGATCTCAACAGACAAGGTCGTAAACCCATTTCCTGTAACAAAGAAGGTCACCGCAAAGTCATCCAAGGAATAGGTAAAGGCCATAAAGTAACCAGCAATGATGGCAGGTGTCAAATAAGGAAGCATGATTTCCTTCAACATCTGTACCTGAGTAGCTCCTAGGTCATAGGCCGCATTGACCATATCACGGTTCATTTCCTTCAAGCGCGGCAAGACCATCAAGACCACGATTGGAATAGAAAAGGCCACGTGACTCATCAAGACAGAAGCAAAGCCCAGCTGGAACTTGATGGTCGTAAAGAGGATCAGGAAGCTAGCCCCAATCATAACGTCAGGTGCCACCATAAGGATATTATTGACGGACAAAAATGGTCCTTCAAACTTCTTCTTAGACTGGTAAATGTAGATTGCCCCAAAGGTCCCAATAATGGTCGCAATCAAGGCTGACAAGAAGGCCAAGAGGAAGGTCTGTGAGAGGATCAACATGAGACGCGTATCCTCAAAGAGACTTTGGAAATGCTCCAAGGTAAAGCCTGTAAAAGCATTCATATCCCCGCCAGCATTAAAGGCATAGGCAATTAAGTAAAAGATTGGTAGATAAAGGAGCAAGAAAATCAATCCTAAATAGATACGTGAAATCTTTTTCATCGTTCACTCCTTTCTCTCGTTACCCACATGACTAAGAGCATAGCAAGGATCAAGACCACCCCAATGGTGGATCCCATTCCCCAGTTTTGCGTCGTAAGGAAGTGCTGCTCGATGGCAGTCCCAAGGGTAATGACCCGGTTTCCTCCGATCAAACGCGTCAACATGAAGAGACTCAAACTTGGAATAAAGACTGATTGGACACCGGAGCGAACCCCGTTCATAGACAGTGGGAAGACAACTCGACGGAAGGTATCCCACTTGTTAGCTCCTAGGTCATAGCTAGCATTGATGAGGTTTGGATCCAAATCATCCAATACATTGAAGATAGGAAGAATCATAAAAGGCAACTCAATGTAACTAGCAACAAAGATGAAAGAAAAGTCCGTAAAAAGGATCTGTTGCGGACCGATTCCGATGAAGCTCAAGAATTGGTTAATAGATCCCCCTTGACCAAAAATCCCGATAAAGGCATAAGCCTTGAGCAAGAGGTTGACCCAGGTTGGAAGGACAATCAGCATGAGCCAGAGTTGGCGGTGCTTAAGCTGGGTCAAAAAATAAGCTGTCGGGTAAGAAATCAAAAGCGTCACAAAAGTAACGATCCCAGCATAGAGAATGGAGTTGAAGCTCATCTTGAGGTAGGTCCAATTCTGCGCTGTAAAAAAGGTTTGGTAGTTCTCTAAGGAACCTTGTCCTTGGACATTGACAAAGGATTGCCAAATAATCAAAACTACGGGAGCCAAGACAAAGAGGAGGATCCAGAGAAAGTAGGGAACCACAAAGAGGTTAGAGGTTGTTTTCTTCATCTCTTTCCTCCTCGATGGCATTGATCAATCCGGCTTCTTGCTCTTCCACTTCTACGTATTCTTCGATCCGAGCATCAAACTCTTCTTCCGTTTCATTGAGACGCATGACGTGGATATCTTCTGGCTCAAAGTCCAGACCGATTTCCTCACCCACGATAGCCTTACGGGTTGAGTGGATCATCCACTCATTGCCCAATTCATCATAGGCAATGATCTCATAGTGTACCCCACGGAACAGTTGGGTATCCACTTTTACCTGGAGCTTACCTTCTTCGGGCAGGGTGATTCGCAAGTCTTCGGGACGAATGACGACTTCGACCGGTTCGTTTGGTCTCATCCCTCCATCGACTGACTCAAAGCGTTTACCGTTGAATTCTACTAAGTAGTCTTCGATCATGATCCCTGGAAGGATATTGGACTCACCGATAAAGGTCGCAACAAAATGGTTAATGGGCTCATCGTAGATATCAACTGGCGTTCCTGATTGGACGATTTCTCCTTCGTTCATGACAAAAATCCAGTCACTCATCGCTAGCGCTTCTTCCTGGTCGTGGGTTACAAAAACAAAGGTAATACCCAAGCGTTGTTGCAATTCACGGAGCTCATACTGCATGTCAGTCCGTAACTTCAAGTCAAGGGCAGACAAGGGCTCATCCAAGAGGACAACTCGCGGTTCATTGATAATCGCCCGTGCAATGGCTACCCGCTGGCGTTGACCACCAGAAAGTTTCTGGATGGACCGTTTCTCAAAGCCTCCCAATTGCACCATCTTGAGGACTTCTGTTACTCGTCTCTCGATTTCAGACTTGTCAACTTTCTTCAAACGGAGAGGGAAAGCAACATTCTCAAACACATTCATATGTGGGAAAAGGGCATAGGATTGGAAGACGGTATGGACGTCCCGTTTATTGGTCGGTACATCATTGATCCGAACACCATCCAAGAGGACATCTCCTGTCGAAGCGTCTAATAAACCAGCAATGATGTTCAGAATCGTTGATTTACCAGATCCTGAAGCACCGAGGAGGGTATAGAATTTCCCTTCTTCCAACTCAAAGTTGATGTCTTTGAGAACCACTGTATCACTGTCTTCAAATACTTTTGAGACATTTCTAAACTCAATAATTGGTTTTTTCAATTCACATAAATTCCTTCTTTTTCATGCGTTTCCTTCTGAGACCAACCATTAGTCTCATAGGCTGACGAGCGGACCCGTCAGACCACCAACACCTCTCGGGGACTTATAAGACTGCCCCACCTATTTTCGGTATCGATAGGCACTCACCCCCCTTCTAAAGTAGGAAAGGTCTACCCTAGAGTAGCCCCTATTCCATCTCGAACCGTTAATTTTTCCCAATAATACGGACTTCGCGCTCCAAGGTCACCCCAGCTGATTTTTCAACTGTCGCAATGACATGGGCGATTAAGTCTTCATAATTTTTGGCAGTACCATGATCGACATTGATCATAAAGCCAGCATGCTTTTCTGAAACCTCTACACCACCAATCCGGTGTCCCTTTAATCCAGCTTCACTAATCAATTGTCCAGCAAAGTGACCCACTGGCCGTTTAAAGACCGAACCACAAGATGGATACTCAAGGGGTTGCTTAAGCTCACGCAAATGAGTCAAGCGAGCCATTTCTTGATTGATCTGATCATAGTTGCCTGGCGCTAGAGCAAACTTAGCAGCAATCACCACATCTCCTGTCTCTTGGATCTTGGAATGACGATAGCCAAAGGCTAATTCTTCTGCTGTTAAGGTTTTAATTTCTCCTTCTGGCGTCAAGACCTTACACGATTGGAGAATGTGGGCAATTTCACCACCATAGGCGCCAGCATTCATATAGACAGCTCCACCGATGCTACCTGGAATCCCACAGGCAAATTCAAAACCTGTCAAGCTATGGTAGCGGGCTACATGAGTCACATCGATCAGCTTAGCACCTGCCTCTGCTTCAATCACATACCCATTGACCCGGATATCATGAAAATGATCAAACATGATCACAAAGCCTTCAATCCCACTGTCACGGACGATAATATTGGAAGAATTCCCCAAGACCATCCAAGGGATTTCCTGGGCATTTGCAAAGGTAACAATTCGTTTTAATTCATATTGATTGCGAGGAAAGGCTAAATAATCTGCCGCCCCTCCAACCTTGGTATAGGTGTATTGTTTGAGTGGCTCATTGAACAAAATCTCAATACCAGCCAATTCCTCTTTGATTTGCTTTACGATTTCCATCTCACAACTCTCTTCTATACGTTATCTTATCCATTATAACAAAAACCAGCCCACTTTTCGACCCAGAAGTAAAAAAACAGAAACAGCCAAAGGACCGATTCTGTTTTAATTTTTTTAAACAAGGGTTAATTGAATTAGCCAATCTTACGTGCAATCCCACGTGTTTTTTGAGTAGACAAGGCTGAGCTAATGGCAACACCACCCCCAATAATAGTGAAGACTGCCAACATAAAGAAGTTAAAGAAGTATTTTTCAGGTGCTTCACCATTTAGAACAAGGGAATTGATCAAATCAAATCCATCACTAAAGTCGAGTCCAAGCTGTTTAACTGCTTCTAAGGCATAGTCGAATTGGTGAACGAGAACAATAGTCACCAACAAGAGGATACTAGAAATAACTGCACCAAGTTTGCTAAATTTCTTCCCTAAGATCTCATAGCCTTTGACAACACAGATCCCAAGGATAAAACCAGCATAAAAAGCTACGTAGCCGAGACGGGCAATAAAAAGAGTAACAGCCCCTCCAATAATGGCACCAATAAAGGCACCGACTGTTCCAAGAAGGACATTTTCTTTCTGACTATTATATGAATCTGTTTCAATTTTTAATTGGGAACTCACAATTTGATAGTTTTCTTCATTCATCAAGAAAAGGGAATCTCCAATTTGGTAGAGACCAACCGGTCCTTTTTCACCAGAGTAGCCACAAACAGTGTAGAAGCCATTGGTTTGTAAAAATTCCAGGATTTCTGTTAAGGCTTGGTGAATGTTTTCAATCGTTTTTGCTTTGGTCATCCCAGCTTTTACAGTGAAAGTTGTGACATATTGGTTGAGGCTAATGCTCTTTAGAACAGAAGATTCTTTGACCATTTGATGCAATTGAGCTGCTGCTTCCTCTGCATCATCACGTGAGACAGAAAGAGCAATGGTAAAAACATTTTTTGTGTCGGTTTCTTTCATTAAGAAGAAATAGCCAGAGTTTTCTCCATAAATAGATGAGGTTTCCGGATCATACTGGAATCCAAGTTCCGTAGCAAGTTGATGACGTTCAAAGTCTTTCATTAGAATTACAATCTCCTTTACAATTCTATCTATCTTTCGAATAATTGTTTATTATCCTAAAATAATTTGATAGACAAATGATTTATAGAACTATTTTATCATAGATAAATAAAATTAGATAGACTAATTTAGCCTATCTAATCATTTTTTATTGAATCAAGATTCACTGGCCTCTACTTTTACACCAGTTGTGTCAATCTTTAGTGAGAAGACCTGACCATTTAAGCACTTAGACTCCAAGTCTTTGGCAAAGGTTTCTGCATATTCAACTGGAAGCAAGGTCATAATAGTTGGACCTGCACCAGAAAGGTAAGTGGCATAAGCATCGTGTTGATGTGCAACTTCTTTAACCTGAGGGAACTCTGCAACCAACTGTTGGCGGTAGCGTTCATGGAAGCGATCTGCTTCGATAGCTTTTCCTGCAACTCTCAAGTCTCCCTTAGCAAGGGCAGCAATGGCCACGTTTGCAATTGAACTAGCTGCCACAGCTTCCTTATAAGTCCACTCACTTGGAAGGACATTTCGACTATCGCTGGTCTTGAGTTCGTAATTGGGAACAAAGGCTACCAAAGCACACTCAGGGAATGGAAGGACCAAATGATTGGTCTGCTGATCCACATAGCTCGCTACGACCAGATTTCCAAAAATAGCTGGGGCTACGTTATCAGGATGCCCTTCGATTTTTGTAGCAATTTCTAGTTTATCTTCATCACTTAGAGCTAGCTTGCCCAGTTGATTGGCCAACTCAATCCCCGCTACGATAACAGAGCTAGAGGAACCAAGTCCACGCGCCAAAGGCACTTCACTGGTCATCTTGAGACGATGAGGAGGCAAATCGGCTGCGACTTGGAGAGCAGTTTGAAGCAAGAGATTCTCTTCGTCGCTTGGAATCTCCTCACCCAAATCGTGTTCAATCCACCAGTTTTCTTGCGCTTCTAGCACATCAATGGTCAAATACTTAGAAACAGCGATACCAACAGAATCAAATCCGGGCCCTACATTGGCACTGGTTGCTGGAACAATAATCTTCATGCTTATTCTCCCAAGACCTTAAAGGTATTCAAGAGTTCGAAATTCGGCTCTGAATCCAGTTTTTCAACCAAGTTCTTTAATTGGGTTTGGTTGACTTGGTGGGTAATGATGACCACACTTGCAAATTGACCATCTGTGTCTTCTTGAAGGATTTGTTTGAAGGAAGCTCCTTCTGCATTAAAGATCTCCGCGAGACGCAAGATTTGACCAGTCGCATCTGGTGCCTTGATTGAGAAGTAATAATTGTTCTTCACATCTTCTGGTTTAGCCAATTGAAGAGGGCGGCTGTATTCATTGAAGGCTTTACCGATCGTTCCTTCTTTCAGACGACGGACAATGCGAACGATGTCGGCTACGACACTAGTCGCAGTTGGTTTTTGGCCTGCACCTGGTCCGTAGTACATAGACTCACCAATCCCGATCGATTCCACATAGACCGCATTCATGACATCGTTCACACCAGCAAGTGGATGTTGTTTTGGAAGGAAGGTTGGTGTCACTTCTGCTGCAATCCCTGACTCTGTTTCTACAATGGATCCGACAAGCTTAATCACATAGCCAAGGCTTTGAGCGACTGAGACATCTTGAGGAGTGATCTGGCTGATCCCTTTGTGCCCCACTTGGTCAAATTGGATGTTCATCCCAAAGGCGAATTGGCTCAAGATCACCATCTTGTAGGCGGCATCGATCCCTTCGACGTCATTGGTTGGGTCACTTTCAGCGTAACCAAGGCGTTGCGCTTCTGCTAAAGCATCTTCATAAGTCCAGCCTTCTTCGACCATTTTGGTCATCATGAAGTTGGATGTTCCATTGACCACACCGAGTACTTTGGTCACCTTGTCAGAAGCCAAGGAATTCACCAAGGTTCGAAGGATTGGGATCCCACCCGCTACAGCCGCTTCATAATAAAGAGCTACTTGGTGTTTTTGAGCAATCTCTAGCAATTCACTTCCATGAACAGCTAGAAGGTCTTTGTTCGCAGAGACCACATGCTTACCTGCTTCCAGAGCACGGGTGATAAAGGTCTTCGCTGGCTCAATCCGGCCCATCAATTCAACTACGATGGCAATCTCTTTGTCTTCAATGATCTCATCGACATTGGTCACAAAGTTGTAGTCATGGCCAGCCGCTTGCAAGCTTTGCTTTTCCGCATCATCACGAACAAGGACCTTAGCGATCTCAATGTCATCCTGAGCAGCCTGGCTGATTTTTTCATGGTTTTCTTTTAATAAAAATGGTACGCCACTGGCAACAGTACCAAATCCTAGTAAGGCAATTTTTACAGACATGTTGGTCTCCTTAAAAATCTAATATATTCCATTATATCAAAAACTAGGCCCTTCTGACTAGTTCTTTGGCCTTCATCCTCTACAAGAACTTTACCTTTTGGGATTTAGACCTCCTCTTAAAAGCAACTAGCAACTCATTCCTACAAAAGCCGGCGAGATTCCCTGAAATTTTTCCCCAATTGTAACTTTGTCTTTAAATGATTTCCTATCCCTGTGATATAATGATAAGAAATAAGAAAGGGGTCTCTATGAATCACCGAAAAAGACGCGTCCCAAAGAAAATACGATTATTACTTATTTTAAATGCTTTTCTGCTAACCTGCATATTCTTTTTAGGTTTTCTCTTATTAAAACGGGGGGCTAGCACTCCTGTTGCTGACAAGCAGGAAACAAATACAAGTCAGACGATGAAACAGCCAGGAGCTACCACTAAATGGGTAAAACAAGATCAACCTGTAAAAATACCGATCCTCATGTACCACGCCGTTCACACGATGGCCCCTTCAGAAGAAGCCAATGCCAACCTTATTGTAGCACCAGAAACTTTCGAGAGTCATCTCAAAGCCTTAAAAGAGGCCGGTTACTACACTTTAACTCCTGAAGAAGCTTATCGGGCACTCACAAAAAACGAACTGCCGGAAGGTGGCAAAGTCGTTTGGTTGACCTTTGATGATGGAATCGCTGACTTTTATACCATAGTCTATCCTCTCCTAAAAAAATACCAAATGACCGCAACCAACAATATCATTACTTCCTTTTCTGACGAAGAAAGACCTAGTGTTTTAACCTTCGATCAGATCAAAGAAATGAAAGCGCAAGGTATGACGTTTGAGAGTCATACGGTATCTCACCCAGACTTGGCCAAATCAGATAGCTCTCGTCAGGAATCTGAATTGGCAACTTCCAAACAAGTACTAGACAAGAAACTCCATCAAACTACTACTACCATTGTTTACCCTGCCGGCCGCTACTCTGATGTCACCATGGAACTAGCAGAAAACAATGGTTACAAAATGGGCTTAACGACCAACAATGGACTAGCTAGTCTAGACGATGGCCTCTACTCACTAAAACGCCTGCGGATCTTACCAACTACAACAGCAGAAAACCTACTTGCCGAAATGCAACCTAATCCATAAACATACAAAAAGCACGAGTCCGAATGACTCGTGCTTTCTTTCTCCATAATGGAGGCTTTTATTTGGATTTGATGTAGTTCACACCATCTGCTTTTGGTGCAACCGACTTACCAAAGAAGGCTGCTAGTACGATGATAGTCAACACATACGGAGCAATACGGAGGTATACTCCAGGAATATGGGCAAGGAAAGGAATCTGCGTAGATACGACCGCCAAGGCTTGTGAAAGACCAAAGAATAGACTTGATAGCATGGCACCGATTGGGCTCCATTTACCAAAGATCATAGCCGCTAGGGCGATAAATCCAGGTCCCACAATGGTAGTGGCAGAGAAATTGACAGAAGCAGATTGCGCATACAAGGCACCCCCAACTCCTCCTAAAAATCCAGAGATGAGCACACCGTAGTAACGCATGAGGTAAACATTAATCCCTAGGGTATCCGCAGCTTGTGGATGTTCACCGACTGAGCGAAGGCGAAGACCAAATTTCGTTTTAAACATGATAAACCATGCTACAAATGAAAATCCAATCGCGACATATCCCATTAAACTTGTATTCTTGAAGAAGATATCACCAATGACAGGGATATCAGACAAGAAAGGAAAATCAAATTTACCAAATGACAAATCGATGTTGTTGGTTTGGCCTTTTCCGTAGATAGCTTTTACCAAGAAGACGGCTAAGGCAGGAGCCAACAAGTTCAACACCGTACCACTCACCACATGGTCAGCACGGAAGTTAATAGTCGCTACCGCATGGATGGCAGAGAAAATAAGACCAACCAAACCACCTGCAAGGAGAGACAACCAGATTGTCATGCCACCAAGAGAGCTAGCAAAAGTCAAGTTAAACACAACCCCTGTGAAAGCTCCCATAACCATGATACCTTCCAAACCGACATTAACGACACCAGCATGTTCGGAGTAGGCTCCTCCGATACTAGTGAAAATGAGGGGAGCAGCATAGACCAGCATATTCGATACAAGAATCGTTAGTATAGCAACAGTATTCATTCTTACTCTGCTCCTTTCATTTGTTTCTTAGGCTTGATGTATTTTTCAATAATGTAATGAGCACTTACAAAGAAGATAATCGAAGCTGTCACAATATTGACAAGTTCTGGTGGAATAGTCGCTGTGGTCATACCTGGCGCACCTGTTTGCAAGGTTCCAAGCAAGAAGGCCGCAAAGACAATTCCAATAGGAGAATTGCTAGCAAGGAGAGCAACTGCCATCCCATTAAATCCAACAGCCAAGGAACCAGCTTGAACATAAACGTTCTGGAAGGTACCAATTCCTTCTACTGCTCCACCGATCCCACAGAGGGCACCTGAAATCACCATGGAAAGGATGATGGTCCGTTTAGCTGACATCCCTGCATAGTCTGAAGCATTGGGGTTAAGACCAACAGAACAAATTTCAAATCCAAGTGTTGTTTTCTTGATAATGAACCAAATCACTGCAACGGCAATCAAAGCAATGAAGATCCCGATATTCATCCGTGACTTAGTCAATTCTGTCAAGAACCCTAGGCGGTAACTTGCATTTGCTCCTACTGTGATACTAGATTCAGAATCGACCATGAACTTTTTAGGGAAGTTCCGGATGATTTCATTTCCAGCAAACAGTACGATGTAGTTCATCATAATGGTAACGATCACTTCACTCGTTCCCAAAAATGCTCGTAGGAGTCCTGGAATCAATCCAATGAGACCACCGGCAATTGCAGCCACAAGGACGGTCAAAGGAATCATTAGAACGCGAGGAATATCTGGGAAGGATAGAGCGAACCATACAGCCGCAATCCAACCTGCCAAAGCTTGTCCAGGTAAGCCGACATTAAAAAATCCAGCTCGACTGGCTATCGCAAATCCGAGAGCAATCAATATCAGTGGCCCCATAGTACGGAAAATTTCACCCACATTTTTTATGGAACCAAAAGCTGTCTTGAAGAGTTCTTCATAACCCCAAAGAGCATCATAACCAAAGATCCACATAATAATGGCTCCGAGGATGATTCCTAGGATTACAGAAATAAAAGGAATAGCAATTTGTCTTGTATTTTTATTCATTTGAAGCCTCCTTGATTTCTCCACCAGCCATTAGAATACCAAGCTCTTGTTTGTTGGTCTCAGACGGCTTCACAATACCTTGGATTTTTCCATCATGAATAACAGCAATCCGGTCTGATAGATTTAGAATTTCATCTAATTCGAAGCTGACAACGAGGACGGCTTTTCCTTTATCACGTTCACCAATCAAACGTTTATGGATGTACTCGATCGCACCAACGTCCAATCCACGTGTCGGTTGGCTAACGATTAACAAATCTGGATTCCGATCAACTTCACGAGCAATGATGGCTTTTTGTTGATTTCCTCCTGATAGAGCACTTGCTGGAACAATCTCATTGGCTGCACGAACATCAAATTCTTCCATCAACTTGCGAGCATAGGAATTAATTTGATTGTAATTCAACACACCATTCTTGCTAAGAGGTTCTTTGTAGTAAGTTTGAAGTGCGATGTTTTCAGAAAGCATCATTTCAAGCACAAGACCATCGCGATGACGATCTTCAGGCACGTGGCTGACATTCATTTCAGTAATCTTACGTGGGGAAAGGCCAACAACTTCTTGTCCCTTAATTTTGATACTGCCTGATTTGACTTTGCGAAGTCCGGTAATAGCCTGGATCAATTCACTCTGACCATTTCCGTCAATCCCTGCAATTCCGACAATTTCGCCTGCACGAACATCAAGAGATAGTTCTTTGACCGCAGGAACACCACGGTTTTCATTCACGACCAAGTCAGAAATTTGCAGAACCACTTCTTTAGGTTGCGCTTCTTCCTTTTCTGTTACGAAAGACACTGAGCGCCCAACCATCATTTCCGCCAAGTCTTTATTGGTAGCACCTTCGATGCCAACTGTTTGAATGGATTTCCCACGACGAATAACTGTGACACGGTCTGCGACGGCACGAATTTCGTCCAGTTTGTGAGTGATGAGGATAATGGATTTGCCTTCTTTAACGAGGGTTTTCATAATATCCATTAACTCCAAAATTTCAGCAGGAGTTAGCACTGCTGTAGGCTCGTCGAAAATCAGAATATCAGCTCCGCGATAGAGTGTCTTCAAGATTTCTACACGTTGTTGAGCCCCAACAGAAATATCTTCAACTTTTGCTGTAGGATCCACAGCCAAGCCGTAGCGTTCAGATAACTCTAGAATATCTGCATTAGCTTTTTTCAAATCTAATACACCCTTGTTCGTTACTTCGCTACCAAGAATGATATTTTCTGCAACAGTGAAAGCCTCTACCAACATGAAGTGCTGGTGAACCATCCCGATCCCTAGAGAAGCAGCCTTTGAAGGGGAATCTAGTTTTTCAGATTTCCCATTGACCACAATTTCTCCGCTCGTTGGCTCCAAAAGACCAGCCAACATATTCATCAGGGTTGATTTCCCAGCTCCATTTTCACCAAGAAGTGCATGAATTTCACCTTTACGCAATTCGAGGTTGATTTTGTCGTTTGCGACAAATTCACCAAAGATTTTGGTAATTTCACGCATCTCAATGACGTTTTCGTGTGCCATTCGAATATTCCTTTCTAGAAAACTATATTTTATTTCAGTAGGACCTGCTAAACGAGTTAGTAAGTTCTATTGAGACAAAATGTCTCAACACCTCATAAAAAAGCGACCCAAGAAGGATGGATCGCTTCTGGAAGGTTTTATTTCTCAGGTGCTTTTACACTACCATCAATAATTTGTTTTTTAGCATCTTCTACTGCTTTTTTAGCATCTTCTGAAAGATTAGAAGTTGTCAAATCAACACCAGCATCTTTCAAACCAAATGTAATTACTTTTCCACCTGGGAATTTACCGTCAGCAGTTTGAGTTGCGATTTCTTGAACAGTTTTACCAACTTGTTTCAAAGTAGAAGCCAATACGAAGTTAGATTCTTTACCATCTTTTGAAGTGTATTTACCTTCATCAACTTGGTCACGGTCTACACCAATAACCCAAACTTTTTCGTCTTCGTTTTTCTTCTCGTTCAAGTCTTTTGCTTCCTTGAAGACACCAGCTCCTGTACCACCAGCAGCTTGGTAAATAACGTCAGCTCCTGCAGCGTATTGTGTTGCTGCAATTGTTCTACCTTTTTCAGGGTTGTTGAAGTCTTCAGCATATTGTACATCAACTGAAATGTCTTTGTTTACAGACTTCACGCCTGCTTCAAATCCTTTTTCAAAACGAGTGATAACTTCACCACGTGCTCCACCGATGAAACCAACTTTGTTTGTTTTCGTAGTTTTGGCAGCAGCAACCCCTGCAAGATAAGCAGCTTCATTATCTGCAAAAACAGCAGATGCTACGTTCTTCTTATCACCAACAACAGAGTCAATGATAACATAGTTGATATCAGCATTTTCATCTGCAGCTGCTGTAACAGCTGGAGCAAGTTTGTAACCAACACCGTAAACTAATTTGTAGCCGTTTGTAGCAGCTTGGCTAAAGTTATTCGCAAAATCTGCTTCACTTGTAGATTGGAAATAAGTGAATCCGTTATCTTTAGAAAGACCGTTTTCTTTACCCCAAGCTTGTAGACCTTCCCATGCAGATTGGTTAAATGATTTGTCATCAACACCACCTGTGTCAGTAACGATAGCAGCTTTCAAATCAGTTTTTGCATCTGAAGAATCTTTGCGAGACGCACGATTTCCACATGCAGCAAGTCCGATTGCAGCGACAGTTACTAGACCTAGGCCTAACCATTGTTTCTTGTTCATTTCTGAACCTCCTAAATAAGATATGCAACTAAGTTGCGGATTAATGAAAGGGTCAATAGACCGCCTTTACAGAAGTTACTAGGTAAGATCTGTAAAGGAATATGGAAGCAATTCCTTGACCGTCATCACGACCGTCGATTTATCTTTGGCTACCAGAGTAACCGGTAGGTCTGGCTCGAAAAATTCAGCCATCACCTGGCGACAAGCACCACAGGGTGAAACTGGTTTTTCCGTCTGACCATAAATAATTAATTCCTTAAATGAACGCTCACCTTCTGAAACAGCCTTGAAGATAGCTGTTCGCTCACCACAATTGGTCAAGCCGAAGCTCGCATTTTCAACATTGACGCCTGTATAAATCTTCCCCTCTGCTGTAACTAAGACAGCACCAATTGGAAAACGAGAATAAGGCACGTAAGCATTCTCGCTTGTTTTTACAGCTAGGTCAATCAACTCAGTAGTCGCCATGGGCTACTTCTCCCTTCATGATGGCTACTCCAGAGGAAGTACCGATTCGGTTAGCACCCGCTTGGATCATGGCTTGAGCATCCTCATAGCTACGAGTGCCACCAGATGCTTTCACTCCCATATCCGGTCCAACAACCTCGCGCATGAGAGCTACATCCTCAACAGTTGCTCCACCAGTAGAGAAGCCAGTCGAAGTTTTCACAAAATCTGCTCCTGCCAATTTGGCAATCTGACAAGCCACTACTTTTTCAGTTTCAGTTAATAAGCAAGTTTCGATAATCACTTTTACCAAGCGATCGCCACTAGCATCCACAACGGCCTGAATATCTTCTTCTACTAATGTCAGATTTTTTGATTTCAAGGCACCGATATTGATGACCATGTCAATCTCATCGGCTCCATTTTGGATGGCATTTTGAGTTTCAAATGCTTTAACAACTGGTGTGTTCGCGCCAAGAGGAAAACCAATCACCGTACACACTTTTACATCTGAATCCCGAAGTCCTTCTGCAGCGAAGTTAACCCAGGTCGGTTGGACACAAACACTCGCAAAATCATATTCTTTCGCTTCTTCGATCAAAGCCTCGATTTGTTCTTGTTGTGCATCAGGTTTTAATAATGTGTGGTCAATATATTTGTTTAATTTCATTAATAAATCTCCCCCCAAACGAATTACGAAACGATTTCAATAATCTCTGAAACGCTTACAACCTCGTCTAGTATTTTAACATTTTTTTGGAATTCTGCAATGTTTTTTTGACAAATTTCTAGATTTGTATAAATAGTTGCAACAAGCTCCCCTTTTTGAACAGGATCACCGACTTTCTTAGCAAAAACAATTCCTGTTTCATAGTCTAAATCATCTGATTTTACTGCTCTGCCAGCCCCCAGACGCATAGCGAAGAGTCCGTGTTCCATGGCAGGCAAGGCTGCAATATAGCCATCCTCTTCTGCATAGACAGGCACCTGTTTTTTTACCTGAACTGGACGGTAGAGATCTTCTAAATCGCCACCTTGAGCGAGGACCATTTCTTCAAATTTCTTCAGAGCTTTGCCGGCTGTCAAATGTTGCTTGACTTCTTCCAAGCTAGCCGTCACTCCGCCAAGCTCCAACATAATTTGAGCCAATTCACAAATAAAGTGGGTGACATCTTCTCTGCCTTTGCCTTGAAGAATATCTAAGGCTTCATGAATTTCCAAACGGTTCCCAATGCTGGTTCCCAAAGGTTGGCTCATATCCGTCAAGACAGCAATGGTCTTGCGCCCGACAGCATTTCCAAGGTCCACCATAGTGCGGGCCAATTCACGCGCCTCTTCGATGGTCTTCATAAAGGCCCCTTCTCCAACGGTAACATCGAGAAGGATAGCATCTGCTCCAGCCGCAATCTTCTTACTCATGACGGAACTGGCAATTAAGGGAATCGTGTCAACTGTTGCCGTCACATCTCGAAGTGCATAGAGAAGCTTATCCGCCATGACCAATTGATCAGATTGGCCGATAACAGAAAGACCAATGTCTTGTACTTGTTTGATGAACTCTTCTTGGGTCCGCTCAATTTGGAATCCTTTAATCGATTCCAATTTATCAATGGTCCCCCCTGTATGTCCAAGACCACGACCACTCATCTTGGCTACTGGAACTCCAAAGCTGGCTACTAGAGGGGCCAGTACAATCGTTACTTTGTCCCCTACACCACCTGTTGAGTGTTTGTCCACCTTGATGCCTTTAATAGCAGAGAGGTCGAATTGCTCCCCTGTTTCCACCATCTTCATGGTCAAATCTGATATTTCTCGAGTCGTCATTCCCTTGAAATAAACCGCCATGGCAAAGGCAGCCATTTGATAGTCCGGTACTGTTCCCGCTACATAGCCCTCAATCAGCCAGTGAATTTCTTCTTTACTCAACTCAATGCCATCACGTTTTTTCTGAATGATATCTACAGCTCTCATGTAACTTTCTCACTCCTTAAAATATAATAACCTTTGTCTTTTTTGAGGATTTCACAGTTTCCAAAGACTTCTTCCATTTTTGCTTTCGCACTGGGAGCACCTTGTTTTTTCTGAATGACAATGGTTAGGTCTCCACCAGGATTCAAATGGTCAAAGCTTCCAGAAAGTACTTCATGAACTACCTTTTTCCCAGCCCGAATGGGAGGGTTACTGATAATATGGTCAAAACACCCCTCAACCTCATCATAGACATTGGATTGGAAGATCTTAGCTTCGACTTTATTTAAAGCCGCATTTTTCTGAGCTAGATCAAGGGCACGTGTATTAACGTCTACCATAGTAGCATGAACCCCTTGCGCTTTAACCAAAGAGAGACCAAGAGGACCATACCCGCAACCGACGTCCAAAACCATCTCTCCTTGCTGAAAAGACAGACAAGACAAGAGGACCTGGCTGCCAAAATCGATCATTTTCTTACTAAAAACACCGGCATCCGTCAAAAATTTCATCCGCTCTCCTAGAAGGACCACATGTAACTCATGGATATCATGTTGAGCATCTGGATGTTCATCATAGTACATTTTACTCATACTAGCATTATAGCATAATTTAACCTATTTTTAAATCGTTTACAGAAGATCTTAAAACTGATATACTAAAGGTCACTATGGAGGAAAAGCTTGAAATGGATAAAGAATTTCTACACTTCGAAAAGATCAATCGACAAACTTGGCAAAATCTCCACCGGAAATCAACTCCTCCTCTATCTGAAGAGGAATTGAATTCAATCAAGAGTTTTAATGACCTCATTAGTTTACAAGATGTAACAGACATTTATTTACCCCTGACACACTTAATTCAAATCTACAAAAAAGCGAAAGAAGACTTAGCTTTCTCTAAAGGCATCTTTCTCCAACAGGAAAGCAAAAAACAGCCTTTTATGATTGGAATTTCAGGGTCTGTGGCTGTCGGCAAATCAACGACTAGTCGCCTCCTTCAAATCCTTCTTTCTCGAACCTTTTCCGGTTCTACAGTGGAGCTAGTGACGACAGATGGCTTCTTATATCCCAATGCGACCCTGATTGAACAAAACATTCTCAATCGCAAGGGCTTCCCTGAAAGTTATGATATGGAACTTCTCTTAGATTTCTTGAATCAGCTTAAAAATGGTCAGAGTTACCAGATTCCCGTTTATTCTCACGAGATTTATGATATCGTCCCTGACCAGAAGCAAACCATCCAAGCTGCAGACTTCATTATCGTAGAAGGGATCAATGTTTTTCAGAATCCTCAAAATGATCGTCTCTATATGACGGACTTCTTTGACTTTTCCATCTATGTGGATGCTGAGGTTGCCAACATTGAGTCTTGGTATATTGATCGCTTTAAAAAGTTGTTGGACCGTGCAAAGGATGACCCAAGCAACTACTACCACCGCTTTACCCAGCAACCAGAAGCTGAAGTCCTAGCCTTCGCTCATCAGGTATGGGAGTCGATCAATCTCTTAAATCTAAAAGACTATATCGAACCCACTCGAAACCGAGCCGAACTGATTCTGCACAAAGCTGCCAACCATGAAATCGATGAAATCTATCTCAAGAGGTAAAGAGATTGTAACAAAACGACCCCCAAAAGATGGCGATTCGAAGAAAAATTAGTTTGGGCTTGTCAAAAGAAAAGTTTTCAGATATAATAAGAGAGTTAGAATATCATTGGAGGTGAAAAAATTGGCAAACATTAAATCAGCTATCAAACGCGCTGAATTGAACGTTAAACACAACGAAAAAAACTCAGCTCAAAAATCAGCTATGCGTACTGCAATCAAAGCTTTTGAAGCAAACCCATCTGAAGAACTTTACCGCGCTGCTAGCTCAGCTATCGATAAAGCAGAAACTAAAGGTTTGATCCACAAAAACAAAGCTAGCCGTGATAAAGCACGTCTTGCAGCGAAACTTGGTTAATCAAGAATTGCATACAAAATGAGCTCTCCGGAGCTTTTTTTGTTGCTTCGATATGAGGGGATACGATGAAAATTTCGATTATCGGCTATTCAGGTTCTGGCAAGTCAACTTTGGCTGAAACCTTAGCCCGCTACTACTCCATTCCCAAACTCCACATGGATACCCTTCAATTTCAACCGGGTTGGATAGACAGTGACCGGGATTGGATGGAGGAAGAAATGAAACAGTTTCTCAGTAATCATAGAGACTGGGTCATTGATGGCAATTACTCTTGGTGCTGCTATGAGGAGAGAATGGAGCAAGCCGACCAGATTATCTTCCTGAATTTCTCCCGTTGGAACTGCCTCTATAGAGGATGGAAAAGATACCGTCGCTATAAAGGCCGAGTCCGTGAGAGTATGGCAGCAGGCTGCCCAGAACGCTTTGACTGGGAATTCATCCGTTGGATTCTCTGGGACGGTCGAACTAAGAATGCCAAAGAAAGGTATCGAAATATCCGTTCCACCTATCCCGATAAATTCATCACTCTCAAAAACCAAAAGGAACTAGACCGTTTCCTCAATAACATCAAAAATGATCTACTGGAATCGAAGTAAATATTCGATCTAGTAGATCATTTTTCTTATTTTCTTTTCTTTTGAGGAAACAAGGGAAGTCCTAAAGAAGCCATCTTCTCCGCCGGCACCTTCATGCCATCCTTGATCCATTTGGCTAGGACAGAGACAATGGCTGAACTGAGGAAGGAATTCAAATAACTAGCCGGTCCTTGTGAGGATTTTTGACTTTTACTTCTCTTTTCCAGAAACTCATAAACAGCCTTGGTAAGCAATTTCTCAAAATTATAATCAACGGCTAAGCTGATAATGCGCGCTTCCTTCTTGGCCTCTTTAAAGAGATAAACCCAAATCTGGTACAAATCGGTCTTAAAATTATACCCCTCTAAAGACTTGGTAATTTTCGAAACAGTTGATTGGAAGATGGATTCCAGCAATTCTTCTTTCGACTCATAATTTCGGTAAAAGGCTGCGCGAGAAACTCCTGCTCTCTCCACCAATTCTGAAATGGTAATCTTTTTCAAGTCCTTTTTATCCAACAACTGAAGCAAGGAAATCTCCAAGGACTCCCGTGTGATGGCATTGCTTTCTTGGTTAGATCGTTTCAAATTTTCTAAGGATTTTTCGGATATCTTTCTTTCTGCCATAACACTTACTTTCTATCTGTATCATCTGAATGTATCTGCTTTCAGAGAATGCAACTTCATGATATAATTGTAAAAAAAGACTAACCACTTGTCAATGAACAATTATTTACATTTTGAGGTAATAAAAATGACATGGAAAATTATTGCAGATTCTGGCTGTGATTATCGTACTTACGAAAGTGCTGCACCAGATACTAGCTTTGTTTCAGTGCCCCTTACCATTCAGATTGGTGAGACCATTTATACAGACGACGCTAATCTGGATACAGATAAAATGATGGAAGATATGTATGCAACGACTACTGCTTCCAAATCAGCTTGTCCTAGTCCTGATGACTATATGAGAGCCTTTGAGGGAGCTGACAATATTATCGTTGTTACCATCACTGGTACTTTGTCTGGTAGCCACAATAGTGCTCAAGTCGCTAAAAAGCTTTATCAAGAAGATCATCCGACTACCAACATTCACGTGATTGATAGCTTATCAGCTGGTGGTGAAGTGGATCTACTCGTTCGTAAACTTCACCAACTCATCGCTCAAGACCTTGACTTTGATCAAGTGGTCGAAGTCATCACCAAATACCAAGAAAAAACCAAACTAATCTTTGTCCTTGCTAAAGTCGATAATTTAGTCAAAAATGGCCGACTCAATAAAATTATCGGAACAGTTGTCGGCCTCTTAAACATCCGTATGGTCGGCCAAGCAAGCGATACTGGAACCCTTGAGCTCCTCCATAAAGCCCGTGGCCAAAAGAAAGCTATTACCACTACTTTTGAAGAAATGCTTAAAGCCGGCTACAAAGGAGGGCATATCACCATTGCTCACCGTCGCAACGAGAAATTCGTAGAACAACTCTCTGCCTTGGTCCATGAAAAATTCGCCAATGCGGATATTGAAGTTCTTCCGACCTCTGGCCTCTGCAGCTTCTACGCTGAAGAAGGTGGGCTCTTGATCGGCTATGAAATGTAACAACAAATTATAAAAGACTGGAACTCATTCCAGTCTTTTATAATGTAGACAAACTATTTTAAAGTAAAATAAGTTAAGCGATTCTACAGAAATAGAAATGAGTTCCAATTTTTAAATCGATTCAAAAAAATACCAAAACTTTCCGCTGTGAGAAAAGTGCCTGAAACAATAACGTTTCAGGCACTCGGAATTATTGAGACCTTAGGCTCAATAATTAGTCTTGGAACTTCGAAGAAGTTCGCTGACGTCCGTACTCACCTAAGGAAAGTTTTTAATATGACTTTGTCTTCAATCTGAAAGGCTAGAACTCATTCCAGTATTTTAAAATACAGATTCCCTTCGGTCAGGACCAAAGGGAATCTTTTTTATTCACCAATTTCTTGGTTAAATTTATAAAAAGTACGTTTATAGATATAAACAGTTGCAAGAGCTCCTATAGCTGCAATGAGAAGATAAATCGCACTAGCAATCAAGGTGGTGAAGGCCACAGCGGATAGATAGAAAGCAAAACCTATCAGAATCAGCATAACGATAATAAAGATAAAGATCAATAAGCCTCTCAGGGCAGCATTTCCTCTATTACGGTTCATCAAATCTGTTACAGTCGACCAATTGGTCGTTAAGAGCTTGTAGTCACGTCTAAAAGCGATCACACTCAAACTCAAACTGGTCAAAAACCAAATCAAAAGCATGGCTAGAAGGGAGAGGGGATGGACCCCAAAGTAGCAAGATACCCCTACTAAGAGCACGATCGGCAAAGCAGACTGAACCGAAAAGAGAATCCAAAATTTCTTCAAACAATAGCGTTTGAAGTCAATCGGAAGGGCACGAAGATAAGCGAAATTTTCCCGTTCCAAAGAGATCCCAATACTGGTCAAGCTTTCCACAGAGTTGAAGACTCCGATCATGAAAGCGATGAGGGATAAGGGAAGTAAATATTGGGGTGTGAGGTAGTTCTCAATTTGAAGGGAAGCTCGCGACGCCCCTAAAAACAAGCCAAATGTGAAAAGATAAGGGAAAATCGCCATCATGAAGATGACTTGCGTCAGCAAGGTACCATCACTTAGAAGCCGTTTATGATAGGAAACAGTAAAGCGATGGAAGGCCTTCTGATCTCCCACCTTCATCTGACTCACCCGCTCCTTAACCGCATGGCTGGAAGAAACCTCAAGGGCAGCATCATAAAAATGAGGCAAGACCTGACTTTTGACCAGCCAAATGAGAACCGCTAGAAGCAGAATCCAAGCCAAGATCCCAAGCAGAGCACCTGAATCCAAAGGATTCAAGATAAAGCTATGAAAGACCTCTATCGGAGGAAAAATACTGGGTTGAGTAACCAGATCACCAGCCACCGAATGCTCTGATTGGAGCATATTAATATAGAGGTAAGCTCCAATGGAAATGAGACTACTCAAGCCAATGATGAGGTTAGACACCAAACTCGTGTGCTTCTTAAAGATAGCTGATTTGGTAATCAGATGGGATAGGAACAAGGTGCCCAAGAAGAGGATGGAGAGGAGAATCATGGCACAAAGAAGGCCAAAAAGAAGCCCTACCAGAATATTTCCCCCTGCTTGGATGGGCAGAATGATGAAGTAACTGATCATTGGAAGCAGGGCCATCAAGAGCACTAAAATGACCGAGATGCTCTTTCCTGCAATCACTTCTGCATCCGAAAAGGCATAGGGACGATAAAATTGCAAATCCTTGCTCTCGTAAAAGACATTGTAAAAACTCATCAAACCTTGGGATATGGCTAAGAGCGCAAAGAGCGTAATCATATTGACAAAGGGACCAGGGCTAGAGACAAAATCATTGGCACTCGAGAGAATCCCAAAAAGGAAAAGATAAAGGAGACCGATAAAAATATAGGTCCGAATGGACTGAGCGGAAACATTGACCTTCCTAGTCGGATCCTTCTCCTGCTTCTTACGAAATTTCGCTAATTGGGCAGGCTGAGTAGCGTAGATGATATTGACATCCACTAGGCGACGAACCATCTTAAGACGCATCTGGACTCACCTCTTCTCTTCGACCAGCAAGTCCAAGATAGATGGACTCTAGGCTTTGTTCTGGGTGTTGTCCCTTCAGCTCCTCGATGGTTCCATAAAAGATGAGGTTTCCCTTTTTCAGGATGGCAATCTTATCACAGAGTTGCTCTGCCACTTCGAGGACATGGGTTGAGAAGATGACGGTATTGCCCTTGTCCGCATGCTCCCGCATCATCTGCTTCAGGTCGTAGGAAGCTTGTGGATCCAAACCAGTCATTGGCTCATCTAGAACCCAGATGTCTGGATCAGATAGGAGAGCTCCGATAACAAAGACCTTCTGGCGCATCCCATGTGAGAAAGACTCAATGACCTCATATCGATGACTTGTAAAGTCAAAAAGGTTGAGCAAATGTTCCAAACGCTCATCACATTCCTGCTGGCTCATATCATAGGAAGTGGCAACCAACTCCCAAAATTCATTGGCTGTCAAACGTAGAAAAAGATCTGGCGAATCAGCTACGTAACCAATTTTCTTTTTGATTTCTAATCGATTGCTGTAGAGATCCTTCCCATCGACTAGAATGCTGCCTGTCGTCGGTGTGATGACACTGACCAAGCTCTTAATGGTCGTTGATTTTCCGGCACCATTATGGCCAATCAAGCCGACAATTTGCCCATCTTCAATGGTCAAATTCAAGTGGTTTAATGCCAGATGCCCATCGTAATCTTTTGTGACTCCTTGAAATTCAATCATAGATTCTCCTTCTTCTATCCCACTTCCCTGATGAAAGAAAACGGTTTACTTGTTTTGCCAATATTTTATTCCATTTTTCCTCTTTTGTCAATGGAAAACTCAAGTATTAAAGTAATTCATCAAAGCGGTAGAGAAGGCCAAATAGATAACTAGGAATGGTATCTAGGAGGTCCTCCGTAAAGACCCGCTCCCCTCTTTGGTGGAGTTCCTTGCCCCAAGGCCCTAAATTGACCGCAGGCACTTGAATCTGTGCAATGTTTGCAAGATCCAACTCGTAAACTTGAGAGGGGATAGCTAAACTATCCAATACGACTTGATAGCTTTCTAGCTCTCTCTCCAAGGCACAATAACTGGTGTCGCAAATGCCCATGAAGTACTCTTCCACCTTCAGTGACAAGCCCCTGCTTGCTAAATAGTAGCGATAATCATCTATTAGGTTATCAATTTTTAGACTGGTATTCGGTAAAGACCGACAATTCATAGAAGGGTAATAAGGTGGAGCAAAGCCAATAACCACCAGAGGATTTTTCTCACTCAAAAACTCTAAGAAACTTTGAATCTGCTGGATGGCAATAGTCTGATAGCTGACTCCTGATAAGAAATCTTGATAGGCTCTTTGCTCACACTGCTCTTGAAAGCTTAAAAATCCTTCCTTCTTTTGGCAACGATCCAGCAATTCTTGATAGCTGATGACTCTTGGCTGAGAGATCACATGTTCTTGCCCTGCTTGGTCCTGAAGGGACAGGTATTTGACATAAAATTGATCAACCGCTTCCTGGCTCAACTCTTTGATGCGTTGCAACAATTCTTGAGGGGTCTTTTTCAGATGCAGAACGCTGAAATAGCCGGCAGCATGGAGGACAGTCGACACGTCATATTGATCCTTCAAATCCCTCAGATAAGACCAAGAAGGAAGGGGAGACCGCTCACCCAGAGCATGATCAGATAAGTCTGGGTGAAGGTCCAATTTTGATGCAACTGCTATTAGGAGAGAGAGGGCGTTGATTCCTTTGAGGGGCTCCTTCATATGAGACAAAACTCCTTGGGCGACAACGACTGGCATCAGCTTGCCAACCGTTCCGATATGAAGAACTTTCTCCTTGTCACTCCCTGCTTCAAAGGGCTCTGAATCCACTGCTAACACATAGTCCAAGTCAAACTCATCTTTTAACTGACAGAGTAGATTCAAGGCTCCTCTCATCCCGCGTGAATAAGACTCCTCATCTCCCACAGATAGATATAGTAAATTAACCTGGCCCCCAGCTGGATCTGAGGCATAGGCTTCTAGGACTCCCAACTGGAGAGCTAAGGCCGCCTTCATGTCACAAGAACCTCGTCCAAATTGCCATTGGCCAGAATCTAGGTCCTCCTGCATTTCTGATCGAAAATCAATGCCCTTCAAGGCTTGAACCAGTGCCTCGGAATCCAAAGCTATAGGGGCTAGGGGACCGTAATCTTCTAGATCTACCGTATCGTGGTGGTGAAAAAGGATCACTGTCTTTTTCTTGCCCTTATCGACCAAGGCCCAATTGACACTGCGATGAAGATGGTCATTGGGAAGAGGGGAGCGACCAAAGTGCTGGGGGTGACTCTTGAAATATGGAATAGACCCAATTCGTTGGTCTAGATAGTCTTCTATCTCCCTTTCTGTCTCGGTATTAGTAAAGCTCGGTATGGACATTGCCTCTTGAAAAATGGTGGCAATTTGTTCTTGGAAATGTTCTATGGATCTCAATGGAAGCCTCCTTTTAGTAATAATAGATATCTCTCCTAGAATGAGTCTATAAGACCTGAATTCTGGGACTTTCAACCAGCATTCAAACAGGATAACAACTTAACTGACAGCAAGGAAGATCCTACAGACATTCCTTCCTGTCAATCAAATGATGGAGACACTTCTTCGACTTATAGTCCCTTTTTAGACAGATTGAGCCAACTTGAACAAAACCGAAAAAAATAGTTCCTATTCATGAAGGCAAAATCCCCATTTTTCCCATGCGAGAGCTCGTTTCCAGCCCATTTATCCTTAATCCAATAAAGACAGCGTTTTCGAGAGTGCAAACCTTTGCCCTATCCTGTCATTTTTGGTAAAATAAGGCATTATTCACGAAAGATGAGAACAAAATGGAAAATCAAACCTTAATGCAATATTTTGAATGGTACTTACCTTCGGATGGTCAACACTGGTCCCGCTTAGCTGCAGATGCTCCTCACCTGGCAGATTTGGGCATTCGTAAAATCTGGATGCCACCTGCTTTTAAAGCGACATCTGCCAATGATGTCGGCTACGGCGTTTATGACCTTTTTGACCTTGGAGAATTTGACCAAAAAGGGACTGTCCGCACCAAGTATGGATTCAAAGAGGACTACTTGCAAGCCATTCAGGCCTTAAAAGAAGCTGGAATCCAGCCTATGGCTGATGTGGTCCTCAACCATAAGGCAGCAGCCGATGGCCTTGAAAAGTTTGAAGTGGTCGAAGTGGACCCTAACGATCGGACCATCGTCTTGACTGAGCCTTTTACTATCAAAGGATGGACCAAATTTACCTTTGATGGTCGAAATGGAGCCTACAATGACTTCCACTGGCACTGGTACCACTTCACCGGTACCGACTACGATGCTTCCCGCAATAAGAGTGGGATTTACCAGATCCAAGGGGACAACAAAGGCTGGGCTCAGGATGATCTGGTCGACAGCGAAAACGGCAACTACGATTACCTCATGTATGCCGATATCGACTTCAAACACCCAGAAGTGGTCGAAAACCTCAACCAATGGGCTGAATGGTTTATTGAAACAACTGGGGTAGAAGGCTTCCGTCTCGATGCGGTTAAACACATCGACTCCTTCTTTATGAAGAACTTCATCCAACAAATCACAGACAAATATGGAGAAGATTTCTATGTATTTGGCGAGTTTTGGAATGGGGATGAACAAAGCAACAATGACTACCTAGCTAGCATTGACTATCAGTTCGACTTAGTCGACGTTGCCCTCCACCAAAATCTCTTTAGAGCTAGCCAAGAAGGGGAAAACTTTGATTTAACCACTATTTTCAATGGTACTCTAGCAAGCAATCATCCAGAAAGTGCTGTAACCTTTGTCGATAATCACGACACCCAAAGAGGACAAGCCTTAGAATCCACCGTTAGTGAATGGTTCAAACCTGCCGCTTACGCCCTCATTCTCCTCCGCGAGGCCGGACTTCCATGTATCTTTTACGGAGACTATTACGGGATTTCAGGGGACTTTGCCCAGCAGGATTTCCAAGCCGAGCTTGATCAACTCCTTCGTATCCGAAAAGACTTATCCTACGGTGAACAAAAAGACTACTTTGACGATCCTAACTGCATTGGTTGGACTCGCTCTGGAACGGAAGAGTCTGCTCCTATCGCCTGCGTCATTTCAAATGCGGCTGCATCTGCCAAACGCATGGAAATCGGCCAAGCATATGCAGGACAGACCTACTACGATGCCCTAGGAAATTACCAAGAACCCGTTCAAATCCAAGAAGACGGCTGGGCTGATTTCCCAGTCTCAGAACGCTCTGTCAGCGTATGGATTTTAGCAGACTAACTAGAAAATTTAATTGACTGAAGAGGCTGGGACAAAAGTTCTAGCCTTTTAATTGTCTTTTGATTGTCGAGCAAAAAGCAGTGGTTGAGTGGGCTCTACTACGCTGATTTCATCAGCTTTTACAGTCCTACTCAACTGTCGGAGGTGGGACGACAAAATCGAATTCTAACGAATTACCGATTTCTGTCCCACTCTCTTTCTTATATTTCATGGCAAACCACAGGTTCATTCTAACACCTTAGGAAAGCGCTGTCAATTCCTTATCTTATTCTGTTAACAAATTCATAAAAAGAAAAAACTCGCCCACTTCCATCATCGGAAATGAACGAGTTTGATTCGCTGAGAAGCAAGGGCTTCTTTTAACTTAGCTTAATTCTGCAACAATCGCTTTGAGTTGTTCTTTGGTATGAACACCAGCGACTTGTTTCACCACTTGGCCATCTTTCTTGAACAAAAGTGTTGGGATGGACATGATGCCGAAGTTACGAGCAGTGTTTGGATTTTCATCCACATCCATCTTAAAGATCTTCAAGTCATCTTCATGGATCTCTTCTGCCAACTGTTCCAAGATTGGTGCCTGCATCCGGCAAGGACCACACCAAGTTGCCCAAAAGTCCACCAAGACCAAGCCTTGGCTAGTTTCTTGTTCAAATGTTGCATCTGTTAGTACATGTACCATAGTTCCTCCTTTGATCAGTGCTTTCCACTAATCTCTCATTGATAGTTCTATTCTACACCAAAATTCAAGTTTTTAGAAATATTTGCTACGTTCCTCAGCCTTGGACATCTTCTTTCTTTTTCTTCCAGAAAAGAAGGCTAGACAAGAGGAGGGTACCTAACCCATAGAATCCTATCCATTCCTCTTCAGTGCCTGTTTGAGGAATCTGACCTGCTTTTTCTTGCGCTGCAACAACTGCTTTACCCGTCTCATAGACAAATGTTTGTCCATAAGCAACAGATAGAGATTCTGGTTTTGCAGTTTCTTTCTCAGCCGTTTTGACGAGAGGACGAAGATTTGTACTAGCAGGAATCTCTGATTTACCATATCTTTCAGGATCTGGAAGGACTGGCAGATGGTATTCTTCGATGTAATGAACTGCTGGTTCTACCAATTTGGCTCCTTGAATCTCTGGAAGGGCAGCATATGCTGTATCAGCTGCGTTAGGAAGATAAGTAGCTACTTGCGAACGCGTCCCTTCTACAATCGGAATGGTCGCACGGATCGAATCTGTCTTGAAGGTGACTTCATAAGGATTTTCAACAGTTAAGTCTGATGGATCATAGGTGTTAAAGACTAGGGCTAATTTGTGGCCCTTTTTAACTGTATAGAGGTTTGGTTGGAGATGGACCGTATAGTCGTGGAATTCTCCAACTTTTGGCTCGATACTATTTCTTGAGCTGGCTGAATCATAGCCAGACTCAGGGTTGGCCAGGTTGATCCATCCTTTGGCAATGACCTTGTATTTGGTCTTAATGGTCTCAAACTCTGCTACAGAGAGATTAGAAAGGTTACTTCCCATCCAGAAGCCATCTGCTTTTTTATCTGCTTTGACGCCACCGTTGCCAACCACATCAAATTCTTCATCCGAAACGTCGACTAAAAGGGCATTGATCTGGAAGTTTTTGCCTTTCCCCTTAGCCAGGGCTGCCTTGAAGTGTACAGGGATATGCCCTTTGATAGTAGTATCTTCTGTCACCTCTGACACAAAGGTCATGTTGGCTTTTGAAGATCCTTGGCTCACAGTTTCGTTGCGTTTAGCAATCTCTATGCCAGCTCCTGCGTAATCGCTTGAAATCGTCTCTTCCAAGCGTTTCGACTGGGCATTAAGGAAGAGGCGTTGCGAAGTCTTCCAGTTATCATAAGTAGTCCACTTGCTTGGGTCATAGTTGTTTTGAGCTAGAACCGCTGGCAAGTTTTCGACGTGATTGTCCACGCCATAGAGGTAATGGGTCAACCAGGTATTGAGCAGGTCATAGAAATCTTGGCCATTGGCCTGGATACCATAACCACGAGACATGGCTGCTGGATAGACGTGGTCTCCCTGGTGGAGATAGAGCTTGACATCTTGGCCTGCCTTCTTGAGGGCATCGTACATGAGTTCAAAATGCTTGGTTTTAACGTTGTCATCATTCAAGCCGTGAACCAAGAGGGCGCTGGTCTTGAATTTTTCAGGATGAAGGGTATAATCCCGTTCCTTCCAGACATCGCTGTAATTGCGTTCGTGCGCATTTTGATCCTTGTTGAGCTGGTTGATATAGTTGGCATAATTTTGCCAAATACCAGCCCAGTCTTTTTCATCTAGAATCCGAGTCCCGACATAGAGGGATAACCAAGATAAATCACTATATGGTGGGTTCCCATAGGCTGTTCCTTGACTATTGAAATAATCATACCAAGAAGCAATCCCAGCAGCTGGTACGATGGTCTTTAGACCTTCGACTCCTGTACCTGCCACACCAAAGGTCGTGGTTCCAGCCCAAGATAGACCGGTCATGGCAACATTTCCTGTAGCCCAGTCTGCCTTGATTTCGACATTGCTGGTCTTATCGGTGTAGGCCTTGCGTTTGCCATTGACCCACTCGATAATATTCTTAAAGGCATTGATTTCGAGGTCAGACCCTGTGGTGTTAAATCCTTCTGATCCCTTGGTACCAAGTCCTGCACTAGAGATAAAGGCATAGCCTCTGACCAAGAAATAGTCGTACCAGTTGAGATTTTCGTAGTCATAGATATACTCGTAGGGACTGTAGTAATACCAATCCGAAGCCTTAGCCTTCTTAGCCGCATCTACAGTTGATGAGTTTCCTACAGCTTGTCGTTTAGCTGGTTGCTCCCGCAGCTTCTTCATATCATAGGAGCCATCTGTCGGCAAGCCCAAGCTTTCAAGGGTCACATAGTTCTCATCCAAGGTTCCTGCTACATAAGGACGTGCTTCCAGAATGGTCGCCGCCTTAAAGTCTCCCCTGGCAACTGCCTTAGGCAACTGGACAATAGCCTTGACTAGGTCCAGCTTGCCATCTGCATCTGTATCGTAATCGGTCTCCACATAGACTGGGAAGCGGACGATTTCGCTATCCTCATAGTGATAGTTTTCATCTGATTTTTCCCCACTTGTATAAGGGAAGATGGGTTGAGCCCGCCCATTTAAAAAGAGAGGAGCTTTCTTTTCAGAGCGATAGGCATCATAGAGTTTCTTAGCAATGCTATACATATTGGTCAGCTCTTCTTGACTGACCTTGCGGTTCAAGTCCTCTTGAGTACTGATCATTCCTAGACTCTTAGCAAAGCGTTCCCGATCCGCACCGATTGACCGACCTGTTTGGAATCCGTCGCAGCCCACTGAAGCAATTCATCAACAGCATTTTGAACCGTTAATTCCTTATCCTTGAGCTCACTATTTGCCAAGCTTCCTGTGTACGAGGTTAAAGCTTGTCCTGTTGCTGGAGTTGATGTTCCCGTCGAAGCCGCCGGACTAGCTGGGACACCTGCCCCCTGAGGTGCCTGTGAGAGGTTTGTTTTTTCAGTTACCGTCACGGTCTTTTCTTGTCCAACTGGCTGGTCAGCCTTCTCCGTCTCTGCCGGAGCAATTGGACTCGGTCCTGCAGCTTCAGAAGTCTCTACTTCCTTCTTAGGATCCACACTTGGAGCGGATGCAGACGGATCTGCCTGACTCTGGGAAGCTACTCCTTCAGATGCTACAGGCTCAGGAGCCACCTGAGTCACGACTTCTTTCGTTGGAGCAAGCTCTGGCAGGTTCTCATCTGCTGCCACCACTTGATTTAAGACAAAGGGAGCTAGTAGCAGGCTTGAAGCCACCATGGACACCACTGTTTTCTTTTTCATAAAAGAGACCTCACTATTTTGTAATCAATACAGCTATTATACTATGTAAGCGCTTTTATAGCAAATTCTAAACAAGAAAAAAATCGAGGCAAATTTGCCTCGATCAAAAGATGTTTATTTCACATGATCTTTTAATTCTTCTTGAGCTTTTTGGTTAGACTCTGCTTGCTCTTTCTTCCATTTTTCAAGAGCTTTGTTGTAGTCTTCGGTTGTTACAGCCTTGTCTTGAAGTTCCATACCTTTATAGACAACGTTGTCCTTCCCTTTACCACCGGTCCAGCCAAATGGTGCTGAGAATGGTACAACACGAGTCAAGAATGGACGACCAGTCTTAGAAGTGGTTGGGATGACCAAAGCACTATCTGTCAACCAAGCTTGAGCTGCAGCATATTTCTCATAACGTTTGTTAAGGTCTTGTGTTTCAGCTCCTGCTTCTGTTACCATCTTCTCAAAGTCGTACAAGCCAACTTTCTTAGCTGCCTCATTGTTTTCGCTTGGGTCAAATCCAAGGAAGGTACGAGTGTTTTCACCAGAAGAAGCTTTCAAGATATCAAGGTAAGTTGATGGGTCTTGATAGTCAGGGCTCCATCCAACGTTATCTGAGATATCCCAGTCTTCGTCTTCTGCTTTAGCAGCAAAGAGGGTTACGTTCAAGAGGTCTTCTTTGGATACCATATGGATATCGACAACGACATTTTCTTTTCCAAGCGTACTTTCAACCGATTGTTTGAAGGATTGAGCACGTTGAACCTTAGATTGAGTCGTTTGGTCTACTGGCATATCCAAGTGGATTGGGAATTTCACGCCATCTGCTTCAAGTGCAGATTTCGCTTTGGCAAACTCTTCTTTGGCTTGTTTTTCGTTGTAAAGACCATTCTGACCATCGTCAAGATTTGCATCTTTCCACTCGTCTCCATAAGTCACCAACTCAGATTTAACCATCTCACCGAAGGTCTTGCCATCAGCTTGAACGAATGTAGGTGGGATGTACAAGTTACGGATCAGTTTGCTTGCTCCATCTTTCCCATTTGCTTGGGCAGCATAGGCTTCACGGTCAAAGGCAAAGCTGATGGATTGACGGAAGTCTTTGTTCAAAAGAGCTTTCTTAGTAGATGATTTTTCTTCATCTGTTGTTTTTGCAGTGTACTTGTATGACTGACGGTCGATATTCACACCGATAACGAAGGTGCTGGCATCTTGAGGAGTGTAGATGATTTCATCTTTAAATTTCTTAGCTTGGTCTGTAAATCCAGGTCCAGTTGGGAACAATTTAGCAAGGCTAAGAGCGTTGTCCTCAAATGAGTTCGCCAATTTACTTTGGTCTTGACCATCATAGTACTCGAGCTTAACATCTGTGATGTGAACATTGTCCTTATCCCAGTAGTTTTCATTCTTGCTCATCTCGATAGATGATTTAGAAGTGAAGCTCTTCAAGATGTATGGACCATTGTAAAGAAGAGAGCTAGTATCACTTGCTTGGGCAAATTTATCCCCTTTTGATTCAACGAATTTCTCGTTGATTGGGAAAGTGATTCCAAGAGTCAACTTAGAATTCCAGAAAGGCTCTGCTTGGTTCAAAGTGATTTGAAGGGTATGATCATCAACTGCTTTAATGCCTACATTTTTGAAGTCTGAAGTCTTACCTTCAACATAATCATTCAAGCCCTTGATAGAGTTTTGAATGATGTAGAGCATTTCAGACTTGTGGTCAGCGGCATACTTGATCCCTGCAACGAAGTCATCTGCTGTCACATCCGCATACTCTTCCCCTTCTGAATCATACCATTTGGCATCATCACGAAGTTTGTAAGTATAAGTCAAGCCATCTTCTGAAACTGTCCAATCTTTAGCAAGTGAAGGAATCAAATTCCCATACTTGTCGTTTTCAAACAAACCATCAATCAAGTTTCCTGTGATTTCGTGGGTTGCAGCTTTACCAGATGTGATGTAGTTCAAGTTTTCAGGTTCTGTCTCATAGACGTAAGAGAATTTTTGACCTGACTCACTTGATTTTGAGCTTGAGCTTGATGATTTAGAACCACCAGAACATGCTGCAAGAATACCTGCTGAAAGAAGAGCTACTCCTGCAAGAGCAATGACATTTCTTTTTTTCATTGTTTACTCCTAATAAATTTTTAAGGTTGTCTTAAGATTATACCACAAAGATTTTCAGAAGAGAAGTAATTTTCTGAAAATTTATTAAATTTTGTAATTTTTCTTATCCTTAGCATTTATTAAAGTGTGAACCATAGTCTACAAAAGCCTTAACATCGCTGGTTTTGCCCTCATGAAGGTCCCGAACAATTTTTGACCCCACGATGACACCATCTGATACCTGATTAAAGCGTTGGATATCTTCTTGGGTGGAGACCCCAAATCCTGTCAGAACTGGAATAGTGGCCAAGTCTCTCAAGGTCGCTAAGTGCTGATCCAAGTCGTCCCGGTAGTTGCCCATCTTTCCAGTAACCCCATTGATGGCTACCGCATAGATAAAGCCTTCTGCTTCTTGGATCAAGGCCTTTTGGCGTTCGATGCCTGTGGTCAAACTGACCAAGGGAACAAGGGCAATATCACTCCCTTCCAAGTAAGGTGCTATCATATCCGCATGCTCATTTGGCAAGTCGGGAATGATCAAGCCTTTGACGGAGGTAGAAGCCAATTCTTTTATAAAGGCTTCAATCCCATATTGGTAGACTGGATTGATATAGGTCATGATGACCAGGGGAATCTTGGTCTCTTGTTCTTGGAGTTTTTTTACAATAGCGGTTAAGGTCACTCCTTTGGCCAAACTGCGTTGCCCAGCCATCTCGATGACTGGCCCATCCGCTACAGGGTCCGACCAGGGAATCCCCACTTCAATAGCCGATGCCCCACTTTCCTCCAAGAGCTGAATTGTCTCAAAAAGCCCATCTAGTCCCTTCTCATGATCCCCCGCCATGATGTAAGGGACAAAAATTCCACGCTTGCTGTCTTTAATAGCTTGTAAATGCTGAGTTAGTGTTTTGGTCATCTCTACTTCCCTTCTGCTTCAAACCGTTCTTTCACCTGCATGACATCCTTGTCTCCACGACCAGATAGACAGATGATGAGATGTTGGTCCGGAGTCATTTTTGCTGCGACTTTTTGCGCTAGAGCGATAGCATGACTGGACTCCAATGCTGGAATGATCCCTTCCAAACGAGAAAGCAACTTAAATCCTTCGAGGGCTTCTTCATCCGTGATGGAATCATAGCTTGCCCGGCCAATTTCATTAAAATAGCAATGTTCTGGACCCACACCAGGATAATCCAATCCAGCAGAGATAGAGAAAGCTTCCATGATCTGTCCATGGGCATCTTGAAGCACTTCCATCAAGGCTCCGTGAAGAATTCCTGGACGACCTTTGGCAAAGGTCGCCGCGTGTTTGTCCGTATCCAAACCAAGACCAGAAGCTTCTGCTCCGTACATGGCTACTGATTCATCTTCTACGAAAGGATAGAACATGCCAATGGCATTGGAGCCCCCACCGATACAGGCTAGGACCGCGTCAGGAAGTTTTCCACCTGAGATTGCTGCAAACTGACGTTTGGCTTCCTTACCAATCACAGATTGAAAATCTCGGACAATCTCTGGGAAAGGAGCTGGTCCAAGGGCAGATCCCATGATGTAGTGAGTATCATCAATCCCAGCTACCCATGCACGAAGGGCCGCATTGACCGCATCTTTCAGCACGCGCGATCCGTCTGTCACACTATGGACTTTTGCTCCCAAGAGCTCCATCCGAAAGACATTGAGGGCCTGGCGTTTGACATCTTCTTCTCCCATATAAATGGTACACTCCATCTCAAAGAGTGCTGCTGCCGTCGCTGTCGCAACTCCGTGTTGA
This sequence comes from Streptococcus sp. bf_0095, assembly GCF_004166885.1. Taxonomy (GTDB): domain Bacteria; phylum Bacillota; class Bacilli; order Lactobacillales; family Streptococcaceae; genus Streptococcus. The sequence continues at coordinate 192,098 of NZ_RCYU01000001.1, read as the reverse complement.
CCAGCCCCTGTCTCCGCGATGATCTTCTTCTTGCCCATCCGTTTAGCCAGCAAGACCTGACCAAGGGCATTGTTAATCTTGTGGGCCCCTGTATGGTTGAGGTCTTCTCGTTTCAGGTAGATTTGTGCTCCTCCGATGTGCTTGGAGAGGCTTTTGGCGTGGTATAGAGGAGTCTCCCGTCCTACATAATTCTTGAGCAAGTCATCCAATTCCGCTTGAAAGCTTGGATCTGCTTTGGCTTCTCGGTACGCCTTATCCAGTTCGATCACGGCTGTCATCAGGGTTTCTGGGACAAACTGGCCCCCAAATTTTCCATAAAACCCTTTTTCATCCGGTAGTTGATAGTTCATGCTTTCGCTCCTTCTATAAATGCTTTTATCTTTTCTATATCTTTGTGTCCGTCTGTTTCGACCCCTGAAGAGACATCCAGGGCATAGGGCTGAAAGGTCTCTCGAGCTTGGCGGACATTGTCCACTGTCAAGCCCCCTGCAATAAAGAAGTCCTGCCGGATCTTCTGATCTTTCAGCAAGTCCCAATCAAAGGTTTGCCCACTCCCAGCTACTGGAGCATCAAAGAGTAGATAATCTGCCTGGCTTGACACTTGGGCTTCCTGAGCACTGAGCTGGATCGCGCGAATGACGGGAACTGAAGTCTTTGGTATCAGCGCTTCATCAAAGGTTCCATGAATCTGAACCATGTCTAAGGGAACCCGACCAATCGCTAACTCTAAGTCCTCTAGACTCGGTGAGACAAAGACTCCGACAATTTTGGTTTTACCAGTCACCCGTTTTGCCAATTCCTGGGCTTGCTCCAGACTGACTTGCCGCTTGCTCTTAGCGAATACAAAGCCGATATAGTCTGCTCCTGCTAGGACAGCCGTCTCCACGGCTTCCGCTGTAGACAGGCCGCATATTTTAACCTTTGTCAATTTGTAACTCCTTGACCTTTTCTGCTACATCTCCTGCTGTCATGAGGGCAGTCCCTACCAAAATCCCATTAAAGTAGGGAGCGACTAGAGCCGCATCTGACCCATTAAAAATAGCGGACTCCGATATATAAACCGGCTGGTCTTTGAAATGTGTGGACAATTCAAGACTGGTATTTAGATCCGTTTCAAAGGTGACCAGGTTCCGGTTATTGACCCCGATAATCTCCGCCCCGATCCGATGGGCGATTTCGAGCTCAGCTAAGTTATGGGTCTCTACAAGCACTTCCAAACCTAGCCCCGTCGCAAAGTCGTAAAGTTCTTTAATCCGGACTTCTGGCAATGCTGCGACAATCAAGAGAATGACCGTCGCTCCGGCATTACGAGAGCGGACGATTTGTTTCTCATCAATGATAAAATCCTTGGCCAAGGTTGGAATCGACACTTGGGAAGAAATCTCACAAAGGTAGTCTAGATCTCCCTTGAAGAAGACTTGGTCCGTCAGGACTGAGATCATGGCTGCCCCGTTTTCTTCATAGGTCTTGGCTTGAGCGACAATATCCACATCCAAGTTAATATCCCCCATACTAGGGCTGGCTTTCTTCACCTCAGCGATAATCTGCAAGTGCTCTTGATGGCTCTTGAGAAAATCATAGAGACGGTAGGTCTGACGAAGAGGCTGGAGGTCTTCCATGACCAGTTGCGCCACTTCTTTTTCTTTTTGTTCTAGGATCGTCGGTAGAAAGGCTTTACTCATACTTGAACCTCTTGTAAGTGTTGCAATTTAGCAAGGGCAGAACCATCAGCTATCAATTGACGCGCAAACTCCACACCTTCTTTGATGCTTGCGACTTTTCCATTGGCATAAAAGCCAAGACCAGCATTGAGAACTGTTGTTTCCAGATAAGGGCTGGCTTCATTCTTCAAGACACTGAGGAGAATTTCTGCATTTTCCTTGGCATCGCCACCAGTTATTTCAGACAGCTCCACCTTGTCCATCCCCAGATCTTCATAGGTGAATGTATGCTGGCTGATCTTGCCATTTTCTAGCAGGGTGTAGGTATTGGTTCCATAAAGAGCCGCTTCGTCCATATTGTCAGGACCTGTGATGACGACGGCACGTTTGCGTCCCAACTGCTGGATGGCACGCGCGACAATCTCTTGCAACTCAACACGATAGAGCCCCATGAGTTGGGTTTCAAGATCCAGTGGATTGGCCAGCGGACCAACCAGGTTCATAATAGTTGGAATCCCCATAGCTTGACGAGCAGGGCCAATAAAGCGCATAGCCGGATGCATGGTCTGCGCAAAGATAAAGGCCAAGCCAACCTCGTCCAAGGCTTTAGAGAGAGTCTCTGGTGAGGCAGCCACGTTGATGCCCAGCGCTTCTAGGACATCTGCAGACCCTGACTTAGAAGAAACAGAGCGATTGCCGGCCTTAGCCATGCGGATCCCTCCAGCAGCCAAAACGAAGCAAACGGTCGTCGAAATGTTAAAGCTATAGGATTGATCGCCACCAGTCCCACAGTTGCACATAGCATCTGAAAAAGTCTCGGGCAATACCGTCGCATGGGCCTTTAAGGCGCGAACGATCCCCGTAATTTCGTCCGCTGTTTCCCCCTTGGTTTTGAGTCCCATCAAAAAGGCAGCGATTTGACTTTCTGATAGTTGGTTCTGCAAGATTTGATCAAAGACTTCTTGGACCTGCTCTTGCGTCAAGTCTTGGCGATTAGAGATTTGTAAGAATAATTCTTTCATAAGGGTTTCCTCTTGTCTTTTCTACACGATTCAATTGAAATTTTATCTGCTTGGAACTGCCGGTCTAGTCTAGGACGAGCTTCACAAAATTTTCGATCATTTTTAGACCATCTGGACTGCCGATACTCTCAGGATGATACTGAAGTCCGTAGATGGGCAGGCTCTTGTGTTGAATGGCCATGATTTCTTGGTCGTCCGTGGTAATGGCCGTAACTTCAAATTCTTCTGGCATTTGGTCAACGACGATAGAATGGTAACGCATGATGGGTACATCATTCTCAATATCTTTGAAAATGGGAGATGGCGTTTCAAAGGTAATCTGGCTTTGTTTGCCATGCATGACATTCTTAGCCAAGCGCAACTTGCCACCAAAAGTCTCCGCCAGGGCCTGGTGACCCAAGCAAATCCCCAACATAGGTTTTTTAGCTGCAAAGTCCTTGATCATGGCTTCCATTTTCCCAGCATCTGCCGGCCAGCCTGGACCGGGGGAGAAGACGAGGGCATCTGCCACCTCCGCCTGCTCATACAAGCGCTCGTCATCGTTTCGCAAGACCTCAACCTCTGTAAAAGTTCCCAAGTATTGGGCCAAATTATAGGTGAAGGAATCGTAATTATCCACTAATAAAATCATTGAACATCTCCTATTCTTGTCATCGATTTTGCCTTGTTAATCGTCTCGTAAAATTCATTCTCCGGAACACTGTCATAGACAATCCCTGCTCCTGCCTGGACATAAGCCTTTTGATTTTTGAGGATCATGGTCCGAATTGCAATAGCAAAGTCCATGTCCCCTGTCGAGGAGAGATAGCCGATTGCACCTGCATAGACTCCACGTTTTTCCTGTTCCAACTCATAGATCCGACGCATGGCCCGAATCTTAGGAGCTCCAGAGACTGTTCCCGCTGGTAGTGTAGCCTTAAGGGCATCCAGGGCTGTTAGGTGAGGAAGGAGTTGCCCCTTGACCACACTGGTCAGGTGCATGACATAGCGGAAATACTCGACCTCCATATACTTGGTCACTTCGACCGTCCCATTTTGGGCGATTTTCCCGATATCATTGCGTCCCAGATCCACCAGCATACGGTGTTCGGCAGTTTCCTTGATATCGTGAAGGAGTTCATGAGCCAGAGCTTGGTCCTCTTCTTCCGTCGCTCCACGAGGTCGAGTTCCGGCGATTGGATTAGTCGTCACCTCTCCTTTTTTCACCGATACCAGGCTTTCCGGACTGGCCCCAATGATCTGGTAGTCTCCAAAGTCATAGAAATAAAGATAGTTGGACGGATTGGTCACGCGCAAATTTCGGTAATAATCCAAGGGATCTCCCTCGAAGTCTGCTGAGAAGCGTTGACTGAGGACACACTGGAACATATCGCCTTCACGGATCAGCTTTTTGGCCTTAGCAACCATCTCCATAAAGACTTCCTTCTCGATATGGTTGGTGAAGTGCAGGGCCTGCAAGGCCTGAGGGGTGAACTCGTTGGGTGCTTGGGTTTGCAGATTGGTCACCACTTGCCCCAGTGATTGGCGGACCGCATCATTGCTTCGACCAGAGTAGATATTGTCTTCCACCACATAGACTTTTTCCTTCTTGTGGTCAAAAATCAAATAGGACTCGTAGATGAAGAAATGCATATCTGGCGTCCCGATGGTATCCCGAGGAATGGAGCCAATCTCCTCATAGACTCCGATCATATCGTAGCCTGCAAAACCGATGGCCCCACCAGCGAAAGGAAGATCAGACGTCAGCCCCTTGACCGTTACCTGGTGGAGGTAGTCAAAAGGATCTTGCTCCAGCACCTTGCCATTCTCATAAAGGATGCCATCCTGATAGGTCACCTCAAATACTGGATTGTAGGCCACGATAGAAAAGCGGGCATTCTCCTTCTCACGCGGGATCGACTCAAGGATGACCTTATGGTCACCTTTGACACGCATGTAGGCTAGAATGGGGGTTAAGGTATCAGCTGGTAAAATTTTTTTCATAGGAATTCCTTTCTTTTCCTAGGGACGAAGCGATGCAAGTCCTGATCCAAGCACATCCAATCCTCTTCGAAGTTAGCAAGCTGACCAACTTCAACAGAATACAAAAAACCTCACAGAGTAACACTCTGTGAGGGCATTAAATCGGGTTTAACACGGTACCACCTCAGTTAATGGTCAAAAGGGTAGAAAGCGACCATTATCTCTATCTCCTCTAACAAGGAGTCGCACGATAAGGGGTGCCTACCGAGAAGAATATGTGTTATCTTCTCCTACTCTAAACAATCAGCCCAATGTTCACTAACCCCGACTACCTGCTCACAATACCCGCAGGCTCCCTGAAAATCTTAGACTAGTTACTTTCTGATTTACTACATATTTTACTACATTTTTTTGGCTTGTCAAGAATTTTTTGACAGTTTATCCTAAAAAATCTACCCAGTCAACTCGACCAGGCAGATTCAATCCTATGTTTTAACCTTGAAAACGAAGCTTATTTGACCAAGTCGCTCTTGAGGTAGGCATCGACCATACGCTCTGTCGCCACCACAGAATCCACGTGCGTCCGCTCATAAGAGTGGCTAGACTCGATCCCTGCTCCGAGAAGACCATGCTTGACTTCTGCACCTGCACTCATGGCTGCAGAGGCATCCGAGCCATAGAAAGGATAGATGTCTAGTTTGTAAGGGATGTTTTGCTCCTTGGCCAAGGCCACCAAGTGCTGGCGGAAACCATAGTGGTAAGGACCAGAAGCATCTTTGACACAGATAGAAACCGTGTACTCGTCTGTCTGCTGGTCATCTCCCATAGCTCCCATGTCTACTGCCAAATATTCAACCGCTTGAGCTGGGATGCTAGAGTTAGCCCCATGTCCCACTTCTTCAAAGACAGAAAAGGCAAAGTGAGTCGTTACTGGAAGGGTCACGCATTCTTCTTTGTAGATGCGGAGAAGGTTGAGCAAGATAGCAGCGCTGACCTTATCGTCCAAGTGACGAGACTTGATAAAGCCCGTATCTGTGACGATAGTCCGAGCATCAAAACTGATAAAATCTCCCACTTCGATCCCCAAGTTACGCGTTTCTTTTTCAGAGGTCACTTTTTCATCCAAGCGCACTTCCATATTGTCTTGGGTCCGCTCTACTGTTCCTGCATCCTTGTAGACGTGGCAAGAGGTTTGGTGGACAAGGATGGTACCGGAGTGGGTCTTACCGGTATTGGCTACATGGACGGTACAGTTCTCCCCTTCGATCATGTTCCAAGGGAAGCCACCGATACGATCCAGCTTGAGACGGCCATCTGGCTTAACTGCCCGTACGATCGCTCCAAGCGTATCCACATGGGCCGTGATGTAGCGGTGTTGCTCGTCATTTTCCCCTTTGAGGACGACTGTCACACCCCCCTTAGCTGTCCGAACAGGGCTGTAGCCCATGTCCGCCAAGGTCTTGACCAGGTAGTTGGCCACTTCCTCTGTAAACCCTGTCGGTGATGCGATGGCTGTGAGTTCTTTTAGATATTCAACTGTTTGATTCATGAATTTCTCCTTCAATAATCTGCTAGTACGATTATAGCACGACTGCCCCTAAAAGACTAGCTCAGATAGATAGCAAAAAAAGGCTGGGACAAAAGTCCTAGCCTCTCAATTGTCTTTGGATTGTCGAGCAAGACGCAGTGGTTGAGTGGGCTCTACTACGCTGATTTCATCAGCTTTTACAGCCCTACTCAACTGTGCGGAGGTGGGACGACGAAATCGAACTCTAACGAATTACCGATTTCTGTCCCACTCTCTCTTTCTTTATTTCTTTTCAGATCCAATCTACAGCTGAGGAAACTGAGTCCCCACAGAGAAGACAGAGGCCTTAGCTACTCAAACCTCCAACAAACTTATAAGCAGTTACCAAAGCATTTGTCATGGTATCACGGGTTGCTTTGAAGGCCTCGATAAAGGCAGCACGGTGCTCTTCTGGGAATAGCGTTGTATCATCTCCAAATTGAGCAAGTGTTTCATTCACAGAAGCCAACTCTTCATCCATCTTCTTGATACCAGGTTCTATGGTCTTGAAGTAAGATTCTTGTTCAGATTTTGGCAACTTTTCTCCCAATTCATTGGCATGCTTCTTATAATTTTCAGCTAGTTTAGCATAAAGCGCCTTGATTTCCCCAATGGTTTTCGCATTTTCAATTTCTTGATCCGTTACCAAAACAACTTCTGGGGCTGTTGCTTGAGCGCCAGAGCCTGATGAAGACTGGCTGGAAGAGCTACTTGTATCATCCGTCAATTCAAATTTCTTTGATGAAAATGATTTCTTCTTAGATGAGGATGTTTTCTTAGAGGAAGAAGATTTCTTTTCCACCTTGCTAGAAGATTTCTCTGAAGAAGCCTCTGGTTTTGCAGTTTGATTTCCCGAACATGCGACCAAGGTCAAGACTGAAAGCAAAGTGATTCCACTTGCGACTAATTTTTTCATGGTTCTCTCCTATAAATATTTTTACTTTTGTAAATTATATCTAAAATTATTTCGAATGTCAAAACACTATAATATCTATATTTCCCTCTCTTACCTTAGGATTAACTCAGGATTAAATGGTCATTAGACTTTTCTTAAATTGTCGGACTTTTATCATTTGGGACAAAAGACTTGCAAACTGATAAACATTTAATTATAATCATTCTAAATAAGAAATCAGGAGAAAAGTATGACTGAAACAAAACATGGGGTTGATACCTCTTTTAACGACCGCTTAAATATCTTACGGGCTGGAGTGCTCGGTGCCAATGATGGCATTATCTCAATCGCTGGAGTTGTCATTGGGGTTGCCAGTGCGACCAGTAACCTCTGGATCATCTTTCTATCTGGCCTTTCTGCAATTCTAGCTGGTGCCTTCTCTATGGCAGGTGGTGAATACGTGTCTGTATCGACTCAAAAGGATACAGAAGAAGCCGCTGTGAGTCGAGAACAAGCCCTTTTGGACCGCGATCCAAAAGCTGCACGCGACTCCCTCTACGCAGCCTATATTCAAAATGGGGAATGCGAAACAGCTGCTCAAATCATGACCGAGCGGGCCTTTCTCAAACACCCTCTCAAGGCCTTGGTGGAAGAAAAGTATGGCCTAGAGTTTGAAGAGTTTACCAATCCATGGCATGCGGCTATGTCTAGCTTTGTTGCCTTTGTCCTCGGATCTCTTCCTCCCATGCTGTCCATCCTTCTCTTTCCCAAAGAAATCCGAATTCCCGCAACGGTGATCATCGTAGCCCTTTCCCTTCTCTTTACTGGCTACACCAGCGCCAAGCTAGGAAAAGCCCCAACCAAGCAAGCCATGATCCGTAACTTGGTCATTGGACTACTTACCATGGGTGTAACCTACCTCTTTGGACAATTGTTTAGTATTTAAAAAAGCCGAGACTTCTGTCTCAACTTTTTTTATACTTTTTTTATGCTTCCAATAGGGCCTGGGCTTGTTTTTCCAATCCTGCGATTGCTTCGTCTGTCAAGACCAATTCGCCTGTTGCCCAGGCTTCTGGGTTAACGGTTGTTCCTGTGAAGTCTCCCACTACTTGGGTACGAACGAATGGTAAGAGGGCTTGGTAGGCTGCAAACATTGGCTCGTGTCCAGCATTAGCAACTGAAGAGACTGTTACGATCTTGTCTTGAAGAGCAGATGGGCCACGAGTTTCTGAAAGATCAAGGGCACGGCTGAGCCAGTCGATCAAGTTTTTCACCACACCTGGAATGGCAAAGTTATAGACTGGTGAGAAGATCCAGATGGCGTCCGCAGCAAGGACTGCATCACGCGCCGCTTGCACTGCTGGCAAGGTTGGAGTTTCCAAATCTTGGTTCATCATAGGGATGTCCTTGTAGTCCAAGTACGTCACTGTTGCTTTTCCTTCAAGAAGGCTTTCTGCTTTCTCAGCCATTTGTTGGTTGAATGATCCTTGACGAAGAGATCCGACGATAAATAAAATGTTTTTCATAGATGTTTCTTCTTTCTGTTGTAATATCATTTGTTACAAGTACTATTCTACACGACCCAGATGTAAAGTCAAGAATTACATCTTGAATATTACTAGTTATTACTATTTTTTTATTTTTTCTCTCAAAAAGACAGATTTATCAAGTTTTCTAACCCTTTCTGACACGGGTGACAATCCCATCCGGGTCTGTAAACTCGAGCTCACTTGAGGTCAACCAGTTGACAGCTGCCTCCTGCTCTTTTGCTCGCTCTGCGATGGCAACCAGGTCTTCTTTCTTTTCTACTTGAACGACGTAATAGGCAAGACCAGGAAGGTGGGCTTCCCGTTTGGCCAAGTGCTTGCCAGCCCACTCATTGACTGCTAGGTGATGGTGGTAGTCTCCAGAGGCAATCCAGCTGGCAGATGGAACCGTAAACTTATCAGCTAATTCCAGCACTTTTTGATAAAAGGTGGACGCTGCTCGGCTATCTCTAACAGAGAGGTGGACATGTCCCATGCGGGTATCGGACGCTATCTGGAAGGGTTCCACCTTGCGCCCCATTTCATAGATCTCTTGAGCAGAGAGTTCTTCTGTCACCCCGATGATGCGACCATCCTCACGGATATCCCACTCCGCCACTGGCTTATCCCGATAGAGCTCGATGCCATTGCCCTCTGGATCTTCGAGATAGAGGGCTTCACTGTAGCCATGATTCGCAGCCCCGACAAAGGGAACGTTCAGCTCAGCCATATGCTTGAAGACATCCGCCAAGTCCTCCCGACTAGGTAGGAGAATGGCCATGTGATAGAGACCATAACTGGCCTTAAGAGCCTCAGTCCGATCCGTTTGGATGAGACGCACCAAGGGCTTGCCTCCAGCCCCAAGAAGGACTTCCTCCTCCGTCTGAGATTGGATCTCCAAACCTAGAATCTGCGTGTAAAAAGCGGTTTGGCGAGCCAGATCCTTCACATTCAGCACTACTTCTGCCAAATAAATCTTACTATTGTAGGCGTAGGTCATAGGTTTCTCCTTTTCGGTTCTATTTTGGTTGTAATATTTTGTATTACATCATTATACACTCTTTCATAAAAGAAGCAAGAAAAACAACTCGACAAAAAACCCTCCTTAGAAAACTAAGGAGGGTGAGTTATGATAATCCTTAACTAAACAGTTTACAGTCACATCAAGACACAAAATCCTATTCAGTCACCATTTACTTAAACAAAGTAATAGTTCACCTTCAACTCTCTGAACTGCTCATATCCAAGATACTGATCCTTCTGCAATCTTCCTAAAACAATACTAGGATGAATATCTATCTCCTCAGAAAAGCGAAGGATATCTGACTTATCAAAGTTTCCTTTTTCAACAAAAACTTGATAGTCTTCTGGGCTAATCAAGAGATCTTTTGCAAACTGGTCTGCCCGTTCCTCAGAACGACGGTAGGATTCACTATTTCCATCATCAGATGAAAAATCATTCTCCAGAATATGTCCTATCTCATGAAAGAGTGAGAACCAGAAAATATCGGATACTTTATTTCGATCAGTGAGTAAAAGCAAGGCACTACCATTACTGAATTTTTTAGTCGCTCCATTCAGATTAGCATTTGGCAACGCAGGTAGACCGACTAAAACAACACCACAGTCTAACAAGATATCAGACAAGCACTGAGGAAAGACTTCTGGGTCTTGTCTGGTCAACTTTCTCAAAGCAGGTAAGCTTCTCTCAAGCTTTCTGCGATTGAGCTTAGTACTCGTTACATCACGCGCTTTTTTAGACGCCAACTCCAGCATGATATTGGAGTTAACTATACTTTTGGTCGTGAATTCACGCGTATTCCGATAGCTGACTAGATGGTTAAAAGATGTAAGGTTTTCTAAACTTGCCACACCGAGAATCTTGCGAAGCTCGACAATCTTCTCCTTCAAGCTATAGCGTTTATCTGGAACGTAGCCTTCTGCCTTAAAATATTTGAAATCAATCATCTCACAGATTTCTTTCTCGCTACCTTCTTCTAGCTCTTTTTGTTCTACAATCTCTGCAACTTTTACATCATAAGCATTTTGAAGATTAAGCCAAGTTTGCATGGAAATTCCGCTTAGCTTGGCTAACTTATGAGCTGTCTCTTTACTAATGGACTCCTCAGCATTGACTAGCTTGCTGACAGTCTTTGCTGAAACTCCCAAACGCTCCGAAAATTCTTTCTGCGTTACATTATAATCTTCAATCAACTCTTCAACATACTGACCTGGATGAAAAGCAATCAGGTCTTTGTATTCAACAATTTTATTACTCATAGTGATTGCTGACCTCCTCTATTTTTAGGATTTCGATTTCAACAGGACTAGGAAATACCTTTTCTAGATCCTCTTCAAGAAAACCGACAATCAAACGATAGGAACTTTTTCGACCATCTATATCTAAAGCGAACTGCCCCTGTCTCTTTCCCTTGAGTGGGTGAAAGTGATATTTAGGAAAAGCTGTCACACTGGCCAAAGAATCCGCTGCTTCCAAAAAGGTAATCAACTGATGCAACTTTACCGCAATCTTATCCGAAAAATCCTTTTTCGCCTGTCTCAGCTCTGTGCACTGCTTTTTAACAGTTTTGTTTGTATAGATAAGCTTCATAAGTTCCTTTCTGTTATAATTAAATTACCTTTTAGGTAATTTAATTATAACATGAATGAACAATAAAAGCCAGCCAAAGCTTGACTTGGCTGGGATTATAGTTATTAATTTAGAATAAGAAATGTTACTTATTTTCTTTTTAAAATGTAAATTCCATCACCTAATCTATAACTAGTTAATTCTACATCTGTTGCTCTCGCTGTTTCTATATCATCAAACGAGAGATTTGTTATGATATGATGAGCGTGAGGAAAACCTGTAACTCCAAATATCTTAAACCCAAAAACTCCTAGAACAGGGTTTAGATAACTTGCATTACTACCAACATACATTAATCCAATCAAAAGAAATAACAATAAATTCATGATAATACTAGTTGTATTATTCATATCAAAAGACAGTAACGGAGTAAAATACGTAACAATGTAGTTCATCAATGAATCACTTTCCGGTGATATTTCCATTTTTCTCGGTATTTTGATACTTTCCTTACCGTCAAACTTAAATAATTTCCATAATTTAATAATTGAAATAAAAATTAGAACAACAAAAACTGCACGAATCAATTTATGATTGAAATCAAGAGCTATTAATCTCTCAAATGAGAATTTGGAATAATTAATATTACTAAAAAGAAGCCATAAGTATAGTGGTAGATATGAGGTGATAAACAATGACCATTTAGAAAAAAGATCTCGTTGCATTACATACGTCCTTCTTCAACAGTTTCAATCTCAGAAATGTAAGCTTTCACAAATGCATCTGATATAGCATTAATCAATTGAACACAATTTTTCTCATCAGTAATACTTAACTTTCCATTACTGAACGTAACATCTTCAATTTCTTTATAAAATTTATGATTAGGATCATTTTTTATAGTTTGTATTTTGTCAATATGTTTAACTGTTTCTGTAAAACGATTCGTATCAGAAACAATTTTAATTAACCTCGTAGCAAGTCTTTTACCATTGATCACTTTTGTTTTCAAAAAATTAATCGAAGCTTGTTCAAATATAGTTTTTATATTTGCATCAGTATTTAGAATTTCTGTTGCTTGCTCAGCAAATTTTTGATTCATTCCAAATATAGAATCAAATTTTGATTCTGCTTGATTGATTAAAATTTTTTCATCATTTACGATCATCAAATCAATCTTCTTGTTTAAACCAAATAGATTATTTTGTTCCCTTAATTCAATTTTACTATCCGTAAAATTACCAATAATCCACTTTTTTTCTAACTGAAATGCATTTACAAACGAACCAATGAATTTAAGATTAATTAAATCATCCTTTTTTATGACAACCAAATAATTGTGTAATGTTTTTTCAGTTTCACTACTCGAACTAAGTAGATGTTGTTGTTCATCATTAAATTTTGAAATTACAGATTGAATATTTCCGTAGTTCGACACCTCTACTTGCTCATGTACATTCTTATGCGTTACGACCGGATCATATGGTTTTATTTCTCGATTACTAAAAATAGATTGACCCATACTTTCAATAATTGATTTTATCACAGTTTCTTTAGTTTTTTTATCAGCATCTTGTTTATATAAAAAAATCTCATTTTTCTTAATTTTAATTAGAAAAATCTTAACATATTCATCAAAATCTGGTTGTTGACTAAAAGAAGCCAACCCGTTTTTTTCATCATTAATATTTATTGGAATCAATTTATGCCTCTTTCCCCCACTCCACCTTCACCTGTCCATTCATCAGCATTGGCAAGAGCCAATCGCGCAGTTGGGTGAGTTGTTTATTCTCTTCGATTAAATTAAGTTGCTGTTTATCAATTACTTCTAATTTTTGATTAATCTCAAATAATAATTCCAACGGAATTGCAGGGACTACAATTTTGTTCATATTTTCTTGATTAATTTTCATTTGAATTGAACCTGTTTTAATTTTCATAACTGAAACATCCTTCAATAGCATCATAAGAAGTTTACAACTATGATTCTTAACTGGTTCTAGAACATGAGCGTGATTGTTTACCCAATTTTTCCCTGAAATACGTTGTAAAATAGGGGTTCCTGTCTCTGTCATTACAGAACCATCTTCAGCCATTAAAACATAATCTCCGTCAAAAATATAATCATTGACATAATCCATTATGCCAGTTGCACCATAATACGGTATTTTCCCTTTTACAAGCTCTCTATCATTACTAGATAATGGAACTCTTTTTGAGTCATGGCATATTGTAATATCCCCCAACTTCTCCACTCCCCACCCCTCTGGGATTTCGCGTTTGAGTTCTGGGTTATAGACCATCTTTCCGCCTGATGATTTGTAGGGTTTGCCATTCTGGTCTGGAAAATCAAACTGCACAAACCAGTAGTCATAGAGTGCCTTAGCCATGGCTTCCAACTCTTGGTTGATTTGGTTATTGGTTTGGATTTTTTGGTCAATATTATCTAATATTTTTGAAATTTTATTACAATCATCAGATATTTTTATCGGTAATTTCCCTATTGCTTCTTTGGTCAAAGCGTTTCTAGTTCCACCAACTTTAGATATCTGTAATAAGTACTTTTTCATGTATTGAAGATAATACATGACATATTTAGATTCCTCTGTATTCTTACATCGAATTATCGAAACATGTTGGTTTACTCTAGCTGGTAATATTTCTTCTGGAACAACTGTACATCTTGCAATAGAGTCACCAGTGATATTTAATAATATATCATTCTTTTCTACAATTACATTATTTAACTTTTCTGCTTGTTCATCATTTATGAAAGCCAAATTTTCTGTAGAAAAATCCATATCCAGAACATTTTGACTCCTGATAAAAGATATTCCACTATCAGAATAGACAGAATTCCCACCTCTCGGAGTTGATCCACTTCCAATTTTAGAAGTGATACTACTTAATGATTTCCACTCACTCATACTTGATCCCCTTCATTTGCTCTTCAATCTCCTGCTCCAATGCATGCGATTGCTGGAAGAGGTCTGAGAGTTTGTTTTGAAAGGCGGTCATCTTGGCTTCAAACTCTTCTGCTGTGATATCTACATAGTCGATTTTGATGTCAAAGTACTGACCTGCGCTGAGAGAGTAGTTTTTCTCCTTGATATCCTCATAAGAGACAGTAACAGAAAAATCTTCGACGGCTTCTTTCTTGATAAAGGTCTCGACGATCTTTTGCTCTTCCTCAGGAGACAGTACAGTCTTTTGGTTCTTGCCTTCCTTGACCTTGGTTCCGAGATTTGAAGCATCGATGAGGACGACATCACCCTTATTTTTCTTATCAATAAATAGGATAGAAACGTTGGTTCCTGTCGTCGCAAAAATATTGGACGGCATGGAAACAACACCTGCCAGCATTTGATTGTCCACTAAGTGTTGACGGATGGCCTTATCAATCCCTGACTGGGCAGTGATAAAGCCTGTCGGCAAGACAACAGCTGCTTTACCATCTGGTTTCAAGGAGTAGATGATATGCTGAACAAAGAGCTCATAGATAGCCATCTTGTCCTTAGACTTGGCTGGAACCTTTGGCACTCCTGCAAAGAATCGCTCGCTAGCTTCTGGCAAGATCTCCACTTGGTCACGCCACTCTGAAAAGTCCAGCTTGAAAGGAGGGTTCGACACGATATAGTCCATCTTTTCAGGATGACGATTCCGCAGAATGGTATTTCCTTCAACGATATTATGGATGGAGTGTTGCAATCCATTCAAAATCAGATTAAGACGGAGGAGATTAGAGGACTTTTGCGAGATATCCTGGCTATAGACTGTAGTTTTTTCCACACCAATACGACTAGCTAGATTCATAAGCAAGGTACCCGAACCTGCTGACGGATCATAGATACGCACGTTTGACGGTTGGTCATTTCCCACCAAGATATCCGCGATAATCTTAGCTACTGAGTGAGGTGTATAGTACTCAGCATAGGTCCCCCCACCATCTTTGTTGTAGTCCTTGATCATATACTCAAAGAGGGTAGAGAAAAAGTCAAAACCTTGTGAAAAAATAGCTTCATCAAACTTGACGCGTGCAAGAAGATTGATGATGGATTTGGCAACTTCGTTGCGCTTACTACTATCTGAGATGTTATCGGTAATCAGACGCTCCGTAAAGAGACGAACAGTTGTGTCTCCTTCTGTATGCACAGAGAAGATATCGTTATTGTCAATGGCGATTTGGTTGAGGGTATTTTCAAAAGTTTCGTAAAAAGTCGGCTCATTTTGCTGACGATGGAGGGTTTCGATCAACTGGTCTGGCTTGAGCCAAGCCGTGCTGGTACCGATATCCTCCAAGAGCCATTCGTAGTCTTCCTCACTCATAGCCAACAAGTTTTCATAGGTGTTGGACTCATCTAGGACCTTGGCTTGATACAAATATTTGTCATTTAAAAATTTGTAGAGGAAGGACTGGGTGAGGAGTTTGTACTCACCCGCTTCTCCTCCTAGTCCCGCATGAGTAAAGACAGCTTTCAAATCATCTACCAAGCCTTGGACTTGGACTTTGTATGTTTCATTCATTAGTGTTGGTATTCCTGTTCATATTCTTCAAATAAAGCTTCAACAAGATTGTTGAAGTCTTGTTTTGTCAACTTTTCGTTTCCAGCTGATTCTGTACTTTTCATCTCTTTGCGTGCTTGCTCACGAATCATTCGCTTTAAATATTCCTCATTATCTAGAATCCCTTGATTTTGACCGATTCTATGGTCTAATTTAACCTTAGAATCTTTGATAACATGGTAAATAGCTGGAAATTCACTGACCATAGTCGACTTGGTCACGTGTTTGTAGGAACGAGCCGCCATCTTATCTCCATTAAAGTTCATGGTTAGACGTCTCATACGAGTATGATAATCCTCCACGGACTTAAAGAGTTCTTCGTAGTCTTTTTGGGTTTCTTTGATATTCTCCATTGTATAGCCTTCTTGACCATAGATAAAATGTTTTTGCATGATACGTTGGAATTCTTCGTAGAGAGAGACCCACTCAGGATCCTTTTCATCACGCTGTTTTTTAATCCTACCAGCTACCCGATATCTCCAATCTTCTAGGTCATTGGCTGCTAGGCGAAGTTCTTCTTCTGCAATCTTAACAAAGCTAAAGCTAGTTTCAGACATGGCAAGATTTAAGAGTGTCCGACTTGAGAAATCATCTGGTTTATCTATCAGAGACAGTGTCAGCATCCGTCTAGAGAGGATATTGAGCAGGATTGCAATCTGAGCGATGTCAATCTGCTGGAGCAGGTGTTCGTAGCCAAGGAGCCGTGCGATATTGTAGTACTGCTTGATAGACTCCAAGGCCTTACGAAGATCGATTAACTGCTTCCTATCCTTGATATCGTTGATGGCTTGGGAGAAGTACTCTAGATTGTCCGTTGGATAGTCGATGAGGATATGCTCGGTCTTGCTCAACTCTTCAGAAATATCTTCTGCTGACACAAAGAGAGAGCCAAAAACATCCTCACCCTTTTCTCCTGTCAGAGTCACATCATACTCTTGATTGAGCTCTTCCAGATAGGCGCGGTTGGTCTTGTCAAACTCCTTGGAAATATCCGCAAAGTCGATGACATAGCCAAAGAGATAGTCCTTGTAGGGGCGATTGACACGGGTTAGAGTCTGTAAAAGATTGTGAGCCTTGATCTTGCGCCCTAGATAGAGGCGCTTGAGACGAGGGGCATCAAAACCTGTCAGGAGCATGGAATAGACGATGATAAGGTCAATCTTGCCTTCCTTGTAGGCGTCTACCTTATCTTTCTTCTCTTCCTTGTCACCCTCATCGTGAAGGATAAGAGCCGAAGTCAACTTGGTTGAACCAGCTTGACGACGTTCTTCCAATTGCTTTTCAAGCTCACGTGCCTGCTTGGACGAATCACAGACAATCATGCCACCAATAGTCTGATCATCAAAGACCAGATCACGCGCACGATTAAAGTCCTCGATGATAAAGTCCAACATAGGTTCTACGTAATGCGGATGGGCAAATATATCTTCCTTGGATAGGTCGCCACGTTGAATTTCTTCGTTGATAGATCTAAGATTATCTTTATACGAAGTCTCGATATCTTCTCGCATCAAGCGTAGGGTAAAGCCGTCATCGATAGACTGGTTGTAGTAATATTTGTGGATATAGTCCCCAAAGATATCACGCGTGGTCACATGACTTTCCTTGGTCTTGCCATCTTTCTTATAGGTGATCAATGGCGTTCCCGTCAAGGCAATCTTAATGGCCTTGGTATCTGCCTGATAGAGATTTGGCAGATAGGAACCTCGTTCATTGTAAGAACGGTGGGCTTCATCAATAAAGTAGATATTTTGACGATTGAGATCATAGCCAGATCGGTCTGTCAGATCCGAATCATCCTTGAATTTCTGAATATTGACCACAGCGACATCATAACCGTCTTGTTTTTGATTCAGTTCTTGTGGGTTATTGATGCGCTTAACCTTGAGGCCTCGTTTGGTGAATTCCTTAAAGGCCTGGTCTGCCAAGTCCAAACGATCGACGACGAAGTAAAACTGAGGAACGATTCCCTCTTTTGAGAAATAATTGGTCAGATAGCGGATATTAAAGAAAGCCAAGGCAGTCTTACCTGAACCTTGGGTATGCCAGATAACTCCCTTCTTAACACCTTTTGCGATCGTTTCTTCGATGGCACGTGTCGCAAAATACTGAGGATAGCGCATGACGTGCTTCTGCAACTGTATCTGACCATCCTTGCTTTCTTCTTCGACATAGACCAGACCAAAACGAAGCATAAAAAGCAGGCGTTCCTTCTGGCATAAAGAAGTCAGGAAAGCATTACATGGGGTATCAGAGTTTAGGTTTGTAGTAAACTCTGGCTGGGACTTGAGAGCAAAGCGATTCATGTCTTCTAGAACAAAGTCGATTTGCTCCTCGGTTAGTGTAGTAAGGGAATGAAGGAAATCTTCTTCTCTTTCTTCCTTGAAAGCATTAAATTTGGTTTTTGAATAGGCGTTTGAACCGTAATAAGAACCCTGTTTTTGCTGACCTTGTCCACTGATATAGGGCAAGTTATCAGAGAGGGCTATCAACTGGGTGATATTGTTAAAACGACGGAACTTACGGTTTTCAAAACGGTATCTGGTTCTGTCCTGCTCTGACTGTATCCCAGTCTTCCCATCACGGATAGCGTTGGGCTGTTTAACCTCGATATAAGAAAGAGGCAGACCATTGACAAAAATAACGATATCTGGGCGAAATTCATCCTGACCATTTTGGCAAGTAACTTCAAGGGCTAGATGGAAGGTGTTGGCTTCAGGATACTCCCAATCAATATAAATGGCATCTTCCTGACCTTGCAGACGTTTAAAGAAAGAACGTCCCAAGTCGTTTTGATCCAGTTCCAACTTGATATTGGCTAGTTCTCTCTCAAAGTCATCCTCTGTCAAGTAGTTGTTAAATTTTAAAAATTGCTCCTTAAAAACAGATACAAGAATGTTGGTATCTGGATCTCTTTCTGCAATCTCCTTCCCATTGCGTGGAAGATAGGTATAGCCCATACGCATGAGGTGCAGGGCTGCTGGGATTTGTACCCTGGTTAGTTCAGAAAAATCTTTTTGTCTTTTCATATCATCATCCTATTAAAGCTGTGCTACTCCGCTCTTTCAATCTCAAGTTCTGGAGTTGCTACTGCCTTCATCCGTCTATCCTTTTCCTGTGCATAATCTCCTATTATTATAGCATGTTTGGGAAAGAAATTAACGCTTTCAAAGCATTTTGTTGGTTTTTCGCGCAAAAAAACGAACCTGGTCTGGTTCGTTTTTCTTAGTCTAGTTGAATTCCCTTTTCTGCTAGATTCTCCAAGCATTCTTGGAGGTAAGTAGCTTGGTGCTCAGGATAGATGGGGGCACTCAAAGCTTCCTTTTCCAGTTCTGGATAGGCTGGGCAGGTCTTGCCTCGGTAGGTCGGATCCCACCACTCTTGGCTGACCTTGTATCCACGAATGGTCATCTCCTCCATGATCAAACGGTGATAGGCATAGAGGCGATAAGGCGAGTAGTCAAAGACATAGTTGACCGTCGCGTGCTTCTTGCCCCAGCCATTGCCCCTTAGGGCGCAGCATTCCCGGTGTTGGCCCAGGAGCTGGGGACGAGGGAGTTTGGGAATCAAGTCTTGGTGCCAGAGTCTCATCTATTGACCTCCTAGTAGCGTCGAATCTTGTAAATAGCGATTAGGATAGCGCTCAAGGAGATTTTGGATTCCCTTGATAAGATCCTCTTGGCGAGCTTGCCCATGCTGGTACTTCTCAAGTAGCAACATAAAGTCCGCCTTTTCCTCTGCAGTCGCCTGCTTTTTGAAATAACCCCAGATATGCTGAAAGGCATTGGAGACCTGGCCACGATTTTCCGGCAAGGCCAGAGCTTGCTGGATCAGGTCCTCGACGTGGCTGACCTCCACCTGGTCTTGCTTAAGGTATTCTCGGATCTCCTTGTAGATATTACTAGAACGACTCAGTACCAGGTATTTATTTTTCGCCCATAGGACTTGACAGTGATGTTTTTGATCCACTCTTGTCTCCTTTTGATCTTCTCTATGAATAGTCCCCCCATTATACCATGGAAATGAGTGAAGTCATAAAAAGAGAGTGGGACAGAAATCGGTAATTCGTTAGAATTCGATTTCGTCGTCCCACCTCCGCACAGTTGAGTAGGACTATAAAAGCTGATGAAATCAGCGTTGTAGAGCCCACTCAACCACTGCGTCTTGATCAACAATCCAAAGACAATTTAGAGGCTAGAACTTTTGTCCCAGCCTCACGGAAATTTTGAAACTACAGGTTCAAAACTAAGTCATGGAACTTCTTCGAAGTTCGCTGACGTCTGATCTCACCTAAGGAAAGTTTCAAAGACAACATTATCCATAAGCAAAAAGCCTGAGCCAACGCTCAGACTTTTTTTTGTGTTAATCAATTTCAAGACCACCGGTGTAGAGGCGGTAATAAGTCCCGCGTTCTGCCATCAAGGAAGCATGGTTGCCTCGCTCGATGATGCGTCCCTTGTCCATGACCATGATCACGTCCGAGTTGACAATGGTAGAGAGACGGTGGGCGATGACAAAGACGGTCCGTCCGGCCATCAGACGATCCATCCCCTCTTGAACCATCTTCTCTGTCCGTGAGTCAATCGAGGAGGTCGCTTCATCAAGGATCAAGACCGGCGCATTGGCCAAGGCAGCACGCGCAATGGCTATCAGCTGACGTTGACCGTTGGATAGACCAGCTCCATCATCGCTCAAGACAGTATCGTAGCCTTGGTCCAAATGTTTGACAAAGGAATCCACATTGGCAATGCGAGCTGCTTCCAGGATTTCCTCCCGGGTCGCATCTGATCGACCATAGGCGATATTTTCTGCGATCGTTCCAGTGAAGAGGTGGGTATCCTGCAAGACAATCCCTAGCGAACGACGGAGCGAAGCCTTCTCGATCAGCTTCACATCGATACCATCATAGGTGATAGATCCTGATTGAATATCGTAGAAACGGTTGATCAAGTTGGTAATGGTGGTCTTCCCTGCTCCTGTCGCGCCGACAAAGGCCACCTTTTGCCCCTTGTCCGCATAGAGGTTGATATCGTAGAGGATTTGGTTCTTATCATTGTAAGAGAAGTCTACATTGTTAAAGACGACATTTCCGACCAGCTTGACCAGTTCATAGTCTCCATTTTCCCGCGGGTGTTTCCAAGCCCAGAGGTTGGTCTTCTTATCAGTGATGACCATGCGACCATCGACCTCTTCATAGTTGACCAAGGTCACTTTCCCTTCATCCACTTCGACTTCTTCATCCAAGAGATCAAAGATCCGATCTGCCCCAGCTAGAGCCATGAGGACAAAGTTCAACTGTTGCGATACTTGAGTGATAGGCCCGTTGAAGGAACGGTT
This sequence comes from Streptococcus sp. bf_0095, assembly GCF_004166885.1. Taxonomy (GTDB): domain Bacteria; phylum Bacillota; class Bacilli; order Lactobacillales; family Streptococcaceae; genus Streptococcus. The sequence continues at coordinate 170,975 of NZ_RCYU01000001.1, read as the reverse complement.
GAGCTGGAGGAAGGCCATGAGGCCACCAATGGTGAGGCCACTGATCCCATTCAAGGCGAAGATCCCTCCGACCAATGAGGTCAAGACGAAGGAGACATTTCCCAGGTTCCCCAAGATTGGCATCAGGACATTTGCATAGCGGTTGGCCTGATAAGAAGATTCAAAGAGTTGGTCATTGATCCGCTCAAAGGCTTCAATACTCTCTTCTTCGTGGACAAAGGCCTTGACTACCTTTTGACCAGCCATCATCTCTTCGATAAAGCCATTTTCAATCCCTAGGTTCTTTTGCTGATCAGCGAAATAGCGACCAGACTTGCCTGAGATATCCTTGATGACATAGGCCATGACGCCGACCATCGAAAGAACAAGAAGGAAAAGGAGAGGACTGATCATAAGCATGCTGACTGCTACACCGATGATCGTGATGGCAGACTGCAAGAGCTGCGGGATAGACTGCTCGATCGCTTGGCGAAGGGCGTCGATGTCATTGGTATAGATAGACATGATATCCCCGTGCTGGTGGGTATCAAAGTACTTCACAGGGAGCTTCTGCATACGGGCAAAGAGCTGGTTCCGCAGAGAGCGCAATGTATCCTGAGATACTGTCGCCATAATGAGGGAGAAGCCATAGTTGGCCAAAACACCCAAAATACCGACTACTGCCAGCATCATCAAGAAGCTGAGGAGAGGACCAAAGTCCTTGCTACCACTATCTAACATAGGTTGGATGTATTGGTCCACCAAGGCCCGGATAGAGGAGGTAATATAGACCGTAGAGAGGGAGGCTGCCACAATGAGGATAGCCGCTAGTAGGAGAACAAACTTATATTGTTTCCACATATAGTCTAGCAAGCGTACGAGAGAGCCCCAGCTAGCTTTTTTCTTATTCTTCATCTGCTTGTCCTCCTTTCCCTTGGGTTTGCATGTCATAGACTTCACGGTAGATGGCATTGGTCTCAATCAAGTCGTGGTGAGTACCAATCGCATCGATCTTCCCATCATTCATGACCACGATTCGGTCTGCATCTTGGATAGAAGAGATCCGTTGGCCAATGATGATCTTAGTTGTGTCTTTAAGACTGGTAGCCAATCCTTGACGGATCAGGCTATCGGTCTTAGTATCGACAGCCGAGGTCGAATCATCCAAGATCAAAATCTTTGGATTCATCAAGAGAGCGCGGGCGATACAGAGACGTTGACGCTGACCACCTGACACATTGGCTCCACCACGTTCGATCATGGTATCATAGCCATCCTTAAAGTTCTGGATAAATTCATCCGCTTGAGCAATCTTACAAGCTTCCATGATTTCTTCATCCGTCGCATCCTTATTCCCCCAGCGCATATTTTCCTTGATGGTACCAGAGAAGAGGACATTGGTTTGAAGCACCATGGCTACTTGCTTGCGCAAATGATCCAAATCATAGTTTCGCACATCCTGACCAGCGACCTTGACGCTACCTGACTCCACATCATAGAGACGAGGGATGAGCTGGACCAGACTAGACTTACCGGAACCAGTCCCCCCAAGGATCCCGATCACTTCACCCGAGCGAATGCTGAGGTTGATATCGGACAAGACATGGGCCTTGTCGCCATTTTCATCCGTGTAGGCGAAGTCCACATGGTCAAAGGTAATAGAACCATCTGCTACTTCTGTCAGACCGTTCTCCGGAGAGACGATGGTTGACTCTGTCCCAAGGACTTCATTGATCCGCTCTACAGATGCCATAGAGATCGAGAGCATAACGAAGATCATCATAAACATCATGAGGGACATAAGGATGGTCATGACATAGGCAAACATAGACGTCAGCTCACCAGTGGTAAAGCTTCCACCCACGATGAGTTGTGCCCCGATCCAAGAGATCAAGATAAAGGAAGCATACAAGGAGAGCATCATGGCTGGACTACTCAAAATCACGATGCGAATAGCCTTCATGAACATGTTGTAGATCAAGCGAGAAGCTTTCTTAAACTTGACAGTCTCTTCTTCTTCCTTGACATAGGACTTGACCACGCGCATGTTGGTGATGTTTTCCTGGATGCTATTGTTCAAGTTATCATAGGCATCAAAGACCTTGGTAAAGAGTGGATAGACGATCTTAGTAATCACACCCAAGACCAGACCCAAGAAGAGGGTAATCCCTACAAAGATACTAGCCATCTGCGGATTGATCAAGTAGCTAGCAGCAATAGCAAAGATCAGATTGAGCGGTGCGCGCACACAGATCCGGATCACCATCTGATAGGAGTTCTGCACATTGGTCACATCCGTCATCATCCGGGTTACCAGACCACCTGAGGAGAAACTATCGATGTTTTCAAAGGAAAAGGTTTGGATCTTCTTGAAGATTGCCTTCCGTAGATTCTTAGCAAAGCCAGCTGAAGCAAAAGCCCCGTAGCGAGCCGACTGTATTCCACAGAAAAGAGAGAGAAAGGCGAAGACCAACATGAGGAGACCATAGGTCAGAACAGTGGTCATATCCCCCTTCTGAACCCCCTTGTCCAGAAGCGTCGCCATAATGAATGGAATAGAAATCTCAAACATGACCTCAAACACCATATAGAGTGAGGCTAGAATAGAGGGTTTCTTGTATTCCTTGATTTCAGCAATCAATGACTGAAGCATAGTTACCTCCTAAAAATACTAGTTAGTAAAGTTTTCTTTAGCAAGTCATCCATTTCCGAACAAAGAAACAGTCCTTCGTTCTGAAAGGATTGCGCCTGCAAAAGAAAGCTATAGAAAGAGAAAGCGCCCTGACAGCGTTACTGTAGGGACGACTTTCATTATTCATACTATTTAGTATAGAGGAATATAGGAGAAAAATCAAACATTTAGGTATCATCACTAAAGAATATTCCGATTTGGTCAACTTGAAGGCCAGTTAGGCCGAGTTCTATTTAAACCGTATTCCTACTCACTCGTACTGAGGGACACCAAGCTCAAGTTCGCAGCCCCAATACCAACCACAAACTGCAGAAGGATTCCCACAGAGATAAAGGACCATTTGTTGCGCCAGATTAAGTAAAAGGCCCCCTTCAGATCCTGCCAGTAGCTCCGTTTCATGCTGTCTCCCTTTTATTTCTATTATTTCCCTTAGAATAGCGGAAAAGCCTCTCTCTGTCAATGAGTTTCACAAGAAAAGAGAGTGGGACAGAAATCGGTCATTCGTTAGAATTCGATTTCGTCGTCCCACCTCCGCACAGTTGAGTAGGGCTGTAAAAGCTGATGAAATCAGCGTAGTAGAGCCCACTCAACCACTGCGTCTTGCTCGACAACCCAAAGACAATTGAGAGGCTAGGACTTTTGTCCCAGCCTCTTTCTATTTATTTTATTCAGCTAAGATCACTTCTTTGATGGTTTGTTTTTGGAGTTTTCTGTTGGAGAGATAAAAGAGGCTTTCATAAATCACCGCAAATCCGATCAACGCCCAAAAGCACACGTTCCCATCAAAGTTGTGCTCAATCTTTTCAGGAACCGTGTCTTTGATCACACCAATCAAAATTTCCATGATGCCGTATTGATAAGCCGTCCCAAGAAGGAATCCTAGATAGGCCCAGAAACGATAGGGAGCGAGAATATGACTTTGGCATTCACGATCGGTGTAGCCAAAAGCCTTCATCAAGGCCAAGGTTTCACAACTTTCTGAGATCACAATCCCCAATGACAAAAAGAGAATAGAGAAAGAAAGGATCAAGCCAATCATAATCATCATAGCTTGGATGATGTCATCTGTGTAGTCCCTTAGTCCAAAGGACAATTGAACCATGGCCGCGAAACACATGGAGCCAAAGACTACAAAAAACAAGATCGATTTTCTACCCCACATCAGCGACGAAGACAACTCTTTTAGGAAGGATTTCTCTTTCTTAGGAGCCCTCTTTCTCCTTTTGACCTTGATCGGTGTTGGAGATTTTTTCAATAAGCGAAGGGCCGGCGTTTGTAGTTGTCTTCTAGCATAGCCAACCGCAAGAACCATAAAGAAAAGCATTGGCAGTATTACCAAAGCAACTAAGAGTTGCCAATGAAAATGAATGGTAATTTCTGGTAAAATCCCCTTCTCGTTGCGGAAGTCATAAAAATGTCCCATCATGAGAAAGGAAGTGAAATAGCCAAGAAGCGCTCCAACTCCAAAACTGAGTCCAAAGGCCCAAAATCGTTTAGCCAACTGGCCATTGCTATAACCCAAGGCCTTTAAAATTCCTAATTGTTCCTTGTGGTCATCGACAAATTGTTTAATATAAAAGCACATGAGAAGGATCGACGTCAAGGACAAGACGACTCCACTGACCATGGCCACCATCCAAGATAGCGAAACTTGGGCATCATAGTAGGTCGTAATCATCGGATTGGTTTTAGAAATCTCCAACTGCTCGATATCCAGATAAAAATTCAAGAAGAGATTGGCCACAAAGACCGCACAAGCCCCAATAATACTGACGACAACTAATTTTCGAATATCTTTTACTGAAAACATAGCTTACCATCCAATCTCATAGGCAGTCTGAGGCTGATCGTTGGTCACCACTTCAGTAATCTTGCCACTATTGACACGAATGATGGTTCTCGCCATATCCGCAATATTTTGGTTGTGCGTCACCATGATTAGAGTAAATCCTAGCTTTTCCTTCAACTTCCAGATATAGTCAAGAATCTTGCGCCCTGTTTCTTCATCGAGAGCTCCCGTCGGCTCATCTAAGAAAAGAATCTCTGGCTTTTTGGCCAAGGCCCGAGCAATAGACACTCTTTGCTGTTCCCCACCAGACAATTCACTCGGATACTTGTCCAGCTTATCGCCAAGTCCCAAATCCTCGATGATCTGCAAAAAATCATGATTGCTCGCCAGGTCAGCTCCCATCTTAACATTCTGTCTAACCGTCAGATTAGGCAATAAATAATATTGCTGGAAAATAAAGGCTATCTTCTCACGTCTAAAGGCTGTCAATTGAGCATCCGTGAGTTGCGATAAATCCTGTCCTTGGATGAGGATATGCCCCTCATCTACCTTTTCTAATCCGGATAATACGTTTAAGAGAGTTGACTTGCCCGATCCAGAAGGACCTAGGATCACCACATCATCCTGGTCTTGAATCTGCAAATCAATCCCTTTTAAGACCTTTGTTTGGCCGTAACTTTTGTGAACATTTTCTAGTTGAATCATTTCTTTCCTACCATTTCTTTGATGAGAGATTGACAAACTTCTGTCAATAAACCAATCACTTCTTCCATGCTGAACTGATAAATACCAGAAGCAACCATAGAGGCCATCCCGTGTGAGTAGATAAATAGATGCTGGTACAAGCGACTAGCCTCCTCTAACGTCAACGTATAGTCTGCGACAATCGAATCCAGAACCAATTGGTAACTATGATCCTTCAAGGGAAGAAAATCTTGAAAGCGACCAATCGGATCTTTGCTAGGATTTTGGAAAAGCAACTGAAAGAGTTGGGGCTCTTTTGAGGCGAATAGGATATAAGCAATCCCGACAGAACGGAAAGGCTTCTCATCTTCTAAAGCCTTTCGTATATACTCCACTACTACCATTTCCGCAGCAACAACAACCTCTGCTTGTAACTCAGACATATTAGCAAATTGCCCAAAAATGACCCTTGGCGTGGCTCCCAGTTTCTCTGCTAATGCTCGAGCCGTCAAACTAGCCAGGCCCTCTTCTCTCACCAATTGTAAAGCTGTCCCAATCATAGTCTCTTTACTAAATTTAACCTTGGGTGGCATAAGACTCCTTTCGCGCAACGTTTGTTGCGCAACGTTTGTTTCCTAAAATAGTACCATAATAAAGAAAGAATTGTCAAGAAAAATCTATAAAGTAAAAGACAAAAAACCAGCCCACTAATACAAGTGAGGGCTGGTCTACTAATAACTATTCTAAGGCAAATCATTTCCTGCAGCCAGGTAGACTTGGTACCATTCCTTGCGAGTCAAGGTGACTTCTGCTGCTTTCCCTGCTTCAAGGACATGCTGGGGTTTGGTCGTTCCGATGACGGCCTGCATCTTCCCTGGATAGCGGAGGACCCAAGCAAGGGCGATTGCTGTCGGAGTGACCTGATATTTCTTCGCCAAGTCATTAAGGACATGATTGAGAGCCGCAAACTCTTCCTTACCGACAAAATTCCCCTTGAAATAGCCATGCTGAAGGACAGACCAGGCTTGGATCACCGTATCTGTTAAGCGACAATACTCAAAAACACTGCCATCTCGCACGGCTGCTTTTGGCCCTTCCATATTGACATGAAAACCAGCTTCAAAGCTCGGTGTAAAGGCGGCACTCAACTGCAACTGGTTGACCTTGAGAGGCTGTTTGACAGCCGTTTTGAGCAATTCCATCATCATAGGATTTTGATTGGACACCCCAAAATGACGGACCTTGCCCGCTTGCTCCAAGTGATCAAAAGCTGCTGCTACTTCTTCAGGCTCCATGAGAGCATCCGGTCTGTGAAGGAGAAGACTATCTAAGCGCTCGATCTGCAGGCGCTCGAGGATGCCATCGACGGAGTGCAAAATATAGTCCTTAGAAAAATCAAAATAGGTAAAGCCGTCTTTGCGAATGCCACACTTGGACTGGATCCACATCTGATCCCGAAGATCCGGACGGCGCGTGAGAACCTTACCCAGCAGGACCTCACACTGGCCATCGCCATAGATATCCGCTAGGTCAAAAGTGTTGATCCCAATTGACAGGGCAGCCTCCACCAAGGCCTCCACCTCATCTTCACTCATCTGACTGATCCGCATCATCCCAAGGACAATCGTGGATAGACGCTCATTTTCAGCAAACTCAATATAGTTCATGTCCGCCTCCTTTTCATTCTACTTTCATTATAAAGTAATCAGGACCAAACAGCAATGATTTCACAAAGCAAAGAGACTGGGACAAAAAGTCCTAGCCTCTCAATTGTCTTTGGATTGTCGAGCAAGACGCAGTGGTTGAGTGGGCTCTACTACGCTGATTTCATCAGCTTTTATAGCCCTACTCAACTGTGCGGAGGTGGGACGACGAAATCGAATTCTAACGAATTACCGATTTCTGTCCCACTCTCCTCTTTTAGCGATAGCTTAAAGCTTTTTTAACTGTTTTTACCAAACCTAGATCATCTGTTTGTAAGATGAGGCTAGAATAGATTTTTCCAATGATCATGGTGCCGAGGAGCGTGAAGGTCAAGGCAATTCCGAATGAACCCCATGATTCAAGTCCACTTGCATAGCCATTAATAGTACGGAATGGCATGAAGAAAGTTGAAATGAATGGAATGTAGGATCCAATCTTCAATAGAGGGACATCTCCTGCGCTACCCAAGGCAGTCACTCCAAAGAATCCAACCATCACTAACATCATCAGAGGAGAGAGGGCCTTTCCTGTATCTTCTGGACGAGCAACTGTTGAGCCTAGGAAAGCTGAAAGAACAACGTACATGAATATTCCGAGAATGATAAAGAAGAAGGTGTTCAAGGAAATAGATTGTCCAATATGTTGAGTGATAGGAGAGTCTGGAGATAAAATATCTTTTACAAGAGGAATGGAATCTCTAAACATCCAAACGCCTCCCAAGCCGACTGCATAGATACCAATATGGGTAAAAATTACTCCAAAAAGACCAATCATGCGAGCATAGAAATAGTGAGTTGCACGAATGCTTGAGAAGACCACTTCCATGATCTTGGTTCCTTTTTCACTAGCTACCTCTTGAGCAGTGATACTTGAATAAAAGATCAGAATCATGTAGAGAAGAAAACCGATTCCTCCAGCTACCATGGTTTGCACCATTTTTAGCCCTTCTTTCTTCTCATCAATTTTTTCAGTCAATGAGACCTGTTGCGAAAGAGCTGTTAACTGCTCTTGGCTTAAGTCCGCCTTAGAAACATTGAGCATTTGTTGGACCTGACTCAATTTAGCCATAAGGACTGATTTGAAATCTGGCTTCATGGCATCCTCACTCTGGTAGCGAGCCTCTAGCTGGCCATCCTTTTCTTCAACTGTGAGGATTCCCTTGATTTCTTCCTCTTTCATGGCCTTCTTAGCTGCTGCTTCATCCTTATAGTCAAAGGTCAAGCCATCAGTTCCTTTCAAGCCTTCCTTGACAGGAGCTTGATCTGTAATCAAGGCAATGTTGCTTTTCGCAGAGGTAGAAGAACCAACGAAGTAGTTCAATCCAATCGTCAATCCAATGAAGAGAAAGGGAGAAAGAACCATCAGGAAAAAACTCCATGATTTCACTTGGCGTAAATAAGTTTCTTTGATAACAATCAGCATCTGTTTCATACTTCTACTCCTGATTCTAGTTTAAAGATTTCATCAATGGTTGGGGCTTGTTGGTCAAAGGTTGCAATATAGCGACCCTTGGTCAACTGATCAAAGAGGTCTGGACCTGCTGTTTCATCATCCAATACCAACTTCCAAAGGCCTTGCTTGGTCATGGTCACCTTGGTCACGTGAGGCAACACTTCCAACTCCTCTTTACTGAAGTCATTGGATACGAAGAGACGAGTCTTCCCGAAGCTATTGCGAACTTCTTGTACGGGACCTGAGAGAATCACAGATCCATCACGAATCATGACCAACTCATCACAGAGTTCTTCCACATTGGTCATGACGTGGTCAGAGAAGATAATGGTCGCACCACGCTCTTTTTCTTCAAAAATGACCTGCTTGAGCACTTCTGTATTGACAGGATCCAGTCCACTAAACGGCTCATCCAAGATGATCAATTTTGGTTCATGGATCATGGTAATGATCAATTGAACCTTTTGCTGATTCCCTTTTGAAAGGCTCTTAATCTTATCGGTTAATTTCCCTTTTACTTGGAGCTTTTCCATCCAAATTGGAAGCTTCTCCTTGACCTCAGCAGTTGACATTCCTTTGAGATTAGCAAGGTAACGGACTTGCTCGTAGATAGTCAACTTAGGCATGAGGCTCCGCTCTTCTGGCAGGTAGCCGATTTCCTTATAGGTTTCTTGACTGATTGCTTGGCCATCCAATTGGATATCGCCACTGTAATCAAGGAAGCGGAGGATACTATGGAAGATGGTGGTCTTCCCTGCTCCGTTCTTCCCGATCAAACCTAAGATGGATCCTTTTTTCGCAGTCAAGTCAATCCCGAACAAGACTTGCTTCTTGCCAAAACTCTTTTCTAAATTTCTGATTTCTAACATAGAAAACTCCTCTACTCTTTATAGTAACGTTTGGTAATCTTGTACTGAGAGACCAAGATATAGACATAAATCAGTGATACAACTACTAATGCTAACAAGATATCTGTCTGGAATGTAATCCCAACTAAGAATATCGCCATTAAGGAAATCGGTAAGACATAATTGCTTAACTTGAAAACAATGTCGAAGTTCTCCTCGTAGCAAATTTGTTTTTCTGCTTCATCCATCATACTCATTATTAATTCACGGACTTCTGCTCCGCTAGAATTGCGAGGAATCGCTTTTCCATAAATCTGTTTAAACGTCTTCCGAAACTGATGTTCCAATCCAAAAGTAAGGAGAAGCAAACCGAGGAAAATAAGCGGGATGGTGTATTTTCCAAGGATACCTGTCAGTTTTTCTTCATAGACTAGTTTTTGGCAAGAGAAGAAAATTACTAGTAGATAGGGAACAATCATGACGCCTTTAAAAATCGTAGCCAAGTCATAGATCCTTCTCGTTTGGCTTTCATAACGGTAGGCTTCGTCTTCATCTTCTGCCTCCTCCATCATCTGATAAGACTGGCGGGACGAGAAGAGATAAGTAGACGCAATCCCGAAAATCACCAGATATAAAATGATTGACCCTATATAGAGCATATCTCGATCAAATAACTTTTGGAATTCAATAGGATGATCAGCACCAAAATATCCTGTCAAAAAGCCGATGATGACACCTAATAGGATCATGGCTACATTTCTCCAAAAACGAAAACGGGCTGACCTCTCTTTTAACTTCTTTTTCACTTTTATTCCTCTCCCTCTACTAGACTAAAAACATTCTCCACCGGTTCCTTGAAAATCTGGGCGATGGTGATAGCAATGATAACCGAAGGGGTGTATTCCCCTCGCTCCAAGAGACTGATGGACTGGCGCGAGACCCCTGCTAGCTTAGCTAGCTCGGATTGGTTGAGCCCATCACGCGCCCTCAGCTCTTTCAGTCGATTTTTTAAGATCATGGCTTTCGCCCCCTTATAGTTGAATACCTTGAATATCTTCGATGCGAACTAATTTTGTCTCTCTTTGTTGTTTATTATTCACACGAGTCAGTTTGACCCAATCTTCGTCGATATCCAAAATTTCATACTCGAACCCAACACCACTCACTGTAACAGTGGCCGTTTGGCCTTTCAATTCTTCTAAAATTCTAGACATGTCTTGATTTCCTTTCACTTGTTTTTCTAATCGTCTAATGCGTTTGTTCAACCTTTTAATCTTCTTTTCTGAGCTCGCATAAACCATAATCAGAAAAGGGATAAAAAGAATCCATATGGCTCCCATAAGAAACCTCCCCTTCTTTCAACTAAAATCATTGTAACACTTCTTTTTCTTTTTGACAAGTATATTTGTCAAAAAATAAAAATATTTGTCAAAAATAGAAAGATGGTTGACATGGATATTTTGAGTCCTTAAAGGAATTTCTTTATTTTTATAGGGTTTTAAGCTCTATATCAAGTAAATTCTGTAAGAAAAAAACAGCTGAGAAATTCTCAACTGTTTCAAATTTTTACGATTTACCGCACTTCTGCGTCTACTTTTTCTTCAAGGGAAGCTTGGATTTTTTCCATGTAGCGTGCGACTTCTTCGTCTGTCAAGCTATCTTCTGGATTTTGGAAGGTCAGACTGTAGGCCATAGACTTCATTCCGACACCCAGTTTTTCACCTGAGAAGACGTCAAAGAGTTTGATGTCTGTCAAGCGTTTCACGCCCGCAGCTTGGATGGCATCGACCACCTCTTGGTGGGTCACTTCTGCTTTGAGGAGAAGAGCGATATCACGGCTCACCGCTGGGAACTTGGTAATTTCCACAAATGGAGCGGCTGGTTGAAGGGCTGCTTCGATAGCTGAAAGGTTAAGTTCTGCTACATACGTCTCTGGAATATCATAAGCCTTAGCCGTTACAGGATGCACTTGACCGAGGAAACCAAGGACTTGGTCACCGAGTGAAATCAAGGCTGTCCGTCCTGGGTGAAGGCTGGAGATTTCAGAGGTTGCTGTATAGGTCGCTTCAAGACCCAAACGAGCAAAGAGAGCTTCCAAAATTCCCTTAGCATAGAAGAAATCAACTGGAACCGCAGCTGTTTGGAAGTCTTTTTCAGCAACTAAACCTGTCAATGCAAAGGCAAAGCTATTGATTTCGTTTGGTAATTCTTCTTTTGGATTTCCTGTTTGCTCGAAGACTTTTCCAATCTCGTAAAGGGCCAAGTCTTTGTTCTTACGAGCCACGTTGTAAGCAACGGTATCCAAAATACCTGAAACCATATTTTGACGGAGGACTGAACGATCCACAGTCATTGGCCACATGAGCTCAGTTAAGTTGCTTGGTGTAGGCGTAAATTCAATCGCTTTTTCAGGAGTTGTCAAAGCATAGGTGATGATTTCAGTCAGTCCTGCCCCTTCAGCAATGGTACGAACTTTACGACGCAATTTTTGAGTTGCAGTCAATTCACCGGCTGTCCCATCGTCTTTTGGAAGACTGGTTGGCAAGCGATCATAACCATAGATACGGGCGATTTCTTCAAAGAGGTCCGCTTCGATGGTGATATCCCAACGGCGACGTGGTACGCTAACTGTGAAGCTATCTGCATTTCCAGAAAGGCCAAATCCAAGGCGACGGAAGACATCTTCTACATCCGCGTAGGAAAGTTCTGTACCAAGGACACGGTTAACGTCTGCAAGGGTTGAAGAAACTTCTACATCCGAAGTATCCAACTGGCCTGCTGAAACGATTCCTTTACGAACAGTCGCACCGGCCAATTCAGCAATCATGCTTGCTGCTGCATCAAGGGCTTCATTAACGGTTGCCACATTGATCCCTTTTTCAAAGCGAGAAGATGATTCTGAACGAAGATTGAGACGACCGCTGGTCTTACGGATAGATTTGCCATTGAAGACAGCAGCTTCAAGGACAACACGACTAGAGTTTTCAGAGATTTCTGTAGCCTGACCACCCATGACACCTGCAAGGGCCACTGGTTTGTCTGCAACCGTAATCACCAGGTCAGTTACTTCCAAGTCACGTTCTTCCCCATCCAAGGTCACCAATTTTTCACCAGCACGCGCTTCACGCACACGGATGTCGTTTCCTTCAAAGGTATCCAAGTCGAAGGCATGCATAGGCTGACCAAAGTAGAGCAAGATGTAGTTGGTCACGTCAACGACATTGTTAATCGGACGGATGCCTTCGTTCATGAGGAGGTTTTGCAACCATTGTGGACTTGGTGCGATAGTCACATTATCCAAGATACGAGCTGCATAGTAAGGTGCCTTGTCTGTGTCAATGCTGACTGAAAGAGCATCTGCTGCAGCTTGGTCTGTTTCTGTTAAAGTAAATTCTTTGAAGGTGACTGCCTTGTCATAGATGGCTGCCACTTCGTGCGCCACTCCACGCATTGAAAGGGCGTCTGCACGGTTTGGAGTGATGGAAAGTTCGATGATTTCATCATCCAAGTCTAGGTAAGAGAATACTTCCTCACCTAGTACTGCATCATCCGGCAAGATTTGGATACCATCTGCGAATTCCTTCGGTACAACAGAGTCAGAAATGCCCAATTCACCAAGTGAGCAGATCATCCCTAGTGACTCTAAGCCACGGATTTTCCCTTTTTTGATCTTATAGTTATCCGCAATGCGGGCACCCGGAAGAGCCACCATAACCTTGATGCCTGCACGCACATTTGGTGCTCCACAGACAATTTGACGAGCTTCTTCTTCACCCACATTGACTTGGCAGACATGCAAATGAGTTTCGGGCACATCTTCACAAGACAAGATTTCTCCGACAACAATTTTTGAGAGACCAGCAGCTGGAGATTCCACACCTTCTACCTCGATCCCTGTGGTTGACATTTTTTCAGCCAACTCTTGTGATGGCACATCAATGTCCACCAATTCTTTTAACCATTTATAACTAACTAACATATGTAAGATACCAAGGGTTCTACTGAAATCTAGATGACTTTCCTAGATTTCCTTTGACCCTCGTTTAGATCCTTTCATTTTGTGTTTTCCAGCCCGAGTCTGGCTTAGGTAGGTCTAATAACCTCCCCTTCTCTAGAATAGAAGTTTCTTGTCCATTCTAGGTCAATTTCTTTCTCAACAACCAGTCAATATCAACCGTATCACCGGTAGGATACTCGTGTTCACTAAATCGTTCAAATCCAAAGCGGTAGTAAAAATCTTGCGCCTTAAAATTGCGTTCCCAGACACCTAGCCAGGCCCACTCAAAGCCACGGCTCTTCGCTTGATGCAGCGCAAAGGTAAACATTTCCTTACCGAAACCAGCTCCATGATATTCCTTTTTGACATAGATCCGTTGAATCTCAAAGGACTTATCCATCTCTACTGGCTCCGTCTGCGCTTGCCCCCAGTTGATCTTGAGAAAACCACAGATTTCTTGTTCTTCATTGAGGACAAAATAGGTTTCGGATTCTGGATCTAACAGATCTTTCTCGATTTGCTCCAAAGAGAGCACCGTAGAGAAGTACTCTTCCAAGTCTTCCTCAACAATATAGGGACCAAAGGTCTCCCGATAGGTTTCCACCTCTAGGTCACGTAAGGTCTGCAATTGATCGATTTTTACTCTAACTAACATGATTATTTAAACTGTTCTGAGAAACGAACATCTCCTTGATAGAAGCCACGGATATCATTGATTCCATAACGAAGCATGGCTACACGCTCCTGACCAAGTCCGAAGGCAAATCCTGAATAGACTGTTGAATCAATACCACTCATCTCGAGCACGCGTGGGTGAACCATACCGGCCCCCATGATTTCGATCCAACCCGTCTTCTTACATACATTACATCCCGCTCCACCACATTTGAAGCAAGATACATCGACCTCAACGGATGGCTCTGTAAATGGGAAGTAAGAAGGACGCAGACGGATTTGACGTTCTGCACCAAACATCTTCTGCACGATCAACTGAAGCGTTCCTTGAAGGTCTGCCATAGAAATGTTCTTCCCAACAACCAAGCCTTCGATCTGATGGAACTGGTGACTGTGGGTCGCATCATCTGTATCCCGACGGAAAACACGCCCTGGAGAGATCATCTTCAAAGGCCCCTTGCTAAAGTCATGCGCATCCATGGCACGCGCTTGAACTGGCGAAGTATGGGTCCGAAGCAAGATTTCTTCTGTGATGTAGAAGGTGTCCTGCATATCACGAGCCGGGTGATCCTTTGGCAAGTTCATGCGTTCAAAGTTGTAGTAGTCTTTTTCGACTTCAAAGCCATCTACGACTTGGTAGCCCATCCCGATAAAGATATCTTCGATTTCTTCACTGGTTTGGGTCAAGACATGACGGTGACCACTTGCAACTGGACGTCCAGGAAGGGTCACGTCGATACTTTCACTAGCCAATTTAGCTTGAACTTTCTTTTCTTCCAAGAGCTTGGCTGTTTCTTCAAAGGCAGCAGTCAAGACATCACGGGCTTCATTAACATGTTTCCCGATGACCGGACGCATCTCAGCAGAGACATCTTTCATCCCTTTGAGGATCTCGGTTAGCGACCCTTTCTTCCCAAGGACAGAGACGCGTAACTCTTGCATCTCTTTTTTATTTTCAGCAGAGATCTGCTTCAAGGCTGCCAGCGTTTCTTCCCGAAGCGCTTTTAGTTGTTCTTCAATCGTTGACATATTTCCTCCATCATGGTCTTCACTCAGACATAGAAAAAACCACGTGCCACACCCATATTCGGAGCGTTGACACGCGGTACCATCCGTTTTTTATCTGAAACTCAGACCTTAATTTCTAAATCTTTTGCGCAAGTGAATTCACTCAGCTTTCATGCAAAGAGCTTTCAGTCACGGCTCTTCTCCCTGTTGCACTTCCCTTGAGGTACTAGTCTTGCAGATTTCTATTCAATTACTATCTAGTTTAGCAGATTTTTAGTTAAAAAACAAGTTAGATGAGACTAATTTCAATAGACAAAGAAACAAGACCCAGGGCATTATTTATTTGCCTTGTCTGTTTCATCTGCTTTCCTTTTCAATAGAAGAGTTGCTGCTTGGTTAAAACCATCACACCAGTTATACCATTTTGCTTCATACTCATCTTGAGGTAAGATACGATGTTTTAAATCCAAAACAGAGGATATCTTTCTTTCCTCACAAGCTTGCGCATAGAGATGATAAATTTCATCACCACCATCTTTATCAAACTCAGCAGAAATCGTATCCCGACCTGCCAATAAAGACTGATAAGCCCTGTGATGCCCGTTTGTAATCAAGAAGCAATTTCCAAACGCAAGAATACTAATTGGATCCACATTGATGATTTCCGCCGATTGATCAAGCATCTGGATATCATGTAACTTCTTTTCTGATAAATATAGTTGGGTCGGATGAAGATCTGTTATTTTGATTTTCAATTCTTTCTCCTCTACCAAGAGTAAAATAAGCTGGTCCTGGGCACTGGTGAACATTTTTAAAGGTCAGGATTTAAAGACCTGCCAAAGCCAAATTCCTCTGCCGTTCTTGTTATCCGTTTGTTTTTATTCGATGACTTGTCCAGCTTCTTTCAAGACAGATTCTGGAATGGTAATGCCTAATTCTTCTGCCACTTTTTTGTTGATGACAGATTTACCATCTGTGAAGATTTCGACTGGTGTATCACCTGGTTTTTGACCTTTCAAGATTTTCGCAGCCATTTTACCAGTTGCCACTCCAAGATCGTGTTGATCGACAACGACTGAGCCTAAACCACCAGCTTCGACCATGGCTGTCGCACTTGGGAAGATTGGTTTTTTAGCTGTTTTGTTTGCTTCGACTACCGTTGAGAAGGCTGAAGCGATGGTGTTGTCAATTGGAACCCAGATAGCATCCACTTTACCAGTCATGACAGAAACCGTTGAAGCAATTTCATTTGTAGAAGGGACTGAATAAGGAACCACCTTGTAGCCTGCTTTTTCAGCCAATTTTGTAAATTCTTCTACTTGCGTTTTAGAATTATCTTCACTGGTTGAGTAAAGGACACCGATTGTTTTCACGTTTGGAGTCAACTCTTTGATCAATTTCAACTGTTGTTCCGTTGGGTTGTGGTCAGATACTCCTGTGATATTGCCACCTGGTTTTTTCAAATCTTTGACCAAGTTAGCGCCGACTGGGTCTGTGATAGCACCCATGACGATTGGTTTGTCCTTGGTTGCACTAGCCAAACCTTGAGCAGATGGGGTTGCGATTCCGATCAAAACGTCGTTGTTGTTTTGGACCAATTGCTTACTCATGGTAGCAACCTTGTTTTGGTCCCCTTCTGCATTGAGGAATTCAATCTCAATCTTGTCCTTGTCATAGCCTTCTTCAGCCAAGCCATCTTGAATCCCCTTGTAGATTTCGTCTAGCGATGGGTGGCTGACCAACTGCAAGACACCGACTTTTACCTTTTTAGTTCCATCTGCTTTATTAGCTTCATTTTTATTGTTTAACATTGGATAGACTACTGCTACTAAAATAATAGCTAGCAAAGCACCAATCATTCCCAATACACGTTTGTTTTTCATTTTCTTTACCTCAATTATTTATTTTTTCGTTTTTTCGCATCTTTGTTAAAGACTGAGTCGCCATCGTTTCTTCATCTTCTTTTCTCCCTTCTTTTTGAAACAAAAACACGCCCACACATAGCTATAGCTATGTGAGGACGTGTCATCGCGGTGCCACCTCACTTATGGGAAAATGGATATACTCCTCCCATGTCTCTGTCTTGTCTAGCAACAAGTTGCACGATAAGGTGTGCCGACCGAATTTTTATTGTTTCAAATTCATCTCATCATTAGTCCAATTTCATAAATGTCCACTACCCACTTCCACCAACCGTGAGCTCTCTATTAAATTTTCATTTATTACTTTTCTAATTGAATCCATTGTAAATGTTTCCGTAAGCCTTGTCAATACTTTTTTATGTTTTTTTTGAAAACGTTCGTCATTTCCTGAAATTCATTTTCTAACGGATGCTTTTACAAGGATTGAAAACCGCCTTCTTACTGGGTTTTCAGGCACTTTTTTGATATAATTTACTAGAATTAGTCTAGAATGTTGAGGAACCCCATGTCTTTTGATGGATTTTTTTTACACCATATGGTGAATGAATTACAAAGCGAACTCCTATATGGTCGCATCCAAAAAATTAACCAACCCTTTGAACAAGAGTTGGTTTTACAAATTCGTAGCAATCGCAAGAATCAAAAACTCTTGCTGTCTTCCCACTCTGTTTTTGGTCGGATCCAACGGACTCAGACCAATTTTGAGAATCCTGCCTTCCCTAATACCTTTATCATGGTCATGCGCAAGTATCTCCAAGGGGCAGTCATTGAGCAGATCCAGCAACTGGAGAATGACCGTATTTTAGAAATTGCCGTCTCCAATAAAAATGAGATTGGGGATGATATATCTGTAACCCTGATTATTGAAATCATGGGTAAGCACAGCAATATCATTCTTCTGGACAAGGCAACTGGAAAAATCATCGAAGCAATCAAGCATGTGGGCTTCTCACAAAATAGCTACCGGACCATTCTCCCTGGATCAACCTATGTAGCTCCTCCAAAAACCGAAGCGGTCAACCCCTTTACCATTAAAGACGAAGCCTTATTCGCCTTTCTTCACCGAGAAGAGTTGACACCTAAAAACCTTCAAACCCATTTCCAGGGTCTTGGTCGAGATACTGCTCAAGAATTGGCCAGTCGATTAGAAAGCGGAGAAAAATTAAAAACCTTCCGAGCATTCTTTGAAGCTCCAACAGATCCCCGTCTAACGAAAAAATCTTTTGCTGCTCTCGCTTATGCAGATAGCCAGGAGGAGACCTTTGAAACCTTATCAGATCTACTCGACCACTACTACTTGGACAAGGCTGAGCGCGACCGGGTCCAACAACAAGCTGGGGAACTAATCCGCAAGGTGGATAATGAGCTAGAAAAGAACCGGAAAAAATTGGCCAAACAGGAAGCCGAACTAGCAGCGACAGAAAATGCCGAAGAATTCCGTCAAAAAGGCGAACTACTCACTACCTTCCTCCATCAAGTCCCAAATGATCAAGACCAGGTCACCTTGGACAACTACTATACCAACCAGCCTATTACCATTGCTTTGGATAAGGCCTTGACCCCCAGTCAAAATGCTCAACGCTACTTCAAGCGTTACCAGAAGCTAAAAGAAGCCGTCAAACATTTGACCTCTCTCATCCAGGAAACCAAGGAAACTATCTCCTACCTAGAGACGGTCGAGACCGCTCTGGCCCAAGCCAGCCTTTCTGAAGTAGCCGAGATTCGCGAAGAGCTGATCCAAACAGGCTTTATCAAACGACGCAACCGAGAAAAGATCCACAAACGGAAAAAACCAGAGAAGTACTTAGCATCAGATGGCAAGACCATTATTCTGGTCGGCCGGAACAATCTTCAAAACGAAGAATTGACCTTCAAAATGGCTAAAAAGGACGAACTCTGGTTCCACGCTAAGGATATTCCAGGTAGTCACGTGGTCATTACAGGTAACCTCAACCCTTCAGATGAGGTCAAAACCGATGCAGCTGAGCTTGCAGCCTATTTCTCTAAGGGACGCCTGTCCAATCTGGTCCAAGTCGACATGATTGAAACAAAAAAACTCAACAAACCGACCGGAGGAAAACCTGGATTTGTAACCTATACCGGTCAGAAAACCCTACGGGTCACCCCTGAAGAAGAAAAGATCAAATCTATGCGCATCAATGAGTAATAAAAAGGGCTGAGAATCATCTCAGCCCTTTTGTTTTATTCTGATTTGTGGATATCCTCTTTGACCTGGTCAACGTTGAACTTGGCAAAGAGATACTGGCGGTCCTGGACAGGAAAGCGTTGGTCCAATTGATCAATGGCTCCAACTTCGACGATGCCCTCTTTGATGACAAAATCCATAACATGTCCTCCAAAGGTATGGTCATCTGAGATAAAGTGAAGGTGATAGCCTGCTACACTGACCCCATGAAACATCTCTGGCGTCCAAAAACCAACAATGGTTCCTGTAACATTTTCTCGTGTAAATTCTGGCTGATGGGTTGCTACATCTGCAAACTTGGTCTCCGAAGTTGATTTGGGAATCATGCGCACATGCATTTTGGCGAAATCACCGTGAATCTTGATGGAACGAAACAAATTTTCGCCATCGTAATAAGATTCAATGCGAGCCTCTAACTCCTCATCTGTCATTTCAAAGCGTTGTCGAAAAATCACTTCGGCCTGGTGGGGAACAATGGCTGCATAGGGGACAGTCGCATCTGAAGATACTTCCACAATCTCTGGTTCCTCTCCTGAACCCTTAGCTTGATAAGCCTTACCATCTAAGACAATCAATTCGCCATCGATTGAGTCCAGGGTCCCAATTCCTAAATCTCCATGCTCTAGTAATTCTTTAACCGTAAAGGATCCTCCATAGAGACCAGCCATCAAAGCCCCCAAGGTATTGTATTGAAACAATTTCACCGGTTCCATTATCTTCTCCCTCATTCATCTTGTCTTCTTTTTAGCCCTTCCAGTATACCATATTCTCAAGGACAATAACAGAAAGACTGATTAAAAAAGAGCGGGACCGAACCATGATACAAACTTGTTCTGATTCCCGCCCTTCAAGGGTCAAGTAGTTAATCTTCTAACAGGCTCTCATAGAAAGCTTGCATTTGCCCATCATCTGGGACTAGCTGCAAATAGCCTTCTGCCACTTCCCGGGCTTTTGCGATTTGTCCCAACTCTCTCAAGAGGTAACTATAGCTTTCTAAGTACTCTGGATTTTCTTTCAAATCTGGGTAGAGCTCTTCATAGATCGGAGCCGCTTTTTCAACCTCTTCGAGTGCTACCAAGGCACGAGCGATATTCCAACGGGTGACGACATTTTCCACTTCCACTTCTTGCCATTCAAGGACGTCTTCATAACGTTCCTGTTCCAGATAAAGAGTTGTCAGACGAAGGGCGATATCTTCAAGATCCTCAGCAACTTCTTTGGCTTCTAACAAATACTTCTCTGCTTTTTCTGGCTGGTGCAACTCGTAGGCCAATTGGGAGGCTAGAAGGAGGAGATAAGCGTCAAAAGGATTCTTTTGGATTCCTTGCTCTGCTATTGCTAACGCTGTTTCTCGGTCATTTTCAGCTTGAAGAGCCAAGGCATAGCCGTATTCATACCCTTCAAAGTCTGGCGACAGTGTATCAATCTGCTTGAAGTAGATCAGAGAACGTTGATACTCTTCTCGGTCAGAGAGAAGGGTTGCCAATTCATAGGCAATCTGGTCATCAAACTCAATTTCCAAGGCCTTTTCTAAAAACTCAATAGCAGACTCAAACCGACCCAGATTCGCATAAGCATAGCCAATCCGCTGGTATGTGGAAATGCCCGTTTCTTCTAAAATGAGACGGTTGTCTAACTGAGCATACTCTTGAATGGCTTCTTGGTAATTTTCAAGTTCTAAATCAATCTCTGCCAAGCCTAGTTGAATAATAGGGTCATCTGAAAGAGTCGCTGCTTCCATCAGTTTTTCTCGAGCCACATCTGCCAAGCCCTCACTTTGGTAGAGGTCTGCCTTGACTAAGAGACTGGCTAGATACCATTCCGAACTTTCCGGGATTTCTTCCAAATAAGCAAAGGCTTCTTCCATTAGTCCATCTTCCGCTACGATAGTGGCTAGACTCAGATAGACCTCTGGATAATCATCTCTCAGATGCAAGTAGGTTTGCTTGGCTTCTGGGTAAAAACCAATACTTTCAAAATATTGTCCCAATTCTAACAAGGTAGCTGGATCATCTTCTAGCAAAGCCTTATCCAAATAAGCTGGCAGACGATCTAGCTCTTGTTTCTCAATTGCTTCTAGAATTTTTTGACTATTCTTCACTTTGAATTTCCTCAACTTCGTCCTTTTCGTACAAACCACTGACCTCTTTATACCATTCAAATAGAGCACTGATGACTACTTTAGCCGAAGCATAAACCGGGATTCCTAAGAAGACTCCCCAGATTCCAAACATAGAGCCAGAAGTAATCAATACAAACAGAATCGTGATTGGGTGGATATTGAGCTGACTCCCCAAGACAAGTGGGGAAACGAAACGTCCCTCGATTGTTTGCTCAACAATAAAGACAATGACGACTTTGACAAACATCTCTGGTCCTGCCACCAACCCCAAGACTAAGGCTGGGAGCATGGCCAAGAAGCTGCCCAAGTATGGTATCAAGTTCAAAAAACCAGCGGTTACACCGAGTGTCACAGCGTAACGAAGCCCAATGATCTTAAGCAGAAGAATAAACATTAAAGCTACGATGATAGCAACAGTAATCTGACCTCTGACATAATTAGCCAATTGTGTATTGACATCAGACAGTACTTTGTCTGCAGATTTACGAATCTTGGTTGGCAAGAAACGGATGATTTGCCCTTTTAAGTTCTTTCCATCTCTCAAAAGATAGAAGACGATAAAAGGCATAATAATCAAAGCGATAATGACCTGAGAGGCGACAGTAATCAGATTGCTGACCCAGTTGACTGCTCGGGCGGAAAAAGAACTCGCCCAACTGGTAATATTCTGCGACAATTGGCTGGTCCATTCATCCAGCTGAGGCTTGATTTCTGGCGACACTTTGTTGTCTAAGACATCATCGATGGTCCTATTGGCCTTTTCCAAGTAATCTGGCAGGTTCTTCATAAAACTAAGAACTTGATGTTGAATAGCTGGAATAGCGACAGCCAAGCCCCATAAAATGAGAAGCGCGATCAAAATAAAGACGATGGAAATTGCAATGATCCGTTTGACTCGGTGCCTTTCCAAAAAGTCCACGATTGGATTTAACAAATAATAGAGGAGCCCTGAAATAATGACTGGTAGCATGACTGCTGCTCCAAACTCTAACAGGGGTGTAAAAATAAAACTAATCTTGCTGAGAACTAAAATATTCAATCCCATCAGTAAGGTTACTAGAAAAACAGTAATGGCTTTATTATCTACAAACCATTTAAAAAACCAGGATAAACTAAAATCTTTTTCTTTATGTTCCACGGGAATCTCCTTCGTTTTCAATCTGTCTTTATTTTAGCATTTTTAGTCCATAATTTCACGATATAGCTGAAATGTGAGCTTTTTTTTAATGCTTAGCTTGTCAATCCTTCACCTAATCGTTTTCCATCCCCTTCTTTTCTGATATAATGGAGCTATCAACAAAGTCGAGGTGCATGTGATGCAAGATATTTATTTCGGAACCTATACCAAACGAGACTCTAAAGGAATTTATAAGGCTTCCTTCGATGAAAGAACTGGTCAACTTAGCGACTTAGAACTAGTTGCTCAAGAGCCAAACCCAACCTATCTCGCTTTTTCAAAAGCTGGTTTCTTATACAGTGTGGGTGCGGAGCAAGGTCTTGGCGGCATTGCAAGCTTTAGTCCTGATCACCAGTTAATCAATCATGTGGTCGAGGAAGGGGCGCCCCTCTGTTATGTCTCTGTTGATGAGGCGCGTGGCTTGGTCTATGGAGCTAACTACCACAAGGGACAAGTCCTCTCATATCGCATCCATGAAGATGGTCATTTGACCTTGGTCGATCAAGCGACTCATCAGGGTTCTGGACCTCACGAAAACCAATCCAGTCCCCATGTTCACTATGCAGATCTTACTCCAGATAAGTTGCTTATCACTTGTGATTTGGGGACTGATCAAGTCGTGGTCTACCAAATCGATGATCTGGGGAAACTGACGGAAGCTCAAACCTACCAAACTGCTCCAGGTGCTGGTCCGCGTCATATCATTTTCCATACTCATTACAAGACCGCCTACCTCATTAACGAATTAAACGCTACCATCGATGTCCTTTTCTATGACGGACTTGGCTACTTTGAACATTTCCAAACCATCTCAACCCTACCTAAAGAGTATGAAGGTCAAAAATGGGCCGCTGCTATTCGCCTCTCAGAGGATGGGAAATTCCTCTATGCCTCAAATCGTGCCCATAACTCCATTGCAGTTTATGAAATCTTGGCAGATGGTAGCTTAGTGCTTCTGGAAATCGTTCCAACCAATGGACTCAATCCACGTGATTTCATTCTTAGTCCGGACCAAGAATATCTCATTGCAGTTCATCAAGATTCAGACAATGCCACTGTTTTTAAACGCGATAAAACGAGTGGTAGATTGACTGAATTAAGCCATGATTTCCACGTACCAGAGGCGGTTTGTGTCCTCTTCAACTAACAATCAAAACGCTTGCTAGTTTGGTTAAAAAGTGATTAAATAGTGATAATAATAAATAGGTTATAGGAGAAAACTCATGAACCCAATGGATTTATTTAACCAAGTCAAAGAAATGATCGAAAAGAAAGATTTCGATGCTGCTAAAAAATTTATCGATAACAACAAGGATAACCTTGGTGACTACTTAGAACAAGCCAAAGCTCTTGTTGCTGGAAACGATCTCGTCAGCGGTGCTGTTGATAAAATCAAAGGCTTGTTCTAATAAAACGATTCCTCAACTATCTAGTTGAGGATTTTTTGTTTGGCTCGATAACAAAAAAGATCCTTGAGAAAACTCAAGGATCTTTTGTATCTAGTTAACTAGATTATTTTTTCAAGTTGTAGAATGATTTCAATCCACGGTATTCAGCTACTTCACCAAGTTGGTCTTCGATACGAAGCAATTGGTTGTATTTAGCGATACGGTCAGTACGTGAAAGTGAACCAGTCTTGATTTGTCCTGCGTTTGTTGCAACTGCGATGTCAGCGATTGTTGAATCTTCAGTTTCACCTGAACGGTGTGATACAACAGCAGTGTAACCAGCTTCTTTAGCCATTTCGATAGCTTCGAAAGTTTCAGTAAGAGTACCGATTTGGTTAACTTTGATAAGGATTGAGTTAGCAGCACCTTCTTGGATACCACGTGCAAGGTAGTCAGTGTTAGTTACGAAGAAGTCGTCACCAACCAATTGAACTTTCTTACCAAGACGTTCAGTAAGAGCTTTCCATCCGTCCCAGTCATTTTCATCCATACCATCTTCGATAGTGATGATTGGGTATTTGTTAACCAATTCTTCAAGGTAGTCGATTTGTTCTGCAGATGTACGAACAGCAGCGCCTTCACCTTCGAATTTAGTGTAGTCGTAGACTTTACGTTCCTTATCGTAGAATTCTGATGATGCACAGTCAAATCCGATGAATACGTCTTTACCTGGTACATATCCAGCAGCTTCGATCGCAGCAAGGATAGTTTCAACACCATCTTCAGTTCCTTCGAAACGAGGAGCGAATCCACCTTCGTCACCTACGGCAGTTTCCAAACCACGTGATTTAAGGATTTTCTTAAGAGCGTGGAAGATTTCAGCACCGTAACGAAGAGCTTCTTTAAATGTAGGTGCACCAACTGGCAAGATCATAAACTCTTGGAAAGCAATTGGAGCATCTGAGTGAGAACCACCGTTGATGATGTTCATCATTGGAGTTGGAAGAACTTTAGTGTTGAATCCACCAAGGTAGCTGTAAAGTGGGATTTCAAGGTAGTCAGCAGCAGCACGAGCTACAGCGATAGACACACCAAGGATTGCGTTCGCACCCAATTTACCTTTGTTAGGAGTACCGTCAAGAGCGATCATTGCACGGTCAATAGCTTGTTGATCACGAACATCGTAACCGATGATTGCTTCAGCAATGATGTTGTTTACATTGTCAACAGCTTTTTGAGTTCCAAGACCACCGTAACGAGATTTGTCACCGTCGCGAAGTTCAACTGCTTCGTGTTCACCAGTAGAAGCTCCAGATGGAACCATACCACGTCCGAAAGCACCTGATTCAGTATACACTTCTACTTCAAGTGTTGGGTTACCGCGTGAGTCTAGGACTTCGCGAGCGTAAACATCAGTAATAATTGACATTTCTTACTCTCCTTTGAGTTTAAATTTTTTACACCTCTATGATACCTTAAAAATACGCGTTTTTCAAGAAAAAACGTTATCTTTGTGCAGATTTTCCTTAACTTTATCAAGAAATCGCTTTCTTTTTGTTTGGAACAGCCTTTATTCGTTTGGCATTTTCAACCTAAAGTATGATATACTATTCTTATGACTGATCTATCTAAAGAAATTATGGAAAAGGCTAACGGTGGCCTAAAATTAAATCCTGATGAACAACGTCGCTTTCTAGGTACATTTGAAGAGCGTGTTCTAGGATATGCCGATTTAAAAACTAGCAATAGTCCTCAGCTTCAGAAGGGCTTTTTGAAGGTGCTGAAAAGCTTGAATGAACAAGCTAGCCCTCTCTTTGTCAAGATTTCTCCAAATGTTGATTCTAGCGTCCAGTTGAGCTATCTAAAACAAGCAAAAGAATTTGGTTGCCAGGCTACTATTGTTTCGGAGGAACACGACTCCTCTCCTTTTGGGCTCGTGATTCATACAGATGCACCAGTGACCACTACTGACAAGGACCTCCGATCTGCTTTTTCGGATCTCTGGGAGGAAGAAAAGAAGCCGACCAAACCATCTCTTTGGAAAAAATGGTTTGGTTAATCAGAGCTGTCCCTTAGACATTTTATTAGTATTAAACATTAGATGGAAAAAAGCGGTTTAACCGCTTGAGTATGTAGACAAGCTATTGTTTTACATAAAACAGTTAGATGATTATCAAAAATGACTTTTAATTTTTAGTTATTTACGAAGATCAAAAACTTTCCGCTGTGAGAAAAATGCCTGAAACATAATTGTTCCAGGCATTCGGAATTATTGAGATCTTAGGCTCAATAATTAGTCATGGAACTTTGAAAAAGTTCGCTGACGTCCGTACTCACCTAAGGAAAGTTTTTCTGAAGACTTTATCTTCAATTTGAAGCGGTTTAACCGCTTTTTTCTATGCTTAATAGATTTCCGATATTTCTAGCTGTAAAGAGAAGATTTTCCCTCACATCCTTCAGAAGTTGCTCTAAACTATCGGGATGTTTCGTAATAGAAAAGGCACCGACTATATTTTCAAATGGGAGACTTGGTAAATTATCTGCAAGACTACCACAAATGGCTATTACTGGGATTCCTTTTGGGGTTCGTCTCGCAACCCCTATCGGAGCTTTCCCGGATAGACTCTGATGGTCCAGTCGTCCTTCACCGACAATGACCAAGTCTGCATTTGCTACTTTGGAATCAAAGTCGATCAGATCTAAACAGCTATCGATTCCTGATACCAGTCTCGCTTGCGCGAAGGCACAAAGACCCGCAGCAAGACCTCCACCAGCTCCCATCCCTGCTTGATTCAAAATACTTGGACAGTGCATTTCGTAAAAGCTGTAAATAGCTTGATCCACTTGCTCAAACATATTGGGACTGAGCCCCTTTTGTTTTCCAAAAATATAGGTCGCACCATTTAGTCCACATAAGGGATTGGAAACATCTGCTAAGATCTGTATCTGGACATTGTCTGGGATCTTGAACGCTTCCTCTTTACGGATGGAATCCCATTCTAAAAGACTTTGTCCACAGGCCTTTAATTCTCTTCCTTCTCGATCATAGAATTGGTAGCCTAGACCTGCTACAAGTCCTAGCCCACCATCATTGGTCGCTGTTCCTCCAACCCCGATATAAATCTCCTTTTTCCCCTGTTTGATTAAATAACAAATCAGTTCACCAATTCCTCGGGTTTCTAGGTCAAGTGGACGGCGTTGATTAACTGGAATTTTTCCTAAACCGATCAAGTCGGCTACTTCAAAGAGAACCAAAGAATCCTTCTCCATATACCGCATTTCTACCGGCTCTCCAAATGGACCTGTGACAAGGGTAAAAGTTTCCTTCAATCCCAATGAGTAGCTGATGGCATCCACTGTCCCTTCCCCACCATCTCCAACAGGACAGGTGACCGGTTCTACATCGAGGAGAGACTGACGCAAGCCTTCTGCAATAATTTCCGCTACATCTTTCGCAGGTAAGCTTTCTTTGAATGAATCTGGAGCAATTAAAACTTTCATGGACTCATCTCCTTTTTCTATCCTTCCCTTTCCCATCACAGCTTCATTTCCATAAAAAAACATCCAGGAATGTTCTCCTGGATGTTTTGGATTAGAATCGGATGGATTCTCTTGTTTTTTCAAATGAGGTAACAAATCTCTCTGTTACTCCTGGTTCTACTGTTTCCAATGCTTCTGAAATGACTTTGAATGAAGCAGGATAGTCATACTCTTTTTCAAAGATGTACAAGGCTTCATCAAACGCTGCTTGAACATGATCGTCGAATGAACGATAGCGATTTGAGTATTGAAGCAACTGCTCTGTTAGAGTAGCATATTGTACTAATTTGTAGGTTTCTTCCTCTAACTCTGTCATATCGTTGGTCAAAATATCCAGGAGACGGTTGGCGTTTTCAATATTGACACGACGACCTTCTAACTCAGCCAAGAGAGCTTCTGTGTTATCACTTGCAGTGAAGAAGATAGTTAGGAAGGATTGAGGGATTCCAGGTAAGTTACGCTTATCCATGTAACGCTTAATGGCATGTAAACGGTTGGCGTAGATATTTACCTTTTGACGAGCATTGGTGTCGTCTTTCTCAATCTTAGACAAGGTTTCGCTCAATGCAATTTGATCATCTTCAATCTCTTTCAAACGTTCTTCAATCGCTTCTAACTCTTCTTGAAGGATAGAGTAGGCTTTTTGAGTTTCAGATGTATCCTTCAAGGCATCTTCTACAACGAGCTCTTGAGCTGTTAATTCAGCTTCTAACTCTTTCAAATGATTTTCCTTGAGTTCTTTGCTTTCAAATGTTTTGCTGAGACGTTCAACTTCTTCTGCTAAACGCTTGTTATTTTCCTTCGCATGGGCAAGGTAACCTGGTAAGGCTTTGACCAATTTTTCAACAACTTTGTGTGATTCAATTTCACGAGTGAAAATATCATACAAGGCGTTGATTTCTTCTTGAATCTGCTCATTTTCATAGAGCGCATTATCTAATTCAAGAGCAGCAACATTTTGTAGGTTGGCTTTCAAAGCTGCATGCAATTGTTGGAAACGTGCTTCCAAATCGGTCTCTGTAAAATGATAACCAGACTCCAATAGTTTGCGATGACCAGCTTCCAAATCTTCCAATTGATCAGGAAGAGTTGTTTGGACATCCTTCACAATTGCAGGAACTTTTTCAACAATATGCGTCAAGGCTACAATGTGGTTTTCAGCCGTATCCAAAATTTCTGCAGCTTCAACAGGGTCACCTGATGAATTCAAGGTTACAAATTTTGAAAACTCAACTTGAATATTTTCAGCTTGCTTCTCGATTTCGGGAAGTGCTGGGCCGTATGCGTCTGGATCAGAAGCTACTTGTCTTTGCAAGTTTTCAAACATATCCAAGGCATGAACAACCCGACCGCTATTCTTTTCTTCTTTTTCTTTTAATTCAGATAAAGCTTGACGGATGGCCTTGATATCTTCATCAATCAATTGAACCTGACTCTCAATATTTCCAATTGCTTGCTTGGCTTTTAAAAAGCGGAAAGAATTGTTGTAGCCTTCTGCTTCAAAGAGGTTGTTCTCGATATCAGCAAAAGAATTGAGGGATAGGTCCACCCATTTTTGATTCCATTCACGAAATGCAACTTGACTTTGACCAATCAAATGCATATTCTTCACTTCTTCTACTTCATCATTTACCGGAAGGTTATACAACTGTTCTTTTCGTTCTTCCAGAGATGCCAGTAAGGCTTCGTTACGCTTTCTCAATAAGACTGCCACTACATATCCTAAAACCAAGAGGACCCCAATGACAATAATGAGAATAATTAGTCCACTAGACATATAAAAACTCCTTCATTAAATTACTTGAAAGTAATCGTAGTTATTATATCATAAATATTCGAATAATTGGCAAATATCGCAGAATTTTATACATCAAGTGTACTATATTCGGCATTTTCTTCGATAAATTCACGACGAGGTTCTACTCGATCCCCCATGAGCATATCAAAGATTTTATCTGCTTCTGCTGCATCATCAACTGTCACACGCGCCATGAGGCGATGTTCTGGGTTCATCGTTGTTTCCCAGAGCTGATGATCATCCATCTCACCCAAACCTTTGTATCGTTGAATCGTTGGTTTGGAACGACCTTCAGAATAGCGCTCCAAGGCTTCAGCCAATTCTGCTTCTTGGTTGGCTCCTGGTTGGATGTATTCTTTGATTTCACTACCGACTTTTACACCATAGATTGGTGGTTGGGCGATGTAAACATAGCCTGCCTCCAAAACTGGTTTCATATAGCGATAGATCAAGGTTAAGAGGAGGGTTCGAATATGAGCTCCATCGACATCGGCATCTGTCATGATGACTAATTTTTGATAACGGGCTTTCGATACGTCAAATTCTGCACCAAAACCAGTTCCCATAGCTGTGAAAATGCTACGAATTTCTTCGTTGGCTAAAATCTTATCCATGCTGGCTTTTTCCACGTTGAGGATTTTCCCCCGAATAGGGAGAATCGCCTGGAACTCGCGGTTTCTACCTGATTTAGCAGATCCTCCGGCAGAGTCTCCTTCGACGATGAAGAGTTCTGTCTCAGCTGGATTGTTAGATGAACAGTCTGCTAATTTACCAGGAAGGTTTGAGATTTCTAAACCAGATTTCTTACGGGTGACTTCACGGGCGCGCTTAGCAGCAACACGCGCTTTGGCAGCCAAAATTCCCTTTTCGACAATTTTCTTAGCAATCTGCGGATTTTCCAACAAGAAATCAGAGAAGGCATCGCTGAACAAGCGGTTGGTAATCTTCACCACTTCAGAGTTTCCAAGTTTGGTCTTGGTTTGTCCTTCAAACTGTGGATTTGGGTGTTTGACAGAAATCACTGCCGTCAACCCTTCCCGGACATCTTCCCCTGTTAGATTTTCTTCATTGTCTTTGAGAAGTTTATTCTTACGCGCATAGTCGTTGATAACACGGGTCAAAGCTGTACGGAAACCTTGTTCATGAGTTCCCCCTTCATGGGTATGGATGTTATTGGCAAAACTCATGACGGTTTCGTGATAACCAGTCGTGTACTGCATGGCTACTTCAACCGTGATATCATCCAATTCTCCATCGGTATAAATCGGAGTTTCAAAGATGACATCCTTGTTTTCGTTGATGTATTCTACATAACTAGCAATCCCACCCTCATAGTGGTAATCTTTCGTTTGCTCCTGCCCTTCACGCTTGTCCGTGATCGAGATCCGTAAACCACGGTTCAAAAAGGCTAATTCTTGAATCCGTTTATTCAACTTGTCAAAGTCAAATTCAGTGGTTTCTGTGAAAATCTCTGGGTCTGGAGTAAAATGAACGGTTGTACCAGTTCGATCTGTTTCACCGATCACTTCAAGATCTGCAACGACTTGTCCGCGTTTGTATTCTTGGTAATGAATTTGGCCATTCTTATGGACGTGAACATCTAACTGAGTCGACAAGGCATTTACGACGGATGATCCAACTCCATGGAGTCCACCAGACACCTTGTAACCACCACCGCCAAATTTTCCTCCCGCATGGAGAACGGTAAAGACAGTCTCAACCGCTGGACGACCCGTTTTTTCTTGAATGTCAACCGGAATTCCCCGTCCATCATCGACGACTGTAATCGAATTGTCCGCTTCGATAAAGACTTCGATATGGCTAGCAAATCCTGCAAGGGCCTCATCGATTGAGTTATCGACGATTTCCCAGACCAAATGGTGAAGACCTTCTTTAGAAGTGGATCCGATATACATCCCCGGACGCATCCGAACTGCTTCTAAACCTTCTAAAACCTGAATCTGACTGGCATCATATTCTTGACCAGTCGTTTCTTGCTTCAATTCTTCTGTCATTCTTTCCCTTTTCTAATTAAAAATATAGGCACTTAATTGATCCATTGAGTCAAACAAATAGGTCGCCATACCAGCTCTCTGACCAGCTTCGATATCGATCGGGCGATCTCCAATTACCAAGCCAGACTCAATCGCATACTTGTCTTTTAGATACAACATGGACGTAGGATCTGGTTTACGTGGAAAACCATCATCAGCTGTCACAACTTCTGTAAAGTAATGACGAATCCCTGTTTTTTCTAAGATGGTCTCTACATGATGGTCACGGTGAGAAATCAAAAAATGACGGGCTCCGACCACTGTCAGACGATGCAATAACTCTTCAGTCCCCTCGAATAAGCAGGGGATTTCAAGAGCTTCTTTCTCTCGCTGTTTATACTCTCCCAGAAAGTCTGGAAGGTCTGCGGCAAATTGCTGAACAGCATAATCCGTGGAAACCTTTAAAGCTGCATAAACAGAATCATGATCAGCCTCCCTTTGGAAATACTGTAAGGTCGCTACAAAAGCTTTTGTAGAGGTCTCATAATTGTCCAATAAAGTCCCACCAAGATCCCATATAAAATCATGATAATCCATAGCTTCAATTATACCATATTTTTCAAAAAATTGCTTGTAAAGTCAATGTTTTCACGGTTTTTTTACAGTCATCTCCCACCTATTTTACTTTCATTCAAAAAGCATTTATATTTTAAGAAATCTAGACGATAAAAAAATGAAGACAGGAATTTTCCTACCTTCATTTTTCTTCTCAACAACTAAGGGGCCGATGTTCCAAAAACATCTTGATAGAGCATCCCTTCTCTCAACGCTGTGGCATCTCCCCCAAAATGGTTGACCAGGGCATAGGAAAAAGCAAGTGCTGTTGCAGGACCCCGACTGGTCAAAATGTGACCATCCTGGACCACTGCTTCTTTCACATAATGCTCTCTTCCAATTTCTTTTTCAAAGCCATCATAGCAGGTATAGCGTTTTTCATCAAGTAGTCCAGCGCGATCCAAGACAATCGGAGCTGCACAAATAGCTGCTAGACTTTTTCCTTGTTCATGGGCTTCTTTTAAAGACTGAATCAAGCCCTCATGGTCGCGTAGATTTGCTGCTCCCGGCATCCCTCCTGGAAGGACAATGCCATCAAAATGATCCAACGAACCGGACCAGACCTCATCAACCTTCACTGTGATCCCATGGGAACCTGTCACTTCTGGATCAAATCCAACCATCAAACACTCGATTGCTGCTCTTCGCAAAACATCGACAACGGTCAAGGCTTCGATTTCCTCGAAACCATTTGCTAACATCACTGCTACTTTTGTCATATCAAATTATTCCTTTCTCGTGTAGTCGACTCAATTGTTTCTGTCTCAATAGTCGACTTTCTTTTTTCCGTTCTTCACTCACCCTATTTTGATGGCTCATGGATAATAATAAACCAATCCCAATAAGGTTACTCACAATAGCGGATCCTCCTTGTGAGATAAATGGCAAGGGAATTCCAGTGAGAGGCAAGATCCCCGTTACAGCCCCAATATTCTCAAATATGTGGAAGACCAGCATCATGATGAAACCAGTTGAGATATAGGTGTAAAATTGATTATTAGATTTCAGGGTAATGCGCAACATCTTATAAACTAGAAACATGTATAAGAGAAGGAGGCACAGTCCTCCTACAAATCCAAAATCTTCCGCGATGACCGTAAAAATCATATCACTCTCCCTGACCGGGATCAACAGATTAGATACATTAAAACCTTGCCCCAATAGACCACCGCTGGCAATGGCCAGCTGTCCCTGAGCCTGTTGGAAGGTCATGGTTTGTGCATAATCAAAAGGATTCAACCAGGCTAAAATGCGGTTCATCTGATAGGTGGGCATCCCCAGAGTTTGATGGAGAAAGGCCCGCCCACCGTCGGATAGAAAGACGGCCAAAAAGAGAGCAATTCCACCTGCGAGGGTCAAAAAGACTGGTAAAATGATTTTCCAAGAGACCCCTGAAATAAGGACTACTCCTGAGAAGATAGCCATAAATACCAAGGAGGTTCCAAAATCATGTTGAAAGGCTAGAAGCCCTAGGACCGGTATGGTATAGGCAGCAATTTGGAGAATGAGAAAAAAGTCTTTTTTTAGCGTCCGATCTTCTTCCCTATTGTTTCGTAAAAAATGAACAATCGCACGAGAGACCATCAAGATATAAGAAATTTTCATAAACTCTGATGGCTGAAAAAGGCTGATCCCCTTGTAAGCCACCCAGTTTTTAGAACCGGTCGAAGCAACCAGGGTTGGGTTGTAAAAATAAAGGGGCAAGACCATTAAGACCAAGCCAAAGACATACAAATAGGGCGTTACTTTCCATAAAAATTCTGTATTAAAGAGCATGACGACAAAACTAATCATACATCCTAAAACAATCCAGGCAACCTGTTGGCCTAAAATTGACCAAACCAAGTCAGGATAATCATTCGAAACTGCAATGTAGACTGCCACCACTCCAAATGCCAATAATAACAGAACAGTGGTGATCAAGGAGAAATCTCCTCTAAGTTTGAAAGACTGACGTCTCTTCATTTCATCTCCCTTTCATTTAGATTCCTAAAACGTGTTGAAGTAGCAAACTAGAAATGGATACAGCTACCCAGGCAACAAGGCCGATGAGGAGAGGAGCCACCCCCTGCTTACGGAAGGCCTGAATAGACACTTGACTTCCAATGCCAACCAAGGCCATGGCCATCAAATATTGTGACAACCATTTACAGAAGGGAATCCAAGAACTTGGAAACCAGCCAAAGGACGTCACTAAAGAAGCCAAAAGGAAGTAAAAAATAAACCAAGGAACAATTTTACTCAATGCCACTTGCTTGCCTTCTCGATCCTGTTTCGACCGTCCTAGAAGTTTTAGTCCCAACATCCCAAAACAGATAGGAATTATCATCAGAGCTCGGGTCAACTTCACAACCGTAGCCACTTCACCCGCTGCTTTACTATAGGAAAATGCGGCCGCTACAACAGATGAGGTATCATTAATAGCTGTTCCTGCCCAAAAACCAAATTGCCGATCCGTCATAGCAAGGAGGTGACCAAAGAAAGGAAAGAGGAAAACCGCTAGGATATTAAAGAAAAAGATGGTCGACATGGACAGAGCGATGTCATTTTCATCAGCTTCTAGAACGGGAGAGGCTGCCGCGATTGCAGACCCTCCACAAATAGCTGTCCCCATTCCAACCAAGGCAGTTAAGATCTTTGGAGCTTTTAAGAGGTAGCCCATTGCAAAAGCAGAGAGAAAGGCAATACTGATGGTCGGTAGACTAATGACCAAAGAAGATAGTCCCAGTTGAGTCACCTTTTGAAAAGACATGGTAAAGCCCATCAAGATAATGGAATATTGCAAGAGTTTTTTCCCTGAATAGGCTAGTCCCGGCCTGCTATTTTGAGGCAATAGTTGACTAGCATTCAAGAGGATCCCACATAGGATAGCAAAGAGACTAGAGCCAAGAATAGGTACTGCTTTTCCTAACACCATAGATAGTCCTGCTGTGAGAGCGGCTAGCAAGACACCGGGAACATACTGAGTTCCATTGGGTTTTTGATTCATGTTAACTCCTAAATTGTTCAACAACTTCTTTTACTTCTCCTGTCTTAGCAATGACAAGAGGAGCTATTTTCTCTAAACTAGCTTGAATCTGCGAACCATATTGGCGATTTAATAAGCGTTGATCTAATAAAATGACCAGAGATTCTTGCTCGCTCGAACGACTCGAGCGTCCAAGAGCCTGCTTCATGCGTAAGATAGCTAGTGGCAAACTATAATCATAGAAAGGATTTTTCCCTTCTAGACGCAAGGTTTCGTGCAGTTTTTGCACGAAGAAATCACTTGGATTATCAAAAGGAATGCGAGGAATGACTTGAATGATTTTTGCTTGCTGGGCAAAATCGACCCCTTCCCAAAAACTACCGGATCCTAAAAGGACGGAAGCTTCCCCTCTATCAAATCGGCGTTTAATAGTTGCTGCTTCACCATTCTTATACTGAGCCAGGTGACCCACTGTCATCAGCTGAGAAGTTGCTAAAAGCAAGTCCTTGGAAGTGAACAAGGCAAAGAGAGGCAAGCCAGTAGCTGCTAGATCATCCAAATAGCTTGCTAAAGAGCCAGCTAATTCCTCTTGCGTCAAATTGGTCAAATCAGGAAATTCTCGATCGATGAAGATGGTTTGCCCTTGATGGTAGGACAGTTCTTTCCCGATGAATTGGTAATTCTCAATTCCTAAAATCGAGGCTAGATTGACCTTTTTACTAATGGATAAGGTAGCTGAGACCAAGAGAAGTCTGGTAGTTGTTGGAATAAAGTCTTGAAGGGAAACCAAGCCCTCTCTTCCAGACTGCAAGCGAATTATCGGATGCTGATTCTCTTGTGTACGATCAATCCAAAAAATTTGAAAACGAGGATCAAAGACCGTTTTTAATGCAGCCAAGACTGGACTATCTAGTTCAGATAAATCCTGGCGAATTTTTTTCACCTGTTCCGGTGTTAGTTCGACCTTTCTGCTACCCGATTCAAGATGTTTGAGTAGAGCATTCAATTCAAATTGGAGACTTTCAAGGATCCGTCGTTTCAACAAGGATTTTTCTATTTCAATCTCCCGTTGCAGATCTAGCATGAAATCCGATAAGGATAAGGAAGCCCTTGAAAACTGCTCCAATGAAAAATATAGTTTTTGTGCTTCATCCACCACTAGAGTCCGATTTTCTACTAGAGAAGGATCATCCTCTAATCGAGTCAATAAATAGGCATGATTGGTGAGCAAGACCCGACTCATTTTGGCTTTTTCTTGACCGAGATGCCAAAAATCTTCTGTGTAAAATAAAGATTTTTTTGATAGTTTCCCATCATGACGGATTCGTTGAACAAAATTCCCGTAACGATGGAGCTGTCCCACTTCGTTTAGATCACCCGTCCTTGTTTGGGTCAACCAGACTAGCAATTGCATTTTGAACCGATTCCATAGGCGATTTTCCTCTGGTTCATGCAAGATTCGAAAGAACTCATCCAGTTTTAGATAATTTTGAGGACTCTTTAGGCTATGAAAAGATGTCTGAAAAACGTCCTCAATCGTCTTAGCTTCCTGTTGCATGATTTGGTCTTGTAAAACCTTGGTTGGAACACTGACAACAATCTGGTCCCTTGTATGCGCTAGTAAGGGAAGGAGGTAGCCATAGGTTTTTCCAATCCCAGTAGGTCCCTCGATAAAGGTTGCTACTTCTCTCGAAGACTGAAGACTTTCTTCAATTGACTGGGCAAACTCTTGCTGCAAGGGACGGGGTTCCATGCCCATTAACTGGATATTAATAGCAAACTGATCAGAAAAATTCTTGGCATCTCTTTTGATCAGAGGCTTACGAAGAAAAATCCCATGGTGAGATGTCAAGTCCTCTTTATGAAAAGCTCCCGCATCCTCGAATGCATCCTCTATCAAGAGTCTCGACTCGTAAATCAGATTATCAGAAAATGATAGCAAGGTTTCAACCAATTCTCTTGGTAAGGAAGCAATCGTTTCACGAAGCTTAAGAAATAGCTGGGCGGTTGCTTGCGCATCAGAAATAGCTGAGTGAGCATGGTCTAGAGGAATCGCCAATTCTTCACACAGGCTACTTAAATTATATCTTTCTAGGGTTGGGAAAAAGACTTGGGCCAATTCAACCGTATCGATCCGGGGGGTTATGAGCTCAAAGCCTTCCCAAAACAATGATTCTGCCAAGAGATTGGCATCAAATTTGACATTATGAGCCACAAAGACAGCATCTTCAATCAGTTCGTATACTTGTCTGGCTACCTGTGAAAAGTCAGGGGCCTTCTTTAGTTGCTGATTGGTAATCCCAGTCAGTTGGCGAATATGTTCGTCTAGTTCCTCATGGGGGTTGACATAAGTCTCATAGGTCTCTACAATCTGCCCATCTTGAATGATGACAATCCCGATTTGAATAATTTTTGCATTGCTGCTTGCACTGGTCGCTTCCAGGTCCACGACAGCATATTTTCTTTTAACATTCGTTGTCATAGCACTTAAAATTATATCATTTTCCGACTCGCTTTGCTTGGTATTTTATGACATTGAAAGGACCAAATCCAGCCAAGCGACGATTCTTCGGTTTCTAGAGGCGTTTTAGTCAGCTATTTTACAATATTTTTGATAGACTAATAGAGAAAGGAGCTCTTATGAAAATCCACCGCATTGTCAATCCCATCGCTTATGAAAACACCTACTTGCTTGAAAACGAGGACTATCTTCTCGTCGTTGATCCTGGGAGTGCTTGGGAACAAATTCGCAGCCGCATCGATCAACTCGCAAAACCAATTGCTGCTATTCTCCTCACCCATACCCACTACGACCATATCATGAGTTTAGAGAAGGTGCGGGAAACTTATGGCCATCCACCTGTTTATGTAGATGCTCATGAAGCAGCCTGGCTTCAAAGTCCTGTGGACAATCTTTCTGGTTTAGACCGCCATTCTGATTTAACGGATGTGGTCTGCCAGCCAGCCGAAGAGCATTTTGAATACCGAACAGATTATCATTTGAAGAACTTCCATTTTTATGTTCTTCACACACCAGGACATTCCATCGGAGGGGTCTCCTTGGTCTTTCCTGATGACCACCTTGTCTTGACAGGAGATGCTCTTTTCCGAGAAACCATTGGACGGACCGATTTGCCAACAGGAAGCGGTCCCCAACTCCTTGAAAGTATTGAGACACAATTGCTCACTCTTCCATCCTCTTATGCAGTATACCCAGGACATGGGAATGATACCACTATCGGTCATGAAAAAATGTTTAATCCCTTCTTTCGAAATCGATAAAAAAGGAAGTTCAAAAGAACTTCCTTTCAATTTAAAAATAAAGTCCTCTAAAAAACTTTCCTTAGGTGAGCACGGACGTTAGCGAACTTCTCCGAAGTTCCATAACTTAGTTTTGAACCTAAGGTTTCAAAACTCCCGAGTGCCTGAAATCGAATTTTTACAGTCACTTTTCTCACAGCGGAAAGTTTTTAATCTTCTTAATTGACTAAAATATTATAAGTTGTTTTTTGAAAATCATCTAGCTAATTTATTTAAAATAACAGTTTATTTGCATTAAAAAAGGAAGTTCTTTTGAACTTCCTTTTTTGTATAATCTTAAATCTTCAAGAAACGTCTCATTGAAATAGATGAGCCAAGTGCTCCAATTAAAATACCGAGACCAAACAGTCCTCCGACCATAATCGGAACAAGAAGGTTTGGACTATATAAGAACAATTTCTGATCTTGTAGGGTATTGTACATGGACTTGTAGACAATATTATAGACATAATAAAGCAAGAGAGCTGGTGGAATTGCACCAATCAAGCCAATCCAGGCACCTTCCAGAAGGAATGGCGCACGAATATAGCCACTTTTAGCCCCTACCAGACGCATAATCTTGATTTCTCGACTTCGTGAAATAATGGTAATCCGAATCGTATTAGAAATCAAGAAGACTGCGATAAAGATTAGTAAAGCGGCACCAATCAAGCCCCAAATACGGATGAAGTTCCCTAGAGCAAAGAGACGTTGAGTATCAACTCCCCCGTCTTTTACTTCAGATACCCCTTCGATTTTCTTAGCGGCTTTAGAGACTTCTTTCACATACTTAGGAGCCGTTGTCTCTACAAAATAGGCGTCATAGAGTGGATTGGCATCTCCGTCAAAAATTTTCCAGTTGTTACCGGCAGTCTTGATCAAGTTTTCATATTGTTCTTCCTTGCTGGAGAACTCAACTTTATCAACATTCTTCATGGCTGTCAACGCATTGTAGACTTTTTTGTAGTCCTCATTATCAACCATCTGGCCTTCTTTTTCGATCTGCTGGCTTTGATCTTGGATATCCTTACGCATATAGACAACAATCCGTACACTATTTTGAATATCATCTGATAGCTTGATCGTATTCGCAATAACTGAGGCAAAAATCGCTACAAGTCCAAGTGTAATCATCACCGAACTAACCGCAGCAATGGTCATCCAGCCATTCCGTTTTAAACTTTTAAATGATTCAATGAGATGGCGGAAAAATCTTCTAATCATCGTATCCGTACTCTCCTTCCGCTTCATCCCGTACAACACGGCCATTTTCAATGGCGATAACACGGTGACGAAGTGTATTTACAATTTGGCTATTATGAGTCGCCATCAAAACAGTGGTACCTTGCAAATTAATTCGCTCTAAGAGGTTCATAATTTCCCAAGAGTTATCTGGGTCCAAGTTCCCTGTTGGTTCGTCCGCAATCAATACTTTAGGATTGTTGACGATGGCACGCGCGATAGCGATCCGTTGTTGCTCACCACCTGAAAGCTCATTTGGGAAGGAACGAACCTTGTGTTTTAAACCAACAAGGTCTAAAACTTCCATAACGCGTTTTTTAATGTTGCGACGACGCTCTCCGATTACTTCCATTGCGTAGGCAATATTTTCATAAACGGTCTTTTTAGGAAGCAATTTGTAGTCTTGGAAGACTACCCCAACGTTCCGACGCAACATCGGAATATCGCGTTTTTTGATTTTATCTAAATCAAAACCAGCAACTTTCAAGCTACCTTTATCATGCTTCACCTCACGGTAAAGCAAGCGAATAAAGGTTGATTTACCTGCACCAGAAGGTCCTACAATATAGGCAAATTCTCCTGGTTCAATATGAACGGTCACTCCTCGAAGAGCTGTCGTTCCGTTGTCATACTTTTTGACAACATCTTTCATTTCAATCATTGACATGTATTGAAAATTCCTTTCCACATTTTATATAGAAGGAGGACTTTAATTGAGACGCCATTTTAAATAGGCATCAATAAAGCCATCAATATCTCCGTCCATTACTTTATCAACTTGGGCTACTTCATAGCTTGTACGGTGATCCTTCACCATGGTATATGGTGTAAAGACGTAGGAGCGAATCTGACTTCCCCAGGTGATTTCTTTTTTATCACCTTTTAAGGAATCTACTTCAGCTGCCTTCTTTTCTTGCTCCAATTGATAAAGTTTCGCCTGCAACATTTTCATTGCACGGTCACGGTTTCCGTACTGAGTCCGGTCAACCGTCGAAGCAACTACAATCCCTGTTGGGATGTGAGTCAAACGAACACCTGTAGAAACCTTGTTGACATTTTGTCCACCAGCTCCACCCGAACGGAAGGTATCCATCTTGATATCATCATCTCGGACTTCCACTTCAATGGTATCATCCAATTCTGGCATGACTTCAACTGATGTGAAGGATGTATGGCGACGTTTAGCTGAGTCGAATGGCGAGATCCGTACCAAACGGTGAACGCCCATTTCAGATTTCAACAAGCCATAGGCATGCGGTCCTTCAAAAGACAAGGTAACAGATTTAATCCCAGCCTCGTCTCCTGCCTGATAGTCCAAGACTTCCACCTTGAAGCCATGAGCATTTCCGAAGCGGGTATACATCCGAAGAAGCATATCTCCCCAGTCCTGAGCCTCAGTACCACCAGATCCCGGATGGATTTCCAAGATTGCATTATTATTATCATAGGGTTCTGATAAGAGAAGCGTCATCTCATAACTGGTCATCATCTTATCCAACTCTGTCAACTTCTCTTCTAGCTCTTCGTGAACGGATTCATCTTCTGAGAGAAACTCAAGAAGGATTTCGGATTCATCAAACAAGTCTGTCATTTGATGGAAATTCTCATAGGTTTGTTTCAACTCATTTAATTCCTGGGATGTCTTTTGCGCCGCAATATTATCATCCCAAAAATCAGGTTCTGTCATTTTGTTTTCCAAAATGGCAATTTCTTCTTCCAGACCCTCTAAGTCAAAGAGACCCCCTGAAAGAAGCTAATTTTTCACGATTCGCGTCAATTTTCTGACGGATTTCTGAAATATCCATAAGTACCTCTTTCTAAGTATCAGTCTATTATACCACAAACCCCGTCATTTGCACATAGTAAGAGATAGTAAGAATAGTTTACCCTACAAAAATCGCATAAAACCAGGTCGTTGTCACCTCCCTTGTTACATAATTGTTAGATTTGTTACATGTTGGTTACCTTTCTCTTTCTCATCAACTTATGATACACTAGTGATATGACACGTATTGGTTTTATGAGTGACCTGCACCTGGATTCCAATCAGTTTGGCGAGGCCGAACGCATGCAACTCCTGCAGGTCCTACAAGAAGAACAGATTGATCATCTTCATCTAGCTGGAGACATCTCTAATGACTTTAAACAGATAAGCCTTCCCTTCATTCAGGACCTCCAAAGACAGCTTCCTGTCTCCTTTAACCTGGGCAATCACGATATGCTATCTCTTTCAGAAGAAGAAATCAAGCAGTATGATTTTCAGGTCCAGACCTTTGGAGACAGCCATTTAGTATCTCTTGCTGGATGGTACGATTATAGCTTTGTTCCTGAAAAGAGCAAGGAAGCCCACCTGCGTACCAAGAATACTTTCTGGTTTGATCGAAGATTGGAACGTCCTTTAGATGATCCAACCATCACGCAAGAAGATCTCTTCCGATTGGATCAGGTCCTCGCTTCTTTAGATGGTAGAATCATCGTCGCTCTTCACTTTGTCCCCCACAAGGACTTCCTCGTTAGTCACCCCTACTTTCAGAAATTCAACGCCTTCTTAGGTAGTCAAGCTTTTCACGATCTCTTTGTAAAGCACGAGGTAGCTGATGTCGTCTTCGGACACTTGCATCATCGCCATCCTTCCAGAGCCATCGATAACGTCCATTATCACATGCGGCCTCTTGGCTATATTCGAGAATGGCAACTGACAGAAGACTTTTTCAAGGCCTATCCACAGTACAAGATCCCTCACATGTATCGTCTTCATAAACGCTACAACGCTGTGAAAGACTTACCTGAATTTCATCAATACAAAAGACAGCAGTTAGCAAGCGAATTTCGTC
Source organism: Streptococcus sp. bf_0095 (assembly GCF_004166885.1). Classification (GTDB taxonomy): domain Bacteria; phylum Bacillota; class Bacilli; order Lactobacillales; family Streptococcaceae; genus Streptococcus. The sequence continues at coordinate 129,041 of NZ_RCYU01000001.1, read as the reverse complement.
AGGCTTTAACCATCCTTGACTGCTAAAAAGAAAAAGATTTCGACCCCACAGGGAATCGAAATCTTTTTTTCGTTAAAATAGCTTAAGCTTCAGTTTCAAGGAGATTCTTTGCAACAAGCGCTGCCAAGACACCACCAACGATTGGAGCAAGGATAAAGATCCAAATTTGTTGGAGGGCTGCACCACCTACAAAGAGTGCAGGAGCCAAGCTACGAGCTGGGTTTACAGAAAGACCTGTAATGTTCAAACCTACAAGAATGATCAAGGTCAAGCTCAAACCGATGACAAGACCAGCAATCTTCCCGTTTCCTTTAGAAGCTGATGTCACTGTCATGATGACCAAGATAAAGATAAAGGATGCAATCACTTCAAACAAGAAACCGCCAAATGGAGTTACTCCTTTAGCCAAGGCATTTTCACCAAGACTAGCTGTTGACATCCCTGAATTAGACAAAAGGAAGAAGACAGAAGCAGTCGCAAGGAAAGCTCCTACTACTTGCGCTACAATGTAGTTGACTAAGTCTTTAGATGACAAGCGTTTGTTGACAAACATAGCAATCGAAACAGCAGGATTCAAGTGAGCACCAGAAACAGTCCCAATAGAGTATGCAGCTGCAACAATGGACAAACCAAATGCCAAGGCAATTCCTAAATGCCCAAGACCTTCTGTCCCATTTCCAAAAACAACTGCGCCAGTCCCGATAAAGACAAGCATATATGTGCCGATTACTTCAGCAAAAAACTTTTTCATAATATAAGTTTCCTTTCTTCAAACTGTTGTCTAGTTTATCAAAAATCCAGTCTTGCCTCAAGAAATATGCCCAGACATCTCTGCACACAAAAAAGCCATCCGAAGATGACTTTTGATACGCGTTTAAATGGCGTTTTTATCCTTACCAAGTGCACGTTGAACGGCTTTGACAATCTCAACCAAAACAACAATCATAAGGGCACCTACAGCAACAACTAACCATTGCGTCAAGCTCAAATGAGACACGTGGAAGAGTTTATTGAATCCAGGTACCATAATCGTCGCCATTAAGAGAATAAAGGCAACTGGGATGGACCAGTTAAAGGTCTTGTTCTTGAAGAGTCCCACTTTAAAGATAGATTGGTAAACAGACTTGACGTTAAAGGCATGGAGTAATTGGATCAATCCAAGAGTCGCAAAGGCCATGGTCAAAGCATCTGCATGGATTTCTGCTCGGGTAGAGTGTTCAGGAAAAATCAAAGCCCAACCGTAAACACCAAGTACCAAGATAGTTTGGAAGATCCCTTGATAGAGGATAGCGCCGAAAACCCCACCGTCAAAGAAATTAGATTTGCGGCCACGAGGTTTGTGGGTCATGACACCTGGCTCAGCTGGTTCCACACCAAGAGCGATGGCTGGAAGCGTGTCGGTTATCAAGTTGATCCAGAGAAGATGTACTGGTTGCAACACATCCCAACCAAAGAGGGTTGCAAAGAAGATGGTGAAGACTTCAGCCATATTGGCAGACAAGAGGTATTGGATAGATTTTTGGATATTGGAGAAGACCTTACGTCCTTCTTCTACCGCTACGATAATGGTTGCAAAGTTATCATCAGCAAGGACCATATCAGAAGCTCCCTTAGAAACTTCTGTACCTGTAATCCCCATACCGATACCGATGTCAGCTGTCTTAAGTGAAGGCGCATCGTTAACCCCGTCACCTGTCATAGCAACAACCTTACCTTCTTTTTGCCATGCTTTCACGATACGAACCTTGTGCTCAGGTGATACACGAGCGTAAACAGAGTATTGCTTGAAGACCTTTTGGAATTCTTCATCAGAGAGTTCATTCAACTCAGCTCCTGTAAAGACGTGGTCTTCTGTATCATTTGGATCGATGATTCCAAGACGTTTGGCAATGGCTTCCGCTGTATCTTGGTGGTCACCTGTGATCATGATTGGGCGGATACCTGCTTCCTTAGCGACACGTACAGCTTCGGCAGCTTCTGGACGCTCAGGGTCAATCATGCCGACCAAACCAGAGAAGATGAGGTCAGACTCAACAATTTCAGATTCCAAGGTTGGGATTTCCTTGCTTGTCTTATAAGCCATCATCAAGACACGAAGGGCTTGTTTGGCCAAGTCTTTGTTGATTGCAAGGATAGCTTTCTTGTCTTCTTCTGTGATAGGGCGAACTTCCCCATTTACTTCAATACGTGTCACACGCTTGAGCAATTGGTCAGGCGCACCCTTGACAGCGATAAAGTATGAACCATCAGCTTCCTTATGGATAGTCGACATAAGCTTACGGTCTGAGTCAAATGGTAATTCAGCAACACGTGGCTCATCCTTCAAGACTTCACGAACATCAAAGTTGTGGTCCAAACCAAACTGTACAAGAGCAGTTTCAGTAGGGTCACCGATCAATTTGCCAGATGGATCCACCTTGGTATCATTGGCAAAGTTCATGATACGGAGGGTATTATTGTTAGCAGCAATTTCAGATGCCGAACTTTGCAATTGACCATTGGTATAAACTTTTTCAACCGTCATTTGGTTCATAGTCAAGGTACCTGTTTTATCAGATGCGATGATTTCTGTTGAACCAAGAGTTTCAACCGCTGGCAATTTGCGGACAATCGAATTACGTTTTGCAAGGGTTGTAGTTCCCAAAGATAGAACGATAGTTACAATGGCAGGAAGCCCTTCTGGAATAGCCGCTACTGCAAGGGCAACCGCCACCATCAAGCCTTCTAATGGATGTTCACCACGAACAAAGACTCCAACCAAGAAGGTAATCACTGCAATCACAATGATTAAGTAAGTCAAGGCCTTAGATAATTGTTCCAGGCTTTGCTTCAATGGTGTCTCTGTCTCGTCGGCATTAGCCAACATATCTGCAATCTTACCAACTTCTGTATACATACCAGTGTTAGTCACAACACCAATACCACGACCGTAAGTTACGTTTGAGTTTTGGTAACCCATGTTAACACGATCCCCGATACCAGCATCTGCTTCAACAAGTCCTGTCACATCTTTTTCAACTGGGACAGACTCCCCTGTAAGTGCTGCTTCTTCTATTTTAAGAGAAGCTGCTTCAAACAAACGCATATCTGCAGGCACGACATCTCCCGCTTCAAGCAAGACGATATCTCCAGGTACCAATTCTTTTGAGTCAATCTCAATCACATGACCATCACGACGAACACGGGCCATCGGGCTAGACATATTTTTCAGAGCTTCAATGGCTGCTTCTGCTTGCCCTTCTTGGTAAACCCCAAAGGCAGCATTCAAGACAACAACGGCCAAGATGATAATGGCATCCGTTAGACCGTCCATTCCTTCTGTAATCACAGAAAGTGCCGCTGCCGCAAGCAAGATGATAATCATCAAATCCTTAAATTGATCAAGGAATTTAGCTAGTAGGCTCCGTTTTTCGCCCTCTTCCAACTCATTGCGACCATAAGTCACTAAGCGTTCTTGAGCCTGGGCAGTTGACAAACCTTCAACGGATGAGTCCAAGTTCTTTAGGACTTCTTCTGAGGTCTGTGTGTAAAACAAGTCTTTATTTTGTTCTTTTGACAAAACAGTCTCCTCCTTTTTGGCCTCTTTTTACAAAAAAAGAGACCTGTTTTTTTAAAAAAAAAGTCTCGCTGTTTAATATAGTGCCGGAAATAATTCGTAATGACGACACTATCGCGGTTAACCGCCAGCTACTCCCTTGAGTGGTTTCATTATACCACAACTCGTAAAAAAATCAAGAAAAACTACTGATAAACTAGTCTTCCCATGTCACTTCTAATCGATAGGTCGCAAACTGTTGACTTCCGTCTGCCGTTAACAACTGATAGGACAAACCAAGCCTATTTTGCTCCAATCTATATTCCTGAGTATCAATCACAAACTGCTGCATGCCTAGGGGAGTTGGAATGAGCGCATGACCTTTCTCTGAAGCTATAAATTTCATGATGGATTTTGGCGTTGAAAAGCGCGTCATGGTCAATTCTTGATCATGAAATTTCAAAGCGACTTTTTCGCCTTCTTCGTTAACGTAAAGCAGATAGTGATAGCCGCCTCTTTCCTTCCATTCCCCTTCGTAATATTGGTCCATCACTTCCACTTGATCATCAAATTGAATCTGATTTTGTATTCTAATCTTCAAAAGTTCCCATCCTTTCCCTCTTTCCTTTATTTTACCAAAAACTTCTTTCTTTTTGCTATTGCAACCATCTCTCGATACCAATTTAGGCCGTTTTCTGCTATAATAGAGGCATGAATGAAAAAGTATTTCGGGATCCTGTGCACAACTATATTCACGTGGATCACCCAGTCATTTACAAGCTCATTAATACAAAAGAATTTCAACGACTACGTCGCATCAAACAGTTAGGAACCTCTGGGTTTACCTTTCATGGGGGCGAGCATAGTCGTTTTTCGCACTGTCTAGGAGCCTATGAAATTGCTCGGCGCATCCTATCAATCTTTGATGAGAAATACACCGACCAATGGGACTCAAGCGAATCCCTTCTCACCATGGTTGCCGCCTTGCTCCATGATATCGGACACGGTGCTTATTCGCATACCTTTGAAGGGCTATTTGATACAGATCATGAAAAAATGACCCAGGAAATTATTACCTGTCCTGAAACAGAAATCTACCAGGTATTAATTCAAGTAGCACCAGACTTCCCTCAAAAGGTAGCCAGTGTTATCGACCACACCTACCCTAATAAACAGGTGGTGCAGTTAATCTCTAGTCAGATTGATGTCGATCGCATGGATTACCTTCTACGAGACGCCTACTTCACTGGTGCTTCTTACGGAAATTTTGATTTAACTCGTATATTGCGTGTCATTCGCCCAGTAGAAAACGGAATTGCTTTTCAGGTCAATGGGATGCATGCGGTTGAAGATTATGTTGTTTCTCGCTATCAAATGTATATGCAGGTCTACTTTCATCCAGCCACCAGAGCAATGGAAGTCCTATTGCAGAACCTGCTCAAGCGGGCACGTCATCTCTACCTTGCGCATAAAGAGTTCTTTCGAGCGACTTCTCCTCGACTGATTCCATTTTTTGAACACCAAGTTAGCCTAGCCGATTACTTGGCTTTGGACGACGGCGTTATGAATACCTACTTTCAATCTTGGATGGAGAGTCCTGACTCCGTACTCTCTGATTTGGCCCAGCGTTTTATCAATCGCAAGGTTTTCAAATCCATTCTCTTTCAAGATAAGGATGAAGAACAATTAGCTGCTCTCAAACAATTGATTCAAGAGGTCGGTTTTGATCCAACCTATTATACGGCTATTCATCGAAACTTTGACCTTCCTTACGACGTTTACCGACCTGATTCAGAAAAACCTCGTACTCAAATTGAGATCATCCAGAAGGATGGAAATTTAGCTGAGCTATCCCTTCTCTCTCCTATCGTTGCTTCCTTAGCCGGTAGCAGACAAGGGGATAACCGCTTCTATTTCCCAAAAGAAATGTTGCTTGAAAATAGCTTATTTACACCTCAACTACAATTATTCCAGTCCTATATTGTTAACGATACCTTCACAGGAGAAAAAGATGAACATTAAACTTGTTGCACTTGATATCGATGGGACTCTTTTAACATCTGACGGCCAAATAACCCCCGAAGTTTTTCAAGCCATCCAAGATGCCAAAGCTCAAGGGGTCCATGTTGTCTTAGCAACTGGTCGTCCTCGTTCGGGTGTCCTTCGATTGTTAGAAGAACTTCATTTGGATCAACCAGGTGACCTGGTTATCACCTTCAATGGAGGGCTGATTCAAGACGCCCATACTGGCGAAATGCTCTATGAAGAACACCTCTCCTACAAGGACTATTTAGATATTGAAGCGCTAGCTCGCAAATTAGCTGTTCCTATGCACGCTAGTACCAAGTCTGGCATTTATACAGCTAATCGTAACATTGGTACCTATACCGTTCATGAAGCCAAATTGGTCCACTCAGATCTTTTCTACCGCACTCCAGAAGAAATGGAGCATCATACGGTGCTCAAATGTATGTATGTCGATGAACCGGAAGTCTTAGAAAGAATCATCTCCTCTATACCAGATAGTTTTTACGACCGTTTTACGATTGTGCGTTCTGCACCTTTTTACCTTGAGATCTTGCCTAAGACAGTTGATAAGGGCCAGGCCCTCTTACACTTAGCGTCCAAGTTACACTTAAGTCCAGAACAAGTGATGGCGGTCGGCGATCAAGAAAACGATCAGGCCATGCTAGAGGTTGCTGGTCTCCCAGTCGCGATGGACAATGCTAGTCCTGAATTAAAAAAGATTGCGAAAGTTGTTACGCGATCCAACGATGAGTCGGGTGTTGCTTACGCCCTTAGAAAGTGGGTACTCCATTAATGTATACATACAAAATCGGCATTACTGCCGAAGAACATGATGAATTCGTTAAAACTAGCCCCCAAACCAATTTGCTTCAGAGCGCCGATTGGGCAAAGATCAAAGACAACTGGGGCAATGAGCGCCTTGGCGTTTACCAAGATCACAAACTAGTCGCTGTCGCAAGTATTTTAATCCAGCCACTTCCACTTGGTTTTACCATGCTCTATATCCCACGTGGACCTATTATGGATTATCAAAACAGCGAATTAGTAGCCTTCATGCTCCAATCCATCAAAACATATGCTAAAAGCAAGCGTGCTGTCTTCGCCAAGTTTGATCCCTCTCTTTTCCTAAGAAAAGGATTAATCGGCCAAGAAACAAGTGATCAAGAGGCTACTTTGGCGATTATCCAATCCTTAAAAGAATATGGAGTGGAATGGGTTGGACGGACAGAAGACATGGGAGAAACCATTCAACCACGTTTCCAGGCCAATATCTATAAGGAATACTTCACTGAGGACCAACTGTCCAAATCCACCAAGCAAGCCATTCGGACTGCTCGAAATAAAGGAGTTGAAGTCATCTTTGGAGGTACTGAACTCTTAGACGAATTTGCAGCTCTGATGAAAAAGACAGAAGCACGAAAAGGCATCCATCTTCGTGGAAGAGACTATTATGAGAAACTGCTAACAACCTATGCAGGACAATCTTATATCACTCTCTCAAGAATTAATTTAGCTCAACGTCTTGCTTCACTCAAGGAACAGCTGGAAAAAAACCAAGCCGAAGCTAGTCGTTTTAACGAAAAAACAAAACCAGGCAAGATCGATAATAACCGTCAAGAAAAAGAACGCTTGGAAGAAGAAATCCAATTTCTCCATCAAGAGCTAAAAGCTGGCCAAGAGATTGTTTCTCTTTCTGGAACCTTAACTCTTGAATTTGGAGGCACTTCAGAGAATGTCTATGCAGGAATGGATGAGAACTTCCGCCGCTATCAACCAGCTATTTTGACTTGGTATGAAACAGCCCAGCATGCCTTTGACCGTGGAGCTACTTGGCAAAATATGGGAGGAGTTGAGAACCAGTTAGATGGAGGACTCTACCACTTCAAGTCAAAATTTAATCCAATGATCGAAGAATTTGTTGGCGAATTCAACCTCCCAACTAGCATGCTTTATCCCCTTGTTAACAAGGCCTATCAGTTACGAAAGAAACTAAGAAATAAACAGTAAGGTGACCTATGACATTCAAGATTATTAGTAGGGAAGAATTTTACCAACACTCTCTTACTACTTCCAATCACTCTTTTTTACAGAGTATTGAAATGGCTGATTTGCTTCATAAAAGAGGCGCAACCATTCACTATATTGGATGGGAAGAGCAAGGAACATTAGCTATCTCTGCCATTTTATACAGCCTACCTATGACGGGAGGCCTGCATTACGAAATCAATAGCGGGCCAATCGTTACGGATACTCGCTACCTACCAGATTTTTACAAAGCAGTACAGGCTTATGTAAAAGAAAATGGTGGTATCGAATTCATTTTAAAACCCTATGACCACTATCAAGTTTTCGATAGCAATGGCAATCCAACTGAAGAAGAACAAAAACAGCTTCTCCAATCATTACTGGATCTTGGCTATCAATTTGATGGCTTACAAGTGGGCTATCCTGGAGGAGAGCCTGTTTGGCATTATCTGAAGGACCTCACCGATTTTGATGCGAAATCTCTCTTAAAATCCTTCAACAAGAACTGTAGCCGGAATATTACGACTGCCCTCAACTATGATATCTCTATTCGAAATATTAGGAGAGAGGAAATCCCTCAGTTTAAACAAATTATTGAGGAAACTGGAAAACGTCAAGGCTTTGAAGACAAGAGCCTTGACTACTACTACGATCTCTATGATACCTTTGGAGACAAGGCAGAATTTCTCATTGCTGAAATCAATACAGCTGATGCACTCGCTTATTTAGACCAGAAGATTTCCTTGCTCAATCCTTCATCCAAACAATATGAGCAACAGCTGCAAAAATTAGAGAAACAAAAGACAATTGTCCGGGAGACCTTGGCTGACGAAACAGTTGAAACAGTGCCCTTAGCCTGCGCCCTGATCATCTATAATCCATCAGAAGTGACCTATTTGTTTGGTGGTTCGTATACCAAATATCAGAAATTCTCTGCAGCCTTCTTGATTCAATACCATGCCATGAAGCGTGCATTAGAAAAAGGAATCACCTTATACAATTTCCTTGGTATTCAAGGGGTCTTCGACGGCTCAGACGGCGTTCTTCGTTTCAAACAGAACTTCAATGGCTACATCGTCCGTAAGATGGGAACCTTCCGTTATTACCCAAATCCTCTGAAATTTAAGGCCTTGTCCTTGATCAAACGGATCTTAGGACGCTCATAAGAAAAAACAAAAGCCAGCTTACTAGCTGGTTTTTTTAAGACAAGAAAAGAGGCTAGGACAAAAGTCCTAGCCTCTCAATTGTCTTTGGATTGTCGAGCAAGACGCAGTGGTTTAGTGGGCTCTACTACGCTGATTTCATCAGCTTTTACAGCCCTACTCAACTGTGCGGAGGTGGGACGACGAAATCGAATTCTAACGAATTACCGATTTCTGTCCCACTCTCTTTTTATGTTCGATTAGTTTACGAAGTTCAACAATGCCAAGAAGCTTTCTGGATCAAGTGATGCACCACCAACAAGAGCTCCATCAACGTCTGGACAAGCCATGTATTCAGCAACGTTTTCAGGTTTCACTGAACCACCGTATTGGACACGTACTTTGTCAGCTACTTCTTGACCGAAGTCAGCAGCTACAACGTCACGAACAACTTTACACATTTTTTGTGCATCGTCTTGTGATGCAGATTTACCAGTACCAATCGCCCAGATTGGCTCATATGCGATAACAGATGCAGCTACTTGCTCAGGAGTCAAACCAGCCAAAGCAGCAGATACTTGAGCACCTACGAATTCAGCCGCTTTACCAGCTTCGTAAGTTTCAAGACTTTCACCACAACAGATGATTGGAAGCAAACCATTAGCAAAGATAGCTTTTGCTTTTTTGTTGATGTCTTCGTCTGTTTCGTGGAAGTAATCACGACGTTCTGAGTGACCAATCACAACGTAGTCCGTACCGATTTCTTTCAAAACTTGTGGGCTAGTTTCACCAGTGAAGGCACCAGCGTTTTCAAAGTAGCAGTTTTGAGCAGCAACTTTAAGGTTTGAACCTTTAGCAGCAGCAAGAACAGTTGTCAAGTCAAGAGCAGGTGCAGCAATCCCAGCTTCAACAAGATCAGATGTAGGAAGTTTTGATGCTACTGCTTCAACGAATGCTTTAGCTTCTTCTGGGTTTTTGTTCATTTTCCAGTTACCAGCAATAAATGGTTTACGTGACATTTCACATACCTCGTTTTTCTAATTTTATACTAACTATTTTACCATAATTTTCGTGATAATGAAAGGTTGCACAAACTCTTTTACTTTTTAAAACAATAAAAACCCCGTCTTCACGGGGTTTTCTGTCTGTCTATATAATTGTTAATCTGGGAACTAGATCGAATTAAGCTTCGATTTCAGTAACCATACCTGAACCAACAGTACGTCCACCTTCACGGATAGAGAATGTAGTACCTTGTTCAACGGCGATTGGGTGGATCAACTCAACGTCGATAGTCACGTTATCACCAGGCATTACCATTTCAGTTCCTGCTGGAAGTTCGATAGATCCAGTTACGTCAGTTGTACGGAAGTAGAACTGTGGACGGTAGTTGTTGAAGAATGGAGTATGACGTCCACCTTCTTCTTTAGTAAGGATGTAAACTTCACCTTTGAATTTAGTGTGTGGGTTGATTGAACCTGGTTTAGCGATAACTTGTCCACGTTCGATTTCATCACGTTGGATACCACGAAGAAGCACACCAACGTTGTCCCCTGCAAGACCTTCGTCAAGTTGTTTACGGAACATTTCAACACCAGTAACAACCGCTTTTTGGATTTCTTCTTTAATACCAACGATTTCGATTTCGTCGTTGACTTTAACGACACCACGGTCGATACGTCCTGATGCTACAGTACCACGTCCAGTGATTGAGAATACGTCTTCGACTGGAAGAAGCAATGGTTTGTCAGTATCGCGTTCTGGTTCTGGAATGTACTCATCAACAGTGTTCATCAAGTCCATGATGATATCTTCGTATTTAGAGTCACCTTCAAGAGCTTTAAGAGCTGAACCTTGGATAACTGGAAGGTCATCACCTGGGAAATCGTATTCTGAAAGAAGGTCACGGATTTCCATTTCAACCAATTCAAGCAATTCTTCATCGTCAACCAAGTCAACTTTGTTCATGAAGACGATCAAGTGTTTAACACCAACCTGACGTGAAAGAAGGATGTGCTCACGAGTTTGTGGCATTGGTCCGTCAGTTGAAGCTACTACAAGGATAGCTCCGTCCATTTGAGCGGCACCAGTGATCATGTTTTTAACGTAGTCCGCGTGTCCTGGAGCGTCGATGTGAGCGTAGTGACGTTTTTCAGTTTCGTACTCAACGTGCGCAGTGTTGATGGTGATACCGCGTTCGCGTTCTTCTGGAGCAGCATCGATAGACGCATAGTCTTTAGGTTGGTTAACTGATGAAGGCAAGCGACGTGCCAAAACAGTTGTGATAGCTGCAGTTAGGGTAGTTTTACCGTGGTCAACGTGTCCGATAGTACCAATGTTAACGTGTGGTTTACTACGATCGTATTTTTCTTTTGCCATTTGAGTAAAAGCCTCCAATAAAATATATTTTATAGATAGACAGTAGGCAATACAGTCTAACTTTCCTTACTATTTTATCAAATTTCGTCTAAATTGCAAGTGTTTTACTAGCTTTTTTTCTTATTTCTTTTTTCTTAAAGGAATTTACCCAAATGAAAGTTTGTGAAATCTCATTTCCACTTCTTTTTTGAAATAAACAGCTAGATATTTCATTCTTTGCGACCAATTTTCGAGTTTTTTCACAATCATTTTCACTTTATTCCAATAAAAAACCAATCCCTTTAATCGGGATTGGTTTTATGGTTCACGATTAACCAGAATTACGCAATCCTGTCGCGACACCATTAATCGTGATATGAATCAACTTGTCCTGATCAGCAGGCAATTCGCCGCGTCTCTGGCGTTTAATTAATTCTAATTGAATATAGTTTAGAACATTAAAGTATGGCATACGATAATCTAAACTATCTTTTAGATAAGGGTTCTCAGCTAAGAGTTCATCATGACCTTCAATCTGTAAAATAACATCCTTAGTCAATTGCCACTCGTCCAAGATAATATTGAAGATGTCACGAACCTCCTCTTCCTCACAAAGCTTGGCGTATTCAAAAGCAATGTTCATATTGGCTTTTGAGAGTACCATGTCTACGTTTGAAAGAAGAGACTTGAAGAATGGCCATTTTTGGTACATATAACGCAAGGTTTCAATGTTTTCAGGATCTGCATCAATAAATTCTTTAAAACTAGAGCCTACACCGTACCAGCCAGGGAACATCACCCGGCTCTGTGACCATGAGAAGACCCAAGGAATAGCACGCAAGCCACCGATTTCTTTGATGGTCTTACGGGCTGCTGGACGGGAACCAATATTGAAACTAGAAATGGCCTTAATCGGACTGGATTCGAAGAAGTAATCATAGAAATGCTCATTGCCAAACACCAGTTCACGATAAATATCGTAGCTACGATTGACAATCTGGTCCATAATCTCATTGTACTGATCGGACATGCTCTTTTCACTCTTCTGCTTAGCAATCATCCGGTTAATCGTTGCAGATACCAACATTTCCAAGTTGTAATAAGCTGCATCCTTGTTCCCATATTTATTGCCAATAACCTCGCCTTGCTCCGTCAAACGAATACGGTCATTAATGGATCTCAATGGTTGTGAGGTGATGGCTTCATAGGTTGGACCACCCCCACGACCAACCGTTCCCCCACGGCCATGGAAGAAGGTAATTTTGACACCAAACTCGTCGCCAATCGCTGTTAATTGTTGTTGGGCCTTATAAAGAGTCCAACAAGAAGATAGATAACCACCATCTTTGTTACTATCTGAATAACCAAGCATAATTTCTTGGTAGTTATTCTTAGAAGCAATCCAGCGTTTAGCAATTGGAAGTGATAGATACTTTCTCATTGTATCTTCAGATTGATCCAAGTCTTCGATCGTCTCAAAGAGGGGAACAATTTGCACACGTGCGCTTTCCTTGTCAATCAGTCCCACTTCTTTCAACATAATAGCCAACTCAAGCATATCCGATACACTGGTTGCATGAGAAATAATGGTTTGGCGAATAACATCTTCTCCTAAGCGGTCTTTTAATTCACGCGCTGTTTGGAAAATAGCTAATTCTTTTTCAAGCAATTCTGATTTTTCTGCATGGGTAGCAGATAAAATACGAGGATCTTCTAACAACTCTTGTAAAAGCAACTCGCACTTTTCGTCTTCTGACAAATCACTGTAATGGTCATTGATTCCAGCTTCTTTGAGAAGTTCCGCAACACAAGCTTCATGGACACTCGAATCTTGACGCATATCGATCGAAGCCAAGAAGAATCCAAAGACTTCTACTGCTTCTAATAACTCAGCAAACTCCCCTGAGATTAAAGCTTCTGCCTTATTTTCAATCAATGACTCTTGAATAAGGGTCAAATCCTGTTTAAATTCTTCAACTGTTTCGTAATAAGGAGGGCGATCTTCTGCCAACTCTTGGATCGCACCACTGATTCGGGTACCGATATAATCGGAAACCACTCCTTGTTGATGGGTGTGAGCACCAAGAAGACGTTCGACCGGATGACGGTCATCTACTGTTGAGCCAACAACAGACCATTCCTTGATATTCAAAAAGGTTTGGACCAACTTGGATTGAATATAATGGAAGGCCCGACGGTAGGGCTCCTTCTCTCTAAAGACAGATGTATCACTGGAACGGGCTGCCATCTCTTCAACCGCTTGACTGGTTTTTGAAAGGTTGGTAGAGAGGGAGAAGTTCCGATAAAGACTAGAGATTTTCTGAATATAATAGTTCAGAATGACTTCACTTTGAATCGTAGCTGATCGCTTCAAGGTCTCTGCGGTTACAAAAGGATTCCCATCCCGGTCTCCACCGATCCACATTCCCATCGTAATCGGTTTGGGTTGTTGCAACTCAATCCCTTGCTCCTTGGCAAGACGTTTGTATTCCAACATTAAGTTAGGAACAGCCTGAAGGAAGGAACTATTATAGTATTCCATGACGTTGGTAATCTCATTGGTTACCTTGAGTTTCTTTTCACGGATCATATCGGTTTGCATCATAATTTCGATATTACGACGCAAATTGTTGTACCATTTGGTTTCGTTCATCAAGCCAGCTTTTACATCTCGATGTTGGCGTAAAAGACTGTGAATGTGAGTGGTTAAGTCCAACATGGTTTTCCGTTGCACTTGGGTCGGATGAGCGGTCAGTACCGGTACTACATTGAGGTGCTCCAAGATTTCCTGTGCATTTTCAGTCTCAGCTACCTGGCGAATGGTAGACGATAGTTTCCCTAGATAGTCCTGCCCCACATTATTTTGATGATTGATTTCAAAAGCCAAATCAACGTCTTCAGAGATATTAATCAACAAGGGGAGAATGGCAAAGTAGCGAGAAATCACGGTCATCTCTTCATTTGATAGCTCTTTGACAATTTGATCCAATTTTAAATAGTCTTTTGAAACAGATAGTTTTTTCAATTCAAGAATCTTATTAAAGGTTTCTGGACTCACCAAATTTTTAGCAATATCTTCTAAAATAGTGGTTAAAATCTCAGCTTCTTCTTTGATAATCTCTTTGTTGGTATAGCTCTCTAGTTTTTGTAAAGTCATGATAACTCCTTTCTTTACTCACACCGGTTTAGTAATAGCTCTGAATTTTCTGAGGCTTCTCGTAAGAAGGGGCCTCTTGAGTAGCTAGGGCACGCTTTTCACTCGCATCAATATTTAAGACAAGGGCAATCGCAATGGATAAGACCCACAAACTATTTCCTCCTTGTGAAAGGAAGGGGAAGGTCACCCCTGTCGAAGGAATCAGCCCAGAAATCCCACCAATGTTGATGAAGGTTTGGGTCAGGAGCATCCCTCCTATACCAATCGCCATCATTGAATTAAATGGATCTCTTGCCCGAATCCCGACAAGAATAATGCGCAAAATTAAGAAGAACAACAAGGCTAAGATGAGACTAGCTCCCACAAAACCAAGTTCTTCAATAACGATTGAAAAGACAAAGTCTGTATGAGCTTCTGGCAGATACCCTTGCTTTTCAATCGAATTTCCAAGTCCCAAGCCAAACCAGCCCCCATTACTCATGGCGTAATAAGAATTGGCTAGTTGGTGTCCCGAATCTGATAAATCATTAAAGGGGTTGTAAAAAGCACTGAAACGTTTCGCTACATAGCCAAAGACAGGGATTTTAGAGAAACGCTCTACCCCAATTAGCTGAATGGAATAAAGAAGAACGGTTGAGCCTCCCACTAGGATGGCTAATAGGCTTGAAAACCAGCGGTAAGCTATCCCACTTGCACTAATCATAATTAAGGTTGTCAGTGCAAGAATGGTCGCATTTCCTAAGTCTGGCATGATGACCACAATAGCAATCAGGAAGAGCACCATCCAACGCCAATCCGACAAATCTCGAGGAAGCCATTGATTGTGGGTTAACGCTTGGTAATCATATCGTTGAATCTCTTCTTGCTTTTTGGAGAAGACCAGGGCCAAGTACCAGACGATGATAATCTTCAAATACTCAGCTGGCTGAATAGAGAAACCTCCAAAACTCAACCATCCATGCGCACCATTCACCGTATCTGTGATGAAACGCGATAGCAAAAGAAGGATCGTCTCAGCTATAATGAAAATTCCAATGAAGCCCTTTTTCTTAAGGACATTTAATTTCACCTTATAGGTAATCAGAATAGTGATCAAACTTAGAACAAAAAAGATCCCCTGGCTTCTGATCATTCCGAAAGGACTAACCCCTTTTTGGATGGCTAAGGCACTCGTTGTCGAGTAGACTACAATCAATCCCAATACTGACAAAAGGAGGTAAGGGATCAGGATTGAATAGTTTAAAAAATGACGTTTTTCTAATTTCATGTAACACCCATACTTCTAATTTTCAAATTTCATTATATCACCTTTCAATAGTAAAAAAAAGAAAAGACCAAATAAGATTCGGTTTTCACTTTCAAAAGATGATCAAACAGACCAGTCTAACTCTTATTTCTACTTCAACTATTGTGAGGAAGCAAGGAAAATCAATTCTCTGATTCACTATAATATCATCTTATTTTTTCCTGTTTTCGGACCCTTTGTTTTGCCTTTTTCCATCTTTTACGGTAAAATGATTCTGTATGAGAAAAAGGATTAAACCAATTGTCCTCTTTGTCTTTTTCGCAAGTATCTTTTCCTTTTTGATAATTTCTAAAACAGTAGCAGATATCCAAAGGAATCAACTTGCTAGAAACAAGACTCTACAAGAGGCAAAGAAAACCAATCAAACAAAAATCCCATCTTCCTCTTCTTCTGACTCAGTTGAAGAATTAGATCAAGAATTTTTGAATCGACCAATTATTGATATCTCTGGTTGGCAATTGCCAAGCGAGATTGATTATGATCTCTTAGCACAGAATGTTTCTGGAGTCATTGTTCGAGTTCATAGTGGCGCTCAAGCTAAAAAAGAAAATGCTGCAACTTATTTAAATGGAATTGACAAATCATACGAAACTCATATTAAAGAGTTTCAAAAACGAAATATTCCAGTTGCGGTATATGCTTACGTAGCTGCCAAGGACAAAAAAGAAATGGAAAAGGAAGCAGAAGAGTTCTATCAGGCGTCCAAAAAATACAAACCAACCTATTATTGGTTGGATGTAGAAGAAAAAACGATGAATGATATGAACGCTGGAGTGGAAGCTTTCCGTGCCAAGCTAGAATCATTGGGAGCCAAAAATATCGGAATCTATATTGGGACCTATTTCATGGAAGAACATAGTATCTCCACAGATAAATTTACCGCCCTCTGGATTCCAACTTATGGCTATGATGACGGCTACTACAATGCTGCCCCATCTACCGATGACGAGTATGATCTTCATCAGTACACCTCTCAGGGGCAATTGAATGGCTTCACCCACTACTTGGACTTGAACCAGATTGCGCCTACACAAGATCAAGAAAAGATCTACCGAAAACTATTTACAGTCGAAAAAAATTAAAAGAGGCAACTGCCTCTTTTTCTCTTGAACGGAAACTCAAAGAGTGTGATATAATGTTAGGAAATTAAGAGAAAGAGAAGAGTGAGATGGCAAAAAAACAAAAAGTAAAAAAAACATTGGTTGAACAAATCTTGCAAAAAGCAAAAATCGACCATACAGGATTACAAATCAATGCCCTTGAGGGAATCATTCCAGAAGGGATTACGACTGATCAAATCTATAAGACACTGGCTCTAATAGGTGATAAAACTGGTCCCGTCATTGGGATTGTTCCCATCTCTGCCCACTTGTCAGAAAAAAAATTGGCAAAACTATCTGGCAATAAAAAAGTTAGTATGATTCCGCAAAAAGACTTGGAAAAGACGACGGGCTACATTCATGGGGCCAATAATCCTGTTGGCATTCGACAAAAACACAACTACCCTATTTTTATTGACCAGTCAGCCCTTGATCTAGATCAGATGATTGTCTCTGCAGGTGAAGTTGGTCACAGTATTCAAATCAAGGCGCAAGATTTAGCTGATTTTGTCAAGGCTAGCTTCGAGGACTTAGTTGAGTAAAGGATAAAACCAATATGAAATTATATTTTGTCCGTCACGGACGTACTGAGTGGAATGAAGAGGGACGTATCCAAGGGGCAAATGGTGACTCTCCGCTTTTAGAATCTTCCATCCAGCAGTTAAAAGCCTTGGGCCAGCATTTATCTCAAACATACTTTGATGCAGCTTATTCAAGTGACCTGCCTAGAGCTGTCCATACCGCTCAAATCATTCTCGAGCAAAATCAACATCCTATCTCCCTCCAAGAGACTCCTGCTCTACGGGAATGGCGGCTTGGTAGGTTAGAAGGTAGAAAAATTGTGGAGTTGAAGGCTCTCTATCCGGAGGAAATGAAGGCCTTTCGTCATAATTTAGCTGAGTTTCACCACGATATTTTCGGAGCAGAATCCGTTGAAGAAACCACCCAACGGACCGTAAATTTTATCAAAAGTTTAAAAGACAAGTCTGGCGAGGCCATTCTAATTGTTGGCCATGGGGCTAATTTAACCGCTTCTATTCGGAGCCTACTTGGCTATAAAACAGAGGAACTCCGTAAAAACGGTGGCCTCAACAATGCTAGTGTGACCATTTTGACAACAGATGATTTTGAGCACTTTTTCTTAGAAACTTGGAATGATACCTCTTATTTGGAGACTAAAAAACACTGATTGCAAGATAATTATTTTAGAATAGAGGCAAAGTTCATTTAGAAACTTTCCTTAGGTGAATGCGGACGTCAGCGAAATTCGAAGAAGTTCCATGACTTAGTTTTGGACCTAAGGTTCCAAAACTCCCGAGTTCCTGAAACAATTTAGTTTCAGGAACTTTTCTCACTGCGGAAAGTTTTTAATCTTCTTAAATAACAAAAAAATAAAAGATATTTTTTGAAAATCATCTAGTTGTCTTATGTAAAGCAATAGTCTGTATACATTCAAAAACACTGATCTTGTGATCAGTGTTTTCTTTTAGCTTATTTCATAGTTGGGAAGAGCAATACGTCACGGATAGTAGTCGTATCAGTAAGGAGCATGCAGAGACGGTCGATACCGATTCCCAATCCTCCTGTTGGTGGCATACCATATTCAAGAGCTTCTACATAATCGTAGTCAATTCCAGTTGCTTCGTCGTCTCCCAATTCTTTGGCACGTGCCTGCGCTTCGAACCGTTCCAATTGGTCGATTGGATCGTTCAATTCTGTAAAGGCATTAGCATATTCCTTGGTCATGATGAAGAGCTCGAAACGATCTGTGAAACGAGGATCCTCATCATTCTTCTTAGCCAATGGAGATACGGCTACAGGGTGTCCATAGACAAAGGTTGGTTGTGTCAAGGTTTCTTCCACATATTCCTCGAAGAAGGCATTGATAATATGCCCCACTTCAGTGTAGTGTTTTTCAACTGGCACATGTTTTTCTTTGGCAAGGGCTGCTGCTGCTTCAAAGCTCATTTCCTGCCAGAAGTCAACACCAGCAATTTCCTTGATTGCATCCACCATGTGGACACGCTTGAATGGTTCGTTGATCTTGATTTCAGTTCCTTGGTAGTTAACAGGACCATCCCCATGAATGGCTTTCGCAGCGTGTTGGATAATCCCTTCCGTCAAGTCCATAATATCTTGGTAGTCAGCATAGGCTTGATAGACTTCGATGGAGGTGAATTCAGGGTTATGAGTAGCATCCATTCCTTCGTTACGGAAGATACGTCCGATTTCATAGACGCGTTCCATCCCACCAACGATCAAACGTTTCAAGTGAAGCTCGGTCGCAATCCGAAGTACCATGTCAATGTTTTGGGCATTGTGGTGAGTGATAAACGGACGGGCAGATGCTCCACCAGCTTCATTGTGAAGAACAGGCGTTTCTACTTCAAGGAAGCCTTGACCATCCAAGTAACGACGGATTTCTGAGATGATTTTAGAACGGGTTACAAAGCGGTTAAAGCTTTCACGGTTCGAAATCAAATCCAAGTAACGTTTGCGGTAGATGGTTTCCACATCTGAAAGTCCGTGGAATTTTTCAGGCAAGGGACGAAGGGCTTTAGACAAGTGTGTGATGTGAGTAGCTTTGATGGAAAGCTCACCCATGTCAGTCCGCATCACTTCTCCTTCTACCCCAAGGAAATCTCCAAGATCAGCCTTTTTGAAAATTTCATAATTTTCTTCACCGACGGCATCTTTCCGAACGTAAATTTGGATTTGACCTTCACGGTCTTGAAGGTGGGCAAAGCCAACCTTCCCTTTCCCACGTTTGGTTACAAGACGACCCGCAATAATGGCCGTTTCGTTCAAATCATGAAGTTGTTCTTTATCTAATTCTGAATATTTTTCTTTCAATTGACCAGAATCTGCAGTTCGTTCGAATCGCTTTCCAAATGGGTCGATTCCTTGTTCACGAAGGGCCGCCATCTTTTCACGACGGACAATCTGCTGGTCATTTAATTCTTCCATATGTTCAGTAGTCATTTGGAACCTCCTAAGTTATTCTCCCCTATTTTATCATATTTGACGGGGAAATACACTATTCTTGAGCAGGAAAAATGAAAAAAGGAATGGAAGGAAAGGGTTCCTTCTCCCTTTTCCATCACATTCCATTCATTCATAATCAAATTTCACTTCATCCGAGTCAACTATATAGGTCATTCATCCTTATTCATAGCGAAGAGCTTCAATCGGATCGAGTTTTGATGCCTTGCTTGCTGGTAAGATACCAAAGACAATTCCGACACAAGCTGAAAAGATGATACTTCCGATAGCCACTGACATGGAGACGACTGGTGGTCCTTCTAGAGCACCTGCGGCAGCTGTGGCGATGAGGGCATTGACACCATAGGCCAATCCCAGACCGAGAATTCCTCCCATCATGGTCAAGACCATGGATTCGATGAGGAATTGAATCAAGATTTTTCCACGAGTAGCTCCAAGAGCTTTTCTCAGACCGATTTCACGTGTCCGCTCAGTCACAGATACCAACATGATATTCATGACCCCAATCCCACCAACGAGAAGGGAGATTCCTGCAATCGCTCCGATGACTGTTGTCATAATACCGAGCATTTGATTGGTCTGCTCCAAGATACTATCCATGTTAAAGATTTGGAACTCTCCTTGGCGAACTCCCGATAACTCGGTTAATTTTTTCGCCGCTTCGATCCCAGTTGGTTTAATCTGTTTGACATCCGGGATATGCACCACAATAGTAGAAATTTCTTCTGTTCCAAATTCTGAAGCTACTTGGGTATTGGCCATCAAGGCACTTCCTCCAGAAGAAACCCCGTATAATGCTGATCCAGCATTTGGATCCTTGAAGATCCCTACCACCCGATAGTTGTTGTCTCCGACAGCAACCACTTGGTTGAGGGCACTTTCCGTTCCAAACAAGGTCGAAGCTAAGCCTTCATCCAACATGATGACCCGTGAGAAACTCTGATAATCTGAAGGATTTAGTTTTCTTCCTGAAACCAATTCAAATTTTCTTACTGAGAAATAAGTATCATTGACTCCCATGATATTGACCCCTTCAGATTTTTTCTTCTGATAGGAGATAGTGGCATTGGCCGTATTACCAACATAGTAGCCATCAATACCAGGAATCTTGGTTAATTCCTTGACCCATTCTTCTTGAACGACGGGTGGTGTTTCAAGGATTGGGTTGTCAACGTCCTCGCTACTTTCCTCTCCATAGCCAGCTGGCGGTGACATTCCTTGGTCTTCTTCACTGGCAACACCGCCTTCGCCACCACCTTCTGCGCCTCCTTCTTCTGAGACAGGTTCTGGTCCAAGATTAAAACCAGTCATGTAGCCACTCTTTCGGGCGGAATAGGAAATCTGAACATATTGTTGATCCTTGGTAAAGGTCTTAGTCACTCCCGCTTTCATCCCATCTCCGAGAGCCATGATGACAACGACTGAGGCAACCCCGATGATAATCCCTACCATGGTTAAGAACGATCTCATTTTATGTCCCATAATGGAACTAATAGCGAATTTCCAGTTCTGCATCAGGCCCTCCTTTCGTTGCGGCTATCCGAAGAAATCACTCCATCTCGAATGACAATCTGACGTTTGGCATAGGCAGCAATCTCCGTTTCATGGGTCACCATGATAATGGTTTTGCCTTCTTGATTGAGGGCTGTCAAAAGCTCCATAATCTGATCGCCGGTCTTGGAGTCAAGAGCTCCTGTTGGTTCATCCGCTAAGATAATAGAAGGATGATTGACCAAAGCACGCGCGATGGCCACCCGTTGTTTTTGCCCTCCAGACAATTCCGAAGGAAGGTGGTGCATCCGCGTATCTAGCTCAACTTTCTTTAAAAATTGTTCAGCTAATTCTTTTCTTTTAGAAGGATTTACTCCTGCATAAATCAAGGGAAGCTCGACATTTTGAAAAGCATTGAGTTTCGATAGGAGAAAGAATTGTTGGAAGACAAAGCCTATTTGTTCATTGCGAACCTGGGCTAATTTCTTCTCACTAAGATTTCCTACTTCTTCCCCCTCTAGCCTGTACTCACCGCTGGTCGGACGATCCAGAAGACCGATGATATTCATTAGGGTAGATTTCCCAGAACCGGAAGGTCCCATAATAGCTAGAAATTCCCCTTCTTCCACATCTAAATGGATATCCTTTAATACCTGTAGGGTTTGATCGCCATTTTGATAACTTTTATTGATGTTTTTCAGCTCAATCAATTTTGTCATATTTTCCGACCTCTTTCCCATCTTCCAAATCGCCAGAAGGGTTGATGATCACTTGCGCATCTTTCTTCAAACCAGATAAGACTTCTTGATTTTCTGCATCTGCATTTCCTAAGGTAACATTGACTTTTTTAGCCTTGCCAGCTTCAATCGTCCAAACATAGCTTTGATCGCCGTCTGATAAGACACTTGTCACAGGAACTAAAGGATGGATGGTTGAACTTTTTACTTCAATATTGACAGAGAAACCTTGTTTCAAATCACCAATCTCACTGGTAATATCTACCGTAAACGGATATTTAGCTCCCCCTGTTCCTTGTCCAGAACCTGCGGCATTTGCACCAGCCTGACCAGCATCTGTCGGATAGTTGGCAACGTAGCTAATCTTTCCAGTCCATTTTTTTCCAGGATAGACCTTAGAGGTTAAGGTCACTTCTTGACCAACTGAAATGTTGGCTAGATTGTATTCAGACAACTCACCTTTTACTTGAAGGTTACCGTTGCTGACGATATGAACAAGGGTTTGGTTGGTTCCGGTTGTTGATTTGGAAACATCTTTATTGACTTCTACAACCGTTCCATCTGTACTACTTTTTACGGTTGTAGCATCCAACAAGGCCTTGGCTTTTTCCATATTGGCTACTGCATCCGCACGAGCATCGCGCAAATCTCCCACTTGTGTATCCAAGGAGCGTTGGGCTTGAGAGGCCGAACTGCTATCTGCTTCCTCATCCCCTGTTGTATCAATGGTCACTCCATTGGTCAAGAGATCGTTCAATTGACGATCTGCCTTATTGACCGCACGTACCGCCGCGTCATAGGCAGATTGCGCTTCTGTACTACTATATTGAACAATAGCTTGGCCAGCGGTTACTTGATCCCCGACATTCACTAAGATCGATTGCAAATCTCCTTTGGTTCCGTCAAAGTAAATATATTGTTCTTGATTGGCTGTGACCTTACCTGTCAATAGAACAGAGGAAGCAATCGAACCTTCTTTCACGGTTTGTACCATAGGTGTTATATTGACCATTTCTTCAGGGCCACTACTTGATTTTCCAAAAGCAAGCCAGCTCCCCATTCCTACAACTGCTATTGCAGCACCTGTCGCTGTAATAATTTGCCATTTTTTAAATTTCTTCATTTCTTTCCTCCAGTATTCGAAAGCGTTTCAATTTATAAGTTTAGTATATCATATTTCCTCATTTTTCAATTCAGAATCATCTGTTTTGCACGTTTTTTTTGCTATCTTGTTTTCTCCTCCTATTCAACGATGGCAATTTCTTGATTTTTGTAACCTTTGTTGTTACAATGAAAGTGTAAATCAACAAAGGAGTACTAACCATGAAAGAATTTGATATTATCTCCATTGGTGGAGGTAGCGGAGGGATTGCTACCATGAACCGAGCTGGAGAACATGGAGCCCGAGCTGCTGTTATTGAAGAAAAGCAACTAGGTGGGACCTGTGTCAACAAAGGATGTGTCCCTAAAAAAATTATGTGGTATGGCGCCCAAATTGCTGAAGCCATTCGTGATTACGGTCCAGATTATGGGTTTACTTCTGAACAGACCAATTTTGATTTTGCGACCTTAAGAAAAAATCGCGAAGCTTATATTGATCGGGCTCGTTCTTCTTATGATGGCAGTTTTAAACGAAATGGTGTGGAGTATATCCAAGGTCGCGCTCGCTTTGTCGACGCCCATACAGTCGAAGTCAACGGGGAAACCATCAAGGCTAAACACATTGTGATCGCTACAGGGGCTCATGCTTACATCCCAGATCTACCTGGAGCAGACCTAGGAGAAACCTCTGACGATGTCTTTGCTTGGGAAGAACTACCAAAATCAGTTGCCATTATTGGCGCTGGCTACATTGCGGTAGAACTAGCCGGTGTTCTTCATGCCCTTGGTGTTAAGACAGACCTCTTCGTTCGAGGTGATCGTCCTTTAAGAAAGTTTGATTCTTACATTGTCGATGGCTTAATGGAGGAGATGGATAAACAAGGATTGCCTCTCCATCCTCACAAGGTTCCTGTCCGACTCACAAAGGAAGAAAATGGTCAAATCCGAGTCTATTTCGAAGATCAAACATCTTTTGTCGCTGATCATGTCATCTGGGCGACCGGCCGAAAACCAAACGTCCAAGACCTTAATCTAGAAGCCGCAGGTGTCACCTTAAATGAAAAAGGATTCATTGCAGTGGATGAATACCAGAATACGGTTGTTCCTGACATCTATGCTCTTGGAGATGTCACAGGCGAAAAAGAATTAACTCCTGTCGCTATCAAGGCAGGGCGTACCCTATCCGAACGTCTCTTTAATGGAAAAACCGATGCTAAAATGGACTACGCAACCATTCCGACCGTTATCTTTTCCCATCCCGCTATTGGTACAGTCGGTCTCACTCAAGAAGAAGCCGAAAAACA
This sequence comes from Streptococcus sp. bf_0095, assembly GCF_004166885.1. Lineage (GTDB taxonomy): Bacteria > Bacillota > Bacilli > Lactobacillales > Streptococcaceae > Streptococcus. The sequence continues at coordinate 104,754 of NZ_RCYU01000001.1, read as the reverse complement.
ATATGGAAAAGACGCCATCAAGGTCTATACTTCAAGTTTCGCCTCTATGTATTCAGCTGTGACCCAGCATCGTCAGTTGGCTAAATTTAAACTCATCACTGCAGGACCGGAAGAAACCGTTGTCGGTCTCCATGGACTTGGATATGGGGTGGATGAAATGATCCAAGGATTTGCCGTTGCTATCAAGATGGGAGCCACAAAAGCTGATTTCGATGCAACCGTCGCTATTCATCCAACTGGATCCGAAGAATTCGTTACCATGCGCTAATATCAGAAAAGGTTTGTCTGACAAGCCTTTTTCTTCTGTTTTTATTTTAATGGATCATCATTGGAGCTACCATAGTCTAATCTTTCATTTTAACTTTCTTTCCTTACATTTTTGTAAGATAACTAGGTTTGATAAGATAACCATCAGATTCACTAATAGATTTCAACATCCATATAAAAGAGCCTGAAGATACGCTTCAGGCTCTGTTTTTTTAAGGCAAGATAGCAATGGCACGAACAGGTGAACCAGTTGCCTTGTCCCAGTGAGGGAAGGCAATTGAAATCAAGGCACCTACTGCTGGCACTTGATCCAAGTGGTTCAAGACTTCTACTTGGTAGATATTTTGTTCCAAAAGGTAGTATTCATTGACCAAGCCATGCTCTGCTGCTGGAATACCAGCATCTGTGTCAAAGGTTTCATGACCCACAGCCTTAACATGACGTTCATGAATCAAGAATTCTAGAGCTTCACGGCTCCATCCTGGACTTTGTTGAACCCCATTTTCATCGAGGTTACGCATAGCATCTTGATCTGGCCAACGTTTTGACCAATCACTACGGAAGGCAACAAAAGCTCCTTCTACAATTTGTCCATGTTCAGCTTCAAAATCTAAGATATCTTGTTTGCTCAAGATAAAGTTTGGATTGGCTGCTACTTCTTTAGACTTGTCGATAACATAGAGTGGCAAGAGGAGATCTTTTAGGTCAATCTCATCCAACCAACGCCCCCCTTCTACAAAGTGAATCGGTGCATCAATATGTGTTCCGTATTGACCAACTACTGTAAATTTTTGGACATGGAAACCGTCTTTTAATGTGAAAAGGTCTTCTTGTTGCAAGGCAGGAAGAGCTGGGAAGTGTGGGCTTTCTGCATTGATTTGGTGACTCAAGTCCACCCATTTTTTAGCTTGCAATTCTTTATAAATACTTAGTAAATCTGACATATGGATTCCTTTCCTATAAGTGCTACATGGCATAAATGAATAAGGTTATTATAACAGTCCATCCCATCATCCACAATGATTTGCGTTAATCTTGTTTTCTTGAATGGGATATAGTTTCAAACTATAATTATAGAAAGCATCAAAAAAGAGGCTGGGACAAAAGTCCTAGCCTCTCAATTGTCTTTGGATTATCGAGCAAGACGCAGTGGTTGAGTGGGCTCTACCACGCTGATTTCATCAGCTTTTACAGCCCTACTCAACTGTGCGGAGGTGGAACGACGAAATCGAATTCTAACGAATTACCGATTTCTGTCCCACTCTCTTTCTTACTCATCCTATTACTGTTTAAATGCATCTAGCAAAACTTGGAATTCTTCGTTGGTCAAAGTGATCCCCTTGCCCATCTTCGTATGGTCAGGGCTCCAAGTTCGGATATCATACTTGGCAGGTGCTCCATTAAAGCTAACCCGGTTTAACTCCTTGGTCCATCCTTTTTCATTTTCAGATAAGACCAAGAGTTGTTCTTCAATTTCAAAACTAAAATCTGCCATTTCATACTCCTTTTCAATGTCTTTCACCTTAATAATTCGTAAAAAATTTTACAAAATGAATGAAATTTTCTATAATATATTGTATCAACTTATGGAGAATTATGCTATGAAAAGATTTCTTGAGCTTCTCAAGGACAGAGCCAATGAATTTTTCAACGATAAAACCTCTCAACCAGCTCCTTTAGAGGATGGTAAAACGATTCAGATTATTGAACTGGCCCTTCGAAAAAAACAAGGAGTCCATGTCATCTTCCAAAATAAGAGTTTTACAGGCGATATCGTGAAATATGATCAGGAACGAAAACAACTCATTGTCAAGAATTTTAAAAAGAGTATGTCAACCATCATTCGAATTTCTGACATTCAAAAGATTAGTCTCGTTCCACATACGATTCGAATCGCACAACAAAAAACACCGTAAACTTCCAAGCTTGGGAAGCATGCGGTGTTTTTTTTACGTTTTAGGCACGAACCGTTTGGCTGGTTCCATCTTCTTTATAGAGGTTGATCAAGCCTTCTTTAAGAGCACGGATCATATCACCTGGTTCAACTGGTGTTGGCATATGAATGGTCAATAACTCCATCGGATTTGGAGCCCGATCAATTTTATTGCCCTTGGCATCATGCAAATCTTCAATCACCGTTTCAAAATGACGGAACCCAGGTCCATAAAATTCCACTTGGTCTCCTTCATTGATGACATTCCGTTGTCGAATGGTCGCAATTTGCTTGTCCGCATCATAGGCTACCACTTCTCCGACAAACTTGTACTCTGGAATCTTCCGACGAGCCCCAAACAGTTGCTCGTTTTCAGATGGTGTTCCGTAATAGAATCCGGTAGCTAACTCACGTTGGGCTACCTTCCACATCTCATCAATCAAGTCTTGCTTAATCGCTTCAAACTTCTCAGGACTTTCCAAATAAGCATCAACAGCCGCCTTGTAGCAATTCGTTACGGTAGAGACATAGTGAATGGACTTCATCCGACCTTCAATCTTAAGGCTGTCCACTCCATTTTCAATCATATCAGGGATATGGTCAATCATCGACATGTCCACAGCTGACATCGAGAATTCTTCAGGGATTTCCCCTTTGAGACTCTTGCGTTCTTGGCCAAATGGCATATCGTAGAGATCGTACTTCCAACGACAAGATTGGGAACATCCTCCACGGTTGGCATCCCGCATACTCATATGATTGGACAAAGTACAACGGCCAGAGTAGGAAATACACATTGCTCCGTGAACAAAGGCTTCAATTTCAACATCTGTCCGCTTACGAATTTCAGCTAGTTCTGCCATCGAAACTTCCCGAGCCAAAACGACCCGTGTCAAGCCCAAGTCTTTCCAAAACTCGAGAGTTTCATAGTTAGTCGCACTAGCTTGAGTAGAGAGGTGAATTTCCAAGCCAGGTGCTTCTGTCGCTGCGATGGTAATCAAGGCAGGGTCTGAAACAATGACCGCTGCGATTCCGATATCCCGTAAGCGACGAAACCATTCACCAGCTCCAACTTCATTTCCTTCATGCATGACCATATTGGCTGCAACATAGACCTTGGCTCCATACTTGGCCGCAAATTGGACTCCTTCTTCCATTTGCTCGAAAGTGAAGTTCCCTGCACGGCTACGAAGACCATAGGCCTGACCACCGATGAAGACAGCATCCGCACCATAGCGCACAGCAACCTTTAGTTTTTCAAGTGTTCCCGCAGGTGATAGAACCTCAGGACGTTTCAATTGTTTTGTCATCATATCTCCTAGTATATTACAAGTATATTAGTTAGATTATCAATCTTGTCTATTTTATAGCAAATCCAGTCGAAAGGCAATGGTTTGGGAATTGTTTTGACAATTCTCATTCTTTACCATCACTAAAAAGGAAGGCCCGCACTCCTGGCAGGCTTTTCTCCTTTATTTAACCATGTCTGGATCGTAATCATAAAATCCAGTGTCAAGGAAACGATTCTTAGGATGCAATTGGTGAATCTGCTCATCCAATAAGAAGGCTTGATCAGATGTGAAAGTCCCAGCTTCTAGAAGCTCACGTGCTTTCACAAAACACTTGGCAATTTCCACAAAGTTTTGACCAGGTGTATAAATCCCCTCTAACTTCCAGTGGGTGAAACCATGCTCCACTAACTCAGAGAGTTTGGTCATCAAATCCAGGTCATTATTGGCAAAAATATGAGTTCCATGCTTGTCCTCAAAGATAGAATAGTGGCTTTCTGGATCTCCTGGTTCTGCCAAAAAGAGATCGCGCTCTCTCGTCTTTTCGTCATCGATGTGCGTAAAATTGTAGTAATTCTGCAAAAGAGGGCGTTTGGAATGATGAATCACACTGGCCCCATAAACCAATACTTCAGCAGGAATCTCTAAGATTTCTGGCATCTTGAAAAGCTCTGCAGATGGGATTTCTCGAGCAAGAACTGCTTCTGAAGCACCAGCCTTTTGTCCCCAGAAATTGATCTGACGGCTACTTGTCACCATGGTAGAAGCATCATAAATGGTTTTAAAGCTGTAGCCATCCCGCTTCAATACATAAAAGACGCCTGCATCTCCTACCGTGATATAATCGACGTTAATCGAAGCAAGGAAATCTAAAAATGGTTTGATACGATCCATCATGTCTTGGTGCATCAAGGCATTGACAGCCACTGTCATTTCCTTACCTGCCGCATGGACTAGATCAGAAATTCGACTTAATTCGTCATACGAGAAAGTGTGAGGAAGTCGTAATCCAAATTCCTTTTCTCCGACATAAATACGGTCCACACCTACTTCTAGAAGGGCTTGAACCTGTTCAATACTTTCAGCTGTAGCTGTAATAATTATCTTTTTCATGAAAACTATTATACCAAAAAAGTCATTTTGCTCTCTAAATTTCTTAATTTTGTAAAAATTGTAACAGTTTTGTAACATTTCTATGCTTGAAAACGTGTTAAAATAATAGAGTACTGTTAGGAGAGAGAAATATGCCCGCAAGAAAACTTAGAGTTGTTGAAGAATACGACTATGTCGAAGTCCCTCTTCAACAAGAGAATACAACAACTAATTATGATTTTAACCTTGATACTGAACCAGCTCCGCAATTAAGTGAGCTACTATTTTTCCTTAATATTGCTGTGTTTTGTGTCTTAACTGTTTTATTTAGTTTCGTCTTTTTATCAATGAAGATGAATACCTTCTTTGCTTTTGCCTCAGCAATTGCTTGTAGTTTGGGAAGTATCCAAGCTTTCCGCATTTTCCAGTTAAAACGGAAACAGGACTAAGATTACATTTTTAGCCTCCTTCGGGAGGCTTTTTGGCATTTCCCATCCTCGTTTGTCGTTTCATAAAAGAAATCCCTCACCATTGGTGAGGGATTTTTGAATATTGACTAACCATTGTGTTACATAAAACAGCTTGACGATTTTCAAAAAATGACTTTTACTTTTTTAGCCATTTGAGAAGATTAAAAACTTTCCGCTGTGAGAAAAGTGCCTGAAACAAAGTTGTTTCAGGCACTCGGGAGTTTTGAGACCTTAGGCTCAAAACTAAGTCATGGAACTTCTTCGAAGTTCGCTGACGTCCGTACTCACCTAAGGGAAGTTTTTCAGAAGACTTTATCTTCAATTTGAATCCCTCACCAATGGTGAGGGATTATTTTATTCTTCTTCAACAGCTGTTTCTTTGATCTCTTCTTCCACTTCTGGAAGAGCTGTTTCTTCTTCTAATTCAAGGACAATCTCTTCACTTTCTTTTTCCTGTTTAGGCTGGAAAGGACTTGCTTGATTGCCGGTCTTTTGCTGGATTTTTTCCTTAATCGTTTGGATAGCATCTTGTGAAAATTCTACCACATCCTGCGTCTTATCTTTCACTGTCTCGATAACAGTGTCTTTGTTGATCTCACCACTTTCAACTTTTTCCTTGGTTTGCTGAATAGCGTCTGATGCTTGCTTGGATAGTTCAATCGCAGATTGTTTCACAGAATCATGAACTTCTTGTGGATTTTCTTGGTATTCTTTTACAAAACCTTTGACTTTCCCAGTCAACTCTTTCCCTTTTTCTGTTGTTAGGAAGTAGGCAACAGATGCGCCAGTGATCGTTCCAATTAATAATGATGATAAACGTCCCATAAGGTACCTCTTTTCTTATTTAAATAATTTCATAGCCATGCGAGCTGCCTTTAATCCGACAGATGTTTTAACGGTTTTCCCACCAACTACGACAGCTTTTTTGCTAATCTGACGCGCTTGATCATTCAGATCTGATACAGATACAGACAAATCTGCCACTGCAGTGAAGAGTGGATCAATGGTTGCAACTTTTTGATTCAAATCTTCTGTCAAAACATTCACTTTTGCTAACAACTCATTGGTTTGGTATAAGGTTACATTCACATCTGATGTCAAGGTCTTAATCGTTACCTGAGTCTCATCTACAACTTTTCCAATCTTTGAAAACAAGATAATCAAGTAGATGACCAAAACTACTAAAGCTAACCCTAAAAGCCCATAGGCAATTTCAATAAACATTTCTTTTCTCCTTAATCTATTTCCGTTCTATAAAATGGTGCATTCTTTTTTCGTTGATAGATCATGATGCTGATTCCAAGTAGGATGAGGATCAGGGAAAGCCATTGTGAAACTCGAATTCCCAAAAACATCAAGCTATCTGTCCGCATTCCTTCAATAATCATTCGACCAAAGCCATACCAGATCAGATAGAAAGCAGTAATTTCGCCTTTTCTCAAAAGTTTCGGACGACGACGCAAGTAAAGAATCAGCACAAAACCAAGCAAGTTCCAACAAGATTCATATAAGAAGGTCGGTTGACGGTAATGTCCATCAATAAACATCTGATTCCGAATGAAAGAAGGTAAATAATCTAAATTCTTAACAATGGCTCCGTAGGCTTCTTGGTTAACAAAATTGCCCCAACGGCCAATACTTTGAGCAATCATGACACTCGGTGCAGCGATATCTAAAAAATCAACCGGGTCAATCAAACGACTTCGTGAAAATAGGTAGAGGACTAGAGCCCCTGCCAGGAGTCCACCATAGATAGCGATCCCACCGTTCCATACGGCAAAAATCTCTCCTGGATTTTCCCTGAAATATGACCATCGAAAAATAACATAGTAGAGACGGGCCCCTATGATCGCTACTGGAAAAGCAATCAGAATGAAATCAATGATATCGTCTGACTCTATCCCTTTACGAGGTGCTTCTTTCATAGACAGGATGACTGCCAAAAGGAGACCGAGGATAATACAAATCGCATACCAACGGATACTAAAGGGACCGAGTTGAATAGCTACTGGATTCATACTTTCACCTCATTTTGATCAATCAACTGGGTCAATCGATCTTCAAAGGTTTTAGTAGCATCATATCCCATTTCTTTGGCGCGGTAGTTCATCGCTGCTGCTTCAATGACAACGGAAATATTACGACCTGTCTTAACAGGGATGCGAATTCTTGGAATAGTCACTCCACAGAACTCAATTTCTTCTGCATTATTGCCAAGACGATCGTAGGTTTGTTCCTTGGTGTAGTTTTCTAAATAGACCGCGATTTGAACCTGTGAAGAATCTTTCACAGCACTGGCACCATAGAGACTCATAACATCAATGATCCCTACTCCCCGAATCTCTAGCATATGACGTAGAATTTCAGCAGGCTCACCCCACAAGGTCATCTCATCACGGGCGAAGACATCTACCCGGTCATCTGCTACCAAACGATGCCCTCGTTTGACGAGCTCTAAACCAGTCTCACTCTTCCCGATTCCACTATCTCCTTGGATCAGAACCCCCATGCCATAGATATCCATCAAGACACCATGGACACTAGTTCTTTCCGCAAGGAGAGAATCTAGGTAGCTTGATAGTTCACCAGATAGGCGACTAGTTGGAACGCGACTGCTTAAAATCGCGATTTGCTTTTCCTCTGCAGCACGGAGCATTTCTTCAGGAACCTCTAGATCCCGCGCGATGATGAGTACCGGTGTTTCCGGCTGGAACATCTTTCTCAAAACTTGGTGACGATTGTGGGAGGTCATCTTGATGAGGTAAGACCACTCTTTCATCCCAACCAATTGAATTCGTTCTGGAGTATAGTAATCAAAATATCCTGTCATTTCAAGTCCAGGACGTGAAATATCTGCCGTTGTGATTTCTTTTTCAAATAGGCTTTCATTGCCGTACACAACCTTCAAACGAAGCTTATCAATTAAATCTCGGACTGTTATTGCCATAGGCTTCTCCCTTTTTGTTTTCTCTTACTATTATAGCAAATTATCCCAGGTAAGACTTGCTCAAGCATCTTTTTTTAGTATCAAAACTGATGCTATTATTCTCACACTCATTCCAGTACTCTTTGATGTTTCTCTTTATCCTTGTTATCCCATATTTCTATCGTTTCTTCATTTGAAAAAAAAGATGAGAGTGGGACAGAAATCGGTAATTCGTTAGAATTCGATTTCGTCGTCCCACCTCCGCACAGTTGAGTAGGGCTGTAAAAGCTGATGAAATCAGCGTAGTAGAGCTCACTCAACCACTGCGTCTTGCTCGATAATCCAAAGACAATTGAGAGGCTAGGACTTTTGTCCCAGCCTCACATTCTTATTCGATTCATGAAAATTCTTTAAAAGAATGGATCATCGTCTTTGATTACTTGTGCATCCTTCCGTTTGCGAGGTCCGAGGCCATACTTTTCTCTTTCAAGATCTTCTTTATACGGCAAGGAGAAGGCACATAGGCAATAAATAGCCAAGCCTACAAGCCCATAAGCATGAAAGATACTAAAGAGCACAAAGAGAAAACGCAATAGGTTTGCATCGAGCCCAAATCGATCCGCTAGTCCAGCAAATACTCCGAAAACGATTCTGCCTCGACGTAATTTATAAAAAGTTGGATTCAAGGGCATACCTCCTATTATTTTAGAACAGTATATCCCGAAATCAAGTCACTGTCATCCGACTCAAGGCCGATTTCCTGGATCAATTGTCCCTTGATACTTAAGTAGTCCTCGACACCGACCACAGCGGTACTTTTGCAGATCAATCTGCCGCTTTCTCCTGAATTCTTGCCCACAGCTCGTACAAACATAAATCTTATAGTTTCCCTTATCAACTGAAGGGGCATACCGCAAGCCGTCTACCTTTTTGAGTAAGGCCTTGAAATCTTGATCCTGGTGGCGATAGCCCTTTTTCATATAGTAGAGATGGTAGTGACACAACTCATGACGGACAATCTTTCGAAAAATCTCCCAGCCAAATCTTTCTAGGATTCTAGGATTGAAATCCAGATGACCATCTTTAGGAAAGAAGCGACCGCCGGTCGAACGCAAGCGAGGGTTCCAGATCGCTTGGTGAAGAAAAGGGTGACCAAAATCTTCCAGCGATACTTCTTGAACGTATTTAGTCAGATTCATGTGGTGCCAAGAGGGAAAGATTCACTTTTTCCCGTTCTAAATCAATCTTGTAGACCCAAACGGTCACTAGGTCGCCAACTGAAACAACTTGACTTGGATGCTTGATAAATTGCTGACTCATCTGTGAAATGTGGATCAAACCATCTTCATGAATCCCAATATCGACAAAGGCTCCAAAGTCAACAACATTGCGGACAACTCCTTCTAGTTTTTGACCAATCTTCAAGTCTTTCAAATCAAGAACATCCTGGCGAAGGACAGGAGCATCAAAAGAATCACGTAAATCGCGACCTGGTTTGAGAAGATCTGCGACAATATCTTTCAAGGTTTCAGGGCCAATTTCAAGTTCCTGGGCCATAGAAACCGTGTCAATTTGTTTCAACTTGGCTTGGGCCTCTTCATCCATCTCCTTGATGCCTAGTAAGGTAAAGAGCTTCTTCACTGCAGGGTAACTTTCTGGATGGACCCCTGTCCGATCGAGGAAATTCTCACTTTCTGGGATCCGTAAGAAACCAGCTGCTTGTTCAAAAGCCTTGGCTCCCAGACGAGGAACCTTTTTAATCTGTGCCCGAGAAGTGATCAACCCTTCTTCTTCCCGGTACTTCACGATGTTCTCAGAAATGGTTTTATTGAGACCAGCCACGTGAGACAAGAGGGCTGGACTAGCAGTGTTAATATTAACTCCGACTTGGTTTACCACGGTATCGACTACGAAATCAAGGCTTTCAGATAATTTCTTCTGGCTGACATCATGCTGGTACTGGCCGACTCCGATAGATTTTGGATCAATCTTAACCAACTCAGCCAGTGGATCCTGCAAACGACGGGCAATGGAGATGGCTGAGCGCTTTTCAACTGTCAGTTCTGGAAACTCATGGCGAGCCAATTCACTAGCTGAATAGACAGATGCCCCGCTCTCGTTCACAATGACATAGCTGACATTTGGAACTTCCTTGAGAACTTCCGCAACAAAGGCTTCGCTCTCTCGACTAGCCGTCCCGTTCCCAATCGCAATGATTTCCACGCCGTATTGACGAATCAGCCGTTTCAGTTCTTCTTTGGCCGCTTCAATTTGTGCTGGTTTAGCCGGCGCAACAGGGTAAATCACCTGGGTGGTCAACATCTTTCCTGTCTGATCGACAACAGCTAATTTAGCTCCTGTCCGAAAAGCTGGGTCAAATCCCAAGACCACGCGCCCCTTGAGGGGAGCAATCAGCAAAAGGTGTCGAAGATTTTCAGAGAAAAGCTGAATGGCTCCATCTTCTGCCACTTCTGTCAGTTCTGTCCGAATTCGACGCTCCATAGCTGGTAGCATTTTCTTTTTCAGAGCCTGGTTAATGACTTCTTCAATGTAGCTATTCTTCGATTTAAATCGGGCTTCAAAGTGACGAATCAAACGGTCTACAGGATGCTCAAATCCAACCTTTAATACCCCTAATTTCTCTCCACGGTTTAAGGCCAGGGTTCGGTAGCCCTGCATGTTTGCAATCTTCTCAGAAAAATCATAATAGATTTGGAAGACTTGCTTCTCGTCTTTGCTTTCATCCTTCAAGCTAGAGGTGATCAAAGAGTGTTTGCGAATCTCCTGGTAGGTAAGGTTGCGCAATTGTGGGTCTTCTGCAATGGCTTCGACCAAAATATCGATTGCTCCAGAGATTGCATCCTTTACAGTTGGAAATCCTTCAGATAGGAATTCTTCTGCTGCTGTTTCCAAGTCCTTTTGATCTTGCAGAATCATCCGAGCAAGTGGAAAAAGTCCTGCCTCACGCGCAATGGTTGCCTTGGTCCGGCGTTTTTCCTTGTAGGGAAGATACAATTCTTCCACATCCGCCAATTTTTCAGCTTGCTCAATCGCTTCTTTTAAGGCTGGGGTCAGTTTCCCAAGCTCTTCAATCTTAGCGAGAACAGTTTCTTTCCGATCAGCTAAGGCTGTTAAAGACTTGTCCATGTCGATAATAGCTTTGATGGCTACTTCATCTAAATTACCCGTAGCATCTTTCCGATACCGAGCGATAAAGGGGATGGTGGATCCCTCTGCTGTTAAGGTCAAAACAGTATCAATCTGTTTGAGACTGACGCCCAATTCTTGGGCTATTTTTTCATATTTTTCCATAGCTTCTATTATACCATAGAAGGCCTTCTATACTGCTTTTTCATCTTACTTTTGGACTTGATTTTCCCCTCTTTTTTGAGAATTTGATATAATGAGAAAAAAAGAAAAGGAGACCTATCATGGCGATTAAATTTTCAAAAACAGACGATTTAGACAAACTCTTTGAGGAATTTGCTGTCTTCCCAGATCCCCCTCAAGTCACTTTACCAGATGACAAGAAGAATGAGAAAGCAGGGGAAAAAGAGCAGAAGGATTCTAACAAATGAGTTTCTTCCAACAACTGCCAACCAGTGTCCTTCAGGCTGGAGCGATTTTTCTTTCGATTATGATTGAAGCCCTTCCCTTTGTTTTAATTGGAAGTATCATTTCAGGGGCGATTGATGTCTACATTACCCCTGAAAAAGTCTACCGAGCCCTTCCCAAAAATAAATGGGGGAGAATTCTATTTGGGACCTTGATTGGCTTTATTTTCCCTTCCTGTGAGTGTGGTATCGTCCCCATCATCAATCGCTTTTTAGAGAAGAAGGTACCTAGCTATACAGCTGTGCCCTTCCTAGTGACAGCCCCGGTTATTAATCCCATTGTCCTCTTTGCCACTTATTCTGCCTTTGGCAATTCTATTCAAATGGCTCTCTTACGAGCGATCGGCTCTATCCTGGTGGCGACTGTTCTGGGAATTTTCCTAGGTTTTTTCCAAACAGCTTCTATTCAACGGGCCAACCGCAAGGAAGTCCATCTTCATGACTTTTCAAAACTATCTGCCGGTCAACGCTTCTTCCAAGTGTTTGTGCAGGCCATTGACGAGTTTTTCGACACTGGACGCTATCTGGTCTTCGGTTGTTTATTTGCCAGTGTGGTTCAGGTTTATGTGCCAACTCGCGTGCTAACTTCTATTTCAGCGACGCCACTCCTAGCCATACTCCTCCTTATGCTTCTCTCCTTCCTCCTCTCCTTGTGTAGTGAGGCGGACGCTTTTATCGGCTCTTCCCTTCTCTCGAGTTTTGGCTTAGCTCCCGTTTTAGCCTTTCTGGTTATCGGACCTATGTTAGACGTCAAGAACCTCTTGATGATGAAGAATTATCTGACCAATCGCTTTATTGTCCAATTCATTAGCATCGTCAGTCTCGTTGTCTTGGTTTATGCTTGGTTTGTGGGGGTGGTCCTATGATTCGATTTCTCATTTTAGCAGGCTATTTCGAAATTACTATGTATTTGCAGCTTTCTGGTAAGCTCAACCAATACATTAATATGCATTATTCCTATTTAGCCTATATCTCTATGATTCTTTCCTTCCTCTTGGCTGTCGTCCAGCTCTATATTTGGATGAAGAATCTGCCCGTTCATAGTCACCTCACCAGTAAAAAAGCCAAAGTCATGAGTATTCTTCTGCTCCTGATTCCCTTGATTGTAGGGATTGGATTCCCGACAGTGACCTTGGATTCCCAAACGGTTTCAGCCAAGGGCTATCATTTTCCCATCGCGGCTGGCTCTTCCAAAGATATTCAAAATGATGAGGGCACAACCAACCAATACCTCAAGCCAGATACTAGCAGTTATTTTACCAAGTCTGCTTATGAATCTGAGATGAGGGCTGCAGCCAAGAAGTACCTCAAGCAAGATCATATCCAGATCACGACAGAAAACTATATGGAAGTCATGGAAGTGATCTACGACTATCCAGATGAATTTGCTGGAAAAACCTTTACCCTAACCGGCTTCATTTATAAGGATCCCCAGGATCCGGGCAGTCAGTTCCTCTTCCGTTTTGGAATTATCCACTGTATCGCTGATTCAGGAGTCTATGGTTTGTTAACCAAAGGAGCCTCCCAAACCTATGACGATAACACCTGGGTCCAGGCGACTGGAACTCTCAAGATCCAATACCATAAACAACTTGGCCAAAGCCTTCCTGTCTTAGACATAGAGGAAGCTCACTCAGTAGAAAAACCTACTAATCCCTATGTCTATCGAGTCTTCTAAAGGCTACTAAACATTACTCGGTTGTGACCTTTCGGTCCAACCTTTTTTCGTGGTTTCTTCCCTCATCCTTCTCTATGAAACTCAGAATCCTTTTACTTTCAAAGAGAAATTTTCTGAATTTTATGGTAGAATATGGTTTATCAAGTTAGAAAATAGGTATGAACATGTCCTCAAAAGTAATTGTAACCATTTTCGGGGCCAGTGGAGATCTAGCCCACCGCAAGCTCTATCCTTCCCTTTTTAGACTCTATAAAACTGGAAATCTTTCAGAGCATTTCGCAGTGATTGGAACTGCTCGTCGTCCTTGGAGCAAAGAATACTTTGAATCCGTTGTCGTTGAATCCATTTCGGATTTAGCAGACAGTCCTGAACAGGCGCAGGAATTTGCCAGTCATTTTTACTATCAAAGTCACGATGTTAATGACACGGAGCACTACATCAAGCTTCGTGAACTTCAAAATCAGCTCAATGACACCTACCAAGCTGAGCATAATAAACTCTTCTTCCTATCCATGGCACCTCAATTCTTTGGTACAATTGCCAAACATTTGAAATCTGAAGGCATTGTGGATGGAAAAGGCTTTGAGCGTTTGATCGTTGAAAAACCATTTGGAACGGATTTAGAAACAGCTAGTCAGCTCAACAAAGAACTGGAAGAAACCTTTGAAGAAGAGCAAATTTTCCGGATTGACCATTACCTCGGTAAAGAAATGATCCAGTCCATCTTTGCCCTCCGCTTTGCCAACCTAATTTTTGAAAACATCTGGAATCGTGACTATATCGACAATGTTCAAATCACTTTTGCAGAACGACTAGGAGTCGAAGAACGTGGTGGCTACTATGATGAATCTGGTGCCCTCCGCGACATGGTCCAAAACCATACCCTTCAACTGCTTTCTCTTTTAGCTATGGACAAACCAGCTTCCTTCACCAAGGAAGACATCCGTAAAGAGAAGGTGAAAGTCTTTGAACAATTGGTCAACCCATCTGATGAAGAATTAAAGAAACAATTTATCCGAGGTCAATACCGTTCTGGAAAAATTCAAGGGAAAAAGGACATCTCTTACCGTAGTGAACCAAATGTCAACCCTGAATCCATGACCGAGACCTTTGCCTCTGGAGCCTTCTTTGTGGATAGCGATCGCTTCCGTGGAGTACCTTTCTTCTTCCGTACAGGAAAACGTCTGACCAAAAAGGGTACCCATGTCAATGTCGTCTTCAAACAAATGGACTCTATTTTTGGTCAGGAAATTGCACCAAACGTGCTTACCATCTACATTCAACCAAATGAAGGTTTCTCTCTCAGTGTCAACGGAAAAGAAGTTGGCGAGCAGTTCCAGATTGCTCCCATTTCCTTCGACTATGTAACAGAAGCTACTGCAACTGGTGCTTCTCCAGAGCCTTACGAAAAGTTGATCTATGATGTCTTGAACAATGACTCAACCAACTTCAGCCACTGGAATGAAGTTAGAGCCTCTTGGCAGTTAATTGACCGAATCGAACACCTGTGGGCTGAAAATCAAGTCCCTCTTCATGAATATAAATCTGGAACCATGGGACCTCAAGCTTCCTTTGACCTCTTGAAGGATTACAATGCGGAATGGGTCTGGCAACCAGCAATTGAAGAATAAATTGTCCGACTGACTAAAAGTGCAACAAAAAAACTCATCTCTTTCTTGAGATGAGTTTTTTGTTTATATCAAGCCTTCTAACAAGCCACGCATAAAGTTTTCAGAATTGAATTCACCGATGTCATCAATTTTTTCACCAAAACCGATTAATTTCACTGGAATATCCAATTCTTCTCGAATGGCAAGAACCACTCCTCCTCGAGCTGTTCCATCAATCTTAGTGAGGACGATACCAGTAATCGGCGTGATCTTAGAGAATTCCTTGGCTTGGACCAGGGCATTTTGTCCTGTAGACGCATCCAAGGCCAAGAAGGTTTCATGAGGGGCTGTAGGATCCACGCGCTTGATAATGCGACCGATTTTTTCTAATTCAGCCATCAGATTGTCTTTATTCTGAAGGCGACCAGCCGTATCAATCATCAAAACATCGACTTGTTCTGCCACTGCTCGTTCCATCCCATCAAAGACCACACTTGCAGGATCTGATTTTTCAGGACCTGTGACAACGGGCACATCCACACGACGTCCCCATTCAGCCAACTGAGCAACAGCTCCTGCCCGGAAGGTATCTGCTGCGACTAGCATCACTTTTTTCCCTTCCTTCTTGTACTTATGAGCTAGTTTTCCGATAGAAGTGGTTTTCCCAACGCCATTCACTCCGACAAAGAGCATGACGGTCAAACCGTCCTTAAAGTTGATTTGCTCATTGTATTGGCCATCTTTTTCATAGAGATCCACCAATTTTTCAATAATCACGCGACGCAAGGCATCCGGCTTTTTGGCATTTTCCAAGCGTGCTTCATAGCGGAGCTCTTCGGTCAGATTCGAAGCGACTTGGACTCCGACGTCACTCATAATCAAGAGTTCTTCTAACTCTTCAAAGAATTCTTCATCGACAGAACGGAAGTTAGCAAAAAATGCATTAAGCGCAGCACCAAATCCAGTCCGAGTTTTCTTCAAGCTTCGATTGTATTTTTCTTGAACTGTTTCTGTTGGTTGAGCAATTTCTGGCTCACTTGTCGTTTCTTCTACTAGAGGCTCTTCTTCAACCTCTTCTGAAATTTCAGGTTCGCTAGCAGCTTCCTCTACTGACAATTCTGCTTCAAGCTCTTCTGTATCTTCAGGTTCGCTAGTTGTTTCTTCTACTGGAGTGTCTTCTTCAAACTCTCCTGTTTCTTCCTCTGAACTTTCAGTAGTTGCTTCTTCAATTACTTCCTCGGGTTCTTTGGAAAGACTTGAAGTCTCATCCTCTGTTTCATTCTTTGCAAAAACATCCTCATCAAAGGCTTCTTGGGCAAGATCTGATGAAGAATTCAGAGGCTCTTCTTCAAGATTCTCTTCTTGTAACGTTTCTACTTCTATAGTCTGTTCTTCAGGAACAGGAGCAGGTTCGGTTACTTCCTCAGGAGAGGTAGCTTGCTCTAGTTGAGAAGAGCCCTCTTCCTCGATAGCTGTTTCCTGATTTACATGCTCTTCTGAAGGAACTTCTTCAATGGATGCTGTCGACTCTTGCGATGATCGCGCTGATTCGGCAGCCATTCGCTCTTTTAATTCTGCATAGTAGGCTTCCATTGCCGAAATCTTTGCTTCATCACTTTGTGAAGCCTTTTGTGATACTGGCTCAGCTGACGAGCTTGCTTTCTCAGGGCTTTCCACAAGCTCTTCTGTAAGATCCTGAACTTGTGGTTTTGTTTCTTCTTTTCTTCCAAATAGTCGGTCAAATAATCCCATTATTGACCCTCCTTCAATACATATTCTTCAATCGCTCTTCCGACTGCATCTTCATCATTGGTGTAGTCTGAGACTAGTGTGGCAATCTCTTTCACCTTATCCACCGCATTAGCCATGGCGATTCCTAGGCCTGCCCATCTTAACATGCTGGCATCGTTGGCTTCATCTCCACACGCCATGACTTGGCTAGCATCGATTCCTAAATACGCAACCAAAGCTTCCAAGCCTCGATCCTTTTGAACGCCTTTGGGGCACCATTCCAAGAGCATGTCTCTGGATTTAAAAATCTCAAAACGCTCCCTTAATTCAGGAGAAATCTTTGGAATAGCGCCATCCAAATAGTCCTGTTGAAAGGCCGTTACACACTTATTGTAGGAAATCTGACTGGACAAATCTTCAATAGAAACGGGAATAAAGTTCAAGTAAGGATTATAGAGAGGGTAAAGAGATTCTTGATCAGATACAAGTGTATAAACAACCCCTTCGCTGATGGCATCTAGGGGCAAACCAAGGTCCTCTGTCTCCTCATAAATACGGACGACATCATCACGAGAGAAAACTGTCTTCGCAATGATCTCCCCTGTATTCTTTTGTACCAAGCCACCATTAAACGTAATGGTGTATTCATCTGACAAGCCGGCAGTCCCAATCTCTTGAAGCAGAAAATCCATAGCCTTGAGGGGACGACCCGTCGTCAAAACTACCTTGACCCCTTTTTCTTGAGCTGCACGAATGGCAGCTAAGTTCCGAGGGGAGATTTTCTTCTCTGAGTTTAAGAGAGTACCGTCCAAGTCTAGTGCGATAACCTTAATCTGACTCATAATTCTTCCTCCATGAAGCGAAGGATAGATCCTGTCGAATGGTGAGCTAATACTTTTTCAGCCAATTCCAAAATCTCTGGACGGGCATTTTCTGGCGCAATTGGATGGCCAACAACCTGCATCATATGAAGATCATTGAGGTTATCCCCAAAAGCTAGGACTTGATCTTGACTAATGCCTAGCTGATCCATTAGTGCTTGGATGGCGACTCCCTTGTCCACATAATCCAAGACAATATCAATGCACTCATAACCAGTGGTCATAGCCTTAACACCCTCAACATTTTGGGTAACCCAGGCTTCCCCTTCCGCTAATACTTCTTGGTCAAAATTGGTGGTCATCTTAAAGACAAGATCATCAATTTCTGAAAAATCAGACACCATTTGAATATTTTCATTGTAGTTTTGCGAAGCAGCTAGATAGTCTGGATCAACGGTCTTTAAAACATAGCTCCCGCGTTTTCCCGTTAACAAGCACTTATTTTTATCGAAATAAGGACTTTCTTGTAACTTGGCAAACATGGCTTGGTAAAATTCAGGACTCATGGTCGCTTCATAGACATCTTCACCATGAAACTCAACAACACTGCCGTTTTCAGCTATAAAAATAATCTGATCCTGAACCTCTTTAAAGATTGTCTTCAAAGAGAGGAGAGGCCGACCACTTGCTGCGGCAAAGTAGATCCCTTTTTCTTGAAACTTCTTTAATACCTTTAGGAATAAAGCTTGATCAAATTGATGGTTTTCATCCAAAAAGGTCCCATCCATGTCTGTTGCGACTAATTTAATTTCCATTATCCATTCCTTCTATATCTTTCAGCTTCACAGATACAATCTTAGAGACTCCAGATTCTTGCATGGTCACTCCATAGATGGAATCTGCTGCAGCCATGGTTCCCTTACGGTGGGTAACCACAATAAACTGACTTTCCTTATCAAAACGATTGAGGTAATCCCCAAAACGTTTAACATTGGCCTCGTCTAGAGCCGCTTCTACCTCATCCAAGATGACAAATGGAATAGTCTTGACACGAATGATTGAAAAGAGCAGCGCCAATGCTGACAAAGCTTTCTCCCCACCACTCATCAAATTCAAGGATTGAATTTTCTTACCAGGCGGTTGAACAGAAATCTCGACCCCAGCTGACAAGAGATCCCCATCCGTCAAGATGAGATCAGCGGATCCTCCCCCAAACATCTGTTTAAAGGTTACTCGGAAGGATTCACGAATCGCTTCAAACGTAGACTTAAAGCGTTCTTTCACCTCATCATTCATGTCATTAATGGTTTCAAGAAGAAGATTCTTCGCTGCCAAGACATCTTCTCGTTGACCGGAAAGGAAATCAAACCGAGTCTTGACCTCATCGTATTGTTCGATAGCATCAATATTGACAGGGCCTAAGGCTTTAATCGCTTTCTCCAAGTCTTTTAAGACTTGCTCAGACTGGACTAGATTTTCTAGTTCGTTGGCCTGATTAGATGCCTCTTCAAAACTCATCTTGAATTCGTCTGTCAGTGCCAACATGAGTTTATTCAATTTGTCTGCCAAGCGATCGCGATTGGATTCTGCTTTGGCCTGTAGGCGAATCCACTCCTCATTTTGACGACGGGCTTGTTCCATATGACCCGCTACATCTTCAGACTGGCCTTCCAAATCCTCTAATTCAAATTGCTTACGAATCACAGCTTGCTCCAGAGCGGTTTTCTCTTGAAGGGTTGCTTGCAGTTGTTTTTCAAGGACAGAAACATCGATTTGCTCATGTCGATCTTCTCCCTGCTCAATCGCATATTGGAGAGCTTGGATTTCCCGTTCAGTAGAAGCCAACTCTTGCTGCAAGCGTTCGGCATCTGTCTGGTCATAGGTCAATCGACTCTTCAACTCTGTTTTCTGTAATTGGAGCTTGGCAATGGCTGCTCGTAAATTTTCAATTTTCTCAACAACGACATCTTTATTGAGCTTGACTTCTTCAATCTCAGCAGTGACTTGCTCTTTTTCTGCCTCAATTTCTTTCAGTCGCGCTTGCAAGCGATCTCGTTTTTGGAGGAGCTCTTGGTTGCTCCCTTCATCCAGCTCTGTACGAATGACTTCTAACAGCTCTTCAGCGTCCAAGAGTTGCTGGTGAGCTTGCTCATAAGCCAGTTGAAGACGTTGCTCTTCTAATCGAGCTTCTTCTCCTTGGCCTTTCAAAGATTCTAGTTTTTCTTGTGATCGGGTCACTTGATCCTGTTGCTCTTGAACCTGGCCTTCTACTTCCCGTAAGTTCTTCTGAAGAGAGGCCAATTCTTGGTGCAAGCGATCCAATTCTGGCTTGATAAAAATCGAATTATTGCTTCGATTCGCTCCCCCTGCATAGGAACCACCTGTGCGAAGTTCGGTTCCATCGAGCGTCACGATACGAACCTGGTAGGCAACCTTGCGGGCAGCCGCCTTGGCGTGCTCAATCGTATCAAAAATAGCCGTGACCCCCAAAAGATTCTGGAAAATCGACTCGAGGGAAGTATCATAGTCCACCAAACTGCTGGCCATCCCTAGGAATCCTGGACAGGCTTCAATCAGTTCTTGATTCTTTCCAGTTAGGTAGCGTGGTTTAATAGTTGTCAAAGGAAGGAAGGTTGCCCGACCCGAGCGATTCTTCTTCAGATGTTCGATTGCCCGTGTTGCTGCACCTTCGTCTTCTACGATGATATGCTGACTGCTGGCACCCAGAGCAATCTCCAAGGCAGTCTGATACTCTGGTGAGAAGGAGAGTTTTTCACTGACAGCTCCTACAATCCCGCCCAGACGAGCCGCTTCTTGCAAGACACTCTTCACACCAGCATAAAAATTACTATGATTTTTTTGAATCGCCTCTAAACTTTTAATGCGAGCCTGTTTTTCCTTACTTTGATCCAGTAGATCAAACATCTTGGCTTGCCCCTTTTGATAGGACTGGCGAGCTTCCTCAAATCGTTTCGCTTCTGACTGATAGGTCTCAAGCAAGTGTTTCAGATGCTCTTGAGCGAGTTGATAAGACTCTTTAGCAACTTGCTCTTTTTCCTGCAATTCTGTCACCATTTGGATTTGATTTTGGTAATCTTCCTTTTTACTTTGTGACAATTGAGCTGAGGCCTCCAATTGATTTTCAATGGTTGTTAATTCGTTTGATCTCTCCGCTTCATCCTGCATCAAGGCCACGTATTTTTCACGTAAATAATCGATTACCTGATCTGGATCTTCTGAGAAGCTGGCCAACTCTTTCTCCAGACCTTCCAGAGCTACTTGGCTCTTTTCCAGTTCTTCTTGAAGACTCTTTGTATTGGCTTGTTTTTCTTCCAACTGGTTCCGAAGAACTTGTAGGCGCTCTTCCAGACTATTGACCCGCTCTTGATTTTCCTGACGACTTCGAGCGACCTGTTGCGACTCCAAGCGTGCCAATTCGATTTGTTTCTCCAAATCACTTAAGAGACGAGTCAATTCCAAGAGGCTAGCTTGATCATCTGACAATTGGTGTTGAAGGGTCTGACGACTCTGTTTCAATCGGAGACTTTCCGCCTCATACTCTTCTCTTTTCTGGTAATAAGCCTTTAATTGCTCTTGGATGGAGGCTTCTTCTTGGACGGCTTGATCATAGTCTTTTTTATTGACTTCAATTTGTGCAATCAAAACATCCAAATAAAGAACTTGGCGTTGTTGATCCAATTCTAAGAAACGTTTGGCCACAAGGGCTTGCTTTTCAAGAGGTTTGATTTGCCCCTCTAACTCAAAAATAATGTCTTCCAGACGGTCCAAATTATCCTGGGTCTGAACCAACTTAGATTCCGTTTCCTTGCGACGTGTCTTAAATTTAAGAACCCCAGCGGCTTCCTCAAAAATAGCCCGTCTCTCTTCTGGTTTGGAGTTGAAGATTTCTTCAACCTTCCCTTGGGAAATAATAGAGAAAGAATCTCTCCCAAGTCCAGTATCCATAAAGAGATCATGGACATCTCTCAAACGGACTTTCTTACCATCAATCTTGTATTCACTATCACCCGAGCGATAAATATGACGCTCCACTCGGATTTCTTTAGCAGCCTGTTTGATAAAGCCATCCCGGTTATCCAGTACTACCGTTACGCAAGCGTAGTTTAAGGGTTTCCGAGTTTCAGTCCCAGCAAAAATCACGTCCGGCATCTTGCCACCACGTAGGCTCTTGACACTCGATTCACCTAAGGCCCAGCGCAGACTTTCCGTAATGTTCGATTTTCCAGATCCATTAGGGCCCACCACTGCGGTTACCCCTTGGTCAAAGATGACTCGGGTCTTATCTGCGAAAGACTTAAAGCCTTGAATCTCAATTTCCTTTAAATACATGAGGGATCCACCTTATTCTCCACTGCTTTTTTTGCTGCTTCTTGTTCTGCAGCCTTTTTAGACCGGCCACGTCCTTGACCGATGATTTTCCCATTGACAGACACTTGCACTTCAAACTCCTTGGCATGAGCCGGTCCTGACTCACTCGTCACTTCATAGGTAATCAGCACATCCCCATGGATTTGAAGGATTTCTTGCAAGCGCGTCTTATAGTCAATCACTTGCTCAAATTGGCCTGCCTCGACTTTAGGAATCATGACTTGCTGAATGAAGTTCCGCACCATCTCTACTCCCTTATCCAAGAGTAAGGCGCCTAAAAAAGCTTCAAACAAATCTCCTAAGATGGTATCTCGGTTACGTCCACCAGATTTTTCCTCTCCCTTGCCAAGTTTGATAAATTGATCGAAACCACAATCACGAGAGAAACCTGCTAGGCTTTCCTCACGAACAATCATGGAACGCATTTTTGACAAATCACCCTCTGGCTTACTAGGATAGAGGGCAAATAAATATTCGGAAATCACTAACTGGAGAACAGCGTCTCCTAAAAATTCCAAACGTTCATTATGTGAAATTTTTAAGAGGCGATGCTCATTCGCATATGAGGTATGTGTAAAAGCTGTTTCCAACAATTCTGTATCGTCAAAAGTCAGCCGAAATTTCTCAACAAGAAGGTTATATAAGGCTTGCATCACGTTACTACTTTCTTTCTTCATTTATGCATCTGGATTGAATCCTGTGACCTATTCCGTCCAAAAGATACACCCCTCTATTATACCAAAAACAATCTGTGGTTGCCATCAAATGCCGATAACTTGCTATCAGTTAGAAAAATCAATATTTTCAAAAAAAATACATACTGAATAATTCCGGATAATTAAAATAAACCGTAGTCAAACCGTATTCATTTATTGCCCGTATTGTTGAGAAAGTGAGCCTAAAAGGGCTTTTTTCGTTATAATAGACATTTTCCAAAATTTCCATTATAACGGAAATAAAAAAAGGCTGTATAAACAACCTTTTATTTTCCATCTATTTCAGTATCAATAAGCATAGATAACCCCATTATCCACGTATCCGACTTTTCTCACGCCGTCGATTGGTTTCATTCCCCGGCCTTCTAATAAGAGTATATCATCTTCATCAACCCAAAAGTCATAACCATCAGCGAACTCTTCAAAAGTCATTGTGCCCTGAAACTCTAATTCATAAATTCCATTAAGTAATTCTTCAATTCTTCTTTCCATCATTTTTTTCTCCTTTTTTATTTGTAAAGATAAATATTTTAGTTTCCGCAAAATCATTTAATTTTTCGGCTGTAAGTAAGGCCATTTTATCCATACTGGTTTTTCCCTTTCTAAGGTCTGCTACTGTAGACCAAGGGACGCCTGCGCCTTTGGCAATTGCGCTTGTGCTTATCTCGCTGTTTAATAACTTTTCTATTTGTTCTCTCATTTAATAACCCTCTTATTTCCGTCTATCTTTTAAAATCAGCAGAAATATAAAAAATACGATTGTAAAGATTGGTAAATATTTCATTTTATTGACCGATATGATATAATCATGGTAGGTGTAAGGGGCTTTCGCCCCGACCTACCAGAGCCTTACTTGAACCGCTTTGCTTTGCTCGGCTTGCGTTCTTTTGGCTCTTTTTTTATTGCCATGATAACACTTGCGATCCCTGTTAATAAGGTTCCAGTTGCTACCATTAGTTCAGCAATCTCTGATATTTTCATATCTTCCTCCTTTCTGATTATATTATATCACGGTATGCCGTGATTGTCAACGCTTTTTATAAAAATAATTAAAGATTTTTCATTCTGGAACTAGTTTCAGAGCAAACAAAAAACCCTCCCGAATTGGGAGGGTGTGTGTGTCTTATTGTAGATTCTCCGGCCACGGGTCATCTGTGATATATGACATATCAGTAAATCGTAAATCTCCGATGTCTCGGTCAGTAGGCACGGGATCATCGAATTGTAAGCGTAGCTGGTTGCCGTCACCCGGCCCACCTAGATAGAAAGTGCCAAGGCGTTTCCCCTTGTCATTTGTCATAATACCAAGTTTTGAGCTAGTGGCACGAAAACCGACGGGTATACCGCCGACGTTTAAGATCACCACGTTTCGCTCACGGTCTGACCCTTGAGGAACGTAGCTGGGCGCACCTCGTCTCACGATTCCAAACCAACCCCACGATAGACCACCGAAGCCGACCTCTACCGTGGAGTTTATACGTCTAAACTCGACATACGCATTGTTTTGGCTTGATGAAATTCTTGGCTTGTGTTTGACATCACCAAACAAGACAGACCAAGCGTTAGAGCCAGTTCCAGCATTTTTTTTGATCCACTTCACCGCTCCATTCTTAGCTGTGGTATCGGTATAAATTGTACCGATATCAGCATTAAGATTGTATGGGAAGCCTTGACCTTTTAATTCTGTACTTGCACTGCTTCCGCCCGCTCCGACCTTACGTTTGAGTTCTTCCAAGTCGTTCTTGCTTGCAAGCTGGCTAATGTCCACTACTGGTACTTTAGACTTAGTGACAAAGGGATCGCCACCATTTTTTAGTTTTTCGTCAATGAGAGCATCCAGACCTAATTCTACGTGCTTCTCTTTGATGTTAGTCGCCATTTGACTTTGTAGTTGAGCATATGTAGGGAATAACTCGTAAGCCTTGGTAGTCTGTAACGCCCCGCTCTGTTGACCTTGAAGCACACCGACGTCATGGCCTATCAGCTTGATAGCTTCTTTTAATTTCTCCATGCGTCACCTCCTTAGAGGGTATTCTTGGCCGTGGTATAAATTTGAACAAAGTCAGTAGTTTCAAGATCAGTCAATTTCTGCCCGAGCTCGGTCATTTTAGACACGATAGCGCTGTCTGGATTTTCGCCAGCTTTGATCTTGTCAGCAATCTCTTTCAGCGTGTCTAACTCTTCCGGTGTACCTTCTCCAAGTATTGCCGTTTTTACGCCCTGAATAGCCGTGTCTAGTTGTTGCTGCGTGATTCCGCCTTGACCGACTTCAGATTTTTCCGCCTTGTTTGCCAAATCTCGTTTAATTTCCTTAATGTCGGTTCCAACGGCTTGGGCAAAGCGTGTAATTCTTTCTGTGTTTAAACTCATTATTTCTCCTTCTTAAATTTTGGCTAGATTGTAAAGATCGACTAATTCCGGGAAGTTATCCTTTTCACTTTCTTTTTCAAGTTCTTCAACTTGCTTGCTAGTGTATTCTTCGATAGATTGGATAACGTCAACCTTTGCGCTTTTATCACTTGGAAAAACGTAGTTACCAGCTTCAATTTCAATTTGATAAATTCCAACCGGCAAAACTTTCCCAATTTTAAAACTAACCTTGGAATTTTCTACAAGGCTTTCAATTTCGATTTTACCCTTGCTGTTTCCAAGTCTAACCTTGGCGGTTTGGCCGTCCAAGCTTGTGATCTTTTTGTTATCGTAGTCTAAAAGTTCAAACTCAAAAAGGGAAGAAAAGTCACCTTGTTTAATGACTTCCCCGCCCTTTGTTTGGTTTAAATTCGTTGAATTGAATCCAATCATTCAAGCATACCCCATAAATCAGTACGGTTTCCGGCTTCATCCACGGGACCAATAGCCATATAGTTGCGGTTTCCGGATTCTCCGACGTAGGAGATCCAGCGGAAACCGGCATTGGTCCCCTTAGAATCGTAATGGACTTTTTCCCCCGGTTGGTAAGTTGCCACGATTTCACCGGTTAAATCCGGATAACGGCGGACATTGATAGGACTATCTCCCACGGTGAAAGTAGCGTCTTCAGGGAAGAATGGAACTTCATGGTTCGCCATAACTTCCGTAACGATTTCTTTCAATTCTTCTTTTTCTAGCGGTTCGCCCTTCGGACGGAAAGCGGTAGGATAGAGCGCACTATATGGATAGATAGCTAAATCAAAACTAGCGCCCCCGTTCGGCCCAGGTTCACCGGCTTGGTTTTGTCCAAGGAACCAACCTTGTGAGCCGTCAATATCTCCTACGAAAATAGCGACGTGTGAAACCGGCGTGACTGCTGTTTCCATAAAAACAGCTACTTCCCCGCCTTGTATGATTTCAACTTCGTCAAAAAAATCCAAGATACCGTTATAATGACGCTGTTCCCAAAGGTCTTTAACATAGCCGGAATCTGTACAGTTTGCAAAAGGGACACCAAGCCATAAACAATATTTAGCGTAGCCGTCCCAGCATTGCCAACCAAACCAGCCGTCAATATCAAACCCTTGTCCCAATACTTCATCTTGAAATAGTTTTACTTTATCCATGCTTTTTCACCTCAATTTTTCCAAGCGTCGTTTGCTGTTTTAACCGCGGATTCAATAAATGTATTTAACTGGTCATTTGTTAAATAAATATTGTGTGCTTCAAGTCCTTCAATAAGGCTTGTTTTTGCGTATTCTCGCTTAGCGGAACCGTGAATATCCAATTTATCCGCTACTTGCTCGGTAGCGTTTACGGCGTTTCTAGCTAGGATTTCAACCACTTCAAGGGCTTTCTTTCCGCCTCGCGTTGTAAGATAGTTTTTTACTGCATTAACAACAATACCTACTAACACTACAAAAATGCTCATAGCCCCACTGGTTACAATTTCAGTAATTTGGTTCATTTCAATTTTCCTCTTTAATTTCTAGGTCTAAAAACCGTTCAAATAGCACCTTAATAGCACCATTCCCGCCTAATTCGATATAACTCTCATATAAGCGGGAAAGTTCTTCTATTTCGTGCTGGTTAGTATGCCCTCTTTTAAGGGCGTTTTTTAAGTTTTCTTGCAATCGAAAACGTTGCAAGCGTTGCAAGCCTTTTCCGATAATAGTCAGATTCTTATTGTTTTTTTCTCCGATCCCTTCCACGTTTAAGACGGATTTTTCTAAATCGTCGATCTTGTCAGCCAGATCTCTTAATTTTTGGTCCGCTTCTTTACTTGTTTTGGTACTTTTAAAGGAAAAATAACTAGGTATAATCACAACTAAAACCGGGGTTAGCTTGTCAATTAGGTCCACTAGGGCCATTTTAACCACCTCCCTATACTGGTTCTAATTGTTTATTGTGCCGGTTGCGTTTCCAATTCATTTGAAGCTTTCGGGGTTTCTTTTGGCTCGGTCCACTTCCAAAGCCCAAGTTTTCCATTTTGGTGCAATGTTTCAAGCTGTTTCAAGGTTTCGCCCTTGTAAGTGAAAGGCTCGTTGACTTGAACCATGACGCGTTTCCCTTCTTGGAATTTTTCAACATGGTCAGGATCTTCCACTACAAAGATTTCTTGTGGTTGGTAGGTCTTGCCGTTTTGTCCAAGCTCCACCAATTCCAGACCACGTTTAAAGATAGTAGGATCTAGCGGGTTATCTGTGTCAGTTACCCGTGCCAAAACTGCCCAATCTGCCACGGCTTTTACTTCCGCGATCTTGGTATCTTTTTCAGCTAGTTTTTCTTCATAGCTTTCTGCTTGTTTGTGCAAGTCTTCCTGAAGCTTTTTAACGCCTTCAGCCGGGTTCAATTCGGTTGAAACCTGTCCTAATACTGCCTTAATAAGTACTTCATCTGTTTCACCCAGACGGTCCCCGATTAAAACACGTTCAAAAACTGTATAAGGGTTTTCTTGTCGAATTGCGACAAAAGTACGCCCTTTTTCTTGCAAGTATTTGTTAATTACTTTAAATTCCATAAATTTTTATTCCTCTTCTAATTTGTTTGCCACTTCGTCAAAAAGTTCTTTCAAAGCTTCACCTTTTTCCAAGACTTTATTGACCTTTTCAAGTTGTGTTTGTGCTTGTTCAAGCTGTGCTTGAACTTCTACAAGTTGTTTTTGTACCTCTACAAGTTTTTCCTGTGCTTCATCATAAAAAATCTTGTAATTTGCTTGCTCAATCGCCTTATTTGCTAGTTGTACAGCTAGCTCATTGATGATTTTATCTGTTGTGTTCATAATATCCTCTTCTAAATATTTGTCCGATAATATCCCGGCGCACCTAAATTAGCGCGTTTTAGGTGATCTTCGATCCCCTTGAAGTTTTTATCTATTAAATTAAATAAAGTAACTAAAGAGTTCCCTTTTAAAAAGATTTCTTTGCCGGCTACTAGTGCATTATCTAAAAATACATTATGCAACTTATCTAAATCCCGTGTTTCGGTGTTTAAAGAAACGCCTCCGCTTAGAGAATTATGAATAAAGTCTATGTTTCTACCATAAAATGTTATAGCGGTTTGTACGTTGTTACCCTGTCGCCCATTCCAGATCTGAATACCGGCAGAAGTGTGTTCAATCCCGGTTTGACCGTTCCGGTTACTCATAAGTTGCGTATATGCACAAGGCACCCCGTTAATCGCACCTTGTCCAAAAATTAGAAATTGCATTGGTTTGCCTTCGAATCTGTTTCTAATTCCTACGGCTTCCTTATTCATTTCTAACCATCCAGTTTGTAAGTCAAAATCAGTAACGCCATTCAGAGATGATAGTGTTCCGCCCTTGATAACGTTCGCCGTCAAGCCATCGGTTGCGATATTCTTAGCCGTAACATTGATAAGGTTGGCCTTGCTTGCGTCAATTTCGTCAATGTGTGCCGTGCCGATTTGAGCCTTCCCGATCATGGATTTCTTGATAACCCCGTCTTTGATGATGGTCTTCTCACCGACTGATAGCAAGCCCTCGTTAATTCTGACAGATCCGTCAGGGTTGAGGTTTAACTGTCCCATCACGTCGCCCGCACTATTGAGATTGCGTACCGACCAAGATCCCGCGAGTTGTGTGACTTGCGTTCTGACTGCTTCAATAGGCTCGGCGCTATCTTCTGGAGCTGGTTGCCACTTGCGGTCTGCCGTTCCCTCATAAAAGTCAAGCTCGGTCATAAACATACCAGACCATACGTTAGGTATCCCGTCATAGCTGAATAACAAGTAACCATTATCAAAATCACCCGTATTAAACTTAAAGGTACGCTTGACGGCCTTGTCTGAATTAAAAGCGGGCGATCCAGTCTTGTCAAAGATTATCTGTCTCTCATCATAATCTTGATTAGCGGAGTCTTTTTTGCGTTTCCGCAACTCGATTATTACCCTTGCCGTGTTTGCGTCAAACGCTGTTAAATTAAGAATATAATCCGTATTGCGTTTGAAGATAAAGCGTGGACTGTTTACGACTGCCCCATTTTCAAGTAAAAACATTCGCTTTTGACCATTTAAGTAAAAGTGGTGTTCCAAAAACTTGAATTTTTTAGGGTCACCGTTCCAGTATTTCAAACCATCATCTGCTCGCGAATTTCGAAGCATATTAGGCCCGCCAGCCGTTGAATACTTACCAACTTCTGTCTGGAATATCTCGCTAGACATGACCAAACGCGATAGCTTATCCGGTGCGTCTGTTTCAGACGTTCCCATAATTCTTTCATAAATCTTGTTAGACTCGGTTAATTTGTTAAACTCAATGGTCTGTTTTCGGATTTCAATTTCAGCTTTATCCGATTTATTCATCAAGTATGAAATGCCATTATTAGCGCTTCTTTCTAATTCGTCGAATTTTGTTTTTTGTACAAATTCGGTCTTGATATTTTGCAAGATTTTATTATAAATAACCCCGGAATCTGTTTCTTTCAAGGTTTCCGACAATTTTTTAGTCAAATCTTGACTTTCTAAAACCTGCCTTTTGATCTGCTCGGAAAGTCTAGCGGTATCTGGAATTGTTCCAGCCTTCTTCAAAGCTTCTTCCGCTTTCCGGTCAGCCGTTTGAATTGCTTGGTCAGTAGTTTGTTTCAGTTCATTAAATTTCTGATCAATCTTTTCCCGCAAGCTTACTTCATTGTAAGTTCTTAGGATTTCTTCCCAGGCTTCACCCGTCCAGCGTTGCATGATGGTATGGCCTTCATGCTCCGGATCCGGCTTGTACCATATATCATTAATCAATACCTTTTTAGGGTATTTTTTAACGGGATCTTCCACGCTGTACCAGTTAGTGTTGTAACCGTCCGCGGATCTAACAAAATCAGGTAAGTTTTTGACAAAACTGTTAAATTCATTGTTAATGAAATCTTCTACGGCTTTATCTGCCACACTCTGAATTTTTGAGTTCGCGCTTTCACTTATTTGGTCGCCCAACTTGATGTCACTAGATTTATTGTTTAAACGGTTGAAAGTAATTTCAAAAATCCGTGTATCATAGTCTAGCTTTTTATCATGTCGGACAACTCGGATAGTGTCCCCGATTTTAACACCTTTCAGATAAACGCTTGACGTTTTCAAGGCTAATTGTGGACGGGACGCATTAACCAAGGCTTGATAGGTTAGTTTTATCAATTCATTGGGGTTTTCTTCCTCGTTAAAATCGACAAAACCAATCTTAGCCCTCATGGTTCCATCCGCATTCTTGATCCCGTAACGTTTAGTCATTTCCGGATCTTCTAGGTATCTTTGGCCTAGCGGTTTATCTAGCGGGTTCCCTTTGGCCTTGGACCATACCACGGATTCAAAGGTGATTTTTCTTCCGTAGCCGTCCGCTTCTTTCCCGCTTTCTTCAGCGCTAGAAACTTGTTCACCTTTTCCACGGCCTACCAAGGCGGTGTAAATGTTGGTCCTTTCAATCTCTTTTAGGATCTCTAGCGCATTGTGTCCATAGACTACGCGTTTTCCAGTAGCTTCACCAATTCGCTTTTTAAAATCAATATACCGGGCGCCAATACCGTTTCCGTTCATTTCCACAAAAAACTGCATTTCCAAGCCCCAAACTTTACAGATTTTTTTCAGGGCGTCAAAAACAGAAATGTAATAGAAATTCGTGCTACGGTTGATGGTTTCAGCAACAAACCGGGCGCGCCAGTTTGTATTTTTCAAAAGGTCATTAATGACGGCTTCAGCCCGCATATTGTTAGGACGTTTGTCAAAGACCGGGGTTTTCCTTAATTCTTCAATTCCAGACTGTACACCCGTAAATGTTGTAATGTCGCCTACTGTTTTCTTTTGAGCGATATAGAAATAATGGTATTGATGGTTATTTTCCATTGACTGGATTGCCATATACTCTACTTGTTCAAGTTCATCATCATTTAGCGCCTTTGTTTCAACCGTCAACCGGTCTGAAACGTAGTTATCGGTAGTGAGCGCGTAAGTCTGAAGGGCTGTCTTAACCGCTTTTTTATTGACGATTTTTACAAGCTTTTCCTTTTCATCAAAAAGATAGATCATGCTCGTTCATCCCTCCAAACTACATTCTTAACCGTTGCATTAACCGCGGTTATTGTGTCACCGTTCCGGACTGTAAAATTTTCCAGCGGACTGAATCGCTCTAATTCGCTTAGAATATTCCGGCCACCAAACGTAATTTTGATTTCATCCGGATCAAAAGAAATAATAATATCTTTCCCTGGTGTGTATGTCCCGGCGAATGAAAGCACCTTGGACCCGTTCAAAATTTGAAGTTGGTTTGTGGTTTTGGTTGGTGTAACCGTGATAGATTCTGGTAATACCTCCACCGCGTCCACCAAAGAAATGGACCCCGTTGAATTTTGGGGCCGTTTTTTCTTATAACCGTCCGGAATCAGCAAACTGAACTTACTAACAATACTTAGGCTTGTTTCTTCAAAGCTATCTGCCCCGTTGAAATAGCCGTAGTAAATGTAATCAGGTTCATCCCTGAAAGAGATTTCAAGGAACCCGCTAGGCGCGTGTGTCCTTAAAATTTTATTCAGCTTAGCGAACCGGTCCCGCATTTGGGCGCTAGTGTCCGCTTTTAGTTGGTACTTGATTTCTAGGGTGCGTTCTTCGTCTGAAAAACCATCCACCCAAACACCACGCCGGCCAGGGACTTTTGTAGTGGAAACGTTCTGCCCCAATAAGCCCCGGCCTGTTACTGTTAAATGTCTGTAACCCTCAACTAAACTATTAAGAGGTTGTCCATTAATTAGTAGGTTATCGCTAGGCTCAAAAGTAGCAACTTCCTGATCTAATTTTCCTAAACTAGTATAGTTATACATACTTCATCACCCTTTCTAATAACTTCCTAAAATTAATTCCATTTCTTGTTCTCTTGTGATGTCATTTGTAAACGCTCGGTAAGTCGTGCTTCCAAGTTTCAAGGTAATATCTGCCGGCTGTTGGTTCACCGTCAAAATTCCACCGTCAAAATTAACGTTTGGATCATAAGCGGTCAAGCTTCCCAAAGCACCTTCTACCGTGCTTAGTTCATCTTGAAATACCCCGGACAAGTCCTTATTAGTAAAGGCGTCAATAGCCCCTTGAGCCATTCCGCCTACCGACTTAGCCACGTTTTTAGTCTTGCTATCAACCCCGTTGATGAAACCTTGGTCGGTATAGATACCAAACTGTTTAAATACCCGTGATGGCGAATGGATACCAAGCAGATTTTTAGCCCAATCAATAGCACCGCTTACCGCGTCGCCTACCGCGTCAATCAAATTACCCGCAAAGTTTTTAACACCGTCAACAAATCCATTGATCAGATCAGCACCGGCGGAAATAGCGTTACCTACAAAGTCTTTAGCTCCTGTAATAGCATTAGAAAAAGCGTCTGTTACTGCCGTAACGATATTAGAACCGGCTTCTTGAACTGCGGTTACTGTTTTATTCCATCCGTCTGAAATACTTGAAAAAATATCATTCATGAAGTTTCCGATTGAAGAAGTAATATCGTTCCAAATATTTGAAATACTTGAAAAAATACTATTCAATGTGTCGGAAATAAATGAACTGATATTATTCCAAATTTCGGAAATAGTGCTAAAAATTCCGTTCATGGTATCAGAAATGAAACTACTGATATTGGTCCAAATTTCTTCCGCCGTACCTTTTACCCCGTTCCAAATATTATTCCAGGTTTCAGAAATAGTATTTAAAACATTCTGGATAGTTTCCCAAACACTATTGATAAGATTAGAAACAGTTTCATAAATTGCGTTCCAAACCGTGCTTACTACCTCGGAAATTGTATTCCAAATTGTGTTCCAAAGGTCTGAAATGAAAGTAAGGGTATTATTAATAACATCACTTACTAACTGGATGGACGTTTGGACAAGGTTACAAATAAAGTCCCAAATAGGGCCAACAACCGCCATTATCACATTCCAAATAGCTGTCCAAATCTCTTTTAGAAACTCCAATCCGGTTTGGATGATGGTAATTAAACCTTGGATAGCTATCCCAATAGCGGTTTTAATACCTTCCCAAATCGTATTAACAATTTCTTTGATGGTTTCCCAAGCCCCGGACCAGTCTCCATTGATGATCTGCATGATTAGCTTGATAATGCCTAAAATGACATTCAAACCAGTTTCAATTACATTTTTAACAAGGTCCCAAACAGTTTGAACTATCGGAACTATCGCATTCCAACCCGCTTCGATAATAGGCGCTACTGCATTAACGACGGTTTCCACCACTGCTTTTATAGCGTTCCAAATCGTTTCAGCGGTTTTAAGAATTAACTCATGATTCTCGTTCCACCAGGTAACCAAAGTACCAAAGATTTTTTTAACAAAGTTTACCACTTCGGTAATTGCGCTTGATACAGCTTTAGAAACCGCTTGAAATGCAGAATTAACCTTATCTCGGAACTCTTCACTTGAATTATACAAGCCCACCAAACCGGCCACGAATAGCGCAATAAGGCCAATTACTACCCAAACAGGGCCACTAATAGCACCAAGGGCGCTACCAATCGAACCAAACACGCCAGAAACGGCTGTACCGCTAGCAGTTGCACTTTGGAAACCGGTAATTAGGGCGGAAACACCGCTTGAAACCTTGCTTACAATTCCGACAATTCCACCTACTACCTTAGTAATGGTACCTACTACCGTAAGAATTGGACCAGCAGAAACCACAATCGCGCCAATCCATTTTTGCCATGGTTCAAGTGGTAAGTTGTCCCAGATAGTACCTAAAACGCGTACAATATTATCCTTGAATGTGATTATGGAATCTTTTAGGTTTTCCATCAAGGTTTTAATATCCGCATTTTTCTGACCAAGCCCCGCTACCAAGTTTTGGGCGGAAGCTTTCATAGATTCAAAGGACCCTGCCACTGTTTCGCTCGCTTCTTTGGCTGTCGTTCCAGTGATTCCCATTCGTTCCTGTGTAACGTGGATAGCTTGGATAAGCTTATCGAACGGAATATCCTTCACGTTTTTGGCCGTAGCTTTGAAGCTGTCACCCATTACGCCGGATTCATTAACCAGACGGGCCATTTCTTCCTGTGTACCACCATAACCAAGTTTCAAGTTGTCTAACATGGTATAGTTGTCTTTGGCAAAGCCCTGATAAGCGTTTTGAATGTCCTGAATATTCGTTCCGAACTTATTCGCATTATCCGCCATGTCCACGATAGCCATATCAGCATATTTTGAAGCTTGGACGGTATCACCGCCCAAACCTTGTAACAAACTAGCAGAAAAGGAAGTAACTTGCTCCATGTATTTCACGCCGGAAATGCCGGCCCGCTTGTATGCTGTTTCTGAATTTTTGATAACAGTTCCAGC
The DNA here is from genome assembly GCF_004166885.1 of Streptococcus sp. bf_0095. Lineage (GTDB taxonomy): Bacteria > Bacillota > Bacilli > Lactobacillales > Streptococcaceae > Streptococcus. The sequence goes on along the minus strand of NZ_RCYU01000001.1, from coordinate 70,474 downwards.
GGAATCTTTAAAGAGTGTTTCAACCCCGCCCAGGGCTTGTTCTAACCCGGCAAAGGATTTAATAACACCACCGACGGCACCGGCTACCGGTAAAGTAAAACCGGCTGTCATTCCAGCGCCTACTTTCATCATGGAATCACCTACGCTATTAATCGAACCGCTCAACTTTTGAAGGCTTGAACCAGTCTGATTTTTTAAACTAGCAAGGGAGGCTTGGGCCTCTTTCAAACCATGTTGAAAGTCGGAAACGTTCGCTTTTAGTATGGCTGTTACGTCAAAATTTGCTCCCATTAATTACCTCCTTTCTATGCCTTATTCATCAACCTATTTCTTTCAGCCATATCCTTTTTTCTGTTTGGTCCGGACTGGTTAGGTTGATTTCTATTGAAAATCTTGTCAAATTCTTTTTGATGGTCATAAAAATCATTAAAGTTTTTAAATGCCGGACGGGCGGACTTACCGCGTCCTTTTTGTGCTTTAACCGACTGGTTAAACCATGCCTGGATAGCAGAGTTTAACCGCTTGTCCTCTTGCTGGATCGCGTAAGCCATATTATAGATTTCAAACTCTTCTAGTGTGGTCCGCATAGCTTCCTTGAAAGTCATACCGTGCCGGGCAATTAAAAGCGCCAGGGCTTCATCATAACCAAAATTAGAACTTGATTCTTGCGCTTGCCCTACTCCGCTAGGTTCATGGCCTTTTTGAGTAGGGGTGACGCTTTTAACTCTTGCATGATTTCTTCAATGGTCTGATCATACTTTTCATTAACAATTAGATCCTCAAGAAATTCTTCAATAGCGTCATTTGATGGTTTTTGTGCTTCCGTAACAGTCGCGGACTTAATCAAGTCAATCAAGGCCAAAGGGTCATTCATTGCGCGCCCGGCATTAAACATAGTCATAGCGCCATAGCCTGTTTTCATTCCTTCCATTTCAACCGAATGAAGCTTGTTCATTTCACGCAAGAAACCAATTCCAAAGCGTAAAGTATAGTCTTTTCCACCAATATTTAAAATCATGTGTGTTTTTCTCCTTTAAAAAAATTAAAAAAATAAGGGGCTTTAATAAGCCCCTAAAAATTAAGCTGGTAACCCGGTACCTTCACCCTCTTTGGCCAAAGTGTGGTAGTCGTACTGTGCCTTATTAATAGCGGATTTTTGGCTTTCTGTTAGTACATCCGTACTAATTACACCGTTTCCATCAATCGCTACTTCATAGGTCAATTCAACCTTATCATCAGCCGGCGCGGAAATTTCAAAGTTCTTGAAGAATCCTTGGTAGTATTCCACGTCATACTTTTCTTTTCCGCCTTCTTCAAATTTGCTAGCTAGGTCCACAATCCAAACTTCAATCTTGTCAGTGTTGCGGAACCATTTGCGCATTTCTTTCCACATATTCACCGTATCTTTATCTTCACGGTAAGCTAGGGAGGTAAATTCTCCTGAAGTTTCACCATCTGAAACAGAGTTCACAACTCCATCTTTTGTTTTCGTGGTTTCAACTTCTTTTTCAGCGTTCAAAGTGAGTTCCGTTTGGAATCTTACTTTTCCGGCGTCTTGTTTCTTTTGATCTTTAACACGTCGGAAAAACGCGATAAAGTCTTTTCCTTGGATCAATTCTGCCATTTGTTATTTTTTCTCCTTCTTAGTGTAAGTGAACTTGACATCCAGGACCACATGAAGCAATGGCTGGACATCTGTATTATCTGGTATGATCTGTTTATTCGTGCTAGTGTACTGTAAGTGATATTCCCACTTTCCAGAAATCTTTTTGATATTCGTTTCTAAATAGGCTGTTATATCGTCCAAAATAGCCCGCTGTGTCCTTTCAGCGTAAATGTGGACCGTTTGGCCTACCTCACCCCAAAGGTCGTTATTTGGGCTTTCTAGGGCGTTGTTTTCGCCTATATAGATAAAGGGGTATTGTGTCCCGGCTTCGGGCAAAAAGTCAAAGGTTTTTTCCCTTGATTCCGCCATCTGATAAATCAATCTGAATAATTCATGGTTTGGCGTCATTTAAAAACCCCCTTCATTACGTTTGTCATATCTTCCTGAAATTGTGGTTGAACTTCCTGGATCATTGGACGCATGAACGGCGTCCCTGGTTGAAAACGGGTACCGTATTCCTGGTAACCGGCATAACCGGCTTCAGCGTGTATATGTGCTTCCATTCCTGGATATTTCGTTGTTATGTGATTCTTTAGAAAGCTTGTATCTACCGGCGCTCTTCTCTTTGCTACTGCTTTGCCACGTTCGCCATTGTTTTTTAAGACTTCCAAAGATTGTTTAACAGCGTTCGGGTGTGCGTTTGAAATTGTCATTGTCAGCTTTTCGATCCCGTGCCATTTAACTTTAACGCCCAAAAGGTCCTACTTTCTTCAATCGTACAGCCCCTTTAATTGGCGCGTCGATTGCTTCGATAGGCTCATAGGTGTCACGTTTATAAACGGCCTGTGTGAATGGTGCTTGTTCCTGCTGGAATCGGCAAGAAATAATTACATCTGTCCGGTTCCCGTACAGTTCAAACACCTTTGATTGGCTGACTTTATTCACCAAGCAAGGGACTGTTATAGTCTTTCTTGCTTCCATTTCATAACTATCTGTTTCCGGATCGTATTTCTTGCGCCCCCCACAAATTAAGGTAATTCGGTGCGGTGTCTTCATAGGAAAAACACCTTTCCGCGTTCCCGCTGTGATCCGTCTAGGCCAAAATCTTTATTAAGAATAGCCATATACGGTTTAAATAGGTTATCCCACTCCTGATAAGTAACAGAATAACCGTCAACCGTTTCAGACGTTACGCCTTCCGAACCTTTCCGGCCGTATAGCTTATACACCACATTTTCAATCATGAAATTATACTTACTAGCGATTTCTGCCGTGCCTGTTAGGCCCTTAAAATAGCTTTCAGCGTCTTCCACTAAATCACTCAATAGATCATTTTCGTAATTGTCGGAAGGGTCAATACCCAACCGACGTTTAATTTTCGATAGTTGGGTTTCTTCCATCTGTTTATTCCCCTTCGATAGTTTGGGCCAAAGCTACTAGATCCGCTTTTTTGGCGTCTGCTTCATACTCTACGCCAGCGCCATCAAGTAACTCCTTCAATTCTGCCACTTTCAATTTTTCAACTGGTTTTTCTGTTTCCCCAGCTTCCTCATTTGGTGTTTGTGATGGTGTTTCTGGTGTTTCTTCACCTTTAACACTCAATACACCCTTACCGATTAATTCAGCAATTCGATCCTTGGAAACTTCAAAACCTTCACGGGGGAAAGTGTCCCCTGTTTCGTAAAAGCGATTGTTATCTTTGGTGTCAATAATATTCTTAGTTACAATATAAGCCATTGACTACCCCTTTCTAATCTGTTTAGACGTTTTCAGCAGAAGCGGTCAACTTAGCAAACGCGTTTGCCTTAGTAACCATTACAGCGATATCCATAGTAACGCGGACCGCTACCATTTCTTGTTCAAACAAGTTGATAGGTGTTCCGTCTTGGTTCTTCATGGTTGAAATTTGGCCTTCTTCGGAAATCTTGAAATTGATATTGTAAGGCACGCCATAGATCAAGCTGTTAAAGTCACCGGCCAAAAGGTCGCCTTTCTTGAATTGTTTAGATTTAAGATCCACGGTAGTGATACCGTCAATGGTATTGTTCGCCTTGTCGTAAATTGTTTTCTTGTCGCCGTCGCGTGATTCACGCAATGCAGAACGGTTTTGAATTTTAGAAACAAAGGCGTTAGGGTTAATGTCCGCTTCATAAAGCTTATCTTCCAATTTAAGAAGGTTTTCATAGTTGATAGGACCAACAACAACCTGACTAGAATCTTTAGCAGACTTAGCTACTGAATTAGCGAATGGTGTTTCATGTCCTAAAAGTCCAGCTTCATCAATCTTAGTATAGAAGGCTTCCACGATCTGCGGTTTCATATCTTCAAAGAATTTTTCCCATGTATAGTTCAATGCCTCACGGGAAGCAACTAGGATAATACCCAATTTGTGAGCTTTAAGAGAAACTGGAACCACTTCAGGTTTGTCGGTCTTGATTTTTTCTGTTTCATTCACCCAGTAAGCAGATACGCCATCTGTTTGGACGTAAACAGTTTTTTCTTGCAAGCCGTCCATTTCATGGTACTGTCCAAGTTGCATTACTACCGAATTTTCAGCGACATCTTTCATAATGATATCTGTCATTTTTTTAGTAAAAGTTCCGTCTTTCTTTTCTGAAACCAATACTTTTTCAGGGTTAAAAGTTTGTACTGTCATATTTTAAATTTCTCCTTTAAGGTAATTATTTAATGATCCGGGAATTTCGGAAGATATCCCCTTTATTTGATTTTTCGGACCCGCTAAAATCTGATGAGACTTTTGGGGGTTCCGATTGTGAGTATTCAGCCTTGATTTCACTAATAATACTTTCAAGGTCTGAAATAGCTTGCAAAGTACCTTCAGCGGTATCTTTAACAACAAAAGAAATTACTTTATCATTGACCGGAAGTTTCCGGCTAGAAAGTGTTTTAATGGCTTCATCTGTCAATTCTCGCTTGGTTTGTTCTTTTTCAAGCCCAGCGATCTTATCTAGTAAAGCTTGTTTTTCTGCTTCAGCTTCCTTACGTCGGTACTCTTCTAATTCTTTCCCAGTAAGTTCGCTTTCTGCCTTGTATTTTTCCAAGGCTTTAGAAATTGCGTCCGCTGTATCTTTGGAATGTTTTTCTTCCAAGGATTTCAAACGGCGTTGCATTTCGGCCACTGATACCATCTTTTCCGGTTCTTGCGTCGGATTGCTAGCTTGTTCCTCAACTGTTTCCGGTGATTGTGGTTCAATCGCCTGTGGTGTTTGTTCTTCTGCCATTAGTAGGCTCCTTTCTACGCTTGACGGGCAACCTCCCCGAACTCATGCAACTTTTAACGTCTTCAGCACGGTTTGGACAAGCAAAAAACCGTATGGAATCCCGTACGGTTTATAGTGATTTATTCAACTTTTTCGTAAGTTTCTGCAAAAATATCAGGCTTACATGGATAAAATTCGCCTTGTACACCCTTGATAATGTAATCACCTTCAGTCGCAATTATCACCCCTTCAAGTGTTTCTATTTTTAAAATTGGATTATCTAAATCAGCATAATCAATTCGGACTGGATCTAATCCTAATTCTGACAATTTTAAAATTGATTCTTCAGTGTCTACAAACTGAACAGCCTCAATCACTACGGGCTTCTTTCTGTATTTCATCTTTCGTCCTCATCATTTAGTTTAAAATCGTTTAAGGTGCTACCACCCTTTTTATATTTCAGTTCAATGTGTCCATAACCCGAACACCTGCAATTTGGGTGCATAGGGTACATATTCACGCCTTTTTCCAATTCATCAACCGGAAAGGCCTTGCCGTCCAAAGGCGCGCATATCTCGCACGCTCCTGGTTCTGCTACAAAAATAAAATGTGTGAACTCATTAGCCACTAACATTTCTTTTTGAGTGTCCGCATTGATCCGGGCTATTTCTGTTTTAATCAACCTTTCAGCATTTGCCTGACTAGTACCATATTTCTTAGCAAGTCTTTTCCGTTCTTCCTTGTAACCCATCATATCCGTGTAAATACGATTAAGGGAAGCAAACACATCTTTTTGTAGGGCTTGCTGTAAGCCTGTCTTACCCCAGACACGGCTTGAAAAAGATTCACCGTAGAAATCAGCGTCTAAAATCGCCTCTAAACGCTTTTTGACCCCTTTGGATGAATTACCCAAAATCCCCGCTTGTCGCTCAAATTCGCGTATTATTTCGCTTCTACGGGCATTATCAAACATTTCATAGGTTTCCGCTGTCAGGTTTTGAATTTCCAGATCCAATTCAGCCTTTAAGAGTTCCAGCCGGCTTACTTTCATCTTCAAATTGTAAGTTCTTAGCCATTCATTAGTAGCCGGTGAAAAGTCTTTTTCTTTGACTGCTTTATAAGCCTTACGATTGAACTTGGTAACGTCCATTTGGTCAGCTCGTTTCATGGCTTCCTGTTTGGTCAAGCCCTCACGGCCCGCATAATTGATATAAAACCGGTCTATCTTCCCTTGTAAACGGTCATAAGATTCCTGGTAAATTTCAATTAAGGCCCTTTCACGGTCTAAATCTCGCTTCATTAGGGCGCTTTGGGCCTTACGTTCCGCGTTATACTTCCGGTTGTCCGCTATTTTCAAGTTCATCCGTGATACCTACGCTTTTCGCTCTTTCAAAATCGCTAGCGCCTTCCTCTTTCTTGATACGGTCTATTTCCGTTTCATAGTCGGTAAAGCTTGCGTTATTAAGTAGGGTTTCTTGTGATACTTCCCCGCCCGCTTCAATGTAAGCTTTTATTTCCGTCCAAACATCTTGTGGTAAGTTCGGGTGGAAAGTGAAGGTCAGCTTGTCAGCTTCGATTTTAGGACCATTTACGGCCTTGTGAATGTTACTGATCAACTCATACCGACGACGCAAAGCCTTAGTAAAGTATGTTTCCTTGTCTTTTCGGACTTGTTCCAGTCCAATCATCTTATAAAGTAAGGCAATTCCTGACTGTGTAGAATTAAAGCGATCATCATCAAGGTTAGGAATACGACTGAAGCGGTGAATATCATTCGCCAAACGGTTCTTATAAGCTTCCGTACCTTGTACGTCGTATTGCTTATAAATATATCCGGTGTCCGCTGTCGTTTGTTGACCTGTTGCACTGATTCCCGTTTGAAGTAATAGCGTGTTCGCGTCCTTCATTTTGGCCACGTTGTCAGCCGTTGCCCCGATAGCTTCCAGATCACCCTTAATTAACAACATAGCATCATTGAGATCACTCATATAGTTAGCGGTGTCTGATTCGCTAGCGTCGTAAGCGTCAATTAGAGAGATTTCACTTTCATAATCGCCCATTCTATAACGATTGTTCCACCATTCAACAACTGGAATATCGTTATAATTGTGCTTGGTTGCTTCATCCAAAACAAGGCGCGGGCTATAATAAGTAAAAGGCTTGTACTTAATCACTTGATCTTTAGTATAAACCGTCATATTAACCCGGTCATTATAAATTGGAAGATGGACCGCGCATATAATATTCTGTTCCACGGTCAAATCTCGGACCACAAACATTTCAAGCGGACTAATCAAAACAACCCGGTCCATATTATCACGATCCCGGAAATGATACTCATAAGCACGGCCAAAAACGGAAGCGTCAAAGGCTAAATCACTATTTAAGGCGTTTACGTCGTTGTTCCATTCAATTTCTTTGATTGATTGTAACTGGTCTTTGTTTCCGCCTTCCATGATTCCAACTGTTACGGGGTTCCCGATTACATAAGACGTAGCAAAGCCGGAAATATAACCACCCCAGCGGTGTCTTACTCGGTAATCTGCTTTCTCTTTATCCATCCGGCGTTTACCGGTTAAAATGCTGTAATTGTTACCTTTAGCGTAAGAATCTAGCACCCGTAAGCGTTGCTTTTGATATTCAAAAAACGCTGTCAGCATTTCCCGGAAGGCTTTTTTTCCTTCTGTTGTGTTTAGCAATTCTTCAGCAGAAGAATATCTAAATTGTTCATTAGCTAGCCTACTAAATTGCAAACTATCGTTACGGCTTGAAACCTCAATATCCAAACCGTGTTCAAATTCATTCACATGATCCATCTTTTACCTACCTTCTAAACAAGCGATTTACTTTGGAAATCGTCTTATTAACATCCAATTCCTTTTTCTTTTGGAAAATTCGATCTTGAACCGCATAGCGTACAGCGTCTAAACAGTGGTTATAGCTATCCACCGGCTCATTTATATATTCATTAGTAGTCTTGTCTTTCTTCCAAGTGTAATTCTCTAATTCCTCAATGGTTTTTACACATCTTTCATCAACTATGATTTCATATTGTAAAATATACTGGATCCCTTGCATGACTGACCCAGGGCCTTTTATAACATCAATCACCCGTGGAATGTCTAGGTTCCTTAATTCCTGATTAGATTTCTTTTCAGCACTATCGGCCCTAATAATCTCTTTAGCATATCCAAGGGCTTTAATTGCTTCCGCTATCTTGTCATTAGTCAGGCCCTTCCTTACATATTCTTCCAAGATATACAAGCGTCTATTTTCATCATCAATTTTAATGTGCATAAAGGCTGACGGGTCGTTTATGAAACCATAGTCAAGACCAAAATCTGATGGAATGTGACTTAGTTCATCCTTGTTTAGTAACTGTTTTTTGTACTTAGGAAATACAAGCTTGTCCAAGGTCGCAAACTCACCCAAGGCATAAATTTTATAATAAGCCTCGTTCCGGTCAGCAAGTTCTTCTATATTTTCCTTTGTGACTTCATCCAAAAATCTATTATCTTTATATGTCGTTTGATAGATAACCGTGTTTTTGGGCTTCTTCACAAAAAAGGCATTATAAACCCAATTAACCTTAGACACCGGGTTAAACATTAAATAGATCTGCTTGTTAGGGTGTTTCTTATCCCGTAAACGCAAGGTCAACTGTGTATAATCGTCTAGGGTGAACTCTGAAGCTTCTTCCATGACCACATCTGAAATACCTTTAATAGACTTTATTTTTTCCGGGTTATCCAACCCCTTGAAAATGAATTGGGCGCCGTTTGGTAGCTCAATCCGATAAGCAGAATTATTAACCTTACAAGCACCAAGTAGGCCCCAGGCTTCCAAGCATTGTTTAACATCTTCAAAGATAGAATCATAAACGCTGGATCCAACTTTCCGCAAAAAAAGAACCTTCCTTGGATATTTCCAAGCCTGAAGGCTCTTAAAAACTACTTTTTGAATTACTCCATGACTTTTACCGGATGAAGCCCCGCCGTAATGGATCTCTGTAAAGGTGCTATAGTCGGTTAATTTATCGTAAATGTGCTTATTAAAAACCCGGCTTGGATTTTTAATATTTATTTTAATCTGTGGTTTCTTCATCATCCCAGTTTCCCAGTTCAATTTCTACCACCCGTTGAGTGATTTCTTGCCTATCCACAAATAAGCCGTACCGTTTACCAAGGTCAACAGCGGAAGCCCGTCTAGTTGCTACTGATGGTTTTGCTTGTACTACTTTTTGTGTACCTTCACCATCTAGGACCAAAAGCGGTTCAGTGACTTCACCACGCATAACAGCGGTTAGAAACTCTAACACTTCTTGTTGATCTGCGACACGTTCAGATTTAAGTTTTTCAAGCTGTTCATCTATATAGGCTTTTACCTTAGTATTTCTTAGTAATTTACTACCATTTACTTCAGCGGTTCCATTCTTAACTTTTGGATAAGCTTTCAAATAAGCTTCCGTAGCGTTCAATGAAATGATATAATGATCTGCAAAAATCTTTTGCCTTTCCGTCATTCCCAAATCTTTTGGCTCCTTTCTGGTAAGATACAAAAAAAGGATAAATCAGAATGATTTATCCTTAAAACTTGATACTAACATTTTAGCACATTAACGCGGTCATGCCTTAACAAGATAGATTGGTAAAGTACCGACTATACAAGCGATTATCAAACATTATCACTATTAATAATTGTGTCTAGTTCATCAATCGCGGACCGTTTTAAGCGGTAATAGGTCGGTATTGAAATACCATCCAAATCGTTGCAAATATCTAGGACGTGTTTTTTTACAATGTAAGTAAGCCTTAATACGGTTCTTTGTTTAGGATCTTTCAGCTTATTGATAACCCTACTTAATTCTAATTTTCTGTTAATAATTTCAGTGGTATCTTGTTCAATAGCTTCTTTCATAACTACCAATTGTGTGTACACGTCGTCAATTTTACGGCCTTTCCCACCGGATATTTTATCAACTTGAAATTTAGGGCTTGATAGTAGCCCAGCTTCCAACTCATTGATTTCATCCATCCGGCTTTTTATGTCAATGTCTAATTTCTGCAATTCATCAAGTAATTCCTGTGCCTTACTAACCAAACCAAAAACTCCTTTTTTATTAGAAAATATGTTATAATATAGTTATCTCCTATTTCATTTTTTCATAACTCCAGAAAGTCGGTTTGCAGTAGGCCGGCTTTTTTTTAATTTTGGGGCGCGTGTATCAAACGCCCCTTTTTAGATTTATTCAGTGTAAAGGAGTTCCTCCATTCTAATTTTTTATTTTTGATACACTTATCACCTACAAGCTTTTCACGGCTTGCAAGTGTAAAAATCTAACTTCCCAACCCTTTCAAATATTCAGGCATTGGATCCCCAATCTTCAAGTTGTCATATTGTTCCTTACTAACTAGGAAGTTACCGTACCCGTTTATAGTCACCGTATAACGCCCTTCTAGGACGTTTTTAGCGGTTATTGTGCCGGTAAGGTCAATTACATCCCCGGCACCTTTAACCTCATATACAACTATTTTAGGCTGGCTTTCAAGCCTTTCGATTTTCTGACTTTGGCTTATAATTTTGGCACCAAACACAATTACAAGAAAAACAACAAAGGAAAAAGCAAAACTTTCTTTTTTACTCATTTATTCCCCCGCGAACTAAAAGCCACAAGGCAAGCTAGAATGAATCCTACTGACCAAACGACGCAAAAGATGAACAAGATAATATCTAGTAACTCCATTAACCTTCTCCTTCAATAATTTTTAACCTTTTTGCTATCGCTTCAATCACATTTACAGTCACGCTATTTCCTGCTTGCTTGTATAATTGACTGTTAGAATTGACCTCTTGTGCCTTATCAAAAGCCCAGTCTGGGAAACCTTGCAATCTCCAGCACTCACGAGGTGTCAGTTTTCTAATTCTGAAATCTGGTTCAACCACTCCTTGACTTTCTCCAGTCAAAAGAGTATTCGCAATCTGCTTACCTACTCGCCCTCTGCGAGTTTTAGAATTCGGGTGCGATAGGTTCACACTATCACCGATTGTAGCTTCAGCATATCCTTGCTTGGTTGCTTCCTTCACTCGGATTTTAGGTTCAATGCTTCCGTCTTGAACAGCAACTTGCTTCGGTTCTTTGTAATCTCGAGCTAAAAGTGTACCGACTAAACCGGTCGAATTATAAACCACACTTCCAGTTCCTTTTCTTGTCCCGTTCGGATTTTTTGTATTCCCTACTATTTCGATTTTAGGCTGTTGATTATCAGATTTCGCATTTTCTTTGACGATAGGAAAAACGTTTCTGGTACGTTCTCCTCTAAGATGTCCGATAATGAACACTCGCTCCCGATTTTGAGGGACTCCAAAATTTTTGCTGTTAAGCACTTGCCATTCGACATCATACCCCAGTTCATCAAGCGCTCCGAGGATTGTTTTAAAGGTGTTTCCTCGGTCATGGTTAAGGAGTCCTTTGACGTTTTCAAGAAAAAGATACTTGGGTTTGAGAATACTTGCAAACCGTGCAATTTCAAAGAAGAGAGTTCCTCTAGTATCTTCGAATCCTCTTCTTGCTCCAGCAATAGAGAAAGCCTGGCACGGAAATCCCCCGCAGATAATATCAACGTGTCCGATTGCTCGGACTTCTTCATCTGTAACTGCTGTAATGTCATGTAATTCAATTTCCCCTTCTGTATTATGTATAGCTTTGTAACTGGCTCTTGCGAATTTATCAATCTCACAAAAACCTATACATTCATGGCCAACGGATTCCATCCCAAGACGAAAACCGCCGATCCCTGCAAATAAATCTAAAAACTTCACGCTTCTTCCTCCAACAATTCTGGATTTTCGTAAATGTTGCCGATAACCTCACAATTAGTATGTCGTAACCACAATTCACATCCGTGTTGATTAGATTCAAGACGATATGCTCCACCACGATGTCTTATAACCTCGTAATAAGTGGGATCAGAATAGACATCCTTAGCCATTTTGACTACATCCCCTTCAAAAATTTCCTTGCCGTTTTTATCTTTTAATCCCGTGGATTGCATGAGGATAGTATTTTCAAACTTAATGAATCTCAATATACCAACCTCATCTATATATTGGACCTCTTTATTATCAAAATACAATCCTTCAACATGATGCAGTGCTGATGTAATTCTATTCCACATTCTATACTTTGGAATCATTCCTCCACCTCCTCAACTTCAAACAGAAAGAACCATTTTCCTGTAATGCTATCAAGTTTTAGCACTGAAGAATGATGATATACACCCTTCGCCTTCACCCGATACCGCTTCTCTTTCTCGACCGTGTAGCCGTCAAGCCAAGCACGGGCGAAAACATCAACATTTCCAAGTGTGTAGAACCATTCGGAAATTTCTGAACCTTCCGATTCTTCAACAATATGATCGAAGGCATCATCTAAATCCCATTCATAGTATTTTGCGTCTTTTATATAATCAGCCACAAACTGCGGGATTGTGACTTTCTGCGGTTCGTTGAGCTGTCGCAACTCTCTCAAAAACGTTTGATAGATATGGGCGCTTTTAAAATCCGACTTCCCATTGATCAGAATTTCTTCATACTTTTTTATCAACTCTTGTCTATTCATCTTTTTTACCTTTTTTTCTTAATAGTAAAAGCTAGCGTAGCGATTGAAACACCAAACGCGATCAAAGGCGAGTTTCCGGGTTGGTTACTTGAATATCACTCCCATTCTTGACAACTCCCGTAGAAGTTCCTTTTTCTCCTTCAGTATTTTTTCCGCTTCCTGTTTCTTCAATAGGATTTTCAGAATTTCCTTGTTCAAGTTGTTCCGTTCCTTCATTTTGGACCGTTCCGACTTCTCCAGCTTCTTTAACTGTGATTCTGTTTGTTCAATTTCTTTTAAAAGCTGTTCCCTGTATTTCATCCGCATTTACTCTTTTTATAAATCTTCTTCTTTTACAAAAGATCCATTAACTACAATCCCTTTTCGGTCTTTAATTTCGTTATAGGCTTGTTCAAAGCAACTCACAAAGTTATAGCCCAATTCCCGACAAATAAGATCAAGGTAACAAATAATATTTTGAAGGTTAGCCAAAAGAGAATTTTCAATCCCTAAATCTTGCGCAACTTTAGCCTGAAAGGCGCTATCTGTGATCATCCAAATCCAAGCTGTCACCCCGCCAAAATCAGGGATATAATCGTCTTTTTCTGTGAAAAACACTTGTTCCGGATTGACGCCGGCCATCATAGCATAACCCACAACAACCACGGCGACATCCCCGATTGAATCCATTATAATTTCATGCTTTCCTTTTAGATAGCCTGAAACTAGTTCGCCGGTTTCTTCAATCAATTTCAAACCTTGCTTGTCAATATCGCCTTGATCAATGCCACGCGCCAAAAACCAGTTCTTAGTGTTAAAAAGTAAATCACTTACTTTTTTATTCAGTTCCATTTTCCAGTAACTCCTTTAATTCTTTGATTCTTAATCTTAGCTACCTCTTACGGTTAGCTACCGCCCCTTTTGTAAATTGGGGCCGTAACCGTTCAAAATGCTCTTTGTCAGCTAGTAAATCTTCATAGTGAGATATAGCCTTCTCAATTTGTTCCCTGTCCATGTCCACCCTCCAAGGCTTCAATTAACCAGCCTAAATATACTTGGGCTTTTTTTAAATCTTCCAGGCCGTTTTTCTGCGAATGTCGCAAGACGTACTTAACGACATTTCCGAAAAAGAAACCTTCCGCATATTCTGGACATGGCGCAAAATTTTTGATCACGTCAATGACTTCCATTCCATTTTTACCTTTGTAATGATTCGGTTGATGGATCAAATCTTCTTCCATCATTTCAGAAATTACTTGTTCAAAACTCTTTTCTTTTTCCATATTTATCCTTTCAAAAAGTTTGTGAAATTTTCCGGGTTACCGAGTTACCGTATTTTTAAAACTTTTTTAATTTTATTTTTAACAAACGTTGATATAATAGGCTTTCTTATTATTTATAAATATTTTTATACTTTTTTTATAAAATACGGTAACTCGGTAACTTTTATATAAATAGTATTAATAAAGTCAGTAATACCAAGGGTTTTCACGGTTACCGTAAGGTTACCGTTCTCCCGAAAAGTTACCGATCTCCACCCCAAAAGTTACCGAAAGTTACCGTAGGTTACCGATCAGTTACCGTAAATTTTTTTCACAAAGTTATAATATTTTAGTTAATTTTAACAAAACCTTTTATAGTTTTTCCGTTTGCTTTATAAGCTTTTTTCTCCCAATTCGGGAGGTGTCCTATAATCAGATTGATTTTCGCGGAAAGCTTCCGATCATTCGAACCTTTCATAAATAAGTTGTACATGATTTCACGGGTTGAAACTCTTTTGAGTTCTTCCGTCCCAAATTCGACTTCTGAAGAATTATCAAACCATGAAGCGGTATATTGGTGCTGTTTTTGTACCGTCATTTTTTCCCAATGTGAAGGAATAGGCATTTCAAGATAGTCCATTACCTGTATTTCAACTTCATCCCGGTACATGAATTTTTCCCGGTATGTTTCAAGTTCAGCTTCCGTTTCAGAGTCAAATTTTAGTTCAAAACCTTCTTTATAGATCGAAACAGCTTCACCCCAAATTTGATCTATTGTAGCTTGTTCGATTTCCATAGGGTGTTTTTTCTGTCTAGCACCATCCACCATCACGGAAAGGAAGCGCCGTTCTCCGGTTTTATCTTTTAGATATTCCACCTGGTTAGTGGTCCGGGCCAAAATGAAGTTTTTGGCAAATTCTTCCGTCTTGGACATATAAGGCCGGCGGTAACGTAAGCTAGTTTTTGAAATAAAAGCTTTGGTTTCAGCGAATGACATTCGGTTACTTGCCACCATTTCATCATCATTAACGATTAGGCTCTTTAACATAATGTCAAAGTTATCCTTATTGTTAAAATCTGTTACCGCGTCGGTGTACCAAGGGCCACCGATTTTCTGAAGTAGGGACGTTTTCCCCACGCCCTGACCACCTACCAAGTCCAAAACGTAGTCAAACTTGGTATAGGGTTCATAGACTTTGGCCACGGCTCCGACTAGCCACATTTTCGCAATCTTGGAAATTAAGGGGGTATCTTCAGCACCTAGGTAGTGCTGAAACATTTTCCCGATTCGTTCCCGGCCGTCCCACTCTTTGGCCACGCGCTCCGTGTATTCCATTACCGGGTTATGGGATCTTTCAGAAAAGAAAGTTTCAAGGCCGGCTTTCATGGCGTTGGGCGAATAAACAACCCCTAAATTATTTTCAAAGTACACTGTAAGCACACTTACAAAACTAGCGGGCAATTCCCCGGCTGGAAACGTGGTATTTCCTAGCCGGATTTCTTGCGTAAGTTCATATTCTTGTGAAAAGTCATTGCGCCTTAGATATTGCCCTAGTTGTTCATCCGCCTTTAAAGACATCACCACATTCGCCGGGCTGGTGCTTTTAATATCCCCGCTAGCCGTTAAAACTAATTTAGGGTTTTTGTCTATGCTTATTACATTACCAATCTTTCTCACCCCCTTCTATCTTTCTTGATCATACTTTCCACCGTCCGCCTTACCTCACTTTCAGGTAAAGGGTTGACGCTGTTTCTGTTTGCGATTTCTGCAAGCCTTAGAATATATTCATCATCCACGGCCCGGAATAACAAACCGCCTACAAACTTCGTTAGTTTGTCATTGCGTCCGCCTTCATCACCAAAACCTACCGCGATAGTTTCAAATAATTCCGTTGTTTGGTTGCGGTCACGGGTCAAACTTCTTTCTTTTAGGTTTTTAAGCCCTTCCGAACTATACCCGTGATTCTCCTGGTAGGTTTTCTTGATGGCCTGGATCAATTCTTTTGAAGGAGTTACCATTGTTCCGCCTTCACTTGATTTCTCCAAGTCCCATTCATACATTCCCTTATCCGTCGCGGAAGGTGCAACCAAAACATAATTATTTTCATGTGCTTTTATATCCACACCCGGAAGAAAGCCAATCATTTGAGAGATTGGTATATCTTCCCTTTTGAAGTAGAATAAATGCTTCCCACCGCTTGCGGTTTTGGCTTGTAAGGTCGGTTCAATCAGGTTTAAATATTTCCAGCGTTTGAGTGATTCAAACCCGTTTTCTTTGCCGTGCTTGTCAATATCGATCACAAAGAAATTAGTAGTCTTCAAGGCTATGTTAGCGTTTGGGTGCTGGTCCCAAAAATTCGCTATTTCTTCCGCTGTCATTTTTGGCTTGTCCGCAAACTCTATCATAGGCCTTTTATTTTTAGGGTTGATAGGAATGACGGCAAAGCCTAACTTTTGATACTGTAAAGCGTAGTCCTTCATGCTAGCCATTCCTATTTACTCCTAAATGTTAGAATGGTAGATCATCATCATTGATTTCAATAGCGTCGGTATTTGGTAGGCCTTCAGCTTCATTAAGGTCATAATTGCGGTATGTTTTACCCTTGCTTTCTGTTTCAATGATTACCAAGGTATAGTAGGTTCCTACCGCTTTCCGGTTAAGGGCGTCTTCAAGGGCCTTACCATCTTCAAAGTCAGATTTTAAAGGTGCGTCATCCGCAAAGGCCAAAGCTTTTTGGAAGAATTTGATAGTACGCTGTACTGACCAACCAATGTCTTTTCCGTTCCAGGTGTCAAGCGTTCCAAATGAAACGTATTCAGTCCGGCCATCATAATCACCACCACGGATCTCAAAACGGTATTGTAGGCTTTCCCATCCGCTTTCTGCTACATTAAACTGTACAGATTTTAGAATAGCTTGGTACTCACCGGCTGGAATCGGTGCCGGGCCGTTTGCGCTGTCCTTACGAGGGTCAAACCCTTCTTTTTTGATTGATTGTGCAATATCCAATAAACTCATTGTTTAATTCTCCTTTTGTGTTTAAATTATTTATTTAAAATTGTTGTATTAGAAAAGATCATCTTCAGAAACATTTTCCTGTTTCTGTGGTTTCGGTGCTTCTTTTTTGACTTCTTCTTTTTTGGCTGGTGCCGGCTTGCTTGGTGCTTTTGCTGGTTCCAATGCCCCGCGGATTGTTGATAAGATTTTCAAAATTTCTTTATCATCAACCTGATCCATGTAGTATTTCTTGCGTTTGCGTTCTACTTCCCTATTGTAGTTATTGCCTACTTTTTCGGTGTGGATCATCAAGTCAGAATTACCATTGATTAGGTTTACATACTTATCCTTAAGGCTTGGTTTATCCTTGGTAGCGTTGCCGTTATCATCATATTCGGAAACTTGCCGGCTGATATAAATGACATTCATAGGAAGGGCCTTTAAGTCAATTACCATTTCAGTGATCGCCTGATTGAAGAAGTCATACCCTTTCCCGTAAGGAATTTCTGACAAGGATTTCAAGCGGGGCTTTCCGGGCGGTGTCAATTCATCACAAACGGCAATTTTGATCATTTCAATCACATCATCAATAACATCCACTACCACGGTTTGGTATGTGTGCTTTTGAGTTTGTAAGGCCAAAAGAATTTCACCAATTTGAGAAATGACGCTTTTAGTAATTCGCCCTTGTTCGTCCTTTTCATTCACAAGCTGGATTGAAGGTACGGTATTCGCTTCAGCGTTACCATCTGTATTTAAGACGATAGGCGCCGGGAACTCATTTGCAAGGTAGCTTTTACCTGACATGGTTTCACCGTAGAGGAAGAAATTTCGCGGGGTGTCCTTTGGTATCTGTGGTTTATTTTCAGGTAGTTTAAAGGCCATTTTATTCACCTCTCCAGAATGGTTTTCGTCCAACAAGTCCATCTACTAATGTTTTTGCCAAAATTTGTTTAAGCTCATCTGAATCATCTTTTTCAATTTCGCGGACTTCATCACCGTTAGGATAAGTGAGTTCGTAAGTTGCATTGACTTCAATAATTTCAGCACCAAAGGCTTTCGCAAGGTTTTTGAGTTCTTTCTTTTGTTTTTCATAACCTTCTTCGCTCATAGTTAAGGCGTTTTGAATTTCGTCAGTGTAGTCATTTTGAAAAGCTAGGCGTCCGCGGTCTTCGTAGCTTTCCAAAAATTCGCCTTCTTTTTTGTCACGGAATACATAGTATTTAGCTGTTACTTTAGTCATTGTTTTGTTCCTCTTTTTCTTTCTTTTCGTCTTTTGTTGCGCGTTCCCCTAAAAGGAAACCTACCATAAAAATTAGTGTACCGAATACGATAGCTTCAATATTCATCTGTTATCCTTCCTTAAAATAAAATTCAATAACGTTCACATCATTTTGTTGCCGGCTCCCAGTAACCCGCCAAAGTAGTTGCCTATAATCGTCATATTCCCCGGATTCTTCACTTACCGGGTCCAGCACTACGATAGTCTTATACTTATGCTGTAAGCCGTCCACTCCGACACCTAAAACTTGACTAGTAGCAACCACTACTTTTTTTTCTAGGCCTTCCTGTCGGTCCCCGGTCCATATTCCTATTTCCGGGTGTCTTTCGTGGATCACGTTCACAACCTGTTTAGACTTACTTACTATCAGCATATCTTCAGGGGTTCGGTCTATTAAACCGTCAAGCGTGGTCAAAAGCGGGGTTTCTTTGTTTGTTGGTTTTAACTTTGGAAAGTCAACTTCCACCCCGGTTTGTTTTAAATAGCGTTCAAAGGTAGCCCGGCCAAAGGATTGTTTAGCTATGGCCGTCTTTCCATCAACCGTTACTAAATTCAGCTTCCTGAATTTCTTTAAAAGTTCCGGATTTCCGACTTTCAAAGTGTTTTTATAAAAGCGGATCTTGTAGCCGTTGTTTTCCGTTGCTTGCTCAATCTTTTCGATTTCTTCCCAGCGGAAGAAGTTAGGGAGATTGTTGACGTAGCTTTCATAATCTTTGAAGTCTTTCCACTTCTCCTTAGAGTAAGAAAACGGATCATAAACCATTTGGCCATGTGTTTTCTGCCACTCAAAATTCTGATTAGGCGTAGCATAACCGAAAATTGTTTTTTCCAAAGGGTAGAAATTCTGCCCTTTCTTCCGGATTGGGGTAGCAGATAACCCAATAGCGTATTTACGCTTTATTTTGCGATATAAGGTGCTCAATTTGTCGCTTGACATATTCTGCCATTCGTCTATTATTAAGACGTCACAAGCGATTTTAAAGCCCTTTTTGACCCTATTCTGTAAAGTTTTATCCGTGATAATTTCAAAATCGCAATTATCCGAATAGTTGAACTTTTCAACCGTTTCTTTCCAACCCTCAAGAATGGATAAGCGGTTATTTAAGATTAAGACTTTCTTAGCTTTCTTGTGCTTACAGATTTCAAGGGCGCAAATTGTTTTGCCACGGCCCCCAAGGGCTTCCAAAAAGATCCCGTTTGTTAGTCTATCACTACGCTTAACGGCTTCTTTTTGCCATTTTTTAAGCTGTATTGCTATTTTCTATCACCACCTTCCCAATATCCGAAACAACTTCTTCAATGTCATTTCTTACGGCCCAAAACAAGCCCAGCCGGACCGACGCCCTCACATCCTGGTGATGGCTTTTGTCAAACTTCCAAAGGTTCAGGGCCTTTAGTAGTTCATTTGGTATATCTGATTGATAGCCGGCGTTACGTTGCAAAATAGCTTCCGGGAAAAATAATTGAAAGTAAGCGATAGTTTCCAAAACTGAATTATCCTTTGATAAGTCATTGTCACGCGCTTCGAATTTTTCAATAATTACCACGTCCGGGGCTAGTTCATAGCCTACTTCATCAAACCACTGTTTAATAGCTGGTAGCCCTTTAGGCACCACCCAATGATTAATCAAACGGGCATTATTGAGATAGGCAATCCCAGAAGTGCTATCTTCTGCCTTGTTTGATGATGGATCAATAGCTAAAATTTTCATTTACTTGATCCGTAAGCTACGGTTTTCTTGAAGTGTAGCGCCCTTTACTTTCTTGCCTTCGCTCAAAACTTCATAAAGTGCCTTTTTATTTGGGCTTTCAGTTACCTTTTTAACCCAATATTTTTTAGGTAGGTTTGCTTCATCAACAATGACACTAGCTTTTGAGTTTTGGATTGAAATGGTGAATAGTTCACCTTTGATTTTTGTTTTCCCGGTGATTTCCATCGAAGCCTGAAGGTCACGTTTTAAGCGCTCAATTTTCTTATCAGTGCTTTCTTTTTTCTTTTTGAAGCGTTCTTCTTCATCCTTATAAACCTTTTTATCAGCTTCAAGGTTGCGGATCAGTTTAGCGTAATTTTCTGCCTTTGCTTCAATTTCTTCATCAAGTCCCAGGCTTTCGATTGTGTCTAATTTAGTTTCATCATCAATTTCTAAATTGTAAATGTCTAAATATTGGCCTGTTAATTCGTATAAAGTAGCCATTTTTCATTCCTTTCTTTTAAAGAACTTCAGCCATTCCCCAATCATTATCAGAAATTGAAGCTTTTCTTAATAGGGCCATTTGGCTGTTGTATTCTTCAATAACTCTCTGATCGTGCGCCTTAATTTCATCTTCCCAAAGGGCTTGTAATTCAGCTACTTTTTCAGCTTGTTTCTTTTTGCGTTCCGCTTTTCGGTAATCTCTTACAGCGGTAATAAAACCGGCTGTGAAAGAAAATCCGGCAACTAGTAGCACTCCGGCCACTTGACTGGTCAAACTTGGTTCTAACATTTTTCAATTTCCTTTTCTTGTTCTAAAATCTCATATACGTCCTTCAGGTCGTACATCTTTTCCCGTCCTTGCTTTCTGTACTTCAAGCCCCGGCGTCTTAATCTCTTAATGTAACCGTGGTCAAAGCCAAACCTTTTACAAAGATCTTTCTGGTTGATTGGTAGCCGTTCCGCTTCCAACTCTTTTCTAACTTCTTCTTTTGCAAATTGAAGAAGTTCTTTAATAGCCATCTTTGCTATTTCGTCATTTAACAAAGGCGGTAAATTTATATTTTCCATCCTTCACCCCCTCAACTATGCGGGCAAGCTTAGTTGTGTTATAATGTAAGTAGTTAAAATTTCCGAAGCGTTCCAATTTTCTATTGGGCGCTTTCTTTGTTAGTCGATATTGTAATCAGCTATGACTTGCAAAATAAACTTGTTGGCTTTTGGCCCACGGGTTGAACCGCTCAAAATGTTTGTTACTTCCTGGCGGTCCCGCCCATATACAGAAGCCAAATCGCTTTTTTTGATATTGTTTGCTTCTAGGAAAGCAACTACTTTCTTGCGTCCTACGTCAATATCCGGCATATATGTTTCCTCCTTTTTTAATTTGTAAGAAGAAAACAACTAAAATTTCAACTATTTTTTTGTGTTATTTCTTGACTTATTTTATTCGTTTGTGTAAAATGAAGGCATAATAAAAACATTGATATTAACAATAAAACCGGTTCGCCAAAACTTAATTTATTGTTTATCTTTTTAGTTGTTTTTTTAGTTGTTTCTCACTTACAAAAACTATTTTATACTTTCGTGTAAAATTTGTCAAGCATTTTTACACAAAAATATAAATATTTTTTGTCAATCCTTCAGAAAGGTTGATAAATCAATGTTCGAGACATTCGAAAAAATAAAAATGTTAGCTAAAAAACAAGGAATTAGCTTGCAAAAAATTGCTGAAGATTTAGGTTTTAGTACAAATTACCTATATAGTTTGAAAAATAAAAAAGCCCCTTCGGCGGAACATATAGCAAAAATAGCCGATTATTTCGGTGTTTCAACTGATTACTTATTAGGGCGTTCGGAAAACCCTAATCATGCTTCTAGTGATCATATTGATAAACCCGCCCAGATCAATATTGAAGATATGGCCAATAATGTCATGCTTTTCGGTGGTCGGGAACTAACAGATGAAAAGAAAAAAATCATTCAATCCATAATAGAAGCCTATTTAAAGGAAACGAATGATTAGGGGTATAATACCTTGACTGAAAAAGAAATTTTAAAAGATCATGATATAACTGTACATACTTTTAACGGCGACTTGTTACCGGATGAAGTTGGTTTTTATGATCCTATCACTAGAACAGCCTTTATTTCTGATAAGCTAAATAAAAAGGAAAGAATAAAGGTATTGCTTCATGAATTGGGCCACCTGGACCATACCACGGCGGAATATACTAATGCTAGGGTACGCTGTGAAAACGAAGCAAACAGAAACATGATCCATCATTTATTAAAAGACGCCCTTTCACAACTAGAAAATAAGGCGGATTTTAACTATATAAAATTTATGGAGTATTACCACTTGACCACGGTCACAGATGAAATCATGGTAAAAGAAGAATACAAGGCTTTGGTTTAGATAAGGAGTTAAAAATGAAAATTGGAGTTAGAACGCCCAGCCTTAAAAAGAGTTTTAAGGCTAGGACAACCGGGAAAATAAACAGAACCTTAAAGAGATCAGTAAACCCTTTATATGGAAAAAAAGGAATGGGCTATATTAAGAACCCTGAAAAGGCCATTTATAACAAGGTTTATCATAAAGCAACAGTAGACCCTTTGAAGCCATTGAAGAACGGAAGCCGTAATAATACCAAGCGAACGGCGTCAGAATCTGAATTAGTAGGGTACAGCTTCTATAAAATTGAAACCAAAGAATATATTTGTAATAAGTTAATGTACATTCTTTTAGCTGTATTCTTAGGGATTTTTGGGGCGCAATACTTTTATTCAGGTCAAAAGAAAAAAGGCTTTTTGTCCCTTTGTTTCTTTTGGACGACTGTACCTTTCTTTGTTGGTTTATATTGTGCCTTAGTAGCTTTGTTTCTAAAAGCTGATATAAATGGAAATATAAAGATAATTGATAAAGAAAAAATAAAAACTGATCAACTTGCCGGGGCAAGTGAAGCCATGAAACAAATAGAAAAGTCTTCTATTCCGTTAATGACTACTTCAGATCTTGAAATCTATTCAGATTCTTTAAGAAATACCTTAGATAATCTTTCTAAACTAGCGCCGTTGTGTGAAGCCTTCCCGGAAAATAAGGAAGTTAGGGTTCTTGCCGAATCTGTTGAGGGAATGTATAAAGGCTTAGAAGGTGAAGAAAGTAATTTCATTAAGCGTTATTATTCCGAACAATTAGAGATTTCTAAAAGGTTAGATAACCCGGAATATTTGGAAACCAGCAAACAAAAATTAATTGATTCAGGAATCTTTTCAGATTCAGGAATAGAATTAATTGAACTTTTGTACAAATAAAAAAACCTTCCCGGCCTTTGGCAAGCTAGGAAGGAAGGACATGAAAAAAATTACACTTGTATTTTAACATTTTTCTTTCACTTTCTCAACTATGCGGGCAAGCTATCAAAAGAAAGGAAAGACATGATTAAAAAATACACTATGAAGAATGGGGAAACCCGTTACTTATTCCAAACTTATTTAGGCGTAGATCCTTTGACTGGAAAAGAGAGAAGGACCACGCGCCGGGGGTTTAAAACCATCAAGGAAGCCAAACAAGCGGAAAGAAATTTATTGCTTAATGTGGAAGAAAATGGGCTTTCTTCAAGCCAGTCTGAAAAGACCTTTAAAGAAGTAGCGGATCTGTGGTTTGAAAATTACAAAACCACCGTCAAGGCTTCTACTGCTTTCAATACGAAACAAAAACTTGATTATATGATAGCTGAATATTTTGAAGGAATGAACATAGACAAAATAACAGTCATATTTTGCCAATCATTGTTTATTAAATTAAGTCAAAAATACTCCATGTATGCCAATTATGCTTCGATTATCAATCGTATTTTAAAGTATGCTGTAATGTTAGATATTATCAAAAGTAACCCGATTGATAAAATAATCAAACCGAAATCTAAAGAAGTAGAAAAGAAAGACAACTGTTACACTAAAGAAGAGTTAAACGCTTTTCTAAACTTGGCAAAAAAAGAGAGTGCGCTATTTTATACCCTTCTGCACACAATAGCTTATACGGGTTTAAGGCGTGGTGAAGCACTAGCCCTTAAATGGTCTGATATTAATTTCGAAGAAAAGATTTTATCAGTAAGTCGTACCACCGCTTACGTTGACGGAAAACAAGTTTTACAAACCCCAAAAACAAAAGCAAGTAAGCGTATTATACCTATTGACGATTATACTATCAGCGTTTTAAAGAGTTGGAAGCTGGAACAAAAAAAGCAATACTTTAAAAATGGCGTATCATTTTTACAAGGTGAAAATTTAATTTTTACAAACTCATGCTGTACTATGTTTGTGCCTAATGAATTTTCAAAAAAACTTAGAAAATTTATCAAGAAATACAATTTAAAACCTATCACCCCCCACGGGTTACGGCATACACACGCTAGCTTATTGTTTGAATCTGGTATCCAACCTAAAGAGATATCAGACCGATTAGGCCATAATAACATTCAAACAACGCTTGATCTATACACGCACATAAACGACAATCAGCGCTATAACGTTGTTGAAAAATTTGTAAATTTTATGTCGTAGTCAATCTCGTATTCAACCTATTCAAACCCTTGTGGCTGTAAGGTTGACTTGTTTATACCAAAAAAGAGTGCGTATCGCACTCCTTTCCCTTGTTTTCAAGATAGGATTTAGGACCTATTCTTTCCTTATATCATTCTTCTTTATCCGGAATCACTTTGAACAAATAATAGCTTATAAAAATAGTTAATCCCACTAGACCTAATTTAACAAACCAGAGTGGAGCCAGGTAAATGGAAATCCCCATCAAAAGATAAATTTGTAAAATAATTCGTTTTTTCCGCTTCTTGGAGATCGATTTTGTTTCCCGATAATCTGCAACATAAGTTTGGTACAGCTTGGTCCCATGCAACCATTTTTCAAAGCGTTGAGAACTCTTGGCAAAACAAGCCATAGCTAATAAAAGAAATGGGGTCGTTGGTAAAATAGGTAATGGAATCCCAATAATCCCTAATCCTAAGGAAATAAACCCTACTGCTATATATACATATTTCAAACTAACTGCTCCTATCCTTCCACTCATTTCAAGCCTACAATACTGACCTAAAAGAGGCTGAGACAAAACTCCTAGCCTCTCAATTGTCTTTGGATTGTCGAGCAAGACGCAGTGGTTGAGTGGGCTCTACTACGCTGATTTCATCAGCTTTACAGCCCTACTCAACTGTGCGGAGGTGGGACGACGAAATCGAATTCTAACGAATTACCGATTTCTGTCCCACTCTCTTTTTAATCATCTAGATATCTACTAATGGAGTCGCTGTATCTGGAGATGTATCCAAGACGTCAAAATCATGCCCCACTGCTAGATCTGCTCGAGCCAGTTGATTAACCATGGTCATATGGGCTAATTCCTTGATATTGTTTTCCTTCGATAAGTGGCCCAGATAAATCTTTTTGGTCTTATTGCCTAGAGTCCGAATCATGGCATCTGCACCATCTTCATTAGAGAGGTGGCCCAAATCAGATAAAATCCGCTGCTTTAATCGCCAAGCATAAGAGCCAGCTCGTAGGATTTCCACATCGTGGTTGGACTCGATCAAATAGCCATCTGCATTTTCAACAATCCCTGCCATTCGATCACTGACATAACCTGTATCCGTCAGCATGACAAAACTCTTGCCATCCTTCATGAACCGATAGAACTGGGGAGCTGCAGCATCATGACTGACACCAAAACTTTCCACATCCAAATCCCCGAAGGTTAAGGTCTTGCCCATTTCAAAAAGATGTTTCTGGGAGTCATCGACCTTCCCAAGGTACTTGCTTCCCTCCATGGCCTTCCATGTAGCTTCATTGGCGTATAGGTCCATCCCGTATTTACGAGCTAGTACACCAACACCATGAATGTGATCCGAATGTTCATGTGTAATCAATATAGCGTCAAGATCTTCGGGTTTGCGATCAATTTCTGCAAGCAAACCTGTAATCTTCTTCCCGGACAAGCCTGCATCTACTAGAATTTTTTTCTTAGGTGTCTCTAGGTAAAATGAATTACCACTCGATCCTGAAGCTAAAATACTATACTTAAACCCTTTTTCATCCATTAGTTTTCTTATTCATCCTCATTATCCCATCCATCATCCAGGATAGCATCTTTGTCATATGGTAGGACAATCGTGAAAGTAGAACCTTTTCCATATTCACTCTTGGCCCAAATAAATCCTTTGTGTTGCTTGATAATTTCCTTGGCAATGGCCAGTCCTAAACCAGTCCCACCTTGGGCGCGACTACGTGCCTTATCCACGCGATAAAAGCGGTCAAAAATTCGTGGGAGGTCCTTTTTAGGAATGCCTAAGCCCTCATCCGAAATCGAGATAATCAACTGGGCATCTGTTGTTTTCATCCCCACACGAATTTCCCCACCATCTGGGGAATATTTGATAGCGTTATTTAAGATATTGTCTAAGACCTGTGTCATCTTGTCTGTATCAATTTCAACCCAGACAGGAGAAATAGGATAATCACGAACAATATCATATTTCTTCTCGCCAGCCTGGTTCTTCATCTTATCAAAGCGGTTCAAAATGAAGGTGATAAAGGCTGTAAAGTTGGTCAATTCAACATCCAATTGACTGGTTTCATTATCGATCCGTGAAAGACTCAATAAATCCGTCACCATCCGCATCATCCGGTTGGTCTCTGTCAAAGATACTTTGACAAATTCCGGTGCAACTGGCTCCGAAATGGCTCCGTCATCCAAGGCTTCCAGGTAGGATTTCACACTGGTCAGCGGTGTTCGGAGTTCATGACTAACGTTGGATACGAATAAACGACGTTCCCGCTCTTCCTTGTCCTGTTCGGTTGTGTCATGCAAGACGGCAACCAGACCAGAAATAAAACCAGACTCTCTCCGAATCAAAGCGAAGCGAACCCGTAAAGAGATGTACTCCCCATTTTCATCCTGCGAATCGATCGTCAATTCTGGAACATTGGTAATCAAGTCACGCAGTTCATACTCTTCACTAATGCCAAGCAGATCTAGAATACTGATATTCATGACCTCTTCGACCACGACATTGAGTTGTTTGGCAGCCATTTCATTGACCAAAATAATCTGTCCCCGACGATTGGTCGCTAAGACCCCATCTGTCATATAGGAAAGAATACTGGTCAAGCGCTTGGTTTCTTGTTCCAGATTTTCATGCGTCAAACGAATCACTTCAGATAAATCATTGATACTGTTGGAAATCTCTGTTAATTCAGGACCCCCTTGTAAATCAATGATATCCGAATACTCTCCAGCAATCAAACTCTTAATTTTATCATTCAACAAGCGTAGCTTCATGTTATCCCGACGATTTTCTAGGATCAGTAAGGCTACCACGATAATGAATCCAAGAGTGATTAAAATAAAAACAAAATTATAAGAGGTCATGACTTCTTTGATGTGATTAATCATTATTTCTCATATAGTAACCGACACCACGGCGCGTTAAAATATACTCTGGACGGCCAGGAATATCTTCGATTTTTTCACGCAAACGTCGAATCGTTACGTCCACTGTCCGAACATCACCAAAATAATCGTAGCCCCAGACTGTTTCCAGCAAATGCTCACGAGTCATGACTTGGCCTACATGAGTTGCCAAGTGATAGAGCAACTCAAATTCGCGATGGGTCAACTCAAGCTCTTTGCCCTTTTTCTGAGCAAGGAAGGCATCCGGAATGATTTTCAAATCCCCAATCACAATCTCTGAATCTGATGTAGACTCTGTTTGTGATTCTACCGTTAGTTCTGTCCGACGCAACAAAGCTTTTACGCGAGCTTGAAGCTCACGATTTGAGAATGGCTTGGTCACATAGTCATCCGCCCCAATTTCAAGACCGATGACCTTATCAAATTCTGTATCCTTAGCAGATAAGACAATAATCGGCACATTACTGGTCTTTCGAATGGTACGTGCTACTTCCAAACCATCAATTTCAGGAAGCATGAGGTCCAAGATCAAAATATCTGGGTTCTCAGCTTCGAAAACAGCCAGTGCTTCTTTCCCATCGAAGGCAGTCAAGACTTCATAGCCTTCTTTGGCCATATTGAATTTTATAATATCCGAAATCGGCTTTTCATCATCTACAACAAGAATTTTCTTCATACATGTACCTACTTCTATTTTTTCTTTGCTTCTTCAAATCTCTGTCCTTTCATTATAGCAAATTTCTTTGAAAAATGGGAGTTATACTTTGATTTGTAAAGAAAGAGAAAGAAAAAGGTTATGCAATGGAAAAAATAATAATCACAACATAGAGGTCACTAAAACAGCGCTTGAATAATTATTTTCAATCCACAAAAGAGGCTGGGACAAAAGTCCTAGCCTCTTAATTGTTTTTGGATTGTCGAGAAAGACGCAGTGGTTGAGTGGGCTCTACTACGCTGATTTCATCAGCTTTTACAGCCCTACTCAACTGTACGGAGGTGGGACGACGAAATCGAATTCTAACGAATTACCGATTTCTGTCCCACTCTCTTCTATCTGTTAGTTTGTTACACGAGACTTGTTTGCAATGTCTGCAAGAATCAATTCTACAAATGCATCTACTGGCATAGTTTCTGTTTCTTTTTGACCATAACGGCGAACGTTTACAGCCTTCTCTTCCATTTCCTTGTCACCAACGATCAATTGGTAAGGAATCTTTTGCGTTTGTGAAGCCCGGATCTTGAATTGCATTTTCTCATTGCGTTCATCCACATCGGCACGAACCCCACGGTCACGAAGTTTCTTCGCTACTTCCCATGCGTAGTCCACATGTTTTTCATTAGAAACTGGGATAAGGGTTACTTGGTGTGGTGCTAGCCATGTTGGGAAGGCACCCTTGTAGTTCTCAATCAAGATAGCTGTGAAGCGTTCCATAGTTGAAATAACCCCACGGTGGATCATCACTGGACGGTGCTCTTCACCATCAGCTCCGATGTATTTAAGGTCGAAGCGTTCTGGAAGCAAGAAGTCAAGCTGGATCGTAGAAAGAGTTTCTTCTTTACCAAGAGCTGTCTTAACCTGGATATCCAATTTTGGACCGTAGAAGGCAGCTTCCCCTTCTGCTTCAAAGTAGTCTACGCCCATTTCATCAAGTGCTGCACGAAGCATAGTTTGGGCATTTTCCCACATTTCATCGTTGTCAAAGTACTTGTGAGTATCTTGAGGGTCACGAAGTGAGAGACGGAAGCGGTATTCAGTCAAGTTGAAGTCTTCATAAACATCGATAATCAACTGAAGGGCACGTTGGAATTCTTCTTGGATTTGTTCTGGAGTCACAAAGAGGTGACCATCGTTAAGAGACATTTCACGTACACGTTGAAGACCTGTGAGGGCACCGGATTTCTCATAGCGGTGCATCATACCGATTTCAGCGATACGGATTGGCAACTCACGGTAAGAGTGAA
Source organism: Streptococcus sp. bf_0095 (assembly GCF_004166885.1). GTDB lineage: Bacteria > Bacillota > Bacilli > Lactobacillales > Streptococcaceae > Streptococcus. Next base: position 41,378 of record NZ_RCYU01000001.1, on the reverse strand, counting down.
CATGATGTTTGAATACTTGGATGTGGTGCGGGCAGTTCATTGGACGAAGAACAAATTCTTCACCGTCACCCATATCCATAGTTGGGAACATATCTTCTTGGTAGTGATCCCAGTGACCAGAAGTCTTGTAAAGTTCTACAGAAGCAAGTGGTGGAGTGTAGACGTGTTGGTAGCCAGAAGCCAACTCTTTGTCTACGATGTAGCGTTCCAATTCACGACGAATAGTCGCACCATTTGGCAACCAGAATGGAAGTCCTTGGCCAACTTCTTGAGAAATCATGAAGAGGTCAAGCTCTTTACCAAGTTTACGGTGGTCACGTTCTTTGGCTTCTTCACGCATTTGAAGGTAGTTTTTCAATTCTTTCTTGTCAAACCAAGCTGTACCATAGATCCGTTGCATCATAGCATTGTCGCTATTTCCACGCCAGTAAGCACCAGCTACATTGAGAAGGTGGAAGATTTGGATACGACCAGTTGATGGGACGTGAGGTCCACGGCAGAGGTCCACATATTCACCCTGACGGTAGATGGTCAAGCCACCTTCGTCTTCAGAGTGCTCTTCGATCAATTCCAACTTGTAAGGGTCGTTCTTGAAGATTTCACGCGCCTCGTCTTTAGTCACTTCTTCACGGATTGATGGGAAGTTTTCTTTGACGATTTTCTTCATTTCTTCTTCAATACGAGGAAGGTCTTCGTTAGAAATTTGACCTGCTTGGTTGTCTGTATCGTAGTAGAAACCATCTTCAATCGCTGGCCCAACACCCAAGTGGATGTCTGGGAAAAGGCGACGAGCAGCTTGAGCGAACAAGTGGGCTGCTGAGTGGCGCAAGATTGGAAGGGCATCTTCGTGATCAGGTGTCACAATTTCAATGCTTCCATCTTCAGTGATCGCACGAGTCGTATCGATGAGTTTGCCGTTAAATTTACCAGCAAGAGCTTTTTTAGCTAGGGAATTGCTGATTGATTGAGCAATTTCAAAAGTTGTAACGCCAGATTCGAATTCACGAACAGCGCCATCTGGGAAAGTAATCTTAATCATGATGTTCTCCTTATATTGGTTATCTATTATTTCTAAAACAGAAGTGTTTCCTTATTTTGTAGTCTTAAATCAAGAAAAACAAAAAGCGACATCCAAAAAGGACGTCGCAACGTGGTTCCACCTTCATTTATGACACTCAAAAAGAGTCTCACCTCTGATTGGCTCTAACGTGGCCACCGTTTTATGTTTGCATAAAAGTATCTCGAGTAGTCCCAAATCCATCCTCTACGCGATTTCCAGCTCCACGCGCTCTCTATCAGATTTCCTAGATTTGATATGTCTCTGACTAGTATTATAGCACGATTGAAAATTTTTGCAAGAGAAAAAAACTCCCATCCAATAAGGAAGAAGCCCTTCTTTAGGCCCCTTGCTTATTGGATAAAGGCTAATCCAACAACTTGGTGATATGACGAATTTTCTTGACCTGTTTAAAAGATCCCTTCATGATTCGCACAGACCCATTCACTGGCATAGCGATGACCTTTTGTGGAATTTTCACAATGGACTTGGTTACCCGTTTGGTACGACTTTCCTCAGGATGACGCTCATTATAAAAATCTTTCGAAATAATGGCGTCTAGATAGAACTCATAGACCCTGCGACCAAAGTTTGTAGAAGAAATTTCATACAGCTTCTCCTCCCACTTAGCCTCATCCTTCTCTGGGGTGGCTATGGTCGCTTCTAAAATAGCTGCAGCCAAATCTTCTTCCTGGTCATACAAGATTCCGAACATCCGATCATTGATCACATTATCTAAATAAGGATTTTTCTGAGCAATTAAGGGGGTCCCACTAGCGATGCTCTCCAGATAAGTAAGACCTTGCGTCTCACTCGTTGAAGCAGAAATGAAGAAATCTGCCGCCTTATAGTAAAGGGCTGTTTCGTTCGGTGGAATCATCCCTGTGAAGATCACAGCCTGTTCGATGCCTAATTTTTGCACCTGTTTTTTCAAATCCCCTAAATAAGGCCCATCTCCTGCCACAATCAATTTAATATGCACATTTTCTTCTAACACTTTAGGCAATGCCGCAATAACTGCTTGGATATTTTTTTCATAAGAAACCCGTGACAAGCTCAAGAGCATGGTTTCACCCTCTTGAATTCCTAATTTTTCACGAAGGGCTTGCGTCTCCACTTGCGTGATTTCAGGTCGTTCAAACTTTGCCAACTCAATTCCTGTTGGAATAATCCGTTTTTCAGCCTTGACCTTATATTTCAGCAAGAGGTCATAGACGATCTCACTTGGACAGATTACCCCATCCAAGTCATTCATATAACCACGGACGATGTATTTGACCATACTTGGTCGGATAACCATCCCCTTAGCAATATAACGCACATAATCCTCATACTGGGTATGATAGGTATGAATCACTGGAATCCGAAGCTCCTTAGCAATCCAAACTCCGAGTAGTCCTAAAGAAAACTCTGTCTGTGTATGGATCATATCCAGTTTGTATTGTTTGGCAATGGCCAAAGCCTTGGTAAACCCTCGATAAGCAATCCGCCGATCCTTAAAAGCAAAGAAAGGGATACTTGGAATGCGGATAATTTGCCAGTCCTCATAGCGGTTGACATCCTTATCCGTCGTCGTAAAGATAAAAACAGTATGTCCCAACTTCTCCAATTCCGTTTTTAGGGTTCGAATACTGGTCGCAACCCCCGATACCTGCGGAAAATAAGTATCTGTAAATAATCCAATACGCATATTACATCTCCAATACCTGCTGATAGGCTTTGACTAGTTGATCGGCTACCAAATCAATTGAGCGACTTTGAGCGACCCGGTCTCCCGCATCTCGCTTATCCACTTGACCAGACAAGACTTTTTCAAGAGAGTCCACAAATTCATCCACCGAATGACACAATTCTGCCGACTCTTGGTCCACCCAACCATGATAAACTGGAATATCCCGGAGGACGACATGCTGGTGAGCCGCTAAGGCCTCTAGGACAACAATCCCTTCCGTTTCCTCGTAAGATGGGAAGAAGAAGGCATCCGCACCCGTCATGGCCCCTTGGAAAACAGCTCCTTTAAAATAGCCAGGGAATTCCACGTTGCTCGGATGGTCTTTCTCTACCAAACGACGAATAGCGCGAGGGATCAACCATTTATTAATCGATCCCAACCAAATAAAGCGGACATCTGGCATCCGACGAGCAACTTCTACAAAGTCTTCAATCCCTTTTCGTCTAAAGTAGAGACCCGCACATAGAACGACCTTCTCTCCTTCTTGGATATTAAAGTGCTTCCGAAAAACCTCTTCTTTTTTAGGATCTTTTTTATATTTAGACAAATCGATCCCATTGGAAACAGCGACAATAGGAGTCTTGACCCCGTAGGATTGAATCAGCTGCTTAGAATACTCCGAAGGGGTAATAATAAAATCGGCTTTTTTATACATGTGAGCCAAGTATTTGCCAAATAAGGAAGCAAACAAATTGGACCCGATAAATGAATTTTGGAAATCTTCCCGTGTGGAATGCCCATGCATAATGACCTTTTTCCCCCGACGTTTGGCAGCATGTAAGAGTAACAAACTCCGAGGACCATAGGTATTAATATGGACCACATCATAATCTCCTAAAATATCTGTCGTATAGGGAATCCCAGCCAAATCCAAGGCATGCATCTGATGTTGGAGGGCACGACCGATCCCTGATTTTTGTAAAACGGATTTTCCTTCAAGATACAGTAAAACTTTCATACCCTCTATTATACCCGATTTGGCAGACCCCTTCAAGTTTTACCGGAGATTCATATAGAGACAAGAAAAAGAGAGTGGGACAGAAATCGGTAACTCGTTAGAATTCGATTTCGTCGTCCCACCTCCTCACAGTTGAGTAGCTCTGTAAAAGCTGATGAAATCAGCGTAGTAGAGCTCACTCAATCACTGAGTCTTGCTCGACAATCCAAAGACAGTTAAGAGGCTAGGACTTTTGTCCCAGCCTCTTGGTTTTTACTTTTTAGTAGTCCCACGATGATTGATGGTATGGGCTAAAAGAACTTCTCTTTCTTCCAATTCTTCTTTATGCATAATTTTGGTCAACATCCGCATACTGATAGCTCCCAAGTCATAAAGTGGTTGGCCAACAGTTGAAAGGTTTGGACGGGTGTAACGAGTAATTTGTGAATCATCACTGGTAATCAACTCAAAATCTTCAGGTACTTTCACACCTTGATCAGCTAGACCATTGAGCAAACCTGCTGCCAATTCATCCCCAGTCACAAAGGCTGCTGTTGCTTTGGACGCAATGATGCGTTCAGCCAAGTTATAGCCTTCTTCATAGCGGTATTTAGACTCAAAGACCAAGCCTTCACTATAAGACAATTTTTTTGCTTTCAAAGCATCTTTGTAACCAGCCAAGCGAATCTTACCGTTGATATCATCCACTAAGGGGCCACTTACAAAAGCAATCTTTTTATTTCGTTTAGCCAATAGTGTAACCGCGTCTATTGTCGCTTGCTTGTAATCGATATTGACACTTGGCAATTGATGTTCGACATCGACTGTCCCAGCAAGGACCACCGGCGTCCGAGAACGTGAGAATTCAGAACGAATCTTTTCTGTTAAGTGGTAGCCCATGAATATAATCCCATCGACTTGTTTTGAGAATAGAGTATTAACAACAGAAACTTCTTTATCATCGTCTTCATCGCTATTGGCAAGGACGATGTTGTATTTATACATTTCTGCAATATCATCAATTCCTTTAGCTAAAGTAGAGAAGTAACTATTGGTAATATTTGGAATCACAACACCTACCGTTGTGGTTTTCTTACTCGCAAGTCCACGAGCAACTGCATTCGGACGATAGTCCAAACGTTCAATGACTTCCAATACTTTTTTACGAGTATTTTCCTTAACGTTCTTATTTCCGTTCACGACACGGCTAACAGTTGCCATTGAGACACCCGCTTCTCGGGCAACGTCGTAAATGGTTACAGTATCGTCTGTATTCATAATACTTCCTTTCTTTATTGAAAATTTCGTTTTCAGTCTTCTATAACAACCATTCTATCACTTTTTGTAAACACTTTCAAGCATTTTAACATCTTTTTGCAAACTCTTGATTTTTTAGGAAAAATTTGACAAAATATTATCAATAGAAAGAAGGTAGCTTATGTCTAAATTAGATCAAATTGTAGCATTTCTTGAAACCGAAAAAACGGATATTGCAGTAGTTTCTGACCCTGTCACTATCAACTACTTAACAGGATTCTATAGCGATCCTCACGAACGTCAGCTCTTCCTATTTGTCTATCCAGACCATGAACCACTTCTGTTTGTTCCTGCTCTTGAGGTAGAACGGGCGACTGCTGTTGTGGATTTCCAAGTGGTTGGTTATGTGGATTCTGAAAATCCTTGGGAAAAAATCAAAGGAGCTAGCGCCAATCCAGAAGCCAAAAAAGTCGCTTTGGAATTTGATAATTTGATTTTGACCAAATACCATGGACTTCGTTCAGTCTTTGAACAAGCAACATTTACCAATCTCAGCCCTCGGATTAACCGCATGCGCTTGATCAAATCTGCTGATGAGATCCAAAAAATGTTAGTTGCTGGTCAATATGCGGATAAGGCTGTCAACATGGGATTTGACGCCATCTCTCTGGAAAAAACTGAAACTGATATCGTCGCAGAGATCGACTTTGGCATCAAACGCTTGGGCTACGAAATGAGCTTTGAAACCATGGTCTTAACCGGCAACAATGCAGCCAACCCTCATGGCATCCCTGGAAGCAACAAAATTGAAAAGGATGCTCTTCTTCTCTTCGACTTGGGATGTATGGTGAACGGCTATGCTTCCGATATGACTCGTACCGTTGCGGTTGGAAAACCAGATGACTTCAAAAAAGAAATCTACCACTTAACTTTAGAAGCTCAACAAGCTGCTCTGGATATGATCAAACCTGGTGTGACGGCTCACGACGTCGATCGCGCTGCTCGCAGTGTCATTGAAAAAGCAGGTTACGGCGAATACTTCAACCATCGCCTCGGACACGGCATTGGGATGGATGTGCATGAATTTCCTTCTATCATGGAAGGAAATGACATGGTCATCGAAGAAGGCATGTGCTTCTCTGTCGAACCAGGTATCTATATTCCTGGAAAAGTCGGTGTTCGGATTGAAGACTGTGGCTATGTGACAAAAGATGGCTTTGGCCTCTTTACCGAAACTAGCAAAGACTTGCTCTATTTTGATTAAGTTAGTAATAAGGAGATTGTTTTATGATTGTTTGGCGTGGTAAAGGCTTGCTCGTTCCCCTTGCTTTCATCATCGGAGCATTTTTAGCAAATGTGATTTATTCAGTTCTGCATCTTAATATAAACGAAAAAAATGATAGCATTATTTTTGGATGTGTTTGGGGCATATTTGCTGCTGGCATTAATTATCTACTGACAAAAAAATTTGTTTCCGATCAAGTGCGGTATATGATTGATGAAGCAACAGGACAACGCATTGCTTTTCGCGATCGTTCTTCCTTCATGTTCATTCCTAATCGTTACTGGACATGGATTTTTGCAATTGGATTTATTCTAGTCAGCTTCGTAGCCCTAGTGAAGTAAAGCTAGAAGGAGTGTTGCTATTTTACTCAATGAACACAAAAAGCCTTTCAGTCTATACTGAAAGGCTTTTTTATTTCAAGTTTCTTACAGACTCAAATCAAGAAACGGTTGCTAGCTCCATCTGTTTCTTGGTTTGCTCCACCACTTCTTTGAGACTGGTCTGAGCCATTTCCTTTTCCATGGCCAATTGAATCTTTTCCAGCTTCCCATCTAGGACGCCATGGATGCTATTTCCAATCGGACAAGCTGGATTTGGGTGCTCGTGGAAACCAAATAATTGACCAGTCTTCCCAAGGCATTCAACCGCCTGGTAGATATCTAACAAACTTATGTCTTCCAATTCTTTGGCCATCTCGGCCCCACCTGTTCCACGCGCTACATGGATCAAGCCTGCCTTTTTTAATTGGGACAAGGTTTTCCGAATAATGACAGGGTTCACCCCGACGCTGCCAGCAATCATATCACTGGTCACTTTGGTACAGTCTCCTTTTAAAGCGATCATGACTAATACATGGGTTCCAATAGTAAAACGACTTGAAATTTGCATGGATACTCCTCTCTTCCATCTAGATAGGGATGTCTTAAACTGGGTCTAAAGCCATCAGTAACTAGGTACATTTATTCTTCCGACGGTAAAGTTCTTTCTTTTAGTCTATTATACCCTTATTTGTTGTAATGTCAACTGTTACACTAGTTAAAAAAGTCCCTCAACCATGCATCTACTTCTACATCATGTCCCTCTCGCTGGGCTATTTCATGTAGAAGCTCATGATTGTGGGTATGGTGAATCCCATTGACTAAACTTTCATAGTAAACTTGAAAGTAAGGGAGTTTCACATCCTTGGCGAGTTGGAGTTCTTTCTCAATGTCATAGGCTACCCGTCGAAAGTCAACATCTTTCAAGCCCATGTCATCAAACTCCAGGATGGCATACATGGCCCGGAGATCCTTTCGAAGATTGGCCTGCAAAAAGAAGGGTTGTCCGATGGAACCCGGATTAAGGATAAGCTCTCCGCCACTTCCATATCGGAAAAATTGCTGATGGATGTGGCCATAGACTGCTATATCACAAGGGGGATTGGTTACGAGGCGATCAAAATCTTTCTGGTCCCCTATATGAATTAATTCTCGTCCCCAGTTTTTGTTCGGCAAATGATGGGTGATGCCCACTCTTAAGCCAGAAACTTCCCGATGCACTTGCATGGGCAGACTTTGCATGGCCTCTATTTCTTCTGGATGAATCTCTTCAAGAATATATTGGCAATGGCGCATCAAATAGCGGTGGCTAGCCCTTGATGGATCTAGCAATCCCTTCATCGCTCGCCACAAACTATCTTCCCAATTTCCTAAAATCTGTACGGTAATGGGCAATTCTTCAAGAAGATTCAAGAGATGGCGTCTACCAGTCCCCGGCATAAGAACATCCCCTAATAGCCAGTATTCTTCCACACCTGCACGCTTGGCATCTTCAAGCACAGCTTCTAAAGCAGTTGTATTCCCATGTATATCCGAAAGCAAAGCAATTTTTGTCATGTCTCTTCTCCTTCTCTCATTATACCAAAGCTCTAAAAAACTTCCACCCTAGGGTAGAAGTTTCTTTTTTATTCAACAGATTTCAAAGCCTCCAGCATGTCTACCTTGCGAAGATGATGATTGACCAAGATTCCTAAGATAGCTAGGATCAGAATGACGCCAGCGATAGGATAAAGATAGACACCAAGGGCTACCCGCGGATAGAAGAGAATGGCATCTGGGGCGATCATAGCAATCAAGAAGCGATGGAGATAAAAGCCTCCTAGCAAACCCAATCCTATCCCTACAAGAGACAAGAGGATGGTTTCTCGATAAATATAAAGGGTGACTTCTTGATGATGGAAGCCGAGTACCTTAATAGTTGATAACTCACGGATTCGTTCTGCCACATTGATATTGGTCAAATTATATAAAATAACAATGGCTAGCAAAATGGATACCAGAACTAAAATCATCATGGTCTTATTCAATGATTGGGCTACAGAATTGAAGAGAGTAATCAAGGAAGTATTTTGCGTAACAGCAAGCACCGCCCCTTCGTCCATCATGTCCCGACTAACCTTTTGAACGAACTGCTGAGAAGAAGACTGTAATCGGACCAAATAGGCATTGTGCTTAGCGCTTCTTCCATAGGTTTTCTGATAGGTCGCTTGATTCATATAGATAAAATGGCCTACATAATTTTCGGTAATCGCAGCCACCTTAATCGTATGCCCATCTATCCGCAAGTCATCCCCAACGCCCACCTTGGCCAGCTGCGCTAATTTACTGGTAATCACCGCCCCATTGGATGGGTCGAGTCTTCCCTCTTCTGAGCGGAGACTGATAAAGGGTTCCAAGCTGTCTTTAGAGGACACCATTAAGGTCAAGCTTTGTTTTCCACGTCCGGAAGAATAAGAAGCCTCCACTTGTTTTGTAAAGATGGCTTCTGTCTCTTTAATATCTGCTTGCTTCAAGCGCTTCTTCAAGGATTCTTCCTCTTCGTCTGTCAGACTGGATTTGGTCGAGAGAATCATATCGTACTTGAGGATTTCCCCAAACTGGCGTTGGGGTACTCCACCGACTGAGGATTGAATTCCCAGACCCGCAAAGAGAAGAGCAACCGAACCAGCAACACCAAATACCGTCATCAACATCCGCTGTTTGTAGCGAAAAATATTTCTAGCGGTCACCTTTTGGGTGAAACTCAAACGTTTCCACAAAAACGAAAGCCGTTCGAGCAAAATACTGGATCCAGAAACTGGTGGTTTTGGAAGAAGGAGGTGACTGGCTTCTTCCTTCAACTCTCTCCTAGCAACTAGATAAGCTGGAAAGACGCTAGAAAGAAGGGAGAGCCCCAAGGCTAAAATGCTATAGGATCCATAAAAATACTGTTGACTAGTTCCTACGACCATCCCCTGAGTGATAATCTGCGAAATGGTTCCTGATAAAACATAATGACCGAGAAGAGTTCCGATGCCTGTCCCAACTGTTCCAGCAACCAAGCCGTACAAGAGGAACTTTGCTAAAATATCTTTTGTTCTATAGCCCAAGGCTTTGAACAAGCCCGCATGGCTCCGCTCTTCATCGACAAAACGAGTCATGGTTGTAAACGTGACCATGGCAGCGACTGCGTAGAGCACCACAGGAAATAGATTGCCTACCGCGGAGATACTGGCACTGGCATTACTATACATGAGGTAACCCTGTCCGCCTGGAATAGTTTTTCGATCATAAACATGATAGTTTGGTAGAACTAGATTCTCCAATTCTTCCTTGGCCTTTTCAAGGTCCTTCTGTTTAGTTGCTAGTTCTGATTCACCTGTCTGTATGTTGACCAATTGCTGATCTAGTTGCTTTTGGGCTTCTGCTAACTCGAGTCGTCTCGCTTCTAATTCTTCCTGGGGCAAGAGTGTAGACAGTTGATTCAGTTTATTGGATTGCTCCGTCAATTGTGTCTGTGCTTGACCTGCTTTTTCACTTGCGTCTACTAACTGTTTGTTTGCAGCATCAAGTTCTTCTTGTCCTTTTTGGATCTTTTGTTTCCCATCAGCCTGCAGTTTTCGATAGCGCTCCTGACCATTTCCAGCTAGGAGTTTTTCCAGGTCCTTTTGATGAGAGGCCAGACGATCTTGGTAGCTAGTTGAGAATGGATTGAGCCCCCTCAAATCATCAAACCGAATCCGAGCAAGGCTATAAACAGGACTAGTAAAGGCTTCTTTTGAGAGGACGCCATAAGCATCCAAGGAACCACTCCCACTCCTAGCTTGTCCCAAGTCTTTTTCGGACCACATCTCAGCAGACTTTACAAATCCAACAATTCGATAGTTTTTTGTCTTTAGAACAGATGGACTTCCTGCTTTTTCATGTATCCTTATCTGATCCCCAATCTGGTAACGATCTTTCCAAAATGCTGCTAGAGCGACCTCATCTTGCTTCTGCGGAATCCGTCCTGAAGCCAGCTGAAAGCGTGAAATGGTTTCTGGAGTAGAAAAGAGTCGAACAGCTTCGTCCTTTCCGTCAACCGTCACATCTGTCAGATAGGAAAACTCCAAGCTGGCCCCCGTCAATCCTTTTAGCTCTTCTTGGTCAGTCTTGTCCAAACCAAGATCTCCCATGACAGCTAGGTCCAACATTTCTTGTTGGTCTATAAAGATTTGGGCAGTTCGATGCATATTTGGGGTCGTTACTTTTAAACCGACCAGGGCTAAGGTACCCAGCATCATCAGCGTTAAAATGGATATAAAGCGCCCTTTGGAACTAGTGAAGGAATGGAATAAATCTTTCCAATATACTTTTTGCTTCATGAACAACCTCCCTAATACTCTAGGTTATCGATATCTAGTGGAGTGTTATTGATGGTCACCGATTTTACTTGGGCATCATGCATCTGAATGACACGATCGGCTATTGGTGCCAAGGAAGCATTATGGGTGACGATAATCACTGTTGCCCCTTTCTTACGAGACATGTCTTGAAGAATCTTTAAAACCTGTTTGCCAGTTTGGTAGTCTAAAGCCCCTGTTGGTTCATCACAAAGAAGAATCTTAGGATTCTTCGCCACTGCGCGCGCAATAGCTACCCGTTGTTGTTCCCCACCAGATAGCTGGGCTGGGAAATTGTTCAATCGCTCTCCCAATCCAACCTCTCTCAAGACTTGTTCAGGGTCTAGGGCATCAGAAACAATTTCAGAAGCCAACTCAACATTTTCCTTGGCTGTCAAATTAGGGATGAGATTATAAAACTGGAAGACAAAGCCAACATCATTTCTGCGATAATCCGTTCGTTGGTGCGAGGAGAAGCTTGAGATGGCTTTCCCATCCACTAAAACATCCCCTTCATCATTGGTATCCATACCTCCCAAAATATTGAGAACCGTTGATTTTCCTGCACCAGATGCCCCTAAAATGATGACCAATTCCCCTTTCTCAATTTCAAAAGTAACATCTTTATTGGCAATAATGTGAGTTTCTCCTGATGGATAGCGCTTGTAACTATGTTTCATCTCAATATAAGCCATATCTTTTCTCCCACTTAAACACAAGTTTCTATCTTTATTATAGTCCTTTTTTACCAGAAGACCAAGGATAATCAATCTCTTAAAACGACTATAATACCTGAAATGAACCAGCTTATGACAGGCACGAACTTATGGAGAAATTTGGAGCAAAAACTAATACTTTTCTATGCAAAAATAGACAAGGAAACGCTTGATCTTATCTAGTTCCTGGTATAGAAATCTCCAAGCATCATCTGCCCTCCTCTCCTTAGTTTGTGATATAATAACAAATAAGTATGAATGATTATTTGCGTTTAAATAACTGATATTTCAAGTTTTTCTTTCATTTTTATATAATAGCCCTTTTGATAGTAGATCTGGGAAAAAATTTTATAATCCTTCCAAAACGGCTTTCTCAGTATAAGAATAAGACCTGATTTTAAGCTATTTAGACTTATAGAATGATACTAAAATTTTATTCTGTTGATGATTCAATTTGATTTCTGTATAATATGATGATTAGTGAACAATATTTATACCAAACTACATGATAAAGGAGGAACTATGACCCGAAAAAAGAGAAAAACGAATTCTAAAAATGCTATCCGAAGCGCCCTATCACGCCTGCTTCTTGAACAATCACTTGAAAGCCTTACAATTAGCCAATTAACAAAGGAAGCAGGCATTAATCGAGGTACTTTCTACCTCCATTATGTAGACAAACAAGATATGTTCAACCAGCTAAAATCTGAACTCTTAGGCGAGTTGGGAGAACTATTCGCTACAAGCACTGTCAATCGAGCAAATTTTCTCGCCTCACTTCAATATATTCAAGATAATTATGACTTTATCTATGCCTTAATGCAGATGGATTATCAAGAGTTTCATTTTCTAATGAAAAATTTCACCCTGCAACTTCTTGACGATACTCCACACGCCAAAGACCATTTGGTTAATAAATTCCAAATTCCTTATAAGTATGCTGTTGAGATCTTTGCAGCTACGATTGAAGCCGTGATCACGAAATGGTTGTCAACTGGTGCAAAAGAAGAACCAATCGAAATCGCAACGGTCGTATTAAGTGTGACTGACTTTACCACTTGGAACCAACCTATAACTGAATAAGAAAATGAGAAAACGAAAGTTTTCTTTTTTTATGGATAAGGCCAACTAGCTGAAACATCAATGCTCACACAAGATTATTTGCCCAAGTGTCAGAAAACGTTTTTCTTTTCTTTCCTTTTTAGCTATAATATTTAGTATGGAACGAAATAGAAAAGAGGACCGTTTATGAAAAAGAAGAAACTTCTTTTACCAATCTTAATGCTTGCTCCTGCCTTCCTAGCTTCCCAGGTAGCTGCAGATGAGCAAACAGCTCCTGAAACTAACCTTGAAGTAGCTGCTACTTCAACAAATGCTACGGATGCTACTCCTGCTTCAACAGAAGGCAGTACAGCTACTTCAAAAGGTGCTACAGAGAATTCAGCTGACTTGCCTGAAGCAAATATCCTACATACCAACGACGTTCATGGTCGGATCGTCGAAGAAAAGGGTGTGATTGGAGATGCTAAATTAGCAGCAGTCATCGATGAAGAACGGGCGAAAAATCCATCTACATTGGTCGTAGATGCTGGGGATGCCTTCTAAGGACTACCGATTTCAAATAGTTCAAAAGGTGAAGAACGAGCTAAAATTTTGAACGAAATTGGCTACGATGCCATGGCAGTCGGAAACCATGAGTTCGATTTTGGTCTGGATGAGGCTAAGAAATACAAAGAAATCTTAAACTTCCCACTTCTCAGTTCCAACACCTACATCAACGGTGCTCGCTTATTTGAAGCTTCCACCATTGTCGATAAAGATAAGAATGTTGTTGGGGATGAGTTTGTGGTCATCGGAGTGACAACGCCTGAAACAGCCACTAAAACCCACCCTAAGAATGTCCAAGGTGTTACTTTCACAGATCCTATTTCAGAAGTAAACAAGGTCATTGATGAGATTGAAGCACGCGCTACTGCTGAGGGCAAGACTTACAAAAACTACGTTGTCCTTGCTCACTTAGGTGTGGATACAACCACTCCAGTCGAATGGCGGGGCTCTACTTTAGCTGAGGAACTTTCTAAAAATGCAAAACTGAAAGGTAAACGCGTCACCGTTATTGACGGGCATTCCCATACTGTTCAATCAACCACTTACGGAGACAACGTAACCTATAACCAAACCGGTAGCTACCTGAACAATATCGGTAAAATCACCTACCAAGCCAACCAATTGCTTGGAAATCCTCAACAAATTTCAGCAGCTTCAACTAAAAATGTAGTGCCAAATGCCAAAGTAGCTGCCATGGTCCAAAAGATCAAAGAACAATACGATGCTGAGAATGCTAAAGTCGTTCGTGACAATAGTCCTGTAGAACTAAATGGTCAACGGGAAAATGTCCGTGTCCGCGAGACCAACCTTGGAAATGTCGTAGCGGATGCCCTCTACGAATACGGTCAAACCGGCTTTAGTCATAAGACTAACCTCGCTGTAACCAACGGTGGTGGCTTGCGCGAGACCATTGCCAAAGACAAGCCAATCACCAAAGGAAGCGTCATTGCTGTTCTTCCATTTGGGAATACCATCTCTCAAATTAAAGTAACCGGTCAGAATATTGCTGATATGTTTGCTAAATCTCTTGGATCTATTTTACAAGAAAAAGATGGCAAAACTGTTCTTGACGAAAACGGACAACCCCTTCTTGAACCAAGCGGAGGCTTCCTCCAAGTTTCTGGAGCAAAAGTTTATTACGATACAACCCTACCAGCTGAAAAACGCGTCCTCTATATCGAAATTAAAAATCCAGAAACCGGTCAATATGAACCTCTTAACCTAGCTAAAGATTACTACTTGACTACCAATGACTTCTTAGCAGCAGGAGGGGATGGCTACACCATGTTAGGTGGAGCTCGTGAGGAAGGTCCTTCCATGGACGTTGCCTTTGCAGATTACCTTGCTAAGGCAGATCTCACAGCCTATGCAACCATCAATCCAAATTCTCGTACCATTTCTATTTCTGCTAGCAAAGATACAGATGGAGATGGTGTGACAGATATTGAGGAAATCAAACAAGGAACAGATCCTGCTAATCTAAAGTCCTACCCAGGAAGCAATGACCAACCAGTTATCCCATCTACCGGTAAAAATGCTCAACCAACTAATCCATCTACCGGTAAAATGGATCAAACATACATTCCAGCTCTAGTTGGTACGAATTCTCCTAATCAACTAGCTAGCCAAACAAAGAATACTTTAACATCTGCTAAAGACGATACACAGATCAAGGCCAACAACCATCACTTGTCAGTGACAGTCGCTAAAACATTCACAGCGGGCTCTGCTACCCTACCAGAAACAGGAACTTCCGACTCTCCTGCTATCTACATGCTCGCTCTGTTGACATCCGTCTTAGCCTTCTTTGGTCTAAAGAAAAAAGAAGAAAGCAAATAAAATCTAGAAAAAAAGCTTAGAAACAAAAGTTTCTAAGCTTTTTCATGTATGATACCTACTGAATCTTTCCTTAGTTTTTCTTTAAAAGGTTTAGATTCGGATTTTTATGAGCAAAGAGAACGACCTCAATAAAGGTTCCTACTTGGAAGGCAAAGAGCAAGCCTACCAAAATATTAACCCGATGATCTGTTTCATAGAATGGGGAGTTCCATAAGAAGTGATTGGCCACCGTGGAAACCACACACCAAAGACCAAAGAGCTTTTCTTTTTGCTTGGTGCATTGAGATAAGATGAGAAAAGCACCAACAGATACAACAGCTGTGTAGACTGCATGAGATGCTAAGCCACCAGAAATGCGGTTCACCGCCTCCGTTACTGCTGAGAGGTCTCCAGATCGCGTTTGACGCGCCACATAACCTAGATCTTCAATGATTTGGAAACCAAGACCAGATCCAAAGCCGGCAATTAAAATCGATTTCAAATCCTTACGACCCAAAATCAAGAGGATCCAGAAGGCCACTAGAGCTTTGAAAAATTCTTCAGCAAAAGGAGCTGTCAAAGCATCTGTCCATTTATTAAAGGTACTAACATCCTGAATGAGATGACTATTGAAATGGTCAATGAGGCTGTTCCCTGAAAAGCTGAGCCAGCCAGCAACAAAAGCACCGCCAAACATGGTAGCCCACAAAACAAGCAGAGGAACCTCAAATCTTTTTGCAAGTCGTTTAATAAAGAGATAAAGAGGAACGACAATCACCGCTAAAACGAGCAGGTTTAAAACCAAATCTCTTCCTGCTACTTGGCTAAACTCTTGTTGAGAGAGAGAGCCTAGCTCAAACTCCATCCCAATCCCTGCTAAGACCAGAAATAGGAAGAGCAATATTCGTTGAAACTTATTCATCCTTCTTACCTCCCTTTGCTTTCTTTGATTGAATAAAGTAGACACCTAGTCCTAACACTGTCACAAGGGCTAAGCCAATCGTGATGACGAAGTCATAATCAAATGGTACCAAATTGATCTCTTCTTCTTGGTTTGCATCTTCTTCATCTGTTAAATCGTCAATAGCACCTTGTCCATATTGAGCAATCACCTTTTCTTCTGCTTCTTGACGAATTTCTTGTAGACGATCGAAGGTCTTTTGAGCCCGAGTCATGCTCGTTTCTGTCGCTTTTAGGCTCGCCTGCTCTGGCTGTGAAGCGAGGGCAATTTGTTCTTGATCACTGATTTCTTGCTCAGCCATCCATTGAGATTCTAGGCGTTCCATTTCAGTACGGATGGCTCCATCTCCAAACAAATCAGGATATTTGGCAACTAAATCATTAATGCGAGACATGGTCCAATACCAAGATTGGGGATTATAGGCTGTCCCTAATTCTTGATAGGCTTGGTAGGTATTGGTGATATTGCCATAGTAAGGCAGGTAAGGAGCATTTCGTGGGCTTCCCATCGCTAACCACATGGTTCCCCCACCAGCACTATCCGGAACATTGTCCTTTAATTGGAAAATATGGGCTTCCATGACATTCGGGTTCGAAATCGGGTATTTATAGACTTCATCAAATTTCCCTTTTTCTGGGATCCCTTTTCCATCTAACTCCATTTGATCTTGAGGTTTGAAGTCTGTTCCTTCTAACCGATTGCGTTGGAGATTCATCGCATCTCGAAGCGTCAATTTCCGATCCGTTGTATGCATTAAGTCAAAATATTCGTCATCGTAGTTCACATCTGCATCTGGATCCAGTGACTTAATACCAGACCAAACACGAGAACGATCTGCCTCATGCAAAGGAGGGTTGTAGGATTGAGATACATGGAACTGCCCATCGATTTCTTTATAGGTTCCTGCATCACGGGCCACTTTTTCAACATCCTTGGAGGCAATAGTCCGTTCCTTATTTGAAAAATCTACATGTCCTAAGAAGAAGGTATTTGGAAAGACTGCATAGCGATCTTCTGGGAAGAGAATCGCTACATATTGGTGACCAGAAAGAATCTCAATGTACCAGATTCCTTCCTTATCCGCAATCGTCACAATATTTCCTTCTGCCGCCCCTTTTTCTTCCACAATTTTGGCAATGAGCTCGACTCCTTCACGAGCCGTTTTGACACTCGGAAGAACGACAGTGGTGAGAGCAGACTCAGCCAAGCCATCTTCTACATAAGGATCAACCTTTTGAATGTTCTCATTCGCAGAAGCTGAGACTGTCGCTGAGATGGACACACCATGCTCATTAAAACCAGCTTCATCAAATACACCCTGTTCTGGGGTAACATCTGGGACAGCCGTATATTTATAACTTACTTCCGGAAGCTCATATTTAAAGCCATTGGTAGCATCTTCAAAAACATCTCCCTTTTTGTTATAAGTTCGTTCTCGAACCACAAAGTTCTTATTGTGGTTCGGTTCTAAGTCCTCCGTACGTCCGTACAAAGCATTCCCATCTGCTGTTAACTTCTTACCGATGATAAAACCTGTACAGGCCTCTACCGGTTGGGCAAAGAGGAAGAGAGCAGTGATCAAGCCCAAGGCTGATCGAGCATAACGTTTCTTCATATTGAACTCCTTTAACTAGATATTAACCGTATAACCTCTTTTAGTATACCTTTTGATCTAAGGTTTGGCAAGCGCTTACAAGGACTGTAACCAATTAGTAATCTATCTGAAAATTATTTGACCTTCAAATTATCAGTTACCTTCTCTATCTAACTGCACAATAAAAAACTCGGAACTTCTTCCGAGCTTTTTCTGACCACTATCATCCTTTTTAAGAAAGAATAAGACTCGCCACAAGGGGACTTACAAAGACGTAGAAAACGCCAGTTATCCCAATTGCCAAGCCTCCCATAGCTCCGGCTACTTGACCATACTGAAAGGCTGTACCAGTTCCCACCGCATGACCTGTACCCCCAAGGGCCAAACCAATGGCAACAGGATCCTCTACTTTTATGAATTTAAGAATTGTTGGTCCTAGCACACTGGTCAGGATTCCTGTCGCTACAACGACAACCAGGGTAATGGTAGTAATTCCCTGCATTTTTTCAGCAATCCCCACTGCCATGGCCGTTGTCACAGACTTAGGAAAGAGGGAAATAGCTAGAAAGTACTTCATCCCAAAAAGTTTAGCCAAGACAGCTGTGAAAACTGTATTGACCACTACTGCTAGAAAACTACTTAAAAGAATACTCTTGGCATGGTGCTTCATCAAATGGAAACTCTTATACAAGGGAATACCTAAGACAACCGTTGAAGGCACAATCAAATTACTAAGGTAAGTTCCCCCAACATTATAGGCCTTATAGGAAATCCCTGTCAGCTTCAAGAAGGCGATGATCAACACTGTAGCAACTAAGAGAGGGGTCGTGATGGGATGGGGGAAGCGACGAAAAATCATCATCCCAATCAGATAGGCAAAGACCGATAAAGAAATCCCAAAGAGAGGATTAGACCACAAACTTTCCATCATTTCTTACCTCCTTCATAATCCCCCTCATACCGAGTCTTGATAAAACCGACGACTAAGGCAATGAGGGTTACATTGATGATGATAGCCCCTAGAATAATCAAAATGATGGGAAATAAATAGGGCTTGATGACATCAAACTTATCCATAATCCCAACCGCTGGAGGTAAAAATAAAATCGTCATATTGGCTAAGAGAAAAGATCCGACCAGATTCACATGGCGGATACGAAGCCATTTAAACTGCAAGCAAAGAAATAGAATCAGTAAGCCAATAATACTTCCTGGAATCGGCAAATGAAAGAGGGTCGATATCCCTTCCCCGATTAAAGAGATGGTAAAGATAATCATCAGTTGAACATAGAGTTTCACGCGCTTCTCCTCAAAATTCTTGTAAGATACACTAACAGTCTACTCCTTTTCTGTAAAAAATCAAGTATTTTCAGAAGGTTTTCAGACATAAAAAGACAAGGACGACTGTAAGGGTCTCCTTGTCTAGAGAGCTATTTATTTTTTCTTTGCTAACATGGTCGCAAAGCGTAAGGCAATCCGATTGCCATGTTCATCACGTCGGTGCAGATGCCCTGGATTCTCATTGTATTTAATGAGTTCCCAATCTTCGTAGTAATCTGCTAGCTCGCCTTCCTTAAATGTAAAGGAGAAAGGAACCTGACAAGGATAGTCCTCTGTATCCATGGCACAAACGATTAAGTTATAGCCACCTGGATTGGTCTGGTCTTGCATATTTCGAATAATCGCTGGAATGCGGTCCGCTTGCAAGAACATGAGGACAACTGTTGAGACAATCAAGTCATAGGTTTGCGTTAGGGCTGCCGAGTTAATATCATAGAGCCCCACAGTCATTTCCAAATCTTCTTGTTCTACAATACTTTGTAGAATCTCTAGTGCTAATTCATTTTGATCGACTGCTGTCACTTCAAAGCCATGCTGGGCCAAAAAGAGAGCATTTCGTCCTTGTCCACACCCTAAATCCAAGGCTTTCCCTGGAGAAAGGGACTCCATGGCTTCTAGCACTTCCGAATGGACGGGGTTACAATTATATTTTTTGGGGAAATAATCTTTGGGCTCACAGTAAAATTCCAAGAACCATTCCACATCATCTGTAAGGGCCTCTACACGGTGCCAAGCTTGAGGTTGTGCCATAGGATTATCCGCACCTGCTTCAAAAACATGGCTAGCTACTTCTTCCCCATCTTCTGTCAGCTCGATAAACTTAAGTTTTCCTTTGAGGACAGTAATCTTTCCCCAAGTTCCTACCTTGGTATTGTGTTTTCTTTGGACTGCTTCAGGCATGGTATCCTTGGTCCACAAGGGCATCCGCTTATAGGCAATCAATTTTTCAGACATCCATCTATTCTCCTTCTTTCTATTTATCTTTATCATACAAAAATTATATGCAAATAACAATAAAAAGAGTGGAATTGCAAGCTTCTTTTGCGAAGACTTCTATTCCACTCTTTTAGAATCTATTTGAGACAGGATGCTGATCTAACAGTCTCTGTCTTTTTATTCTTCATTTTCATTCTTTTTTGATTTTTTAAAGTAGAAACCTGCCAAGCCAAATCCTGCAAGAGCTAAAACTCCTAAGATGGCAGATAGACTGCTATTTGAATCACTTGCCTTGCTAGATGATTGACTAGAAGCTGTTTCTTCCTTCTTATCTGTTTCTTTCGATGCATCTTTTTCAGCTTGGGCTGCTGCTACCAGATTGGCCTTGTTGTAGCCATCATATACAAAGTCTGCTTCCAAACCTTTTTCTGTACGAATCTTATCTTCCATCTCACTTTCAACTTGTTTGATTTGTTTGAAGATGGTTTCCGCACGTTTAAGTGAGTCACTTGTTACTTCGTCTGCAGTAGCTTTCGCTTGGTCATCAGTGAGTCCACTGTATTTTTGATCCAAAGCAGCTTGTTCCTTGATCCAGCCTTCTTCCATTTCTTTCCACTTCTCTTGGATGCTGTTGCCAAAGAGGTCTGGGTATTTCATGACCATTTGGTCAATATGC
This sequence comes from Streptococcus sp. bf_0095, assembly GCF_004166885.1. Lineage (GTDB taxonomy): Bacteria > Bacillota > Bacilli > Lactobacillales > Streptococcaceae > Streptococcus. Next base: position 20,782 of record NZ_RCYU01000001.1, on the reverse strand, counting down.
CAAACAGCCCAATACCAAGAAGTTGGATCGTACTTGGCAGAACGTACCTTAAACGGACCATAGGTATCGTTGACAATACCATAGAATGGCACATAAGGCGTGTTCCGGCTTTGAGCGAGACCTAACCAAACGACACCACCAAATGGAGTCGGCAAGTCCTTCTTAATTTGGTATACGTGGGCGTTAATGACGTTTTCATTTCCCAAAGCATATTTGTATTTATTGGTATCGACTTCTTTACCTGGTTCCACCAAGTCATCTGGTGTGTATTGTTTGAGGTGTTCGAACCGGTTCCGTTGTTCAGCGAAAACATCTTCTAGACTATACTTTTTAGAAGGATCCGTTGGTTTGCGCAAAAGGTCAAAGTGCTTATCATCATATTTGATGTCCGCTTTAGGATCCATCAAGGTAATCCCTGCATAGGTCCGTGAGCGGTTGCGTTCGGTATATTCATCTGGACCATAAGAGTCTGCAATATGGAAGTTACCATCTTTATCAGTCTTGTAGTGGTCTGCCTTTTTAGCAACTGCTTCCACATCTTTCGAAGCAATGACATTGTCCTTGTCCTTGAAATCCACATGTCCTAGATAGTAGGTATTGGCAAAGATGGCATAGCGGTCTTGAGGGAATTTAATGGCTACATATTGGTGACCAGAGAGGATTTCCATGTACCAGAGTTCATTCTTATCTGCTACGACAATGATGTTTCCTTCGGCAGATCCTTTTTCATCAAGTACCTTGGCAACCAACTCAATTCCTTCACGAGCTGTTTTGACACGTGGAAGAACCAAGTCCACCATAGCAGCTTCAGCCAAGCCATTTTTCACCAGTGGGTCTGCTTTCAAAATCTTATCGTGTGGGGTTGCAGATACGGTAGAAGTCATGGAAACGCCTGCTTCGTTAAAGCCGTGTGCTCCGAAGTTCCCGTTGGAACCATCTCCATGGGCTGCATCATAAGTTGCGGTATATTTCATTTCATGACTCAAGTGGGGATAAGCAAAGCCGTTGGATTCGTCCTCCAACATATCTCCATCCTTATAGTCTTTGGCAGGTACCACTTCATAGGTTTTATTGTGGCGACCACCATCGGGAGCATAAGGATAGTCTTCAGTCCGCCCAAAGAGCATGGAACCATCTGTCGTGAGTTCCTTCCCAACAATGAAGGCTGAGCAGGCCTGCGCAACTTGAACTGGAATCAAGGCAAAGGCCATCAAAGCAATCATCAGTTTGACCAGTAGTTTTCTCATAGTCGATCTCCTTTATGACTACAAAAGAGGCTAGAAAATCATTTTCAAGCCGACGAAAAACAACTATACCAACGCTACCTTCAGTATACCCTTATCCAGATAAAAATGCAAGCGGTTTCAAGAAAAGAAATTTAAAAATAGGAACAGTTTTAGACTCTTGCTTCAGCTGTTCCTATTTCTTACTTTAACACGTATTGTATTGTTTCATGACACGAGCAATGTCCCGATTTTGTTCCCGCCGTTTGATGGATTCACGTTTGTCATAATCGTGCTTCCCTTTGGCTAAGCCTAGCAAGAGCTTGGCATAGCCATCCTTAAGGTAAACCTTAAGAGGAACTAAAGTCATCCCTGTTCCTTTAGTCTCCTGCTCCAACTTTTGAATTTGCTTCTTATGCAGCAAGAGTTTGCGACGGCGCTCTGGGTCTTGGTTCCAGATATTGCCTTCCTCATAGGGAGCAATATGAACATTGCTGAGCCAGACTTCCCCATTTTTGACTTGGGCAAATCCATCCTTGAGGTTGATACGAGCTGCTCGAACACTCTTGATTTCTGTACCAGTCAGGATCATTCCTGCTTCAATGGTTTCAACAATTGTATAATCGTGGCTTGCTTTCTTATTTTGTGCGACGACCTTTCCCTCGCCCTTTGCCATGCTTAGCTCCTTTCTTAGCTACTTCCTTGTAAAAAGATTTCTTACTCTTTTTCTTCTTGTCTTTTGAAGAATGCTTGCGCTTGTTCTCTCTAATGCCTCCTTGCTTTCGTTCTTCTTTCTTAGAAGAAGCGCGCTTAGAGTGTCCATTTCGATCTTTACGACCCGATGTTTTAGTGACTTTTTCAATCAAATCCAGCTCACTTGGGATATAAGAAAAATCAATCTCGCCAGTCATCTTATCCGCTCTTTCGACCCTGATTCGGATCTCCTGACCGACACGGAAGGTCACGCCTGATTTTTCCCCACGCAAGGTCAAATCTCGCTCGTTAAAATGATAAAAACCAGGTAAGGTGGTGATGTGGATCAAACCTTCTACGGTATTTGGCAATTCAACAAAGAGACCAAACTTGACGACACTGGACACCAAAGCATCGTACTCTTCGCCAACATAGTCTTCCATGTACTCTGCCTTCTTCATGGCTTCTACTTCCCGTTCGGCATCAATGGCGCGGCGTTCCCGACTAGAGGATTGGCTAGCAATATCTGGAATGACCTGTTCAAAATGACTAGCCACTTCAGAATCTTTTCCATACTCTCGCACCATGCGGTGGACTAATAAGTCTGGATACCGGCGAATCGGACTGGTGAAGTGAGTATAGAACTCAGCTGCTAGCCCATAGTGGCCGTGGTTGTGCTCGGAATAACGCGCTTGTTGCATGGAACGAAGCAACATCATAGACAAGACATCAGCATAGGGTTCCCCTTCTACCTTCTTCATGATGTCCTGCAAGGTTTCCTGACTCATGGAACTAGCTGTCCCATAAATTGGAAGGCCAAAACTAGAAGCATAATCGATAAACTTTTGCACTTTCTCTGCTTTGGGTTCTTCGTGAATCCGGTAAATAAAGGGAAGTTTTCGTTTGGCAAAATGCTCTGCTACTGTCTCATTGGCGATCAGCATGAAGGATTCAATCATCCGTTCTGCAACCCCACGTTGGCGCAAGACGATGTCTACTGGTTTTCCTTGAGGATTGACTAGGATTTTTGCTTCACTGGTATCAAAGTTCAGAGCTCCTCGTTTTTCCCGCATTCCTTCTAAGATCTGATGAAGAGCAACCATGGCTTCGATACTTGGCACAATAGCTTGGTATTCCTCACGCTTCTCCTGGTCCCCAGCAATGATCTCATTGACATCGCTATAGGTCATACGGAAAGTCGTTTTAATGACCGTTTGGGTGATCTGGTAGCGAAGGACCCGACCACGCTGGTCGATCTCCATAATGGCTGATTGGGTCAAGCGATCCACTTGAGGGTTTAAGGAACAAATCCCGTTTGATAGACGCTCAGGTAACATGGGCACGACCCGGTCTGTGACATAGACAGAGGTCGCGCGGTTGAGGGCTTCCTTGTCCAAGGCAGAACCTTCGGTTACATAATAAGAGACATCTGCTATGTGAACGCCAAGCTCAAAATTCCCACCTTCCAAGCGCTTGATGTGAACCGCATCATCCAAGTCCTTGGCATCGGCACCATCAATGGTAAAGATGATTTCATCTCGAAGGTCCAAACGTCCCTCCATATCCTTCTCACTAGGCTGGTCTGGGATGCTTTCTGCTTCTTTGAGGACTGCTTCTGGAAATTCTGAGACGATATCCATAGACTCTAAAACTTCCAAGACATCGATCCCAGGATCTGTCACATGCCCAACCACATCTTGTACTGAGGCTATAAAGTAGTTGTGCTTCCGACTTGGATACTGTTCAATAGCTACCTTGAGAACTTCCGTTCCCTCTAATTGTAGGGCAGGTTTTTTCACGTAAATGCGTTGACTAATCTTTTGATTCTTTGAAAGGATGTAGCCTGCATATTTGGGTTTTTCCTCATCCAAAACGATTTGGCCGACGACTGTTTGGAGGCTGTGCTCCAAGACATCAATGATTTTCCCCTCTGCCGCGGTCCCCTTTTGCCGATCGGCGACCTTGGTGATTACAACCTCAACTGTATCCCCATCAATGGCATGGTTGACATCATTTCGTCCAATAAAAAGGTCCTCTTCTTCCCCCTCTAAGCTGACAAATCCAAAGCCACTCTTATGAGCATGGAAAATCCCTTTCACAGTAATGACGCCTTTTGGCTTGGCATCAAGGAGACTTAAAAAACCATTTTCTTCAAAGGTTAGTTGACGACGTCGCTCCATCAGCGAAATGGTCTTAATCAGTTCACGAAAACCTTTGGCGTCAGTACTCCCAATGGCTTGAGCCAATTGATCAACCTGAGCTTTTCCCTCCTGTTTTAAATAATCAATAATTTTACTTTTCATATCTTGTGCTGGTCACCCAGCCTCCTTTATTTTCTTTCTTTCAGAGAGATTTCTTTACAAGTGACAAACTCCCTATCAAACGACCCATAGATGAAAAAATAGGCAAAGACAATGTCTAAGCCTATCTTATTTACTGGATAATACCATTAGAATCATCGCAATCAGTAACCAAAGGAAAATCATGACTCCTGTTAAACGTTGCATGACTGCTTCGAATCCACGAGCTTTTGAACGTTCGAATAAGTCATTTGAGCTTGCATCGAATACGTTGCTAGATTGATTTTTAGTTGGTTGCATGAAGATAGCAATAACAATTAATACAGATAGTACCAATAAAATAGTAATCAACGGTTTAGTCATAATTAAAAAACTCCTTAAAATCTTATCTATTTTACCATAAAAATCATTTCGTTTCAAGATGTAATGTCACTTTTCTCTCTTTAGGACAATACTTCAAAACTTCAATTTTTTCAGGATGGGTCTTCATATTTTTACTTGTCAAATAATTCTGACTACCACAGCTCGTGCAGGTTAGTTGTACTTTAATGCGCACTGATTTCTCTCACTTTCAAATACTTTCTAAAGATGAATAAAAGGAAGGCCAAATCTATAAAGGCTAGGATAGCAGTCCCATAGAATACCCAATGGTAATTGACATGCATAGCAATACTAGAGCCCATCATGGGACCAAGAACTCCCCCTATATAAAAGAAGAGTTGATTGTAACTAAAAATCCGAGAAATTCCTTCCTTGGGAGTCATGCGGTTTAAGAGAGCCGTCACTCCGGGCATTAAGGCTCCTGTCCCAATCCCAAATAGGAAACGAAGAAAGCCTAATTGAAAAGGGGTCTGAGCAAGGGCACAGAAGATATAGAGGATACCACTATAGAGAAGAGCTAAAAGTAAGAGGCGATGGTTGCCAATTTTATCCCCGAGCTTTCCCATCCATCCCGATGTCAGGATACTAGAAATCCCCATCGCTGATACGATCAGCCCAGATACAAAAATAACATTGTCGCTCTGGCCAAGCTCTCTTACATAGAGTGGAAGAATGGGAGAAATGGACTGACCGATCATCTGAATGGTCATACTGGTCAAAAAGAGACCCAGTAAAATGTCCTTATGCTGGATAGAAGTCAATAATTCCCAGCTTGAAAGGTGCTCCTCCTTGGATATTTGTTGGTAGTCTTCCTCAATGCCCCACCAAGTCAGGACAGAGACGAGAAAGAGGAAAAAACCAACGAGGAGAAAGACATTCCGCATACCAAATTGCTCTGCAATCAATCCTCCCAACAAGGGGCCCATCAAGGTACCGGCAACAGTTCCCGTCGATAAGGTTCCTAGAGCGTATCCAGATTGATTCTTTGGCACCTGACTAGCAATGAGAGCCGTGCTGTTAGGGACAAAGCCTGAGAAGACACCATTTAATAAGCGTAGGAGCAACAACCAAAAGACGGAGGGGACAAAAGCAATTCCTCCCATGGTCAAGGTCATGGCAATCGAGGCTCTCAACATCATGGGTTTCCGACCATAACGGTCCGCCAAACTCCCCCAGATTGGGGCCATTAGAGCGGAAGTCAAAGAGGAGGAGGCGACTGCAATCCCAGCATAAAAAGGAACTGCCGGACCTTTTACCCCCAACTCCTCCACAAAAAGAGCCATAAAAGGGACCACCAATGAAAGACTGGCACCTACGAAAAAGCAGCCAATCCAGGCAATAAAAAGATTTTTACGCCAATTGATTTCCAGTGAAATAGGATCATCTTCTTTCTATTTGTTCTAAAGCCCGATAGATTTCCTGATAGAGGTGATCACGCTGGCTATTGTTATCGATCACGAGATCGACAAGAGCTTTTTTCTCATCTAGAGGCATCTGGGCTACCAAACGATCGCGCGCCTGGACCTCCGTTAGGGCGTTTCTTTCCATTAGACGTTGCAACTGAGTATCTTCCGTCACATAGACCAGCCAGACTTGGTCAAACCAGTCCAGATATCCTTGCTCGATTAACAAGGGGATATCCATGAAAAAGAGGTCTCCTGTTGCAGCTAGTCGGTCCCGTTCTCGCGCCAGAGCTTTGCGAATGATGTCCCCTTGTACTTGGTTGGACCAGGCAATCTCTTTCTGGGTTGAAAAGATGCGTTGAGCCAGAGCAGGACGATTCAAGTCTCCTGTATCTAGAAGGATGTCCCTTCCAAAATGATCTACCAAAGCTTGATAGAGTTCTCCACCTGGTGCCTGCAAGTCATGGACCACTCGATCAGCATCAATGACAGGATACCCCTTTTCTCTCAAATAGGAGGTCACAGTCGACTTCCCTGAAGCAATCCCTCCTGTTAATCCGATGATTCTCGCCATCTAGTTCTCCTTTTGGCAGTGAGGGCAAAAATGGGTTCCGCGTCCCCCCAGCTGAATTTTTTCAATCGGTGTCCCGCAGCGCAAACAAGGCTGGCCTGTTTTCCCATAGACCTGGTGTTCTTCCTGCATGGTGCCATCCTCGCCAAAAGCATTGCTGTAAGAGCGAATGGTGGAGCCACCCTTTTCAACAGCTTGAGCCAGCACAGCAATTGTTTCTTTGCGAACGGCTTTGGCTTCTCTAGCAGTCAAGCTTTGACCTAAACGGGCTGGATGAACCTTGGCTCGATAAAGGACCTCATCTACATAGATATTGCCCAGACCAGCCACTAATTTTTGGTCCAAAAGAGCTGATTTAATGGGTTTCTTTGATTGTTTAAGAGCTGCTTGGAAGGCTGGTTCTTTAAAATCCGCTTCTGTCGGCTCTGGACCAATCTTTTTCGCCAAAAAGTAGCTGTCGACAAGGTCAGGTGTGATGACTTCCATGGTCCCAAACTTGCGGACATCTTCATAGACCAGAGTGCTACCATCTGTAAAATGAAAGAAGACATGAGCATGCTTGCGAAGAGGGACTTCGTCTGGATAAAAGAAATACTTGCCTTCCATCCGCAAATGCGAGATGAGGACCAGATCCGTCAGATAAAACAAGAGATATTTCCCACGGCGCCCCATGGCCCGAATTTCTTTACCTGGGAGATCTTGTCGAAAAGCATCCAGATCCGTCTGAATCATCTTTGGATACTTTACTGCCACTGACTGAATGGTTTTTCCAAGAATTAATTTCTCAAGACCGCGTCGGACCGTCTCTACTTCTGGTAATTCAGGCATAGAACTCCTTTCAAAAACAAGAAGCAGGCTTCTGCCCACCTCTTCTTAATATTCTTTTTCGTTGTATCCGAAATCAGCAAGATCCAATTTCTTATCCCGCCAATTTTTCTTGACCTTGACCCAGGTTTCTAGGAAGACCTTATCCCCTAGCATCAGCTCGATATCCTTACGCGCAAGGGTTCCGATCTTCTTGAGCATGGCCCCACCTTTTCCAATGACAATGCCTTTTTGGCTATCGCGCTCGACCATGATGGTTGCTCGGATATGGACTTTATCTGTCTCTTCATCCCGCTTCATAGAATCCACCACTACGGCAACAGAGTGGGGAATTTCTTCCCGCGTTAAGTGCAAGACCTTCTCGCGGATCATTTCAGAAACTAAGAAACGCTCTGGGTGGTCTGTAATTTGGTCAGCAGGGAAATATTGGAAACCTTCTTCTAAGTTTTCGCTCAAAATATCAATCAAATGCGAAACATTGTTTCCTTGAAGGGCTGAAATCGGCACAATTTCCTTGAAGTCCATCTGACTACGAAAGTCATCGATTTGCGCCAAGAGTTGGTCAGGGTGCACCTTGTCGATCTTATTGACCACCAGAATAACCGGCACCTTAGCAGCCTTGAGGCGTTCGATGATCATGTCATCGCCTTTCCCACGTGGCTCGTCTGCTGGTACCATAAAGAGAACGGTATCGACTTCTCGAAGGGTGCTATAGGCCGACTCTACCATGAAGTCTCCAAGCGCTGTCTTGGGTTTGTGAATCCCTGGGGTATCGATAAAGACAATCTGTTCCTTATCGGTCGTGTAGATTCCCATAATCTTATTACGCGTTGTCTGCGCCTTATCGCTCATGATGGCAATTTTTTGTCCCATGACGTGGTTCAAAAAAGTTGACTTCCCGACATTGGGACGTCCTAAAATGGCTACAAAGCCTGATTTAAATGTCATAGTTTCCTTTCTTGAGGGAAGTCTCCCTCTTATCCAAATACTAGAGCCCACAACTTGGGCACAAATATAATAAGACCTGTCACCAAGGCAAAGCCCGAAATAACGAGAACTGCTCCTGCCGCCATATCCTTGGCATTTTTAGCTAGCATGGAAAAGTGGTAATTGCTCGCTAAATCCACTACATTTTCAAGAGCAGAATTCATGATTTCAAAGGCAATGACCAAAGAAACACTTAAGAGTAGAAAGAGCCACTCTGTTGCTGAAATGCCAAAAAGGAAGCCTGCAACAATCGCTAAGACAGCTGAAAGTGCATGCTTACGCATATTTCGTTCCTCTTTAAAGGCTGTGAAAATCCCTGTTAAAGCAAATTCAAGACTGGCAATCAGTTCTCGATTTTTCCATTTTCGTTTATTGTCTTGTGAGTCCATAGGCTGTCAAAATCTCTTCCTGTAAGCCAAACATTTCCTTTTCTTCTTCCGGCGTATAGTGATCATAACCGTTGATATGAAGGAAGCCATGCACTGCTAAAAAGCCCATCTCGCGCTCAAAGCTATGACCATACTCAGCTGCTTGCTCACGCGCCTTGTCTACAGAAATAAAAAGCTCTCCAATATAGGTATCGAATTCAGCCATCATCTCTGCCAATTCTGGGTGGTCTTCTAAATCTTCTTCTGAAAAAGCAATGTCCATCTCTGGTTTGTATTCCAGACTGATTACATCCGTTGGGCGATCCGTGTCCCGGTATTCCAAGTTCAATTCATGGCTACGTTCGTTGGTTACAAAGGTCACTGCCATTTCCTTGTCTTCTTTGCCCAATTTTTTTGCAGCAAATTCTAAAATTTCCTGGGTTTGTTTGATCATTTCTTCAGAGACTTGACCGGTCTCATCAACCATTTCAATATACATCTTGGATCACCTCACTATCATTTCAATTATAGCATAAAAATAGCGTATATACTAGAATACACGCTACTTTTACTATTTGAAGAATGCCCTTTTATTCAACCGTCTGTTGGATAGCTTGCATCTGGGCATAGATGCCACCATGAGCAATCAAGTCTGCATGTTGCCCACGTTCGACAATGCGCCCTTCTGATAGAACCAAGATCTGATCTGCATCTTGAATGGTCGATAAGCGGTGGGCAATAATAAAGGTCGTCCGGCCCTTTTGCAGGACTGCCATAGCCTTCTGAATGATCTCCTCTGTCTCCGTATCAATGTGGGAGGTTGCTTCGTCCAGAATCAAAATTTTCGGGTTCATGTAGAGGGTCCGCGCAAAGGAAATCAATTGGCGCTCCCCGCTTGAGAAGGCAGATCCCTTTTCAACCACTGGATGGTCGATTCCCTTTTCTAATCTCTGGATCATAGGCAGGGCACCGACCTGTTTTAGAGCATCCAAGACGCGATCACGGTCGATATCTGTTAGACTCATGGCCACATTGCTAGCAATGGTCCCTGAGAACAGATAGGGATCCTGTAAGACAATTCCCATATGGGAGCGAAGACTCTCTCTAGAGAAATGGCGAATATTCTGGCCGTCGATCCGGATTTCCCCCTCCTGCGGATCATAGAAACGATAGAGCAAGTTCATAATGGAGGATTTACCCGAACCGGTATGGCCAACCAAGGCAAGGGTTTGACCCGGATGAGCTTGGATGGAAATGTCCTTCAGAACTGGCTTGCCTTCTTCATAAGCAAAAGTGACATGATCAAACTCCACAGCTGCCCTGTCTATTTTGATCTCTTCTGTTGCATCTGCCTCTACCTTTTCGTCTAGGAAAGTCAAGACCCGCTCCCCTGTTTCCAGAGAGCGTCGGATATCCGGAAGACGGCGAATCAAATTGGCCATCAGATCAAAGAGCTGAATAACATAATTGAGATTGATAAACAAGAAACCAGCAGTCATCCCCAAATCCCCACCAAGGTAGGATAGGCCTGCAATGGTTAAAATTCCTGCAATGACGATGTATTTCAAGAATTCTGTCAGGGTCCAAGAGGCAATGGAGTCTGCTAGGACCAAACGATCATTAGCCACAGTCATCTTCTCAGTCGTCTGATCAAACTCCTCAATCACGCGCTCTTCTTGTCCGTAAAGTTGGATCATACTCGCTCCATGAAGCAGTTCATTTACCAGGGTATTGATTTCACTTCTGGAATCAAAGAAGTCCTTCATGGGCTTGTCCGTCATGCGCTTATACAAGGCCTGAATCCCGTAAAAGATAGGGAAAATCAAGCATAAGAGGAGACCCATCATGGGATTGATAGTAAAGAGAACTCCCATGATAAAGAAGAAACGCATCAAATGAATCACCAAATACATGCAGGAATTGTAAAATTGAGTCCGTAAGGTCTCTGTATCATTAACAATTCGTGTAGCAATTTTCCCTGCTGGCTTGTCATCAAAGTAGGAAATCGGTAGTTGTTGCATCACGAGGAAGGCTTGATCGCGTAGCTGTGCAGTTACCTTATTGCCTCCATGGATCAAAACCCGATTGCCTATATAACTGAAAATCTGACCCACTGCCAAAACAATCAGATAGAGGACACCCATAGAATAGAGTGCTCCTAACTCTCCTCCCTGACTCAAGGCTGTCAAGGGACCATCAATCATTTTTTGTAGAATAAATGGCGATAGATCTGACAAAATCGTTGCCAGCAAAAGACAGATGAAACCTAGCCCAAAAATACCAGGAAAAAGGGATAGTTTTTGTAATAGTCGTTTTAAAATACCCATCTTATTCTCCTTCCTGTCTTTGTTGCCGTTGGTATTGTTCATAATACCAACCTTCTTGAGCCAGTAAATCACTAGCTGTTCCTTCTTCTAAAATCCGTCCTTGATCTAACACAAGGATCCAATCTGCCTGATGGACAGCTGAGAGACGGTGGGAGACTATCAAGGTTGTCTTTCCTTGTCGCTCTCTTTGAATGGTCTCAATAATGGCCTGTTCCGTCTTGGCATCCACTGCGGATAAAGAATCATCCAAGAGGAGCAACTGGGCATCACGTAAAAAGGCACGTGCCAGAGAAATCCGCTGCTTCTGCCCTCCCGATACGGATACTCCCTTTTCTCCGATCAAAGTATCCAGGCCATCCGACATCCGTTCCAAATCATCTGCGAAGGCTGCCTGAGCGATAGCATCCATGATTTCCTCTTGACTAGCTCCCTTCTTACCAAGGGAAATATTTTCTAAAATAGACTTCGAAAATAGGATGTGTTCCTGAGAGACGTAACCGATTTTTTCCTCAATAGAGCGTCTCACGTAACGAGCAACGGGCTCCCCATTAATGGTAAATGTCCCTTGCCCAAGTGGGTATTGTCGTAAGAATTGACGGACCAAGCTTGTCTTTCCTGCTCCTGTTCGACCCACAATCCCAATGGTTTGCCCTTTATTGAACTGCAAAGAAATCTGCGAAAGACTCTCCTTCTCCGCCATCGGATAGGTAAAAGAATAGTTTTCGAAAACTACCTCATTCAGTTCCTCTAGCCAATCGTCCCCATCTCTTTCCAAGTCATCATCCTCTTCGACCAATTCTGACAATTTTTTGTGGGATGTTTTGGCTGTTTGATAGACTAAGATGAAATCTGCTAGCATCCACATCGGCTCAATCAAGGCCACTAGATACAATTCTAAACCTAGCAGTTGACCCAAGCTAATCTGTCCAGTTTTCAAGAAGTGGCCCCCACAGACCAAAAGAAGGACGGTTGAAACCCCTATAAAGAAGAGGGCAAAAGGACCAAAGGCATTTTGAATAGAGGCGATCTTATCGCCCGTCTTGGCCAAACTTTCTGTCCGCTCTTGAAATTGTCGCACCTGACGCTCCTTGCGACTATAGGCCCGCATAACCCGAATCCCTTCGATGGATTCTAGGACCTCATCATTCAAGTGAGCCACGGCATCACGGTTTTCATCCACATAGATCTCTTCCTTTTTCCCCAGGAGATAGGTTGATAAAACCAGAAAACTCATAGGAATAAAGGAAATCAAACTCAACTGCCAGGAAATCAAGAACATAGCTGGAATAATAAAGATGAACAAGCCTCCCCCATAAAGGACAATCAGCATCCCATAGCCGACCATCCCCATCATCCCGTCTACATCCGTGGTAAAACGAGTCAGGAGATCCCCTGAGCGAAACTTTTCATAAAATGGCCGTCTCATGGCTACGAGCTTACGAAAAGCTTGCCCCTGTAGCCTAGCCTTGTAATGGACCGAAGCTTGAAACAACTTCAGATGCCAGTAGTAAGCAGAAATGTAATTTAAAAAAGTAGCTCCCAACAAGAGAGCAATATCTCTCGTAAAACTTGCCTGAGTCAAGGTCTGCTTGCTCAGCTGGTCGACTAGTCGTTGAATGACCTGTGTCGGTATTAAAATTGTATAATCATAAATCACTAGGACCACAGCAATGCTGAGATACAGCCACTTATGCTCCCAGATGTACTTCCATAAAGCTCCTATCATCTTCTCCCCTTTCAATTTGGCACAGAAAAAACCCAAGTAAGGAGCTGAGAGCAGTCTCAGTCCACACTTGGGCCTTCTGATGCCTATCACCAATTCAGTTAAGGCAGGCAAAAATGCATACAAAAAACCCAAGACAGACTCCTCCATCTTGGGTTTCATTCATTTTTTAAATGGAACTCAACTGAGATTGGAGAAGTTGTGTATTCAATTGTGTCATCAAAACATCTACTTTGTTCATGATGGTTTTCTCCTTTCTCTTTGTTGTTCTAACTTTACCACGGATTTCTGTGCTTGTCAACGTTTTTTTGAAAATTGTTGAAAAAAGCCGGACTTTTAAAGATAGACTCGCAAAAAAAGAAGCCTAGATCCTCTCTAAGCTTCTCTCTTCTTTTATGCTAGTTGCCGGGATTGAACCGGCGACCTCATCCTTACCATGGATGCGCTCTACCGACTGAGCTAAACCAGCAGTACCTATCTACTATATCATGGAGAGTGGCCTTTTGTCAATATCCTGACTCATTTTTCTGCCAAATATTCTTCCTTCGTGAGGACATAATGAACTCTCGTCACCATTCGCCCTTCTTCATGCAGGTCTAGCATCGCGTAGGGCTCCTCGTGAGAATATTTCATCCCTAATTTGGCCATCACTCGTCCAGAAGCTGGGTTGTCCTGATCATGAACAGCAATGAGCTTGTTCATCCCCCATTCGTTTCCCATACTTTCTTGAGGAAAGAAACTTCAATTTTTTCTTGCTTTTTAACCCACTTTTCTATACAATAAAATCAATCAATCAAAAGAGTTGGATAAGGAGTGAAAAGGTCATTGAGTTAGGAGAGGAATCTCACACCAATGGCCTTTTTACACCCATATCTAAGTAAGGAGAAATAATCATGTTAATCGGTATCCCAAAAGAAATTAAAAACAATGAAAATCGTGTTGGCTTGACACCTGCAGGTGTACAAAGCTTGGTGAAGAAAGGCCATCAAGTTTCGGTAGAAACAAATGCTGGACTTGGTTCTGGCTTTGGCGATGAAGATTACGCCAAACAAGGAGCGACTATCGTTGCAACTGCTGCAGAAGCTTGGGCAGCTGAATTGGTGGTCAAGGTCAAAGAACCCCTCGCTGAAGAATACGACTTCCTTCGTGAAGACCTCTTGCTCTTCACCTACTTGCACATGGCTGCTGCTCCTGAATTAGCTGATGCCATGGTGACTGCCAAGACAACTGGGGTAGCTTACGAGACTGTACGAGACCTTGAAGGACAATTGCCTCTCTTGGTGCCAATGAGTGAGGTTGCTGGACGAATGGCGGTGCAAATCGGGGCTCACTTCCTCACTAAACAAGAAGGTGGATCTGGCGTCCTCCTAGGTGGGGTACCTGGTGTTCCTAAAGGGAAAGTTACCATCATCGGTGGTGGAGTCGTTGGAACCCACGCAGCTCGGATCGCACTTGGACTCGGTGCCCAAGTGACCATCTTAGATATCAGCGCTAAACGTTTGGCTGTTCTGGAAGATGTCTTTGGTCATCAAATCCAAACCCTTATGTCCAATCCATTTAACATTGAAGCCAGTGTCCGTGATGCCGATGTTGTTATCGGAGCTGTCCTGATTCCTGGGGCTAAAGCTCCTAAATTAGTGACAGACGATATGGTTAAACAAATGCGTCCAGGTTCTGTCATCGTGGACGTAGCTGTGGACCAAGGTGGTGTTATCGAAACAGCAGACCGTGTGACAACACATACGGAGCCTGTTTACGAAAAACATGGTGTGCTCCACTATGCCGTTGCCAATATCCCAGGCGCTGTCGCTCGTACTTCTACTATTGCCCTCACCAATGTAACCCTTCCTTATGTCGAAGCTTTGGCTGACAATGGCTTCCATAAGGCCATCGCCCTCGACGAAGGCTTGCGCCAAGGTGTTACTACTTACCAAGGCCATATCACAAGCCAACCAGTTGCAGAAGGTCTAGAACGCAACTTCACACCAATTGATGAATTGGTTTAATTTCTAATATTTAAAAGGCTGGGCAAAAAGTGTCCAGCCTTCGTTGTATGATAGTAATAACTACATGACGCAGTGGTTGATTGGCATCTTTGTTCGCTTTTAAAGCTCCAAAGACGACCTAATCAACTGTGCGGGGGTGGGAAAACGAACTCTTTTTAATTAGTCTGAGTTCTTTCCCACTCCCTTTTTTATTCTGCTTCTTCTTCCACATCCAGTTTTTCTTTGAGGACTGGATTCGGAATGGGCTCGTAGGCCCGGATAATCTCTGCTACTACCGGATGGCGAACGACATCCTTGGCAGAGAAATGCACAAAGTCAATTTTAGAAATGTTCTTCAATTTCTCCTGAGCATCAATCAAACCGGATTTGACATTTCGAGGGAGGTCAATCTGGCTGGTATCTCCATTGACAATCATCTTGGAGTTAAAACCAAGACGGGTCAAGAACATCTTCATCTGCATGATGGTGGTATTTTGCGCTTCATCTAAAATGACAAAGGCATCGTCCAAGGTCCGTCCCCGCATATAAGCCAAAGGGGCAATCTCGATAATTTCTCGTTCCATCATCCGAGTAGTCTGATCTTTCCCTAAGATTTGGTAGAGGGCATCATAGACTGGTCGTAGATAAGGGTCTACTTTTTCCTTGAGATCTCCTGGAAGGAAACCAAGGCTCTCTCCTGCTTCTACAGCTGGACGGGTCAAAATGATCCTCTTAACTTGACCACGCTTGAGGGCGGTGACAGCCAAAGTCACAGCTAGGAAGGTTTTCCCTGTCCCGGCTGGTCCAATCCCGAAGGTCACATCATGGTGCTTGACACTATCGACATAAATCTTTTGCCCCAGCGTTTTGACCCGAATGGGCTTGCCGTAGCTATCCTTGATGATTTCTTCTTCATACAAGGCGACGAACTTATCCAACTCATCATTACGAACCATTTGAATAGCTGTTACGACATCCGGCGTCCCGATGGTCATACCACGATTCACCAAGATCAGCAAAGCCTCGATGACTTGTCTAGCTTTCTCGCAATCTTCTTCTTGACCAATGACCTGGACAATTTCTGTTCGTGCATGGATGATCACATCCAACTCTTGCTCCATCAAACGCAAATGACGTTCATTGGATCCAAATAGATGGAAGAGATCATCTGGATGACTTAATTGAATATCAATTGAATGTTCTTTCAAATAAAGAACCTCTCTATTTCTGTAAGTTTTCTCTATTATAACAAAGTGACCGAGAATTGACCATCCCCGGCTCACCACTATCTCCTGTTACTAATGACCTAAGTATTCTTCCCAGATCGCATCAAATTCTCCTAGATTAAAGGAGAAACTGGCATGTTCTTCCAGAAAGCGACTGACCTCATCAAAATCATCTGTATGTTTTGGAAAGGCAGACTCATGAAAAGCTAGATCAGCTAGCAAGGCTTTCGGAGCATTGCTTTTGGGATTGCGCTCTGTCATCAGCCAAGTGTAAAATGATTTTCGCATAGGGCTCCTCTTAGATTAGTTCCGTTCCAAACTGGTCTTGCTTGATTTTTTTCGCTTTCATCAAGCCACCCAGAGCCTTTTTGAACTGCCCCTTGGAAATTCCAAAGGTTGCCTTAATCTCTTCAGGGGAGGACTTGTCATTCAAGGTCATAAAGCCACCATTCCCCTCCAAGTAGGCCAAAATCATCTGCGCATCGTTTTCAAGCATTTCAAACGAGCGTGGTTTCAAGGACAAATTCAAGGTCCGATCCACCTCTCGGAAACCGATGACCCGAGCATCTAAGACTTGTCCCAAACGGGGTTCGGCATAGCGCTCACTTGGATGGATAAAGCCCAGCATATTATTCTCAGGCAGGTAAACAAAGGTCCCTGAAAGTTTTAAGCGATAGACGATGGCCGGCCAGTTCTGGTTTTGCATATTGTTGTAGGCTGGACGAGCAATTCGTTGGAAGTCTTCTTGGTAGGCCAAGACACCCCAGATCCGATCTTTTTTATCAACTTCTAGACGAACAAAGAGTTTATCGCCTTTTTTCGGCCACAGATCCTTGATTTCTGGCAAAATATCCAGAGAGACGACAATCTCCTTATCGGGTAGACCCGTATCGACAAATACACCCAGGTCCTTGCGAACTTCAGTCACTGTCCCCCAGCCAAATTGGTCCTGACGGGCTGTGACTTCTAGGGTGGTCAGACGCAAACGTTGCTTCATATCCGTATAGGCAAAGCCCTTGACGGATTCTCCAAGTGCATGCTCTCCTTCAGACTTGTCCAAGGCATAAGTCTGCCCATCCTTCTGGACAAAGTAAAAGCGATCATTCTCATCCGTCACAAGGCCCACGATATCATGTGCGAGGTTGGTATTCATTTTTTCCTTCTTTCTGGCTAAAGCTCATCAATAGCCCCTTAATGGAAATAAAACTCAGCCAGCAGTGCCAACTGAGTTCATTTCCTCTGTAAACTGCTGGAAATGATTAAACTTCAAGCAATTCTTTTTCTTTGTGTGCTGTCATTTCATCAACATGTTTCACAGCATCATCGGTTACTTTTTGGATCTCTTTCTCAAGATTCTTCAATTCATCTTCCGTGATTTCTTTAGCTTTTTCTTGCTTCTTGGCTTCATCCATCGCATCACGGCGGATGTTACGGATCGCTACTTTAGCATTTTCACCGACTTTTTTCACTTCTTTGGCCAAGTCACGACGAGTTTCTTCTGTCAAAGCTGGGATGACCAAGCGGATAACCGAACCATCGTTGGCTGGAGTAATGCCAAGATCAGAAGCATTCAAAGCGTGCTCGATATCTTTCAATGAAGACTTGTCAAAAGGTGTAATCAACATCACACGAGCTTCTGGAATGGTGATCGATGCGATTTGATTCAATGGAGTATCAACTCCGTAATATTGAACATAGATACGATCCAAGAGACTTGCATTTGCACGGCCTGCACGGATACTTCCAAATTCACGTCCCAAACTTTGGTGAGACTGAGTCATTCTTTCTTTAGCTTTTTCTACGATTGGATTTGCCATTTTATTCCTCTAACTTCCTTATTTTTCTACATTATTAGAAACGGTAGTACCGATATTTTCTCCAAAGACAACGCGTTTGATGTTCCCTGGCTCATTCATGTTGAAAACGACTAAGTCAATATCATTGTCCATTGAGATGGTCGATGCTGTCGAATCCATGATACGAAGGCCTTTATTGATGACATCACGGTGAGTTAATTCTTCAAACTTCACAGCTGTCTTGTCTTTCTTTGGATCAGCATTATAAACGCCGTCAACACCATTCTTAGCCATCAAGATTGCGTCTGCTTCAATTTCAGCGGCACGAAGAGCAGCCGTTGTATCCGTTGAGAAGTATGGAGAACCAATGCCTGCACCAAAGATAACAATACGCTCTTTTTCCAAGTGACGAAGGGCGCGGCCACGGATATAAGGCTCAGCGACTTGTTGCATGGCAATCGCTGTTTGGACACGCGTATCTACTCCAACCTGTTGAAGAGAATCCGCCATCACCAAGGCATTCATAACTGTTCCAAGCATTCCAGTGTAATCTGCTTGAACGCGATCCATACCTGCTTCCGCCGCAGGTTCTCCACGCCAGAGATTTCCTCCACCGATAACGAGAGCAATTTCAATTCCAAGGTCATGAACTTCTTTGATTTCAAGGGCCATCTTTTGAACCGTTTTGATATCAATTCCGACACCCCGTTCACCGGCTAACGCTTCACCTGATAACTTAATTAAAATACGTTTATACTTAGGTTCTACCATTTTGTCACTCCTTTTATGATCTGTATTATTTTACCACAAAAAGCGTTTTTTATATAGTAATATCTATCAAAAAAATTTTAACTTATCCACTGAAAAGATATTCATTTTTATCCTACTTTTTATAAAGGATCTAGATTTTGGCAATAAAACTCTTTTACATATGTAATTTAAGAATTGTCGCTTTTATCAATCATCGGTTCATCAACAATTATATGATCTTTTCCAGATGATTATCACTCTGAATCAGGTTAGCAGCTACTATAATATTTAATTTCAAATAAGTAATTTAGAATTACATTTACTTTCTTGATTATAAGAAAAGAGCCTCCTTTTTTTAGATAAACAGTATAAAACTTTTAAACTGTTTATGGTGGGAGACTCGTCTTATATCATTTTAATGCTTCTTAGTTAAGCGTATGACTAGTTGAAAAAGGGGATTGTCATCCCCTTTTTCGAGGCTTTAAGGCCTATTCTAGTCACCAATTAGAACTGCCGTTTTGAATGAAGCCAAATCAATCATTCACCAAAGGAAGTAGAATTATTTTTCGTCTTCCTCTTTACGACGTCCAAGTGCTGCCAATCCTACAAGTCCTGCAACTAGTCCGAGTACAGTTGATCCTACAGATGTAGTTTCACCAGTATTTGGAAGTTGTCCTTTAGCTGGTGTTGACTCTACTGGTTTACCTGACGTTGGGTCCACTGGTTTACCTGGGGTTGGGTCCACTGGTTTACCTGGGGTTGGATCCACTGGTTTTGCTGGGGTTGGATCCACTGGTTTTGCTGGGGTTGGATTCACTGGTTTGTCTGGGGTTGGATTCACTGGGTTGTCTGGTGTTGGATTCACTGGTTTGTCTGGAGTTGGTTCTACAGGCTTGTCTGGGGTTGGCTCTACAGGCTTGTCTGGAGTTTCTTTAAGTTTGTAAACATACGTTACATTCTTATCGCCTTCGATCACTTTACCTGTAGTAGGGTCGGTAGATTTCAAGTGTCCTTCGTCATCCACTTCACCAACTGTGTAGTTGCCTGCTGGGACCAATTCATAAGTCTTACCGTCTTTTTCGATTGTTTGTGGACGGTTGTCTACCACTGTGTTGTAGTCCTTATCAACTGGTTGATTTTCTTCATCCGTCACATCTGACTTGATGGTCTTACCTTCTGTATCTACATAGTGAACATAAACGTTACCCTTAGGTTGAGTTGGTTCTTCCTTCACTTCTTTATAGACGTAAGTGATGATTGACTTAGGTTTGTCAACTTTACCTTTAACTGGATCAGATGATTCCAAGTGCCCATCTTCGTCCACTTTACCTACTGGGTAGTCACCTTTCGGTACGATCTTGTAGGTCTTACCGTCTGGAGTCTTGATAGTGTTAGGTTTTTCACCTTCCTCAGTGGTGTTATATGGAGTGTCATATGGTGAGTTTGGTGTGTCTTGACGAGGCTTTTCGATTTCCTTGCCATTTTCATCAACGTAAGTGATGATGACCTCACCCTTCTTAGGCTCTGCTGGGGTTTCCTTCAGTTTATATACGTAGGTGACATTCTTATCACCTTCGATGACCTTACCGGTTGTTGGGTCGGTTGACTTGAGGTGACCCTCATCATCCACTTCACCAACTGTGTAGTTACCTGCAGGTACTAATTCATAAGTCTTGCCTTCGAATTCAATCTCTTGTGGGCGGTTGTCTACCACTGTGTCGTAGTCTTTGTCCACTGGTTGAGCGTCTTCATCCGTCACATCTGACTTGATAGTCTTGCCTTCTGTATCCACATAGTGAACATAAACGTTACCCTTAGGCTCTTCCTTCACTTCTTTATAGACGTAAGTGATGATTGACTTAGGTTTGTCAACTTTACCTTTAACTGGATCAGATGATTCCAAGTGCCCATCTTCATCCACTTTACCTACTGGGTAGTCACCTTTCGGTACGATCTTGTAGGTCTTACCGTCTGGAGTCTTGATAGTGTTAGGTTTTTCACCTTCCTCAGTGGTGTTATATGGTGTGTCATAAGGTGAGTTTGGTGTGTCTTGACGAGGTTTTTCGATTTCCTTGCCATTTTCATCTACGTAAGTGATGATGACCTCACCCTTCTTAGGCTCTGCTGGGGTTTCCTTCAGTTTGTATACATACGTTACATTCTTATCGCCTTCGATCACTTTGCCTGTTGTAGGATCGGTAGATTTAAGGTGACCTTGGTCATC